>CAYTTY010000047.1:0-28076 GCA_964440935.1 uncultured Ignavibacteria bacterium | reverse complement strand
GGGGGGGGGGGGGGGGGGGGGGGGTTCAACACGCCCATAAGCCCGGTGATTGTCAATGAACATCGAGCGATTGTCAGGATTCGTGTCCGAAAGCGGGTGCCACTGACGTTCGTCAATGGCCACATGGCCTGGGCCCGTCGTAACGAACCAAAAAGGGGCGCACCGATTGCGCCCCTACACAAACTTCTCGGTAGTATCGTTTACTCGCCGGCGCGATCAATCCGCGACAGTGAAATCCCCCACATCTCGGGGTGCGACGGTGGGTCGGCGTTCCAGTCGCCGGTGGCGTGGGAGTCATCGGTGATGTAGTGCAACACGTAGTCGCCCTTATCGAGAATGATCTCCTGGTCGACCATGCGATTCTTATCGGCGCCGCCGGCATGTGATGTCTTGCGGTACGTCATCTCCCACACGATGTCGCCGGTTCGGTCATTCTCAATCCAGCCGTAGTCGACCATACCGTGACGTGTCCCCTCACCGTTGGCGTAGATGCTTACGCGCGTCGGCGTGGACAGTGAGAATCGTACTGACTGGTGCTCATCGTCGCGCACGCCGATCACTTCGGCCAATGCATTCGGATTGGTCTGGCTGACTTGCTCAATCCGGATCGCTGTTGCCTCCGCATCCGGGTCAACCGGGTAGACGGTGACACCATATGACTTCTGATCAAACGGCGGACTCGCATTCCAGCCGTCGCCGTACGAGTGGGATCCGTCAGATGAGTAATACACGATGTACTCGCCCTTATCAAACGAGACGATACCGTCGAAGCGACGGTTTTTGCTGTCGCCGCCGGCCGGTTGTGTATTGGAGCCGTCCATTTCCCAATACTTGCGTCGTTCGCCGGCGTACGTAATCCACGCGTAATCGGCCATGCGATCATTGAAGCGGTCGTACTCGCCGATGGCGTAAATCCGCAGCTCGGTCTTGTCTTCCACTCGGAACGCTTCCGAAACCAGCTCGTTGTCACCGATACGGGTGAGCTGCACGATGGCATCGGCTTCGTAGGAATCTTCGACCTTGCGAATCACATCATCGCCCTTCGACGAGATGGCAAAGACTTGTAACCCGTAGCCGTCGGGATCAAACGGCGGCGGCGCATTCCAATCATCGTGCGTATGCGAATCATCGGTAACGTAGTACACGATGTATTCGCCCGGATCGAACGTTCGGCGCCCGATGTAGCGGCGGTTCTTTGTCGCGCCGCCGGCCCAGTCGGTGTTGTGACGGTTCATCTCCCAGACTTGCTCGCGCGTCCGGGCATCGATGACCCAACCCCAGTCGACCATGATATCTTCGGACTTATAGAATTCGCCGATGGCGTAGATTTCGAGGTCGGCTTCCTCGTCAAGCGCAAAAGCCTGTGACAGATACGCATCGTTGCGAGGACGCGTCAGGTCGATGTCGGGATCCAGACGCCCCGTACCCATCGCAACCGTTGACACGTTCCCGTCGCTGCGGATTTCAATCCCCAACTTTCGAATCAGATCGTGCAACTGGTCGTTGCTGAGATCGTGCTTTTCGTTTTTCATCCACTTGCCCAACGCATCGAGCAAGTCTTCCAACTCCCGGTTGAACTTCTCTTTGTCTTTCCGGTCCCCTAGATCGATGTTTCCGAAGTCAAAATGGTGACCGTCGAAGTAGTACGGTCGGTTGGCGTAGTAGTATACTTCGTACACGCCCGGTTTCAGATCGATGTCGTCGTCGAATCGGCGCAGCCATTCATTGTCGTCGACCGCTTCGGTGAATTCCTCGTCCATCGACCACACCAACTCGCGGCTGGTGGCATCGATGATCCACGAATACGCGAACATGGCTTCACCGCTTTCGTGTTCCGCACCGATGGCGATGATCTGAATGTTGCCGCGACTCTTCATCTCGAACGCGGCCGACTGGAGTTCTCCCGGATCGATATCGTCGATATCGATGATCAGGTCCTGGGCGTGGGACACGGCCCAGCAGCCGGCCGTCAAGAGGACGGCCGCAAAGAGTCGCGTCACTGTTGTTCCGATCTTGCGAGTCATTGGCCTCACGCACCTTGCAGGTTGTATATCACCCTTGAAAGGACGCGGGACCCCAACCCTGGCATCACGGCACGTCCTCTCTCACAGGCGTAGATACGAATTTCTCCATCCGAAGTTGCGTTGCCACACCGCTTTCAACTAAAGAATCAGTGGTCGTAACACCCTGAACAGCAATAACTTGGTTGGCAGAAGTCTGAGTTTCCCCGGTTTCTGCCATCCCTCCGTTAGAAGCTGGTCTGCCCGGTGAACTTAAACGACCCCAAGTGCATTGCCGGCGCGGCGATACAGCCCAACGAGTCCCACCAGGCGTTGATCAACTGCCGCTCGGCCGAGATCGCCTTAATCGTCCCGAAGGCCCGCAGCATGCTGTCGGTGAAGCGCAGATTCTTCACTCCGCCGCGCAAACGGCCGTTCTTGATGCGCATTAAACCATCGCGCGTCATCCCGGTCAAAACCGCCTGCGGGGTGTTGATGAATCCGTTAATGTAGTGAAAACGGGTCACCAGCAAACCGTCCTCGACGTTGCTGATCATCTCCTTGAGGCTGGACTGACCGGGTTCGATGAAGAGATTCAACGCGATCCCACCCTCCCCGGTGGCATCGGGTGTGAGCGAATGACCGGTCGACTCTGTGTTGTCGCGGTGCGCCGACATCGAATCGTACACCACGCCTTTGGCGATGCCATTAGTGATCAAATCGACTCGACGCTTGGGTACGCCCTCGAAATCGAACGGAAACGCAATCGCCGATGTCTCGGTGCCGTCATCGTAGATCGTCAGATTCTCCCCCGTGACCGGCTGGCCGATCCGCCCCGACATAAATGACGTCTCTTCCTGAAATGCTTTCGAACCAAAACCAATGTAGTTCACCCACTCGAAGATTGATCCGACCGCGGCTGGTTCGAGAATGACTTCATAATCGCCCGTTGGCAATTCCTCCGGATCTTTACACTTCACCGCTTTGGTGATCGCCGTACTCGCAATAGTGCTGAAATCGATATCGTCGATGTTGCGTGCCAGGCCCTCGGCGTATCCCGACGAGTTCTCGCGCATCGCAATCAAATTGATCGCCGCGGAACTGAGGGGGTGATACGCTGCCACACCCTTTGAATTGACCACCGCGATCTCACCACACCCGGTCGACAACGAGCCCGCCACCGTGCAGTCTTTCTTCGCCGCGCGATTGATGATCGTACGCACCTTGGCGGCGCGTTGGCGCGGCGTGAATCGTGCCGTCTTCTCGAAGTAGGTATCCAGTTGTGGGTAATCCGATGGTCCCGGAAGCGATACGAAATCCGGATTCGGCTTCTGTATCTTGGCGATCTTGGCCGCCATCTTATACGCTTTGCGCAGGTCGGTCTTGCTTAGGCTATTCGTCGCCGCCACACCGATCTTCTGATCGGTAACCACGCGGAAGTACACCTTGGTCTGTGTTTCCGAGACATTCTGATGAATCGTCGAGTTGGCATACCGTGTCAGGTGAGATTCCGATCCCAGGAAGACTGCTTCGGATTGGTCGCCCAGATTGAGATCGAGCGTCTCTTTCAGGCGGCTGATGATTTTGTCGCGTCCGATCACTGGCTCACCCCCACGGTTACGTTGTGAAAGCGTGCCGGCGCCGCACCGTGTGCCACGCGCGACGTTTGCATCGGCTCGCCCTTGCCGCAATTCGGCACGCCCCAGATGTGCCAATGGTTGCGATTGCAGATCGCATCGCACGAATTCCAGAACTGCGGCGTGATGCCGGTATAGAGGGGATTCTTATAAATCTGTCCCTTCTTGCCGCCCTTGATATCCCATGCCGCTTCGAGACCGAACTGGAAATTCAGTCGCTGATCATCAATCGACCACGACTTGTTCGTATCGAGGAATAACGCGCCATCGGAATCGGCCATCAACGCGTCCAACTCCGCATCGCCGGGCTCGAGATTGATGTTGGTCATACGAATCAGGGGAACCCGGTTCCATCCGTCGGCGCGCATCGTGCCGTTGGAACGCTGGTTGACCCGAGGTGCGGTCTCCCGCGACGTCAGATATCCAACAAAGATCCCGTCACGCACAATATCGAACCGCTGCGCAGGAACCCCCTCATCGTCATAACCGAACGATCCCAATCCACCGTGTACGGTGGCATCGCCGACGATCGTAACGATCGGCGCGCCGTAACGAAATCCGCCCCTCTTATCGAGCGTCAGGAAACTACCACCGGCCAGGGAAATCTCGGTCCCCAGCACGCGGTCTAGCTCGACCGGATGCCCACATGATTCATGCACCTGCAACGCCATCTGCGAACCGTTGATGATGATCGTCCGTTCACCCGATGGGCACGGCGGGGCCGTTAGCAATTCAATCGCTTCCTCACGCACCCGTTCCGCATGACCAACCAAGTCCATCTGCTCGATGAATTCATAGCCGCCGGTGCCCCAGTCGCCGCGATGCGAATTCGGGTACGACCGGCGCTGGACCTCACCGTCACCCACAGCGGTACACGTGTATCCGCCGCCACTCTCGGTGATGGTCTGATCGATTTCCGCGCCATCCGTTGACACGAAGATCTTACGCGTGCGAATGAAATCCATCGTCGATTCGGCCACACGGATTTTCGGGTTCTTCTTCAGGATGGAATTCACCTTCGCGAGGACTTTGACCTTTTTCGACAGCGATACCTTGAATGGATCGGTATCGAACGGTGTCTCGTAGGTACCCTTGACCGGCTCCTGCTCGGCCAAAACCACATCCTCGCGCTTGGTCAACGCACTCGCTTTGGCGATTTGAATCGCCCGATTGGCCACCTTGCGCATCTCGCCAGCCGTGCAGACCGCCGATGACGCAAATCCCCACGCGCCATCCATCAATACCCGAATGCCAAACCCCTGGTCAACGTCATTGGTCAACGTGTCGACCGTATCGTTGGTCAGTTGGATGGCCTCGCGCGTCGTATGGACATAGCGCACGTCGCCGTAAGTAACCCCCTTCGACCGGAGGAACTCCGCGGCGTCTTTCAGTCTATCAATCATAACCCTCCCTTATGTCCGTTCCGTGCAACGTTACACGTAGGAGAACATAGCGGGATAGCAAGAGGCAGTCAATGACCGGACGGTTGGGTGAGACAAGTTCAGGGCGCCCCTACGCACTCCGCCGTAGGGGTAGAGCTGCGTGTCTGCCGCGAACAGCTTCCCCCTCACCCCAATCCTCTCCCCCGAGGGGAGAGGGAGCAAGAAAGTTAAGGCGCACCCTTTCGATTTCACTCAGTACAGGTGGATGTGCGCCTGCCCGCTGAACGGGTTGTATTCGACAAAAGTGATCGGCCAATCAAATCGGCGGGCGCGCGGGACGGGATGCCGCGCGGGTGGCAAAATGTGTGGCCCCATCCAGGTCGCGGTCAGCCAACCACTTGGCAATCCACGCTCCGGAGAATGTGTCTCCTGCTCCGGTCGGATCGGGAATCGGTTCACGTCGCCCCGATGCAAACTCTCGCATTTGCCAGTCCCGGCCCCGGCGTGACACACACAGCGAGCCACGATGAGCACGGGTCACAATCAAACAACGGCACCGTCCCCGCAACAGAACCGAATCGGCCCAGTCACGTATGGCCTCTACTGTGGAGAAACGCCGGGACAAGATCTCAAACTCACGTTCATTGACTTGAATAACATCCGCACAATCGATCACACGTTTCCAATGCGCGGGACGCCGTTCATAGCGGGTGCCATCCTGTCGTCGGCCAAGCAGCAGGCTGTGCACGTCGATGTAGATCGTTCCGCGATACGCGCGGCGGAACCGCTCCAAGTCACGAACCGCAACATCGCGGCCGGAGATGTAATTGATCAGGGTGGTGTCCGCCGTCCGTGCCGGTTGAAGTCGCGACCACGTGAGCGCTGGAACACGATACAGCAGGCGCTCATCGCGGTGATCGGGATCGCGATACCGCAGACGACACAGGTTGCCGTTTCGGTTGAGTGGGACCAGTCCGCTGGTGTCCACACGAGGCTGTCGTGACAGCCAGTTCCCAACCGGCTGTTGGGCATCAGTTCCTACGTAGGCGATCGGGGTGATAGTCAGCGGCGATCCACCATGACGCAATAAGGCCGCGACATTAAACAGAATGCCGCCCCAGCCGCGATGGTTGCGAATGCCCTCGCCGGCAACGTCATCACGATTGATCGATCCGACAATGGCAACATGAGGGACGTTCGACATCGGATCGGAGTGGCCTATAATGCTTCAGTGTCGGGGATAAATCGCTGCAACGCTGTCCAGACCTGTTCGGTGTCGATCTCGGTGAGACACTCGATCGGCTTATCGGTGCGCCAGCACTCGTTCTTGTAACAGGGCGAACAGAACAGTGGGTGTTTAATTGTAATTGCGGCATTGCTGTACGGACCGACTTCTTCGGGATCGCCGGGCCCTGACAACACCACGGCATTGGCTTTAACAGCAGCCGCCAAATGCGCCAAACCGGAATCGTTACCCACAAATGCCGCCGCGCGTCGAATCAACTCGCCGGCCGCTGGCAGATCGCTTTCACCGGCGAGATTCACAACATCATCGCACTTGCTGAGCATCAATACCTGATCGCACAACTGTCGATCCCCAGGCGAACCGAGTAGAATCACGTGTCCGTCAGTTGTCTCACACCACCGTCGCGCAATCTCGGCAAATCGTCCCTGCATCCACATTTTGTTGGCTTGCGCAGCCGCCGGCGCCATTGCCAGAATGGCTTTGGAATTGTCGAGAGAATAGTCTTCCAGAATCTCCGTTGCGCGAAGCTGCGCGTTCTCGCCCGGCTGGTAGTAGAAAACCGGATTGATGTCGGTGTCCGGATACTTCAGACGCAACAGGTCCAGATATCCCTCGACTCGGTGCGGCCGCTTGCCATCTTTCTTATACGGTTTTGCTTTGGAGAGCAGCAGTCGCCGTCCTTCCGAAGAGTATCCGATCCGTTCGGGAATCCAGGCGTGCCACATCATCAACGCTGAACCCAATGATGTCGGCAAAATAAATGCCGTGCGAAACATCCCCGGACGCATTCGCCGGCCATTGTACAACACCGACTGCCGTCCCCGCGGCCCGTACAATTCATCGAGAATCAACACCCGATCAATCGTCGGCACATCGCGGTACAACGGTGCGATTCCGGCCGGGCACAGGCATGAGATCGTCGCGTCGGGTGCGACACGACGGAGGGCATCGAAGAACGGCAACGCCATGACCGCATCACCCACCCAATTGGGTGCGCGTACCAGAATCGCATTCTCTCTGGTCGGCTTGGCTGTCATCAGTCTCGCCACCGCCGGTGTGTCCAGAGCCACTGGCCGGGGCTCCGGCGGATGTGCTGCTCCAGTCGGGTGGTCAACTCCTGCGTGATCGCGCGGACATCGCGCTCGGTATCGCCGGTGGCATCATACACAATCGGACCGTCAATGAAAGTGGAGAATTGCCCATTTTGGTATTGCTCCAGTACCCCTGACAGTATCGGACAGTCAAAACGCAGCGCCAACGTCGCCGGACCACGCGGTGTCGACGCCGGCCGTCCGAAGAACTCGACGTCAATGCCCTCGGCCCCGGTATATTGATCGGCCAGAATCGCCACAAATCGCTTCTTCGCCAATGAGCGCACGATCCCCTTGGTCGCCACCTGGGTGTGAATCACACCGACACCCATCGCCGCTCGGCAGCGATTGTAAAACGCATCGACCAGCGGATTGCGCATCGGCTTCACGACAACATCGATTTCGAAACCCAGCGCACGAATCCACGCACCGAACACCTCCCAATTGCCGAAATGCCCCGATACCAGGACCGCACCCTTCTGTCGCTCCATCGCTTCACGCAGTACGGTGGGATCACCATCAACACGTTTCAACAGCGCCTCGGGGTCTGTTCGGTCGAAACGAAATGTCTCAACAGCCGTTTGACCCATTGTGCGAAATGTCTGACGCACAATCCCGTTAATCTCACTGTCGCTGAGCGTGTCACCGTATGCGCGGGCGACGTTATCATGCGCAATGGTCCGTCGCTGTCTCCAAAGCCTGCAAACAAGCGTTCCGATTCCCCGTCCGAACGCCAGTGCAATCCGACGCGGCAGCACACGTGCAACGAATGCAAACACACGCACCGCTGCATACTCACACCGGTGCTTCAGTGTCACGCGTTGAGACTCAGATACGTTAGCACCCCGGGCCGGAATTATCGCGTTCGGGACCGCCGGGTCTCTGAGGACGTTGGATGTCGAACGGCGCATAGAGCACATCTTCGAGGTCTTCCTGACGTTTCCAGTCGGCCAGCCGCGCTTTCGAGCGGCGGCGTTTCCAGATGTACAGGGCAACAAAAATCAGCGCAGCGAAAATCCAGAACAGAATCGTGTCGCCCAAAAACGACGCCCAGTTGAACCGCTCCTTCAAATACGCGGCGAATTCCTCCTGATAACTGGCATAGTCGGCGCCGGTCGCGGCCATGAAGGCAGCGTCCCAGTCGTCGCCCTCCTGCATCGTTCTGGCCAGCAGCATCAGTCCATCCCAACCATACTTTTGGAGAAAATGCCCCATCGCCAAATACGACTGGATGTACGCCAATTCCGCCCGCGCACCCTGGAATGAATTGACACCATTGATATCGGTGAGCGGAATCGTGCTGCCCGTAAAGACAGCGCGCGCCACTTTCCAGTCATCGCCGAAGTTCCATTCGTGGGCAAACTGCTGCGCGTATCCCTCGTGCACCCAGCGTGGCGGACGGTGCCCGCCGAGAATCAACTCCAGATGCAAGTGCGCCAATTCATGCCTGAGGATGCTGGCCAACTGATCGCCAATCGGATAGTCGCGCGGGGAACGCAACGCGATCAGATTTTTCTCGGTAATCGCAACGCCGATCCCCCAATCGGGAAAGTGGCCGCCGGCGATCGAATCGAACGTCTGCCCCTTCATCACGTAGACAACCTCGATCGTGTCATTAAACCCCAGACC
This sequence comes from uncultured Ignavibacteria bacterium, assembly GCA_964440935.1. Lineage (GTDB taxonomy): Bacteria > Zixibacteria > MSB-5A5 > WJJR01 > WJJR01 > WJJR01. The sequence continues at coordinate 19,091 of CAYTTY010000047.1, read as the reverse complement.
GCTGCGGCTCTTCAACGTTTCATGCGCCTCGGTGATGATCTTCTGCGTCCGTGCGCGGAGTTCCGGATCAGCGCCAACCACCTGAACGCCAAATGTGATTTCCGGCTGCGCCTTCCCGTGTGCGGAGACGACTCCCCACACGACCACGCTGAACATCAGGAGCGCGGCACGAACAGAGGATAACCAGCGCCGGCGAACCATCATCCATCACCCTTCTTCTTCTTGAACAGCCCCTTCAGCAGATCGCGCGCCTTGTCTTCGATCGTCGTCGTATCGTCGGTGAGTTTCTTTTCGATGATGTTCTTCAGCACGGTCGTACCCGCATCGGCCACATCGACATTGATGGTCGGGCTGGTTACCGTGCCGGTCAAATCGACGGTGAAGTTTGACCCCTCGAGCATATGCGCCCACTGCTGCTTGCCGGCATCGGTGAGATTGACATTGATGTCGTAATCGAGTGTCCCGTCGAATCCATAACTGCCGCTGGCAATCCAGCGCGCCTGGTCGGTCACCAGGCCCAGGGTATCGGTGATCAACCGTCCGTTGTCGATACGATACGAGACCATCAGATCCTTGATCGCGCGCGCCTGATCCAACTCCGAGAATCCGATGCGCTGTCCCACACGCGCCAGCAGCGGCGCCGACTCCAAACGTCCATCCGAGAGCAACGCACGGCCACTCCCGTGCAACGTTTTCATAATTTCTTCAGCCTCATCCCCCGACCCGGCAAATTCGCCGACCAAACGAACGCGTCCGAACAACCCACCGGCCCAACCGAAATAACGTGACAGAAAGTCATTTGTCTGAATCGAGTCGGCGTCAACGCGGGCGGTAAATGACGGATTCTCCCAGTCGCTAATGTCCCAGCGCAATGCTCCTTCGGCAAAGCCACCGAGCACTCGTCCCTTAACCGGGTCGAAAGTCAGAATATGATCGCGGTATGTATAGGGTGACCGAATTGCCGTGTACGTGAGTTCGTTGAAAATCGCGGTGTCGCAATCGAACGTCCCGGTAGCAGCGAACATCGGCAGTTCAAATGGAAGCGTGTCGGCCGCAATCGCCGGTACAAGTGCCGTATCGCCCACCGCCGCGGTATCACTAGTCGGTTCCTCTTCGGCCATCAACTCGTCGATGTTCAGGTACGGGGAGGTGATTTCCAACGTCGCGCGCGGCACATGCGGCGGGTCGAACGACGCCAATGCGGCCGGTACGATACCGGCCACGTTGCCGCGCATCATCCCCGACGAATGCCCGGCATCAACCTGCGTGCTGCGGATTGTCACATCCTCGCCGGTGAATTCCCAATCGAGTGCAACTACAACGGTATCGACTGGCCATGACGCATCAACCATCGTGAGTCGGTCAGACTTGACCGGCCCCGAAATTCGCCACTGTTTGTAGTTGGTTAATGGTCCGAACGCGTTTAGATCAGCGGTGATTCTCCCGGTAATCCATCCGGCATCGGTTGTATCAGTGAGCGCCATCAACTCGGCCAGACTGGCATCGAGATTGAGACGCGCAGACAGCTCGCGGCCATCTGAAAACACACGATCGATTGTTCCCGATGTCGAAAATGATCCATTTGGCAGTGTGCCATTCGACGCCGTCCACGAGACGACCCGTTGTTCGCCCCGAATCTCCGCCACCGGCAGAGAGATTTCGTGCGCACCGTCGGGTGAACGCCAGACAACGTTGCGCACATACAATCGCGCCGACCAGTCGGGTGTCGCTCCTTCCGGCAACGGCCAGATGAGTGAACCCTGCAAGTGGCCGGACAGTTCACCGTCGATATCGTGACGCATCTCCATCAAACCGCTGCGCACCGCCTGATCCATCATGGCCGCCACTGACGTTGGCGTGATCTGCGCGTTGATTTGAATTTCGGTGAAGGCCGTATGCATCTGCGCGCGTCCCTCGAGGGCGATTAATGCACCCATCCAGTTCAACCCAACCGTGTCGAGCTGAACAAGTTCCTCCTTGCGATCAAGGAAGCCCTTCAGGTACGCCTCAGGCCGTCCCTCACGAAAGGCAAAACTGCGCTCGGTGCCGGTGACAAGGACCGAGTCGACCGCTATATCGGCCTGGAAGGTCATTTTGCTGCTTTCGGCCGGATTACCGGTGATCAAGTCCATGAACAGACCGTTGATACTGATTTCGCGCTCCGGTTCGGCGTGCCGAATCACCAGTTGCGCACCGTTCATGATGAAGTGATCCACAACCACCGGCGCCGCCAGCGCCGCTTCGTCGGGAACGTCACTGCCGACAATCAAGCTATCAGGAGGCGCCAGACTGTCGGGAGGCACTGTCTCTTCACCCGTTGCCAAACCCGCGAGATTCGACTCGCCATCAGCATCGTATTCGAGCAGCAGCGACGGTGCTTCGAGAATCACCCGATCCAATTCCACACGCCCGGCCAGCAACGGCCAGAATCGTGCTTTCAGCTCGAGACGGTGAATGGTCAGGAATGCTTCCTCGGAGAAACCGGGCTTGTTGTCCACCACCACATCGCCGAGCCAGACACCGATTCCGCCCCAGATCGAAATGCCGGCATCGCCGATGGCGATATCACGGTTGACCGCCTCTTCAAGACGTGGCGTCACCATCGCCAGAATGCGCTCTTTGGTAAACACGATCTTGACCACAATCGCCGCGGCCAATGTCAGGCCGAGCAGAATGCCCACAATCCACAACAGCACTTTCGCCGGTTTTTTCATTTCGGTTTGCCAGACCTCCCTGTCTCTGTCTTACTCACAAGATACGCCGAAGACGCCCGTGCAGCGCCCCCGGCGTAAAGATTGCATCACCCTGATACGGATCAATACTCGAGTGTGTCACCGATACCCATGATCGTCGCTTTGGCCCCGTGTTTTTCAGCCCCGGAGGCGAATTTCTTGGGGTCGGCGGCGATCAGGTCGAAGGTGTCGTAGTGCATGGGCACCACATGCTTAGGCTTGAGGAATTCGACCGCCTTGATGGCATCGTCGACACCCATGGTGAAATTGTCCCCGATGGGCAGCAGCGCCAGATCGATCGAGTCCAGCTCGCCGATCAGCTTCATGTCCATAAACAGCCCCGTATCGCCGGCATGGTAGAGGGTTTTCCCCTCGCTGGTAATCAGAAATCCGCACGGATTCCCGGTATAGATCCAGCCACCATCCCCCGACTCGATGGCCGAGCCGTGGTGGGCGATGGTGAGCTTCACACGGCCAAAATCGAAGTCATGCGCACCGCCCAGGTGCATCGGATGCACCTTGCAGCCCTGATTCGCGCAATAGACGGCTAACTCGTTGGGCGCGATAACAGTAGCCCCAGAATCCTTGGCGATTGTGAGCCCATCGCCCAGATGGTCGCCGTGACCGTGGGTCAGGAGCAGATAATCGGGCTTGATATCCCCCGGCTTCACCTGCGCCTTGGGATTGCCGGTAAAAAACGGATCGATCAGAAGCGTCTTCGAATCGGTTTCAACCAGAAAGCTCGAATGAGACAGAAATTGGACTTTCGGCATGGTTCCCTCCTTGCGGATGTCACTTCCCCATCAAACCCCCAATATAGACCCCGAACCCCGTCAGGTAAACCGGGTGAGACCCGGGTTGTCAAAATGTGGACGGTCGGAGCGCGGAGCCCCAGCTCAGCGAGTATGACGCGCGGTGCAGAACGCCTGCAGGCTTCGTCCACTTCGGTTGCTTCACATCGGCCCTCTTGCCGCCGCTGACCGGCTTTGACCGGCTCGTTTTTTCGCGCTCATGGTTGGGCGGTCAATTCGGGAACGGCACCTGCCCCTTCGCCGAGTGGCGTAATTGTCCTGCCGGTCCTTGACTCCTTTCTTTGGGAGCCGGGCGATGTACGAGGCCATCGCTGCGGTCATCCGTTAGTCATTTCTGGCCAAGGACTTATGATGGCCTTGACCACTACACTTCATCGATCTTCCCCGCCGAATGGCAAGTTGTTCAGAGGCGGATTCTGAAGGTCTATCGCCTTTCTCATACAAGTAATTTTGGTCTTTCTGAGCCACAAACTGTAATTTTTATGTTGACAGAGTATAATTCTCTGTTTTACTGTACGCCCACAAATCAGATCAGGAGATGACCGGATGATTGTCTGTATAAGGTGTAGTTCAGAAACAAGGGCCAAGATGGATATACTGATAGCAGATGACGATTACGCTGACTACAGTGAACTCGTGGCGGTCGCCATTGATAATCTATGGGTACTGGCTCAGGATGTTACCAAGAGCGGCGCTGTGGTCATTGGAGGGGAGGCCAAGTCCAAAAGTATCTCCACTGCGTCTTCGTCGTTCGAAAAGGCCCGAGCGCTCAACGTAAGGACATCAGAGACCAATTCTGCGTTGCGAAACCCGGAAAGCAAGCGTACGCGGATGCCCATCACGGCTGTTCCGGCGCACATTCCCGACCTGTTTCTTTCCGATGGCATAGACACGCTAGATGTGCCGACCGTAGAGATTCCGCGACTAGAAAGGGCCGATGACGCCTTCACACTCGACCGCTGGCTGTTCGGGCAGCACAATAAACTGCTGCCGGTCAAAGCCAATTGCCGGGCGTTGCTGCGTATCGCCAGTCAGCATCCCGAAGGCATCCCGACGGAGGACGTTGCGCGCCGAATCGGGGAAGTCGCCGCTTTGCTGGGTGACTACCTGACCGATCACGACCGTTGCCATCAGATTGCACGTGACGACTCGCTGGCGACTGCCTTCCCCCGTAGCGGGCCTGACGCCGAAAAAAGCCGCGTGCGTTACGCAAATCAGTTCGTTGGTAGGGTCAACGGCCAAGGCGCTCTTTACGGTATGTTGTGGGATTACCGGCTGGCCGCGATAACGCCCGGAGAGGGTGCGCGCCTGATGTTGACAGAACCCGCCGTGCAATTCGCCCGGCTGACGAATCCCGTGCTCGACGGTTGCCAAAACGATCCCGCGCAGAAGTTTTCGTCAGAAGAAGCGACCTTTCTTCTCGACCACATCCGCTCACATGTCCCAGTCGAAGCCTTCGCCTTCCGAACCCTCATCCAAGCGATTGCCGACGGCGCGATCACGCCCGACAAACTCGATGAAGCCTTGCGCGTCCACGTCCCCGCCGAAACCAACCGTTCGCTCAGCCAGTCGTTCCTCACGTCCCAGCGCTCCGGCGCCCTCTCCCGCATGGCCGACCTCGGCCTGATCGCACGGCAACGCAAAGGGGTCAGGGTTTCATATACGATCACGCCCGAAGGCAAAGCGTTCGTCCATAATGGCAATCCCCACAAGAAGAAGGAGAATGACCGGTCATGACCTATTCTTGGCGATTCAATACTTGGCGTGCTTGCGATAAGAGACGTGACCCGATTCAAGGCGAATTTTTTGCGACCGATGCGACCAGCAATCCAGGTGAAGCGCTGATCCGTGAAGGGATTCAGAATTCCTTAGATGCCCGACGAAACGGCGAAAAGGTCATCGTCCGAATCCGAGTCAGCGGAACGGATGCCGCCGTTCCGAGAGGGAAGGTTGCACCTTTCCTCCAAGGGATTGACCAGCACCTCAGCGCTCCCCAAAATGGTCTCAGGGAGATTCCTGACAATCATGAAGACTGTCCTGTACTTGTTTTCGAAGATTTCGGCGCAACCGGGCTGACCGGTGACGCAGCTGAGGTAAATCCCCAAGAGCAAACGAAGAACCATTTCTATTACTTCTTCCGTGCCGAGGGACAATCGGGCAAAGGAGAAGGTGACCGGGGCCGATGGGGAGTCGGCAAGCAGGTCTTCCCTCGTTCCAGCCGGATCAACACGATTTTCGGCCTGACGGTGCGTAGCGATGACAGGAAGAAACTGCTAATGGGTATGGCGATACTGAAAACCCACAAGATTGGCAACATCGACTATGCTCCTGACGGGTGGCTCGGCCGCCCCAGTGAAGGTGGCGCTGACGGATTAATACTACCAATCGAAGACAAGGATTACATTGACCAGTTCTGCGACGTGTTTGATGTCCAGCGCGGGGACGATCCAGGGTTAACCATCGTTGTTCCGTGGTGCGATCTCGACCTGACGGACAGAAACCTTGTGGGGGCCGTACTGCGCGGCTACTTCTGGCCGATCCTGCGAGGGCAGTTGGAAGTGATCATCGAAGCCCGGAGCATAGAAACTCTGCTGGACGCGAAATCGCTTACGAAAGAAGTCAAGAGAATCGGAGGCGACCTTGAAAGGGAAGTGCTTCCATTATGCGAACTCGCGATCTGGGCAGGCCGGTTGAAGGAGTCAGATTATTTCCAGGTTGAATCGCCCCAAGACCGGAAATGGACCGATGCGATGTTCCCATTGGACTCGCTGGCTGAAACTCGCAAATTATTTGAAAGGGGTGAACGGATAGCACTCAGGATATCCCTTTCGGTGCAGGAGAAAGGAAAGCCAAAGAACCAATCCTTCTTCGATGTCTTCCTGCATCGAGATGGCTCTGAGCAAACGGGAAAGCCCGTGTTCATCCGGGAAGGCATCATCATACCGGATGTGCGTCGCCGCGGTTCGGGCGTGCTGCGCGGAATCCGGTCACTCGTTATCGCCGAAGATCCACCGATAGCCGCCCTATTGGGAGATGCTGAGAACCCAGCACACACGCAATGGCAAAAGGACGGGGCTAACTTTAAGGGGAAGTATGAGGACGGTCCTAAGATTCTCGATTTCATCACGCACAGCGCCATTGAAATCGTGCGAATCCTCAACGAGCAGGACAAAAAGGAAGACCGCACGCTGCTCGCCGATCTTTTCTCTATCCCAGCGCCGCCGGAGGAAAAAGAAAGCAGAACACGGGAGAGGAAGAAACCCGAAGGCCAAGGCACGGAACCGGAGGTGCCAACGCCGCCAGAACCGCGACCGCGCCCCTTTATCATTGACCGAATCGAGGACGGATTCGTTGTCCGCAACGGCGCCACGAACGGCGTGCGGCCATCCGTGGCGCTGCTGATTCGCGCCGCCTATCATGTCAGGCGCGGCAATCCGTTCAAAAAGTATCACCCTGCGGATTTCGACTTGAGCCACGAGATGAAGACACAATTTGACGGCGTGACAGTGATCGATAAGGGTGAGAATTGGCTGTACGTGAAGATTGACAGAGGGGACTTCCGCATTGAAGTGGCGGGCTTCGATCCGAAGCGCGACCTGCGCGTAGAAGTCAAATCACAGGAGGACGACAGTGCCGGTCCGGACGCTTAACTACACCAACCGTCAGCGAATCCGACGCGAAGACGCGCGCATCACGATCCGCGAGGAGAAGGACGGCCATTTCTTCGATGCGGCGCTACGGCTGGCTGATTACAAACTCCCCGGCGACGCCCGCGTCTTTGTGGAGGCGTACCGCCAGACCCAGTATATGCGCTTCGACTTCGGACAGGCCGGCATGATGCGCATTCCTGACGACCGCCGCCTGAGCGACTTCGATTCTGCCGAGGGCGTACTGTTCCGAGTAAAGGTCGTCACCACCGCCGACCCGCACGGCCTGCTGCTGGCCGAAGCCGATCAGATCAGGCCACGCAAATCCACCGACGAGGATGAAAACCGCATCCCCCTGTTGCCGGTTGTCCCGGACGAAAACCTCGGGGATGAAATCTGGCGGGTCGAATTCGACGACCAGCAGACATTGCTCAAGGTCAACTCCGTGCTGGACGACTGGCAGGCTCTCGCACGCGATCCCGCGTTTCTTACACTGGTGTATCCTTCGGTCTTCCGCGCCGTGCTCTGGCGCGTGCCCCTGCAAGAGAAACACCGCGACACCGAAGACCCCGACGACTGGCGTTCCCGCTGGCTGCGCTTCGCCGCCGGACTGCCCGGCGTTGGCGATCCACCTGATGAGAATGACGAAGCCCGCCTCGACGACTGGATCGACATGGCGGCCTCGGCCTTCTGCCGCCGCCACAACATCCGCGCAACCTACGAACGCTACTGGACAGGAGCACAGGAGTAATGAATATCAGACGACTGAATGATCAGGGGATCGAACGTTTCACTGCCTTTCTGGATTCGCTGACTGGCGACGCACCCATTGCAGACCCCTCGCCCCTGCTGACCGATCCCGACGCCACCGAGGAAATCCACCCCACTATCGAAATCGATCAGCGTGAATTCGGCAGCCGCTACGCCGCGGCCGAATATCTCTACGACCGCTTCCAAGATTCCAACCTCACCGATATCGAACGCGACAAGGGCCTCTGGGCCTGGCTTTCGCTCTTCTTTTTCGAGCAACTCTGTCCGGTCAACGCCAAGGGCGAACGCAAGCCGGGCGAACGCGCGAGGTGGATACCAGAGGTAGGATACTTCTGGAGGTATTATCGTCACCTGCTTGCGGGCCCATATCGCATCTACGCCTCACATAGCGATTCACCGGAACGAGCATTGCTTGTGCTGTGTGGTCCTTTACACCAGCCTGGCGACATCGTGGAGCAGATTGCTTCTCGTCAGGAAATCATCACCAACGGCGAAATCATGCAGGCCGCAACAAAGCTGTATTATGATCCTTCATTGATGAAACCAAAGCGCGGAGCCGCAGGGAAGGACAAGAAAGGAACCGTACGCCGCTTTACGGACATTCTGAAGCAGTTTGACGTGACATGGGATTTGTACAGCATAAAGACCGACGATCTCATCGGCATGCTTCCCGGTGAGTTCTCACCGTTCGCCACCAATGCAACGGCCTGAAGCGCAGGTTGGTTTCCGGCCTCGGCGTAATCGGGATATCAGGAGGCGATGGGAACAAGCCGGTCGAGTTGCGCATCATATTGGACGCCCAATTGTTCCCAGACAGCCTGCAGGCATACGTCTTCAAAGACATTATCGCCGAGGATTTCCAATGCCCGGTCAAGCCCCCGCGCCAGTCGGTCACACTCAATCCTTGAGAGAAGTGCCTTTCCCCCGGAAAGTATGTAATCTTCCGGAGGCGTATCGAAATGAAAGCATGGGCCAATCCCGGCAATAATCCAACGGAGCCAGTCCGATGCCGCTGTTGCTGTGGCTTTCGATTCAAGAGTTGGAATGACTGTTTTCATGTTGCTGATGCTCCTGCTTAAATTGGAGTGAAAGGCGCTTGGTCAATGCGTGAAGATCACGAGTCTCACATTCCCAGACGGTAATAATACGCCAGCCGAGATTGCGCAATTGCCTTTTCGTCCTTTTGTCCCTCTCGACATTTTCTTCGAACTTGCGTTGCCAGAACTCCTTGCGGGACTTCGGCGTATACGCAAAACTGCATCCCTTGTGCCTGTGCCAGTAGCAACCGTGAACAAAAACTACGGTCTGGTGCTTGGGCAATACAATGTCAGGCTGTCCGGGCAAGTCTTTACGATGGAGCCGGAAGCGATGTCCCAGCCTGTGAAGCAACGACCGCACAGTCAATTCCGGGGTAGTGTCCTTGCCGTGTATCCGCGACATGTTCCAACTTCGATGTTCTTTGGAAATTCGGTCCATACTATTCCACCACTCAGCAATCTTTCAGAAGTTCAAATACCGATGCGGCAATCTGCTGTGCCAGCAATGGAGGGACCGCGTTACCAACCTGGGTATATTGAGCGGTTCTTGGCCCGCAAAAGAAATAGTTATCCGGAAAAGTCTGCAATCGGGCCACCTCCCGTACTGTCATGCTCCGGCACTGGCAAGGATCGGGGTGTATGAAATAATGACCATCTTTAGCTACATGACTTGTGACTGTCGTTGACGGGCGCCCTAGAATCTGAACATGAAAACGGTCTGCAAAATGGCCATCAGCGAGAGATTTCTTTGTGTTTTTGTGTTTCGGAAGAAGTTCATTGGGAAAGTCAGCGAGATATGGAGACTTGTGATAAACTTCACTGAAGCAGGCAGCAAAGAGGTAACGATGCAGATCCAGCGTCATGTGCTGTTTAGGCGTATGATTGCATATTCCGCGAATAGCCCGATCAATATACCAGTCCGGCCGATACCGCGTTTGCAGCCTGCACGGTATGAATTCTCCACCGCGGGACAAATCTCTGTCTTCAATACATTTAAGAGCGCTCAAAACAGAACCCCTGATTGCCTGCTCTAACTCGCTTGGAATCCCATTCATGAACGAGTAGCACTGGATTTCTTTGACTCTCTTACACCATGTTTCGGGGTTATCCAAATCACGGGACAACCCGCTTCGAACATGCGGTAAATCCGAAATTACGTTTTCCATCACTACTGGACCGGATTCGGGCAAAGGGGATATCTGTTCAACTCCCAGATCGCTTCTGATGCCAACAATGATCAATCGGTGTCTCGCCTGCGGAATTCCGTGATTCTCCATCCGAACGATGAAGCGGCGCAAGTCTTCCGTATTTGCGTTTCCGTTGCATCCTATTGGGAAAAGGTTGTAGCGGGTTCTTCGCCTTCCGTCAGCAAGGTCTCTATGCTCGCGCAGCACTGCTTCACACGGAGAGCGTAGGTCATCCAATATCCGCTCGAAGATTCTTTGGCTCTCCAAGGTCGCCGACAACAGCCCCTTGACGTTCTCCATGATGAAGACTGCCGGATGATGATCGGCGAGTACCTGGAGGTATTCCACATAAAGCCACTGGCGTGTATCCTCGCTTGCCTTGTATTTCGGATTCCCACTGTTACGGGAACGGCCCATCACCGAATAGGCCTGGCAGGGTGGACCGCCGAGCAGGATGAACTCGTCGTCGCCATCGAGTGCGCCCCTGATCCGCTCCCGGATGGTCGCAGTCTCTTCCCGGCCCAGTTCCGCAACCATTGACGCCCCCTCCGCGAGATCTGCTTCCTCAGGCCATGCTTCGAACAGACGCTTGCGCCGTTCCGGTTCCGGCTCATCAGCCCGCCGGAGATAGTCGTAATATTCCACGGGAGCCTTGCCCGGTGGAAACTGGCGGAAGAAGGAACGCAACGTCAGCGTCTGATGCGCATAATGATCCTTTTCGATAGACAGGGCAATGTGGAACGGCGAGCGGCCATCGCGCGTTTGAAAAGCCGAGAAACCTTCGCCCAGCCCACCCGGTCCGGCAAACAGATCGATAATCGGAATGCCTTTGCTTCTTCGCTTTACCATTCAACCGACCTTGACCTCAAGCCCCCAACCCACCCAGCCGCAGGGGCACGACCGAGAGCGAGTCGGAGTCTGAATGCGGAATGTATAACAGTACAGCCGTTATCGCACGTTCTTTGCCTTCCAACGCGTGCAGCGAGAGTGATCGTCAGAAGATCGCAGGTGAGGAATTCTTTCCGCCTTCCTCGATGCGGGCTTCCTACTGTCGGCAACCATCAAATGGGTGAAGCCTTCGGCCAGCATGGGCTGGGGGACTACCGGCACGCGTCAGAGCCACTCCTCTACGGCTAAATCGGTGACGGTCATCGCGTTGCTTGCCGCATAGGTAAGAGACCACGCAGGTGATGCACCCAGCCCGTCTTCTTTACAGGAAGGTTGGGACTTGACCTTCACCCCTTGGCTCACGCCCCTTCGGGGCTGAACCCCCCACAACACCAAGCCCCGCGCCGACATCGCGGCGCGGGGCTTGGCCATTCACTGATCTGTTGTTTTGATGAAGACGGTCTACAAATACGCCCGCAACGACTTGCTGCGCGAGGCGTGCCGGAGACGACGAATCGCCTTTTCCTTGATCTGCCGCACCCGCTCACGGGTGAGATTGAAACGGACACCGATCTCTTCCAACGTCAGTGCCTTTTCGTGTGACAGACCGAAGTACAGGTTGATCACCTCGGCTTCGCGCGGTGTCAGCGTCTCCAGCGACTTTTCGATTTCCAGACGCAGCGAATCCTTCAGCAGCGATTCATCGGGCGCCGGCTGCATATCGTCTTCGAGCACGTCGATCAGACTGTTGTCTTCCGACGTTGAAAACGGCGCATCCAGCGACAGGTGCGTGTTGGAAATCTTGAGCGTATCGGAGACTTCGTTTTCCGACAACTCGAGTTTCTTGGCGATTTCGTCGGGCGACGGCTCGCGGCCGTACGATTGCTCCAGCGACGAGGCAACCTTGCCGATTTTGTGGAGCGTGCCGACGCGATTCAGCGGCAGACGCACAATGCGCGACTGCTCCGCCAGCGCCTGCAGGATCGCCTGACGAATCCACCACACCGCATAGGAGATGAACTTGAAACCCCGCGTTTCGTCGAACCGTTTGGCGGCCTTGATCAATCCGATGTTGCCCTCGTTAATCAAATCGGCCAGTGACAGGCCCTGATTCTGATATTGCTTGGCAACCGAGACCACAAACCGCAGGTTCGCTTTGGTGAGCTTGTCGAGCGCGGTTTGGTCCCCCTGCTTAATGCGCTTGGCCAGGGAGACCTCTTCCGCCGCGGTCAACAGCGGTGTTTCCCCAATCTCCTTGAGGTACAAATCCAGTGACCGGTCTTCATCCCGGTACTTGCGAGAGGTTCTAACGCTCGTACCGCAGCCTCCTTCTCTTTGGGTTCACTCCGATGACTCGGGACGGACCGCGAAATATCCGGTGTTGCCGCGACGGTCATAAACGAGCATCGAGACCGGTTTGTCCCGCTGTTCGATCCGTTCGACAACACGCATGAAATCGTCGCGATCCTCAATCTCCGTATGATCGATCTCTGCGATAATCATTCCCACGCGGATGCCCTTTTCGTACGCCGGGCTGTTGTTATCGATGCTGGTGACCAGCACCCCGCGATTGAATGTCGTTCCGTATTCTTCCGCACGATCGGGCGTGGCGGTGACGACTTCCATGTTGAGCCAATCGTTGTTTCGGCGTTCGGGCTGGCGCCGTTCCGACGGCATCCCCGTTTCGGCCGACGCCAGATACTGCGTGCGATCACCGAGACGGACACTGATCTGTGTCGGCTCTCCCCGGCGAATCACATCGAGTTCAATCGTGGCGCCCGCACGCGCCTGCCACACCAACTGCATAAAATGCTGCGCGTCTTCCACGGCCTGATTATCGAGCGCGACAATTACGTCGCCGACCCGCAGTCCCGCCATTTCCGCCGGCGTATTCTCGATAACGCGGTTGATCATCACACCGTTGGCGGATTCTAACCCTTCAGCCTCGACATCATCCCACGACAAGTCACGTGGTTGAATGCCCAACCAGCCGCGCGAGACACGGCCTTCGGTCATCAAGTCTTCCACCACGATCTTTGCAAAGTTCACCGGGATGGCGAACCCGATACCGACATTCGATCCGGTCGGGCTGGCGATCGCGGCATTGATGCCGATCACTTCGCCTCTCAAATTCATCAGCGGGCCGCCCGAATTGCCGGGATTGATCGACGCGTCGGTCTGGATATAATTCTGATACGTGGGGGTCTCGTCACCGAAGAACAAGTCGCGCCGGCCAACAGCGGAAATCACCCCGACCGTTACCGTGCGATCGAGCCCTTGATTCGGAAATGGATTACCAATGGCGACCACCCAGTCGCCGACCAGAATCGAATCCGAATCGCCCAGATTGATATGCTTCAAATCGTGTTCGGGCGTGATTTTCAACACCGCCAGATCGGTGGCCTGATCGGCGCCAACCACCTCGGCGGGCAATTCCATTTTGTCCGACAGGCGCACCGTGATCGCGTCGGCGTCATTGATAACGTGATAATTCGTCAGAATGTGGCCTTTATCGCTGAAGATGAACCCCGAACCGAGCGACCGCTGGCGGCCGGGATTACGGGGGCCAAACCAGTCCTCAAAGAACGGATCAAAGCTGTGGTATGAGTCCTTATCTCGATTCTTGACGGCCGAGATGTTCACCACCGCATCCTTGACCTGCTCGACCACCTTCACGAACGGGCTGTGCCCGGAGGCATCGACCCAGCCACCTTCCGGCGGTCCCTGCGCCAGCACCGGAATACCAGCCAGAAAAACACCTGTGACCACAGTCGTGAGAAGCAAGCGCGCGATTGACCAACGTTGAGATCTCATCCGACTGTCTCCCTGTTGTGGCAATCGCCCCTCCCGTCTGTCCGGTCGATTTGGGCGAAAACTCACAGTTTAACTCTTTGCTCCCTGCGATGCAATAGCATCGTTGCCGCTAAGTCTTAAACCGAACGGCAGGCCCTTGTTCCTCAAATAGTTACGAAGTTCCGCTAATGGTAGTAACAATGGTGCGCTGGACGATTCGTACGCCCGCGAATCGTCCCCTGGTCTGGCGGATGTTTTTCAACTCTGCTTAGCCCCTGACTGACCCTTCTGAAAACTTCTCAAAACCCATCCTTATACGAACCAACAAAGAACCTGTTGCTAATTTGCTTGACATCTCTGACACACGACTGACAGAAGGCCGATTTCGGCCATCGCGGGGTGGGGTCTGCCCACGAGCATTCTGGCGTAGTCCAGCCGTTTCGACCGGATTGAAGTGAGCACGAGGAGCACGCACTACAAGAACCCCGGGCGCTGCCGAATAGAGCAATTGTCAGATTTCCTGTCCGATTGAGAAAGAGCGAATCTTGTTTCACATGGTATTTAGGTTTGGGTGCCACGGGCCTTTAGGGCGTGTTGAAAAACCTGCTGACTATCAACACCTCAGACTAGGGAGGGCGAGGCTCCCGCCGAGCCGCCGTGTGGGACATGCCGTTGCGGCTCGCCGGGAGGCTCGCCCTCCCGAAGGCTCTGATTCTCGGGGGTTTTGCAACACGCCCCTTTAGGGGCGTGGACCGGGGATTGTGCCGACGCGGACACACGGGCCTGAAGGCCCGTGGCACCCAGATCCAAACGGACAAGATTTATGACAATCGCTCTACATCGTGCGGCGACCCCGCCCTAATGTCCTATCTCCTTCGGAGGTAGGACATTAGGGTGGGATACATCATAAAGCCTTAATGAAGTGGTTATCCGTGACTACAACCACGGGCGAGGCGCCCGTGCTACAGATCAGTTCGCTACGATTTCTTTTCGAGGTAGTACAATCGTGAGTCACCGGGACGCAGGCGAATCTCGATTCCCGTTGCCAGTTCCTTCGCCGGCATTTTCGTCGCGTCGGTCCCCAACAAGTCAGTCAACGCAAACGACCGTCCAGTCAGTCCCAGTGCCTTAAGATCAATGGACAGAATCACCGGTCGTACTCCATCGCCGATTTCGGAACCGGACGACGGGATACTGGCGGGATCGGTAACATCATAAATCATGATCAGCGCGCCTTTGGCGTGCGCCATGGCCGAGACATGGATGCGCGGATCAGACGATGTCACCGGGGATTTCAATTTGGCCGATGCCAGCAGTTCACTGATGAATCCCAAACGCTCCGGAGACAGCCGGGAGCCGGGATAGAATGTCAGCATGGTGACGTGTCCCTTGCCACACTTCGCCGACACACCGAGTGTCTTGGTCTTACTCTTCACGATCCTTGAAGCCGTTGTTGACGAGCGGCTTACAACGCCAAGTGAGGGCACCGTGTAGGTACGTTTTTGAGCCTCGACTTCCAGCAGGGCCACCTTCGCGGTGGTCCGAATGCTCAAACCTTTGGCCAACACATCGCAATTGTTGAGCCGATTATCGGTCTTTGGCATCAACCCATACAGCAAGAGGTGCGCGCCATTCTGGACGAGATCCAAAAGACGAGTCTGCGCCTCTTCATCCATGAACTCCGCCACCGGCGCGATAATCATAGGGTATTCGTCGAGACGGTGAGGATGGGTCAGATCGAAAATGCGATAGTCGTAACCTAACGCTCGAATATCCTCACAGAGATCGTCGAAGCTGGCACCGACCAGATCGCGGATGTACTCGTACGGCCCCATATCCGGTAGTGTCGCAGTCTGTGAGTACGGACGGTACCGCACCATGGCAATTGGGGCGAAATCGCGCATCGTCTCGTAGCGCGCTTCCTGGAGCCTGGCGATGGCATCGCGAATGATGTCGAACGACGGCTGGATCGCCCCGTCGGATTCAAGTGCCGCGTCATACCAATGGTCGTGGCCGACCAGCATATGGAAATTGAACCCTCGGATACCGCCCGCCAAGGCCGTCACAATCAGGCGCTTGGTATCGCCGGCCGTAATCGGACGCGCGGTGCGCCCAATCTCGGGCTTCTCATGCGCGGCGCCAATCGCCAGCGATGAGCAGAAACCGGTCGCCTGCCAGCCGGACACCGAACGGGCTCGCTGCTCATTCACCGAGGCCGGGACATCCCATCCCAGATTTGTCGTAAACAGCACGCGCCCGCCAGTTCGGGAGGTCTGGACATTGGGAAAAGAGTACGGCCCCGATTGGGCCAGGCTGCGCGAGAACAACGCCGAGATTTCGGTCTGGGAGAGCAGATCAGCAACCGATTCCGCATACCGATTCACCACCCACTCGCGGAACTCAATCCAATCCAACGCCTTACAAAAATCCTGTGAACTCTTGCCGTCCCAGCCAACGGGGGGTTCGATATCTCCAAACTCACTGGCCTTGACCTTGTATATCTTCTTCAGTTGGTCGATCGACTCATATTTCTCTTCGAGAAAGTGAGGAAATGCCGCCCGCGTGCCCTGGGGATTGTAGTCTGCGCTGAATGGGTTGAAGTGGCCGCCGAACGACGTCTCGTTGTCGATCTCGATCATGAATACCGGCCCGCGAGGATAGATGTAATTCCTCACCACCTCGGCGAACACGGAGAAGTAATTCTTCAGCAGAATCTGGAACCGATTGCTGAGATATGACGGTACCACAGCGTCTTTGCCACCCGGACCGGGATTCGCAGTCAGCGGCTGTCCCTCGGGATCCTTGGCGATTGTCTCCGCATGCCGTGTGGCAAAATCCGGCAATCCGCCGCGATTCCAACCCGTCGCAATCCACGGCCCGGGACGCAGCATGATGCGAAAACCGAACTCGCGGCAAAGTTCCAGAAAAACGATCAGGTCTTTCGTCTGATCCGATGTCCCCGCAAAATCGAAGTCCCCTTGACGCGTCTCGTGAAGATTCCAAGGGACCGACGTTGAGATGATCCGGAATTCAGCCCGGCGGATGCGCTCGAAGCAAACCGACCAGTGACGCTTGGGGATGCGGTAGTAATGCATCTCCGCAACGAAGGGATGGAACTCCTCTTTGCCGATGATAAACTTGTGTTGGACAATACGTAAAGACGTCCGCGAGTCTTTCGCGCCGCCGATTGTTAGTGTGCGAGGGTCCGTATTCGTCTGTTCCATGAGGTCCGATGCTGTTGTGGGCCGCTATTGAAAAAGCGAAACAATATGGCCAGCCGGACCCATTGTCAAGCTAATTTCCATAACGTAACGAACAACAACGACTTATAAATGTGACAAATATCACAATATGACCGCCGGTGCTACACCGGGTGGATCGAACGATTGTCAGGGGCGATTGTCATAAGTATTTTCCGATTGTGACGGCGATCCATTGGGCCGTCACGGACCCTCGCTGTCATCCCCGCGAAAACGGGGAGCCATTTTGAGCCCAGCCACGCGCGGAAAATGGATTCCCGCTTTCGCGGGAATGACAACACGTCTCAATTTAATCGGAAAATTATTCTGACAATCGCTAAGAACGCAACGAAAAGCCCCGCCACAATTCCTTGCGGCGGGGCAATGTGAATATCAATCGATCAAATGCTTACTTCAGCAGGGTCATCTTCTTGACCTCAGCATGGTCTTTCGCAGTGAACCGGTAGAAGTACATGCCGCTTGGTACTTCATTGCCATTCTCATCCTCACCCGACCAGTCAACCGAATACACACCCATCGGCTTGTAATCATTGACCAACGTAATCACCGATTGGCCGAGGATGTTGAACACTTCCAACTTCACGTGACCGTCACGACGATTCGTGAAGTTGATCACCGTGCTGGCGTTGAATGGGTTCGGATAGTTCTGCTCGAGGCTATACGACTCAGGAATCACACCCGTAGAAATCACCTTGACATCGGTATAAAGATCCGACTCACCCCACTCTCCGATGCAGCCCGGCACAGCCTGAGTGGCACCGGCCGATAAACTGACGGGAGCATCAGCCGGCACTCCTCTCACACGCCAGTAAAATGGTAAGACGTCATTCACTTGAATCAGCGCCTGGTGGTGATTGTCGGTCACATTGGTCTCGTAGAACGGGTCCGTGAAATCCTGGTTATCAGCCAATTCGAGATCATAACTCGCCGCACTGTCACCCAGGTCTTCCCAGAAGAAGTCGATCGCATTGCTCACGCCGTCCCAAATTGCCGAATCAGGATTGGGCGCCCCCAAGCCGACGTTCCGGCACGCCTCAATGCCGACACACACATAGCCGGCAGTAAACAAATCGATTGGAATCCTCGTTCCGTTGAGCTGAACAAAATCAAGATGATTGGCGGGATTTGTGCAGGTTGTATCTACAATGAAGCATCCCTCGACATCATTCACTGTCATCTCTAAAATCAGGGAGCCGTCCACATCCGCTCCCGGTGGCAATTGGTCCCCCAGGATCACACCTCGGTTGCACAGCACCGCCATCGGCAGTCCTTCAAAACAGGACGCATCAACAAGGGTATCCTGATCGCATATCGGCGACTTGAAACCGCCCGGCAAGCTACTTTCCGGACCCTTGCATGTTCCGTTGTTGTCCGGTCCATTGGTGGCCTCATTAGGGTACGTATTATTGACCACGATCTGATCCAGAGTGCCTGGCCGTGTCAGCCGTTCCCGCCACCGTATCGCCATGTCAGTGGGAGCCGTCAGCGCTCCGAAACCACCAACGGAGTCGCTACGGATGATGAATGGGCAAACGATCGTACCGATCTCGACATCGTTAGTGAACTTGACCTTTACGTCAACCGTCGAATTCGGCGCCAACTGATCATACGTGCCAATCTCTACCGAGTTAACCGCCCAGCCACTCGACGCGATTGCGAGGCTGATCGCTGCCACAGCACAAATCCCTAGAAGTTGCCTCAAAGTCTTCCCCTCCATTGCTTACCGCCTCCCTACTTTATACACCCAATCCATGCCGGTATTCCATACTTCCCCACTGGCAAGAAGCCTTACCTCTGAGCGGTTGTCAACTAATAAAACACCCAGACGATGGGGTCAATTGGTAGTCGTGACACCTTCGAACCGCACTCATATCCATGCCGTGTCGACGAACCGGATCCATTGCCAGACATTATAGCAATTGTCATAAATCCTTTCCGTTTGGATCAGGGTGCCACGGGCCTTG
>CAYTTY010000046.1:0-28794 GCA_964440935.1 uncultured Ignavibacteria bacterium | reverse complement strand
ACCGGATTTTGTATTTGCCCGCCACGATCCCCGAACGGTGTCCTCTTTTGGGAAACGTCCCCGTGCGCGGGCGGCTCGGCGGGAGCCTCGCCCTCCCTAGGTCGCGCGCTCCGAATGCCTCGCGCTCCCGATGCCTTATAGCGGTTGTCAGAATAACTGTCCGATTCCAGAGTGCCGTCACGCGCCGTCGCGTGACGGCTATCTCCACTACCGACAAGGCGTCACCCGAGGGCGGGTGACGCCACACATGACCACCGTGTTGGCTTCAAACGGACAATACTTCTGACAATCGCTCTAGTGTTGTGTCATGCGCGATATGTCGTAGGGCAGGAGCACTGCGCGTCCATGACTTCGGGGACTGCGGGGGGCGCTGGCAGCACAGGGCTGCTGCCGATGGCGTTGTCGCCTGTCCGGCTCTTAGTGCATGACTTGACACTAGTGATACTCGGGCTAGCGGACAAGAATTCTGACCATCGCTCTATATCTACAACTCCCGCCATGCGACCTTCTGAAATCCCCCACCGCCCAGATTCATATTCTCCAGCGCACGATCATAGTGGAACTGGGCACCTCCGGCATCGAGGATCCTGCTGGCGATGAACGATCCGTAGTATTGACCAATACCGGTCAATTTGAAATCAGCTTCCGGTGCATACATTGCTGCTCGAATCTCGGCCGCCCCATTGACCGTGATGTCGCTACCCGTACCGAAAATGAGCAATTGTCCCGGTGCGCCGTTTTGGTTGATCCGAGCGGTGGCGTTCACGATGATATTGCCTTCCACGTACATGCGAACCGTGTCACCCGCTGGGATGTTGATACG
Organism: uncultured Ignavibacteria bacterium; assembly: GCA_964440935.1. Lineage (GTDB taxonomy): Bacteria > Zixibacteria > MSB-5A5 > WJJR01 > WJJR01 > WJJR01. The sequence goes on along the minus strand of CAYTTY010000046.1, from coordinate 27,971 downwards.
GCCCTGCAAACTCACGTCATTAAAATAGTATGTTCCTCCCGACATATTCAGCGTATGGGGCGGGTTGATCGTGAGGTCACGGGTTCCGGGATTGTAGGAATAGCCGCCTGAGAAGCCTGAGGGCGCATCGGAATTGTTGTACGCGTAATCGATTTCGCTCTGCGGAATCGGATCCAATTCAACCGGCGGCGCAGAGGTGGTCGTGTCGCCGGAGACCTGTGCAGAACCGGTGATATCCATGTCACCCGGCGATGATGTTCCGGCATCGCCGTAGACGTCCGCGGTGCCGCAGATGTCGATGTGTCCATTGCTGCCGACATTGCCATTGCTATTTGACCGTGTTACTGCATAACTCCCAGAATCTGAATCGTAGGAGTCTGTCATCGACGTACCGCACACTCTGGCATAATCATCGCCAAATGCAGCAAATCGAAATGGATTGTGCGCGCGCGGCAGCGCCTTCAATTCAATCGTGCTGACCGCTTCAGATTTTATGCCTGTCGACATGATCACAATCGTGTCACCGAGAGCGCTCTGGCTGTTGCTGTCAATCAGCGTGACATCGAATACCCCCCCGCCATAGCTGTGCTCGGAGAAACCGCCCCGCCAATCCATCGAGTCCTGCAACACGGCAAACGCGTATTCGGCGCCGGCTTCGGACACATAAAACGACTGCATCTTGGCGCCATAGTTGCCCGCAATGGTGACATCAGAATCCGACGTGTCGACCGATGCAATACCAACCAAGCCTGCCATCAGCAATACCGCCAGCACGACGAGCATAGCGCTTCCGCGTTGATTCAATAGGTTCATGTTCAGTCTCCAAAGAACCAGAGGATTGTCACCTAGAGTGCCAGGTTCCGCGCCCGCACTTCGGTTGTTAATTGCCGTCGGCGGTACCCGTCGCCACCAAGAAGCTCCATCTCGGTGCGATGGGAGCGGGCGACCAGAGTCACTTGCAACAACGATGCTCCGGTCTGTGCCACCGTCAGATTCTCAATGCCATCGGAATAGACCTTTGGTCCCGTTCCCGGAAGGTCGCGTACCAGAACCGGATTCAGCGAATCAATGTAGGTTACGTAGTAGACCGTTGTATCCACAGTCGAGTCGCCCCGCGCGTAAATTGCAAGGCTATCCTGGCCGATCGTGAATGGGGGGTGGCCGGGGGGGAGTCCGTAGCCCGCCATCCGCAGTTGCGTGGCGATTTCATCAAGGCATGCTCGCGCGTTGTGCTGCACGTCGGAGACATCGCCCTGCATTAACCAGGCGTGATGTTGGGTTACGTAGAACTCCAACGCTGCCGTGATGACCATCGCCGACAACAGTGTGGCGATCAGCATCTCCAAAATCGAGATACCGCGTCGTTCGCTGTGCAACCGGTGGATAAGGCGTCTGATAGGTCTCATGGCTTGCTCATGTAGGTGATGAAGCTCAGGTTGCGGTCAACACCGGAATCGTCGGTCCAGTTCACCGAGACACTCACTTCATAGACATTGGCCGGGACGTTCGGATCGACCGATTCATCCGTTACCAAAGAGGTGACGCGGTATGTGCTGTCCCCGACATAGTCGATCTCCTGAAACGGCATGCTGGCAAATGTTCCTTGCTCGATCTTTGCTTCAATCTCGCGCTGTGCAGCGGCGGCAACCGTCGTGACATCTTCACTGAAACGATTGCCGGTGACGGACAGAACCATCATCGGCGCCATCGCCAGAATGCCGATTGCCAGGATCAACATGGCGGCCAAAACTTCGACTAACGTGATGCCTGTCTGGTTTCGTAGGTGAATCATCGCGTGTCATTCTCCTGGAAGTGTGTGCTGATCAACCCACTTCCTTGCAGGTTCATTCCGCGAATGGCGTGCCAACTGTCCGACAGGTTCCGACGCCCCTAATCTATTGGGGTGTATCGGCTAATGGATTGCCTGCATTAGCGGGTCCGGGGGATCAATGGGATCAGAATTACCAAGTATGGGGCCATCCCTACAAGTACTGGAAATCTCCTGGGCAAACGATGGCGATTGAGTCAGAACTGAACAACAGTCAGAATAACGTTCGTTCGAGCGGCAATGCCTCCGTTACGAAATTCCAAGAACTCATCGATGGGTGGCGGTTGTGCCGTGAATCAGTACCCATCCTAACCTTCGACCGACTTCGTCGATTAACGGTTAGGGTGGATCACTCCAATTGTGAGACACATGTCGGTTGTGAGGTCGGTCAGGCGAGCACGTCAATGCCGGTTGCGTCTCTCGATTTCGAAGCCGGCAGCGCTGTCAACCTGACGTCTCCTGATTCGCCGCTGCAACTGCCAATGATAATGCGATAATCGCCCTCTCCAGGTGCGGCGACGAATGAAAACCCGCCGGGCAATGGAGCCCGACGGGTCTTCGGGTTGTGCACACACACCGGCCTGATATCGATACTGGTGCTAATCATCAGTTTGTCGGCGCATCTGCCATTGGACCACCGGTATTGGCCCAGCCGCGTTTGATCACCGTAGCCACCATCGGCGTGCCGGGGGGGAGGTTGTCCGGATCGAGCAGGTCGGTATCGAAATGCCAGTCACGGTTTGGCGCGGTATAGTAGCTGCCGTACGACCACGGACTGTTCGCCTGTTCCGACAGCCACATTTGCACCATCGATCCGCTCCACGTCAGTGTATTGCCCGACCATTTTTCCAAAAACCGCGGGAAGTTCTCGACACCACCACTGTAATTGCCGCCGTTGCTGGGAACGTAGCCAGTAACGAACGACACATTGACGGTCGTGTTGCTCGCCAGGCGGTCGTCCACATTCCCCGTGAAGCTGTTGGCATCACTCCAGTTGCTCGACAGCATCGTGTAGGCATCGGCCATCAACGCCGCCGGTTTCTTGTTGACCGAGTTGTAATTGCCTTCGGTGTACAAGGGGTTTTCGGACACGACTGTCAACCCATCGGCCAGTGATGCTCCATTAGTCAGCTTCGTTGCCTTCAAATCACCGCCCGTCTGGCTGTCCTTGGTGTAGACAATGCCATTGCTGGGCCAGTACGCACTGGTGTTCAGCTTCGAGATATCGATCGTCGTGGCGTCGACGGTGCGGCCCTCGCGGTCGTCACGGAAAGAGGACGACGTCAGCGATCCCTCTGCGATCATGTTGGCTGTAACATCGACCCACGTGCTGGCGCTGACTTTGTAGTAGGCCTGACCATCGATGATCTTCAATCCGGCCTTGTGCTCGTAAGAGTCGGTATTGCCGCCTGACTGGTCCTTGATGATATTGATGGCATCCGAGGATGCCTCCAGTGGCATGGCAAGCTGTTGGACACCGTGATCTTCATCGCGCACCATGCCCTGCCACCGCTCCATGGAACCTTCAAACCAGTCGGGATCATCGTGATCCAACCACATGCCACCGCTTTCCATATTCTGGTAACTGCCAGCCTTATCTTTGAAGCGCACGTAGCCGCTGCCAACGCTTTGACCGGCATCCGGATGGCGGCCGTGGCGAATCGCTCCCGCCGCGGTCACGCGCGAGTCAATGCTCAAGCCGTTGTGTGAGCCCAAGTATAAATCGCCATTCGAGTGGACTCGCCCCGAGAGTTGCATAATGGGCCCCGGGTGCCACTCCAGGATGTCATCATAGAAAATCGCAAACTGGAAGATCGGAATGAGTGCGCGCTCCATCCGAATCTTCACCGAGTTCTGAACACCGGTGTTCGGCGATTTCGAATGCCCCCAGATGTCATAGTCGACGACGAGGGCGATGAGACCCTGATACGCTCCATTGGTGATCGTCCGCGTCGTCGGTGATCCGGTCTTATCGACACGATACGTCACCGCATAGTGTTCGAGATCAAATGAGTCGGACGGCAACGGATTCGGCGGCAAGCCGGTCGCCTCGACCGATTGCGCGAACAGCGCAAAGGCCTTGTCCGCTCCCGCTTCTGCGGCATAGAGCGCATTGAGATCACGCAACTGATTGGCCGTCACCTCGGCATCGTCCGACGATTTCATCACGGTCGATACACCCAAGAGACCGAGCATCAACAGCAGGGCCAGACTTGTCACCATGACGAAGCCGCGTTGTGTGGTCATCATCGATCGGATTATCATCATCTTGCACCACCCTTTAGAATTCGAGATTGCGTACGCTGACGTTGAAAGACAGGTCACGCCGACGGTAGTCCTTGGCGATGTCCTTGTCGACGCGCGCGGACCGGGCCTCCATATCAATCAGGACATTCGTCACCAGATAGGGATCGAACGGCACCTGTACGGTATCGCCGTTTTGCATCACGAAAGCCACATCCAACGATTTGATGTTATCGGCAAATGGCATCGCCTGCTCGCCATAGCGTTTCTCCATCATGATCGGATAATCCGGATCGCTGTTGTCGATGTAGTACATGACCTGGCGAATGTGATAGACACCCGACCCTAAGGCGTAAGCACGCTGGAGGCCCGACGACGTTTCGATCGTGGCCGGGCCGGTATAGGTGTTCGACACCTGAAAGAACTCCCCCGAATCGACTGCCGGATCGTGGATGTACATCCACATGTTCTGTTCGAAGCAACTGATGTCCGACCCGTCGACGACAATCGGATCGGTCGGATCGGTCATGCTTTCCGACAGGAACGCTTCGCACGCAGCCGGATCCTGGTGCGTGATCACGATCGTATCCAACTCCGAATCGCTACCGGTCACCGGCGCCAGCAGACGGGGAATACCGAAACCCGCCATTCGGATGTGTTCAGACAGGGCGCGCTGGACCGCACGGCCCGACTGTTGCACCTCGGTTACCTGATCCTGCCAGATCGTCTGGTGATTCATGGTGACAAATGTCTCCAAGCCGGCATATACCACCAGCGAACCGATCAGGACAGCCAGCAGCAATTCCAGAACGGTCATGCCGGCCGCGTTACGGAGTGCACGGGGAATGAACGGGCGTCCCCGCCGCCGTCTTATTGTTGCGTTCATATGCCCAACCCTCACTGATCTTTGTACATGTAGGTCACACCACGCTGGCGCCTTTGGACATTGGCATCATCCTGCCAAGTCACCTCCACGATGACCTTCTTGAGATCCTGTGCTTCGTCGACGGACCACCAGCTCGTTTGCATACCGCTCACCGAATCGACCTCAATGCCAGCCTGTATGTTCGGTGTGTTGCGCAATTCTTCAATCTTGTTCTGAATGTGGGAGATCACTCGGTCGGTACTGCGCGCCTGGTTGTTGGCATCGATCGACAGGGTCGCCATCGGCAGCAGCGTCAACAACCCCAGCGACAGGATGATCATTGACGCAAGCACCTCGATCAGAGTGATTCCCGATGCCCCCCGATGGATTCGGCGGATATTGTCTGCAATTGATTTTCGCATTTTGGGCACCTCTCTCGGTGCCGGTTTCAAGGTAAATTCCATGCCAGAAAGCAACCCTTTAACTAGCGCATATCAATATGCTACTGGACAACAGCTTAGACCGGACGCCCACTCCCCAGCGACGGAAATATGATCGTCTCACTCACCGAACTCTCCGGAGCGTGGAATAGACCTGTAGGGTCCATCCCATACTCGTGGTACTCGGCGGGACTTTCGGTCGACACTTGAAGGGTTGTTCAATTTATGGGGCCAAGTGAAAGCCAGATGGGACGGTACAGCCGGCAAATCACGGTCGCTGACCAGTACCGGGAATGCGCCTTTGCCGCTGAACGACGGGAACTTGTCAAAACTGACAAAAAGACAGTGGTTTTCCCCACTGTGACTTGACAATGGTTGCGTCTTTGTTACCATTTTCACGTAAATAGGGATGGAAAACGGTCGCTTTCCGGGGCAAGGCACTCCATCAACACAACCGCTCGGACGCTGATCGGTTTTCGAAACTCGATGGAGCACGTCTTGGAGATTGATAGCGGCGATCAGGAAGGGGGTGGACAGTGCAGTTCACCAAAGCAGAAGAGTACGGGCTGTTCGGCTTGATCTATCTGGCCAAGCAACCGGGCAACGCGGTTTCCACTTTACGGGAGATATCGATGGCACAGGATGTGCCCGATAAGTTTCTCGCAAAGATCTTCCAGAATCTCACCCGTGCGGGAATCGTGAAGTCGCATCGCGGCGTACGGGGCGGATTCTCCCTGGCGCGTCCGGCCAAGAAAATCAGTGTGGCGGAAGTATTCGACGCCATCCAGGCTAACGGCGATCCGATTAAGTGCGTGATCGATCGCCAGGACTGTCCGAAGAAGTACAATTGCCCGATCCGGGATCTCGTTCTCGAAGGGCGTCGGCAGATGTTCGCCTACTACAATCGCCATACAGTCCAGAATCTGGCTGACCAGTACGATTGACGACAATGGGTGCTGCGGTTCATTCGAAACGCACCCATTCCAACAGCATACCGTTCAGCGTCCCTGTAAGGGGCGCGGTATCAACTTTTAGCCTCCAAGCTCAAGCAGATATTGACGATCCCCGATGTTCCGGGTAACATCGGGATCGTGGGAGCACACGGATGTGCGCCTGTCCGGGAACGAGCGAGTACCGAAAACGTAACTTAAGTCGAGATATACACCCATGACCCAACACGCCGATTTCATCCATCTTCATAATCACAGCCAATTCTCGCTGCTCGATGGGGCGTGCCGAATCGCAGACATGGTCGACCGTGCGGTGGAATTCAAAATGCCGGCCTTGGCCCTCACCGATCACGGTAATCTCTTTGGGGCCATCGAATTCTATATGCAGTGCCGATCGAAGGGCGTCGTTCCGATTATCGGATGCGAAGCGTATGTTGCCCCCAAGGAGCGACATCTTAAACAAAATGTTCCGGGCGCCCCGGATGGCGGTTTCCATCTGATTTTGCTGGCCAAGGATACGACCGGGTACAAGAATCTCGTCAAGCTCGTGAGCGCCGGATATCTCGAAGGCTTCTATCATCGTCCCCGGATCGACTACGAGCTGCTCAAGCAGCATTCCGAAGGTCTCATCTCGACCTCAGCCTGCGCACAAGGAGAGGTGGCACAGGCAATCCTCAATGGTAATCCCGATCAAGCGGAAACCATTGCGCGCCGTTATCTCGATCTGTTCACACCGGAGAACTTCTTTCTCGAAATCCAGGACCACGGTATCGATGTCGAGGACAAAGTCCGTCCCGGGATTGTCGATTTGGCGCGCAAACTGGGAGTCGGATTAGTGGCCACAAACGACTGCCACTATCTGATGCGCGAGCACGCTGATGCCCATGATGCCCTCCTCTGCATCCAGACCGGGAAGATGCTGACCGATGAGAATCGGATGAAGTACGGCACCGATCAGATCTACTTCAAATCGGTCCAGGAGATGAAGGAACTGTTCAAGTCCTGGCCAGAGGCGATTGAGAATACGGTCCGTATCGCCGAAGCTTGCCATCTTGACTTGAAACTCGATCAGCTCTACCTGCCGGAATTCCCCATTCCCGGCGGGTTCGAGGATCGCGATGCCTATCTATCTCATCTTGCACGTGAGGGAATGAAGAAGCGCTACTCCGATGTCCGTCCGGAAATCGCAGAGCGTCTCGAATACGAGCTGAGTGTGATCAAACGGATGGGATATGCCGGATACTTCCTGATCGTGCAAGATTTGGTCCAGTTCGCCAAGACATCGGGGATCCCGGTAGGTCCGGGACGGGGCTCCGCGGCTGGCTCTCTGGTGTCCTACTGCCTTGAGATAACCGATGTTGACCCAATCCGCTTCGGACTTCTCTTCGAGCGATTCCTCAATCCCGATCGGATCTCGATGCCGGACATTGATATCGATTTTTCCGACCGCGGGCGCGATGAAGTCATCCAGTATGTGATCCGCAAATACGGCAAAGAAAATGTCTGCCAGATTATCACTTTCGGCACCATGGCGGCGCGCGGCGTCGTCCGTGATGTGGGGCGCGTGCTCGGTCTGCCGTATGCCGAAGTGGATCGCATCGCCAAGATCATTCCCTTCGAGCCGGACATGACGCTCAACAAGGCCCTCAAGCTCAAACCTGAATTGACCGAGATGGCCGAGGCCGACTCACGCGTCTCGAAGTTGCTCGACTACTCGAAAACCCTCGAGGGATTGACGCGTCATGCCTCGACTCACGCCGCCGGTGTCGTAATCGCACCGGCGCCACTGACCGAGTTCGTTCCTCTCTACAAGGGGAGCAAGGGAGAAGTCACCACTCAGTACGACATGAAGTGGATCGAGAAGATCGGTCTGCTGAAGATGGATTTCCTCGGTCTGCGTACGCTGACAGTCATCGATGATGCGGTGCGCGCGGTTCTCGCGAATCGCAATGTGGAGATCGACTGGAACAGCCTGGGTCTTGAAGACCCCGCCGTGTACGAACTTTTCGCTCGCGCCGACACGGTCGGAATCTTCCAGTTCGAGTCATCGGGGATGCGTGATTACTTACGCAAACTCAAGCCGACCGAATTCGAAGATTTGATCGCGATGAATGCGCTGTACCGTCCCGGTCCGCTCGACGCCAACATGATCGACGAGTACATCGACCGCAAATACGGCCGCAAGGAAGTGCAGTTCGAACATGACTCCATTCGCAAGGTGCTCAAAGACACTTACGGGGTGATTGTTTACCAAGATCAGGTGATGCAGGTGGCCGGTGAGATGGCCGGATTCTCGATGGCCAAAGCCGATACGCTGCGCAAGGCCATGGGCAAGAAAAAGGTCGAGATCATGGCCAAGATGAAGAACGAATTTCTCGACGGGGCCGTCGAACGCGGTGTCGATCGGGAAGTCGCCCAGCGTGTCTTTGATTTCTGTGAAACGTTTGCACGCTACGGGTTCAACCGTTCACACTCCGCGTCCTACGCCATGCTCGCCTACCGGTCAGCCTATCTGAAGACCCATTACCCGGTCGAATTCATGGCGGCATCGATGTCTTCGGAAATGGACAACACCGACCGCATTCGCATTCTGATGCAGGAGTGCCGGCGGTTGGGCATATCCGTCGATCCGCCTGATGTCAACGCCTCATTCGGCGCCTTTACGGCCGCCGGTGACCACATCCTGTTCGGACTGAGCGCGGTGAAAAACGTGGGCGAAGGAGCCGTCGAATCGATCATCCAAGCGCGCGATGAGGACGGTCCCTTCGTCACGATCTTTGATTTCACCAGCCGTGTCGATAGTCATTCGGTCAATCGCCGCGCACTCGAAGCACTGGTTACCGCCGGGGCACTGGATCGGCTTGAAGGACATCGGAAGCAATTGCTCGAAGTCCTGCCCGATGCCATCAGTTACGGCACGCGCCAGTGTGAGGATCGGCGCCGAGGGCAATCGTCGCTGTTCGATGCCGGATTAAGCAACGGCGACGTGGCCATCCCGCTGCCGCCGTTACCCGATGTACCCCCCTATACCGAACGCGAATTGTGGGCCAAGGAGAAAGACGCGCTCGGCTTCTATGTCTCCGGCCATCCCCTGTCTGACTTCCGGGAGGAGCTGCAATTATTCGCCAACACAACGTCGGAGACAGCATCAGAGTTGCCCGATGAGTCCGAAGTTCAAATGGGGGGGATTGTGACGCATGTGCGTCAGCAACTCGACAAGAAGGGCCAGTCGATGGCGTTCTTCACCTTGGAAGATTTCAACGGATCTATTGAGTGTCTCTGTTTCTCCGACGCCTTTCGACGGTTTAGTACTCTTGTTCACCTCGACGGCATGATTTTGGTACAGGGTTCGTTGTCAACACGGGAAGGGGAGCGGCCAAAGCTCCGAGTCCAGTCCATTACGAATCTCGCCGAGGTACGCAACGGGGCAGTTTTGGATGTCCACGTTCGTCTGACCCCAGACACCGTATCGGATACCCACCTCACCGACTTGGAAAAGTTGGTCGAGCGGTACGATACCGGAAACGGTTTCCTCTTTATCTACTACCCGGTTGGTGACCGCGATATTCGATTGCGATCCAACCGGTTCCGGGTCGAGGCCCGCCGGGAACTGGTCGATGGTTTAAAGGAACTTCTCGGGCCTGAATGTGTTTACTGTAGTCGAGGATAGAATCCGCAAAGGCTCGCCAACGAGGGACATGCGAGGGGCGTAGACCCCTGTGAACAACCAACCGAGGACTTTATGCGCACATTGACCCGCCACATCTCCTACTTGTCGCTGATACTGGTAATCCTGGCGATGAGCGCCCACGCAGGCAACGTGACGAAAACATCCACTACCGATGAGAAGGGCAAGAAGTCAGAAGGGATCGACTGGCTCTCCTATGATGAGGGGATCGAGAAAGCCAAAGAGTCCGGCAAGCCGATCGTGATCAATTTCTATACCGACTGGTGTGGCTACTGCAAGAAGATGGATCGGTCGACATTCGAAGACTCGAAAGTAATCTCCTATATGGAGGAGAATTTCGTCAGCGTCCGGGTGAATGGCGAATCCAAGGAGATGGTGAGTCATAACGGAGAACAAATCTCCGAACGGGCGCTCACCAAGGCATATCGTGTGAGCGGCTTTCCGACCTTCTGGTTCCTCAAACCCGACGGGGAGCCGATCGGCCCGGCACCGGGGTATAAACCCACCGGATCGTGGCTGACGCTGCTCGAGTACGTCGGCGGAAGTCATTACCAGAACATGAGTTTCGACACTTTCGTGAAGTCGAAATCATCGGACGGATAAGCGGTTTACAGCCGGCAGCGTTATTCTGAGTGCCTCAAGCACTACTTTATCCAGCCCGATTTGGCCCACAGCGTCTGTTCTCGTCAAATTTTATTTGACTTGTCTTGAAGTCCTGCTATAATAGCTGTGCATGGGGCGTTCAGCCCCGCACAACTGTGCGAGTTCGGCTACCGTTGTTTCCGCACTTTATCCGAGTTTCCCTGCCCCCCTCTCGGATAAAATTGAACAGCGGTAGCTTTTTTTAGGTGATCATCTATGCAGCTTCGTGCACCACTTCAACCAGATTCCCTGACCACCCGTTTCATTACCTCGGCCAAGCTGGCCGCTACATTGATCGCCCTGGGCATTTTGTTTCTGTGTGGATGCAGCCAGAGTGAGCCGGATGTTGGTGACCAGAGCGGGTCAAACGGGAATGCGACGGAAGAAGACCGCTCGGGAGGTTTACGCGCTCCCGACTTCACGTTGACCTCGCTGTCAGGCGAATCGGTCCAGTTGAGCGATTTCCACGGTGACGTCGTCGTGATCGATTTCTGGGCGACGTGGTGTGGACCCTGTCGCCGAACAATCCCCGATCTTATCGAACTCTACAAGGAACACAATGCCGAAGGCTTCACGATCCTCGGAGTCGCTTTGGAACGGCACGGTACCGAACGGCTCATACCGTACGTGGAGGAGAAGGGAATCCCATATCCGGTGCTTCTGGGAGATGCCTCGGTGGTCCGAATGTACGGCAACATCCGCTCGATCCCCACGGCGTTCCTTGTGGGCCGCGACGGCACCGTGCGGCGGAAGATCGTGGGAGCTCAGCCCCGCAAGGTTCTCGAGGAGGCGATTACCGAGCTTCTCGCTGAGCCCCGTCCGTCATAGGTTCAGCCCTTCACTTGTTTGCCAATCACAAGTCCAATAGAATTATCCCCGAACTCCTGGTATCTGGTTGCGTATTAGCCAAATAGTATCTCCGCCAGCGCCCAGAATGATCTTCGGCGGGCGTTTTAAAGGAACAAAACGGACAACAACAGCCTTTTATCAAAATTGACTCGAACTGAGGTTCTCTTCATGAGAATTCGACGCAAGCGAAAACAGACATTCATACCGTTCTGGCTGATACTAACAGTACCGCTGATGGCAGCTCCCATCTACGCACAGGGTGGCCCGCCGACGTTGGTGGTGACCGACCAGGTTCGGTCAATGGAGTTTCATAATCAAGTGACTCTGATCGGACGGACCGAGCCACGCAACAACAGCCAAATCGTTGCCGAGGTCTCCGGACGAGTTACAGCGATCAACGCACCAGAGGGCAACGCGGTAAACAAAGGCGATGTGCTGGTGAGCATCGATCCCAATCGCATACAACTCGATCTGGCTGCCAAGGAAGCCGAAGTGTTCCGAGCGAAAACACAGATTGGCCTGGCAGAGTCGAACCTGAAGCGCAATCAGGAACTCTATGATCAAAAACTGATTCGGGAAATCACACTCGATAGCGCCAAAGCGTGGATGGCGATTGCAGAAGCCGACCATCGTAAGCTCGACGCTGAACGCAAGCGCTTGGCACTCGATTTAGAGCATTGCAGCATTCGCGCCCCCTATAGCGGCTACACGCTCCGTCGAATGATCGACGTCGGCGAATGGGTTACCGAAGGCACGCCGGTTTTTGAAATGGTCGATCTGTCCGAAATGAGAGTGAAGGTCGATCTCCCGGAACGCTACTACGGACGTCTGGCCCGCGGCAGCGAGGTGACCGTTACCGTCTCAGGCGACTCGGCACACGTGTTTACAGGCACAGTGTCCGGAATCGCACCGCAGGCTATCGAGGCGACACACACATTCCCAGTGATCATCACGATCAAAAATACAAACGGCCAAATGGGCGGTGGCAAACTGGTGCGCGCCACACTGATACTCGATGATACCTTCACCAGTCTCGCCGTCAGCAAGGATGCCATCGTGCGGCAAGGCGCTCAGACAATGATCTACACGGTGGCCGACGGCAAAGCGACGCCAATTACGGTGATGACATCGTCAACCAATGGAAAGATGATTGCGATTCAGGGCGATGGTCTGCAGGAGGACATGCCGGTCGTTGTTCGGGGCAATGAGCGCATCTACCCTGGTAGTCCTGTCAAAGTCAGTGAAGATACCAGTAGCGCACAGGCGAATGCGGCACCGCCAGTACCACTCAAGTCCGACGACGCTCAGTAGGCGCCAATGAATCTTATTTCCTCTGCCATCCGCTATCCGGTCACCGTGGCTGTCGGAGTGCTCATCGCCCTGATGGCGGGGCTGATTGCACTCAATCTGGTCCCGATTCAGCTCACGCCGGAGGTCGAACGCCCGATCATCACCGTCACGACCAATTGGTTCGGTGCATCCCCCGAAGAAATTGAAAAAGAGATCATCGAGGAACAGGAAGAATACCTCAAATCGGTTGAAGGCTTGCTCCACATGGACTCTGAGTCGAGTGATGGCCAGGGTGTGATCACGCTCGAATTTCCCGCCGGGACAGACATTACCGGCGCCGTCGTGCGCGTGACCAATAAGCTGAACGAAGTCCCCGAATATCCCGAAACCGCCGACCGGCCGATTGTCAGTTCATCCGGGCCGTTCGAGGGCGCGATTGCCTGGTTTGTGGTGCGGGCAGACAGTGCGGGGATCTATGTTCCACATTTGCAGACCATGGTCGAGGATCTGGTTCAGCCTCGCCTGGAACGTGTGCAGGGCGTCTCATCAATCAACATCTTCGGCGGTCTCGAACGGGAAATGCAGGTCACCTTCGACCCCGAGCTGCTGGCATCGATGGGGATCACGGTCGGCCAGTTGACCAACGCTCTCCGCAGCGAGAATCGCGATATCTCCGCCGGTGATTTTGATGAAGGCAAACGTCGCTATGTCGTGCGCACCATGTCCCGCTTTGAATCGGTCGAGGATGTGCGCGAAACGATCATCACCATGCGCGCGGGGGCACCGATCCGCGTCGGTGACGTGGCCGACGTGCGGCTTGATTACCGCAAACCGCGCGCCCTCGTGCGACATATGGGCGATCCGTCAATTGCCTTTAATGCGCAGCGCCAGGTCGGCTCGAATGTACTCGAGGTGATGAACGGTCTCCTCACCGAAATGGAACGGATCAATAAAGAAGTCCTGGCAGATAAGGGCGTGCGCATTGAGAACGTCTACCGCGAAACGGTTTATATCAATTCGGCCATCGATCTCGTTTTCTCAAATCTCTATCTGGGTGGCTTTCTTGCCATCATTGCGCTGTTCTTATTTCTAAGATCGCCATCTGCGCTCCTCGTGATCGCTTTGGCGATTCCTCTATCAGTGATTTCCGCCTTTCCGTTGATGTACTTTTTCGGGCGTACGATTAACGTCATCTCGCTTGCGGGCATGGCGTTCGCCGTTGGGATGGTGGTTGACAGCTCCATTGTTGTCCTGGAGAACATTTACCGGCACATGCAGATGGGTAAACCGAAGTGGACCGCCGCGGCCGATGCCACCCGTGAGGTGTGGGGCGCACTGTTGGCCTCGATGGTCACCACCGTTGCTGTCTTCCTGCCGATCATGTTCGTAAAGGAGCGCGCCGGACAGCTCTTTCAGGACATTGCCATTGCCATTTCGAGTGCAATTTTCGTCTCGCTGTTTGTGTCGATCACGGTCGTGCCGGCTCTTTCATCGCGCGTCCTCAAGATCTCGTCTAAGATGCAGGGATCGCAGAAGGACGACGATTGGTTGGCGCGCATGTCGCGGCGGATCGCGGCATTTGTAGACTATATCAATGCGCGTAACGTGCGTCGCTTAGTCACCATCGCCGCCTTTATCGTTGTTTCGATGGGACTTACGGTGCTTCTGCTGCCAAGCGCTGAGTACCTTCCAAATGGTAACCAGAATCTCGTCTTCGGCCTGATGCTCCCGCCGCCGGGATACAACCTCGACGAGATGGTGGGCGTGGGGAAGATGATCGAAGCGGAGTTAGCTCCGCTCTGGGAGACTCCTGCCGAAGAAGCCGAAGACCTGCCCGGCGGCGGGCTCGACAACTTCTTCTATGTTGCCTTTCCGGGCCAGGCCTTCATGGGGTTGCGCTCTCGCGATAATAGCCGTGTCAAGGAACTCGTCCCGCTTGCTAACCGTCTGCTGATGTCGGAACCGGGCGCCATTGGATTCGCCAGCCAGACATCGCTGTTCGAACGCGGGTTTGCCGGATCACGTTCGGTGAGCATCGACATCACCGGACCGGAACTCCCCAAAGTGTTGGGAATCGCCGGACAGATCTTTGGCAGAGTCGGTCAAGTGCTCCCAGGTTCGAGCTCACGTCCGATTCCGGGACTCGACTTGGGCAATCCGGAAGTTCGTATCTATCCCGATCGTGCGCGCGCCGCCGATGCCGGCTTCAGCGCCACCGATATCGGTCGCAGCGTGAATGCGCTCGTCGATGGCGCGATTGTCAGCGAGTTTTGGCATCAGGGACGTGAACTCGATTTGATCATCAAGGGTCGCGATGATTGGAGTCGCCACACACAGAACATCGAACAGTTGCCGTTGGCCACGCCGAACGGACGCATTATCACCCTCGGCGACGTGTCCGACGTGCGCATGTCGCAGGGACCCGTACAGATCAATCATGTCGAGCGTCAACGCGCCGTTACGATTGAAACGGTGCTTCCGGATGATATCGCCCTCGAAGAAGCGATTACGCGAATCGAGGAACACGTTGTCCGGCCATTGCGCGAACAAGGTCAAGTCGCCGGACTCTACGATGTCAATCTGTCGGGTACCGCCGATGATTTGTCACGGCTGCGTAACGAGCTGGCTATCGACTTCAACCTGGCCGTAATCTTGTCGTTTTTGTTGCTGGCTGCTTTGTTTCAGTCATTCGTTTACCCGCTCGTGATCATGGTCACCGTGCCGCTGGCGACATTCGGCGGCGTCATTGGCTTGCGTGTGGTGCAGTTGTTTAATCCGGGTCAGCAGCTCGATGTGTTGACCATGCTCGGCTTCGTGATCTTGATCGGTACGGTCATCAACAATTCGATTCTCATTGTGCATCACGCACTGCAATTGATGCGCGAGGGGAAAAGTGCACGTGAAGCAGTGCGCGAATCGGTGCGCGTACGTGTGCGCCCGATCTTCATGTCCACCAGCACGTCGGTTCTCGGGATGCTGCCGCTGGTCGTTATGCCCGGTGCCGGTTCGGAGTTGTATCGTGGGCTGGGCGCAGTGGTTGTCGGGGGCCTCGCCTTCTCGACCGTCTTTACGCTTGTGTTAACGCCCTTGGTCTTCTCGTATGCGATTGAACTGGTCGCCAAGGTTAATGCACTCTTCGGCAAAGAACCAGTGGCCGTGAAAACGACCGAACCGGAATTTGAAAGCTGATCGGAAAGTCAGGAAGCCTCAGCGACCATGGCCTGGCAGAAAGGACTCGTCCCATGACGACCTCAAACTCGAAATCACTCTTCCAGCGGTATTACAGCGATCTTGGCCTGTTGATCCTGCGTCTCGGCATTGGTCTGAGCATGCTGATCTTCCACGGATGGGGTAAAATCACCGGAGGTCCGGAGCGGTGGGAGGGAATCGGCGGTCAAATGGCCAACCTGGGAGTTGATTTCTTTCCGGTGTTTTGGGGATTCATGGCGGCCTTTTCTGAGTTTTTTGCCTCCGCGCTTCTGGTCGTGGGTGTGTTCTTTCGGCCTGCGGCGTTGCTATTGATCGCTACGATGTTCGTCGCAGCGATCCGACACCTCAGCCTTCCGGCAGGGGAGCCTGGTGCGGGATTCAGCGGCGCGTCCCACGCGCTCGAATTCCTGACGGTCTACGTGGCTCTCTTTCTAATGGGCCCGGGACGCTACAAACTGACCGCACTCTGGCAGCGTCGTTCAGCGGATGCCAGCTTGCGGCCGGGTGAAAGCGTCTAACAGCGATCGTAATCGGCAACGATTCCCATCGCCTCGTTCGTCCACTTGCCGTGAGCATGGTCGACCGGGCCATGCCGCACGGGCGAGGCGCCCGTGCTACATCGCCCGGTCACTCGAAAGACAATTCTGACAATCGCTATAAGCCCCTTGAGCTTCCCCCGGCTCATCGATCCACCGGTGTCTGGAACCCGTCGCCGTCATCAGGGGTATTGTTCCTGAGATGGCATCCATTCCTCATTGCAACTCAGCCACTTCGGGCTATATTCGACGCATGCCGACGCACCGTCCGACTTATCGCCTGGCCAGTTCATTGATCGTTTTCCTCACGACAATGCTGGGTGTGGCTGACAGTGCCAAAGCCACCAAGTTCGCCGGTGAGCCCTACCATCTTGGGGTTGGGGCTCGAGCGCTGGGGCGCGGGGGGGCCTTTGTGGCATCGCACCCCGACGCCAGTTCGATGTTCTGGAATGTCGCATCGCTGGCCACCCTCGAACGTCCCGAAGCCATGGCTCAGCACGCGGAGACCTTTGGGTCACTCCTTGATCACGACTTTCTGGCAGTGGTGGTTCCGTCACGGCCAGGTTCGCCTTGGGCGTGGGGCGTCTACGGCACCTATTTGGGTGGTAGTGGTATCAAGATTACGGAGATTGATAGTCTACGGGGACGGCCCGTTGCCGTCCGTGAGGAGAACCATGGCGACTGGTCTTTGGCCATCGGTCTGGCCCGGAAGACGGGTCGTTGGTGGCACTGGGGTGTGGCGCTAAAAACCGTGATTCGCGATTTGCCGGGAAACATCGCTTACGGGCTGGGACTGGATCTCGCCTGGTACGGGCAGGGGAGAGGCTGGCGCGCCGGAATCAAAGCGGCCGACATCACAACGACCTTTTTGTCGTATGATTCGGGGCGCAATGAGTCGATCAACCCGCACGTCAACTGGGGTGGGGAGATCGATTTGCCCGAGATGGTCAACGATATCTCCAGCGTCATCGCGATTGAGGCGGAAACGTACTTCGAAGGGCGCGAGACCGCCGCACAGTTTTGGTCAGGCCCGATCTCGGTTGATCTGCACGTGGGGTTTGAGGCCGCCTACCGGAATCTGTTATATGGCCGCATAGGATCCGATGCCGGACGGCTTGCTCTGGGCGCCGGAGTAGCGTTCGACCGTTGGGCCGTTGATGCCGCTTTGGGAGATCACGAGTTCTTAGACAACAGTTATCGCGTATCACTGCGCTATATTTTGAAATGAGTGCACCGAGATTACCAGACACTATATCTCGTCGACATTCGCAAAGTCTAAACTGCGAGGATGAATTGCCTATGACAGTCAGCATTCGCATCGCCATCGTTGCCGTTCTCCTTGGAATATTGATGAGCGCATCGCTGACAACGGCGCAATCGGACATCTCGCCATCCACGATAGTTGCGCGGGTGGAAGATGATACGATCACCGTCTACGACCTTGTTCAGTCGGCCTCGGCGAAAAACATGCTGAGAAAAGAGCCAAGCCAACCGCCTTATGCGAAGCTCCGAAGCCTGTTGGATGATGTTATCTTCAATGCGTTGTTGGACCAAGAAGCGGAGGCCATCGACTTATCACAGGACTGGACCTACCGGACCAAAGAACGGGCGATAATCTCGGAAACCGCCCGGCAGCTATTCCAGGACGAGGAGTTCCTGTTCCGGCTGAACATCGACTCGGCAACTGTGGATTCCTACTTTCAGGAGCACAAGGATCGCTTCATGGTTCCGCGTCCCCAGCGTCACATGCGTCAAATCACGGTTTACAAGGAGCACTTCGGGGTTCCGACCGGCTACTTAACGCCGATCGATTCGCTCTACGTGGGCTGGGACCCAAAACGAAAGATCGATTCGCTCTATACCCGCCTGCGTAACGGGGAGAGTTTCACCAAGTTGGCCGTGTTGTATTCGGAGGAACCCCGTGCCCGGTCCTTGTATGGTGACTGGGGCTGGATATCGAAGGAGGGATTGGCCGATTCGCAATTCGCCCGCATTCTGTTCGAGCAGCCTATTCATCGCATTTCGAAACCAATCGAACTGCCGTACGCATGGGTCATTCTGCAGGTCCTTGGCGAGCGGGAGACTGGTGAAACACCGTTCGACGCCACTGTCGTCTCGACCATCCAGGACTGGCTGGTCAGAGAACAGGGCCGCGGATTGGCCGAAAGCCTGGTCGATTCGTTGATGGACAACGCCGACATTGTGTACTTCGAAGAGAACCTGGAACGACCGGACACGCTTATCGAGATGAGTACTCCCCTTGCGATGATCAATCAGTCGGACACAGTCCGTGGGACAGACTACTTTTATTACCGCAATAATCACCCCGACTACATCGGCCGTCGCACGATTCCGGCGAACGCTAAGAGGGCAATCATCGACAAAATCTTGCGCAGCCTGTCTCTGTACGCCGCATTGCGTGAATGGGGATATCATGATCGTCCGGAAGTCGTTGCCGCCCGGAACAGGATTCGTTCCCAACACGTCAAAGACGCGATTAAGGTCCAATTCGATCATGATTTGTTGCCGGACAGCGCGGAGATCGTGCAGTACTACAGAGATCACCTGAAGGCATTCACCCCGGAGCGGCGGCATTACATTTCCCGGCGAACACTGGAACATCCGGACTCGGCTAAGGCCCTTGCGGAGCGCTGGCGAAACGGTGGAGCACTTCAGAACGTGTTTTCGCAGTGGGTGAAAGCCGACGATCTCCCGACGGCGGTGTGGAATCGACTTGCGTCCGTGACCGAAGGGTCAGTCATTGGTCCACTGGCCGTGAACAATGAGTACTGGGTGGTGAAGCTCGAACGCATTGCACAAGCCAAACCATTGCGTGAAGTCCGAGGCCAGATCATTAATCGCATTCGCGATCAGCGCTACGAGGCCATGCGGAGCGAGTGGATGAATGACGCGGCCAAGCGCTACACGGTCGAACGCCGGCTCGATGTCCTCAAGCATGTTGTCCTGCCATCGATGGAACAAGCGCGGACCCAGTGGTTTGTCGATGGGGAGCCTGTGGGGCAAGAGGCCGAGTGAATGATCGACTCGGACACCTCTTCGGTGAATTCCAATCGTGATCCCGCGGCGGCGAGTGAATCAATCCCGGCTGTGGCGGACTTGGACTATCGCAACGAGATTCGGCGCAAGCTGCTCCATTTGTTCGCGCTGACCATCCCGATCGGCTACCACTTGGTAACGAATCAAGTGGCCGTCATCATTTGCCTTGTCGCATTTCTGGTTTCGCTGGTCATCGATCTCTCACGCATTCGTAACTGGTCGATTCAGCGCCTTTGGATACGCTGGACCGCTCCGATCGTGCGGCCCAAGGAGCGATCGGGATTCACCGGGGCCACGAACATCTTGGCATCCGCCTGGCTGTGTCCGCTGCTGTTTACGCTTCCGGCGGCCAGCATGGGCATGGCCACGATTATTCTCGGCGATACAGCCGCTGCCCTGATCGGACGCCGGTGGGGACGTCATCGGATTCGCGGCGGACGCACGGTCGAAGGATCACTCGCGTTTCTGGCAGCGGCGGCAATCGGGGGCATGGCAGTTCCGAACTTATCTCTGAGCATCGCATTGCCGGGAGCGTTGATCGGGACCGTCGTTGAAGCCGTTACCAAGAGAATCGATGATAACCTGAGTGTGCCGATCATCGTGGCATTGTTCGTGGACATCGCTCTACAGGTGGGCTGACGGCACGGCAACATGACATAATGTATATTATGCGACATACTCTGCAAACCGACCCCTGACGAGAATCGCCTCAACCCCTCACCTGTATTGTGGATTCACCCCATATCTGTCGCTCTCATTTGACACCCATTGAAGAGTGGCTGCGCCAGGTTCCGGGCACACAGCCTGAGTTCATTGTCTTCCATGTCGTTACAGTAGCTTCGTTAAAGCGCATCATCAGGGTCACTTTCGGTCGCGGATTTGCCTTCTGAATGCCATGCGTGTGAAGACCGATGATCCTGGTTCCTCCTTCTCCGGGACTTGCTGCTGTGACGGACGGACGCGGGAGCGCTTCGAGGCGCTCCCGCGGTCTTGTTTTTAAGTCACTCGTGATTCTTCTCAGAAATACGCATGGGCCGAATGCTCGGTGCATTCAGCCCACGTTTCGGTGAGGTTTTATGAGGATCTGAGTTAGTAGCCTTGTGTTTCCATGAAACTGTAACCCTCGACCATGCGCACTCGTCCCGTCGCTGCCCAAACCTCCACAGTCAACTGTGTCTGGTAATTCACAGATTCGAACATGACCGTTCCGGACATCGATGCTGAACCGTCCGGATTGAAGAACACCGCGTTGTCGTTGAACGTCGTGTATTGCATGTAGACATCGGTTCCGACCGGCGAATCGGTGATGACTGAGTCACTTTCGCTGAAATACTCATCACCTGGGTTGTCGCTATCCTGGAACAATGAATAATGACCCTGATCATAGTCAAATCGGACGCCGTATGGAACCTTCCGTGAGATCGCCAACGAACGTGCCTCGCGCAGCGTTGACACAACGTCGCGGACAGCAGCTTTCGTCCGCATCTGAGGGATGTATTCCAGCCAGCGCGGGACCGCCATGGCGGCCAGAACACTGGCCAACACCGCGATAATGGTCATCTCTACGAGGGTGACACCGGATTGACGTTTGTGCATTCGCTTCATCATCGATCGCTCCCTTTACAGGTCTTGGGCACTTCGCCCAACTTCACTAAGCAATCGGTTTGCCACGAATCGGCATTTCAGTCGATCTCAAACGATCAGCCGTAACCGTTTGTAAGCTTGCACCTTACGCCCCCTGGTCAATGGACAAGATCGCGATCAGTCTTCGTCCGCCAGCCGGTTCAATTCTAAATGGGCTACCGTGTGTGGGAGCTTTCCCATACCCGTGGGACTCGTCTGTCAATGTGTACGTCCCTTTCAGCCGTAAGCCACAAGTCCATTAGTATTTCGACAGTTAACGGTAGGTGAGCACCGGCGTCTCTTGACTATGAGTTGCGTGTAGTGCACTGAAATTGATAGAACGAGGACGAGGGGAAATTTGAGTTTTGCCTTGAGAGTGGCTGTCGGCGACCTTCCGGGGATGACTGAGGCACACGGACCATCGGAATCCCAGGAGGCTGTCCTCGTTGCCCAGGCGCGCGCTGGAAATCGCCGTGCGTTCGCCAAGTTACATCAGCGCTGTGCTCCGATGGTCCACGGGATTCTGCTGGCGCGGGTGCCGCGTGCAGAAATCGATGACCTGATGCAGGATGTCTTCCTGTCCGCCCTCGAACGGCTGGATTCACTTCGGGAGGACGGTGCTTTCGGCCCGTGGCTGGCAACCATTGCCCGCAATCGGGCCACGGATTTTCATCGACGGAAGCGAACGATGGACGAGCTTCCCGAGCATCTCCCCTTTAATGATCCACCACGAAGCGAGGCGCAACGCGTTCTTGAAGTCATTCAGTCACTCCCTGACGCCTATCGCGAAACGCTGATTCTGCGTCTCGTGGAAGACATGACGGGACCGGAAATCGCGGAGCGGACCGGCCTGACCCCGGGTTCAGTGCGTGTGAATTTGCATCGGGGCATGAAATTGCTGCGAGAACGTTTGGGAATCGAGGTGTCGTCATGACGCGCGACGATTACTTATGGGATCGGTCGGGCGGCCCGGACAAGGACACACAACGACTCGAACAACTGCTGGGTGAGTTTCGCTATCGTCGGCCACGCCGTCCTGTGTGGCAGCGGCCGACGACTTGGATTGTTGTCCCTCTGGTTGCGGCTGCCATTGTGGTCTTCTCGTTCGCCCTTCAAAACGAGAAGACTCAGGACGATCTCCATCTGTGGACTGCGTCAGCCGTGCTCGGTACACCGACGGCGGACAACTCACCGATTATCGAACCGCGGGTCGTATCCGATGGCCAGTGGCTTGACACCGATGGCACCTCGCGACTCCGCATTGACTTAGGCGGCCACGGTGAAGTGTTCCTCGAACCGGGATCGCGTCTGAGGATCATCTCTACGGAAGCAAGCGATCCACGCCTGCGATTGACTGAGGGGATGCTACACGTCGCCTTGTGGGCTCCGGATGATGTTTTCTTTGAAACGCCTTCGGCTGTTGCAGTCGAACGCGATGGCGAATTCGTGATCGCGATTAATGAGGACGATCGCGTTTGCCTATCGGTCAACATCGGCCGCGTGACGATGCGTGAGGGCAGCAAGGAATCGATCGTACCTGCCGGTGCCGTCTGTGAAGCATACCCGGAATCAGGGCCCGGAACGCCATTTTGTGAAAGTGCCCCCGACCGCTTCCGTCAAGCGCTCGAATCGTACGATCTGTCCAAACATGGCGCGGCTGGGCTCGAACAGGTCCTAGGGGAAGCCAGCCACTGTGAGTTGGTTCCTCTATGGCACTTGCTACAGCGTGTCGATTCCGAACAGCGGGGACGGATTTTCGATCACATGGCCCAATTGCAGCCCCCTCCAGACGATGTCACGCGCTCGGGAATCATCAAGCTCGATTCACGGATGCTCGACCGCTGGTGGAGTACCATTCGATATCATCATTCCTGTTTGATTTGCTCGCAATCCAGCCATTTGAGCGGAATCGTCGTGAATTAGCCTCATCTGTCGGCTTGCAGGATTGACCACTCTACGATATTGCGTCTCTTCTGACAAACTAGTTAGATAATTGACATTGGTGCACTGGTTTTCCGATGTTCGTTTGAGTTTGTTAGCGCCGACGCGGCGGTATACCTGCGCCATGCTGATCAAAAGGGGAGCAGACATCTTGTGACACTCACACCGCTGAAATCCCACACCCTGCTGCTATGGCTCCTCCCGATTGTATTTGCCAACTTCGCTCTTGTGATGGCTGAGCCACCCACGGATGAGCAGCGGAAACAGATGCGGGCATTCCGAATCGAGGGAGTGCCATCGCCTCACGTTGACGGACATCTGGATGATGCCGTCTGGGAGCAGGCTGAATTCGTTTCGGATTTCTCACAGAAAGAGCCGGTCGAAGGTGGGCGCCCGTCCGACAGCACCCGCGTGGCGATTGCCTATGATGACGATGCGATTTATGTCGGTGCCCGCATGTTCACCAACGACCCCAGCGCCATTCGTCAACACGTCAATCGACGAGATGATCCCGGTGGTGCGGAGCAGATCATTCTCTCACTCGACACGTACCGTGATCGACGCACGTCATACGATTTTTGCGTAACCTCCTCGGGCGTTCGGATGGATCGCTACCATCCAGAGGATATCGAACATCAAACCGATTACTCGTTTAACGTCGTTTGGGAGGGGAAGGCCCATGTGGATTCGCTCGGATGGTCGGCCGAGATGCAAATTCCTTTCTCCCAGTTGCGTTTCAGCGATCAGGAAGAACAAGTGTGGGGGATCAACTGGAATCGATGGATTCCGGCAAAAAACGAAGACGTGTTCTGGGTATACGTTCCCCGTGACGAAACCGGATGGTCATCATACTTCGGGAATCTGGTCGGCATTCACAACGTCGCATCGTCGAGCCGGATCGAACTTCTCCCCTACCTCGCCGGCAACGCGACAATCGTAGATCGACACCCACAGAATCCGTTCGATGACGATATCGATGGACAACTGGGCGGCGATCTCAAGATGGGACTTGGTCCGAACTTGACGCTGGACGCAACAATCAATCCCGATTTCGGGCAGGTCGAGGCGGATCCGGCCGAAGTCAACCTATCGGCGTTCGAGACGTTCTTCGAAGAACGTCGACCATTTTTTGTCGAGGGCGGTCAGCTTTTTGAGGCTTTCGGCCCAAGCTACTACTACTCCCGACGGATTGGTGGTGAGCCACACGGCAATGTCAGAGCCGACTTCGTCGACGCACCCAGCGCGACAACGATCCCGGCAGCAGCAAAACTCACCGGACGATTGCAATCCGGACTATCGATCGGTGGCTTGCTGGCGGTGACAGGTCGTGAGTACGCGTCAACGGTCGACGTCGATACTATTGGGCAGTCACACGATTCGATCGTAACGGTTCGACAGCGGCACGAAGTTGAACCTCCCACCGCTTATGGTGTCCTGCGTCTCCAGCAAGAACTCGGCGATGACGCGTCGACGGTGGGATTGATCTTAACCGGACTTGGGCGCGATCTCAATGGTGGACCTCTGTCCGGCAGCCTCCGGCGCCACGCCTACAGCGGTGGACTGGACTGGAATTGGCGACTCAGTGATGGACAATACGAGTTACGTGGTTACGCCGGCTTTAGCCACATTCGCGGCGATCAGGCGGCCATTACTGAGGTTCAGGAGTCAAGTGCCCGGTACTATCAACGCCCGGATGCGGGGCATGTCGAGATCGATCCCTCTCGAACCACGATGACCGGCTATGTCGGGTCCCTGCGCATCAACCGGCAAAGTGGCCGTCATTGGCTCTGGGGCGGCGGGATCACCGCCGAAACACCGGATTTTGAGATCAATGATATGGGAATCCTCAGCACCGCTGATGATCTTGCTGGCTGGGCTTGGATTCGATACCGTGAAACACAACCGGGAGACCTGTTCCGTCGGTACAGCATCGAACTGGGCCACGATATCGGTTTCAACTTCGGTGGCGTGCGTCAATACACCAACCTCAACCTCAATCTCGAGGCCACCTGGCACAACTACATGACGACCTACATGTGGGTCGGCGGCGATGCCCCCGCGTACTCCGATTACATGACGCGCGGTGGTCCGCTGATGCGTGAGTACGCCAGTTTCTGGACCGGAGTCGGTGTCTCGAGCAACTACTCTGCTGCCACACGCGTATCGGCCGAAATCAACTACTCGCGCAACGAGGGTAAGGGTTGGGACTACAGTCTCGAAGGCCAGTTCGTCACGCGCGGTGATCGCTGGTCCTTTTCGATCTCCCCGGAGTACGGGCAATCGAACTTTTCCCGTCAGTACATTACACAGCTCGATGGCGGATTCGAGGAGACCTTCGGCAAACGGTATATCTTCTCGTGGATTCGGCGCAGCGAACTGGTGGGGCGTCTCCGATTGGATTATTTCTTCACTCCGGATCTCAGCCTCGAAGTCTACGCCGAGCCATTCGCCGCCAGCGGTCGCTACTATGATCACGGAGAACTACGCGCCGCTCGTACCGCGGATCTCCGCACCTACGGTGTTGAAGAGGGGACCACAATCGAACCCACCGACGAGGGTTATCGCGTCACGGACGGAGATGACGCATTTGAATTCCGCAACGCCGACTTCGGCTATCTGTCATTCCGCAGCAATGTCGTCCTCCGCTGGGAATTCCGGCCCGGCTCTACCCTCTTTCTCGTCTGGCAACAGAACCGTGAGGGGAGCGACGAACCGGGCCGTTTGGTCCGGCCCAGATCGCTGTTTGATACCTTCAGTGCCGATGGGAGAGATTTCCTGGCGGTCAAAATCAGCTATTGGGTGCCGGTGTCGTAGCCGCCGGGGAATTCGCGACGCGGTGCAAATTCACCTTGCGGATCATTTACTAGTCTGGTTTTTTTATAGATTGTCCCACCGGCGCCCCGCGTCGGCGTACAATACATTGGGAAGTGAACTGACGCGGTAGATCAGACAGATGCAAGCTATGGAAATCATCGACGCCCACTGCCACTTTCTCTCCTACAACTATTTCCGTCTGCTCACCCGGCAGCGTCCCGACTACAAGGACGTCGACGCATTTATCATTGAACGGTCCCAGGCGTGTGGGTTCACGGTTCCCCCGACCGATCCCGTGCGGCTGGCCGATCACTGGGTGATCGAGTTGGACCGCTATAATGTCTCACGGGCAGTGGTGATTTCCAGCATACCTGGGGATGGATCATCGATAGCGGAGGCCGTACGCGTCTACCCCGACCGGTTTATCGGGATGGCGACAGTCAATCCCTTCCTGGCGGTTTCCGAAGAGCTGATCGAGCACAAAGCCCGCGAATGGGGGTTCCGCGGGATCATTCTCTATCCATCGATGCACCGCTTCTCGGCCAGCTCGGAGCGTCTGTACCCGATCTACCGGCTCGCCCGTCGCTATCACCTGGCGGTTTATATCCACTTTGGCCATCTGCGCATCCCGCCGCGCAAGTGGTGGAATTTGCCCGATCTATACGATCCCCACTACTGTGATCCGCACGATCTACACCAGGTGGCGGCTGATTTTCCTTCGGTGAATTTCGTCGTGCCCAGCTTCGGAGCCGGGATGTTGCACTCTCTCCTGCGACTGGCCGTGCAATGTCCCAACATTTACCTCGATACATCATCCTCAAATAGCTGGATTCTGGACCAGTCCGAATTTGACTCGCTGCGGGAGGTCTTCGAGCGCTCACTGGAGGTCTTCGGACCGGCGCGTATCATCTTCGGCACCGATTCCGGGACATTCCCAAGGGGCTGGCGCAGAGATATCTACCAGCAACAGCTTGATATTCTCAACTCGATCGGCCTGTCCAGTCGCGCAATTGAAGCCATTATGGCGCAAAACGCGCGCCACGTCTTCGGACTCGACCGCGATATTCCAACTTACATGGTCTGAACCAATACGTACTTTTCTGATACATTGGATTCTCCATTCGCCCGCCCTGGAGGCGGGTGTACGCATCGATACCATGGAGGAATTATGGCGGATCTCCGCGAAGATCAGTTTCTTGAAGTCCTGACCCATTTCCCTGACGATGCCACCACACTTTTCGGTTTGGCCAATCACTATCGGCAGACCGGGCGGAATGAAGAAGCAATCCAGCGATTTCGTGAGTGCATCGAGGCAGACCCGCATTACGGCGCCGCCTACTTGAATCTGGGCGAATTGCTAAAGGCAAAGGGTGAGATCGAAGAAGCGCGTCGTGTGCTCAAAACGGCGGTAGAGCGCGCCGAGTCGAAAGGCGATGTGGAGATTGTCAACGTTGCCGGTGAACGGTTGAAAGATCTCGACGAGAGTTGAGACTCTCCCTCATGCCGCGCATCCCCAACATCGGTCCAAAAGAACGTCGCCGCCGCGCCCTGATGTCGATCCCCATGATGATCGTCGCGATCGGCTTGGGCGCATACATGGTGATCGAGAACTGGGACCCCGCATTTCGGCTTCTGTTGGCCCTCCCCCTCTGGCTATCGCTGCTCGGCCTGTTCCAGGCGAAAGAAAAGACGTGAGTGGCCCAGGCGGCGCGCGGGACGCGCAATCTGGATGACGGCGAAGAAACCATCACCGACGACAATCTCGTCGCTCAGATTCGCAAGCAGTCGGCCTGGGTCATCTTCGAATCGGTCTTCGGGGCGATTGTACTGGCGGTGTTGTTCTGGCTGCTGGTGCCGTGACAGATGGATGAAAACCGTTGAAACGGTTTTGGAGAGAGATGACGTTCCAACCACCTGGCTGAAGCCAGGTGTTATAGCGATTGTCATAAATCCTTTCCGTTTGGATCAGGGTGCCACGGGCCTTGAGGGGCGTG
>CAYTTY010000045.1:0-29271 GCA_964440935.1 uncultured Ignavibacteria bacterium | reverse complement strand
GTTTCCAACAGGAGTTTACACCCACTCCTTTTTACAGGAAAGATCGGACATCACCAACAACTCACTGGCCCGTCCCTCCCACTGTGGATGGGTATCCATGAACAGCATCAACACCGTGGCCAGCGGATGGGCATTGACAACTTCAAGGTGCTGGCGGTTGATATTCTGGTTATATGCCGCTGAGAATTTCTCCGGCGGATGACCGAGTGCGGCACTTATCGCCATGCCGTAATGGGCAAAGTCCGCCATCCGGGGCGTTTTCTCCGGTGTGATCTCCGTCCGTCGCCGCATCGCTTCCGACAAGACCGAAAACATCGCACCCACGAGACGCCCACGCCGGGAGGCGAACCACTCATACAGATCACTTTCGGATCGTCGCTGTGTCGAGGTGACGCGTTCCAGGCCGATGATAATGCAGCGATCCAAGTAGTCGGGCTTCACACCGGCCACGTTGATGCCGTTGAGCAGCACAGTTCGTCGGAACGCCTGAATGACGTCATCGTCGTTGGTGTACAGGGCGCGCTTGGAATCACCCTCGCCGGTGACGGCGCGACACAACGTATCGCTCACCCATCCGGGCAGCCCGTTGATGTTGTCATAGGTGGCCATCCAGTTGTGAGCAAGCGATTGGATCAACTCTTCCCGTTTATTGGGAAGGGAGGTGATCGGTGCCACCGATGGATCGACCAGCTGACGCAGGAGACGGGAGGTGGTGCTTTTGCTGGAGCCTTGCGGACCGTGTAGAAAGCAGATCGGATGCGGCATCTCCGGGATCAGGCAACTCACCAGGTAGACTTTGAACAACAACCGCAACTGCGGATCGGAGATATTGACGATCTCAAAGAGCTCATCAAGATCGCCACCGTGAACCGGATCAACCTGAGCGTTTTGATGTTTGTACCGACGAAACAGCGGCGGGACATTGTGCACCAACTCCCAGCCGTCGCCGGTGATGCGGACCGCGCGCCATCGGGCGTCCGCCAAGTCGTAATAAACGGCGTCGTCGTGCCACGCTACACGGTTGTGCATCGTGACCGGCGTGCCGTCAAACCGCGCTCGCGCGCTGAGGGTATTGACGGCGGTCTTCAGGGCGGTGAGGTTGGGAGCATGTTCGTGAATACGGTAGTACTGGTGAGTCAGCCAGGATCGCAAGTGCTTGCTGTCCACGGGATGGAGTTCCCAATGGTCATCGACGCGGATGCGCGCGTACTCTTCCGACAATTCATCTACGAACAGTTCCAGTCCGACTTCATTCGCCAAAGTGACCAGTCGGTCCGCCTGAGTATCACGCGGTCGCTGGGACTCGGTCGTCTCGCTGGGTTCCGCAGAGCCGGATTCGAAATCGCAACACGCATCACGCAGTTGTTCCAACTCACTGACCCCGTGCCCAGCGTCCAACCAATCCGACACGTCGCCTTTCTCGGGCAGGCCAGGGAGATCAAGGACTCTGATCCGGGCCGTGACACCGTGAAGGCTTGTGGCCACCTGTTGCGCGTGTCGGCGACCCGGTTCATCATTGTCCGGGATGATGACCACATCGCGGCCGGTAAGAGCCTCATTGAGTTCGGGGCGCCACGTCCCAGCGCCCATCGGATTGGTGGTGGCAATTAGCCCGAGTCCGGCAAGCCGGTCGGCGTCCTTTTCGCCTTCGACAATCCAGACTGTGGCCTCGGGATTTGCAGCCAGATCGTTGAAGCGGTACGGGACGATTCGGACGTTCTGGACGTTGTTAATCCACCCGCCGCGACCATCAGGACGACGCTGAAAGAAGCCTTTCGGTGACTGGCGGACGACCTGGAAGAGAAGATCGCCGGATTCATCACAATAATCGTAAGTTGATGTGGGCTCGCGGGAGTGGCTGACACTGCTGCAATCTATGCCCAGATATTCTGCCAACTTCGCCAAGCTGCCATACTCATTACAGGCGAAGCATCGAAACCCTCGCTCATTGACATGAAGATTGGCACGATGCGGCGGTTCGCCCCTTCCATCAGGATGAAACACGCACCAGGCTATGTAGTCACCATCCGCATCAGGGCCTGAATTGACAGCCAAACGCTCGAGGATTGCGGTGAGAAGATTACTTCGCATGAATCTGTTAAACTCCCGGGTCAACCGAACTATGCATGCGGCGAACACGCTAATACCCGAGCGGAGCCGCGAATTCACATGCAGAATCCAATTCGCCCATGAATGCGCTTTCAACTCGCGCTTGGCGCTCGGGTCTGTTCTACTAATGGGGCATGACGCCGCGCGTCACTCAGGGTGACGAACAGCGTCATGCCTTCTATTTGGAGGTGATCCAGTGGATCGGAGCGGTAGGAGTGTAGCGGTAATGACCTTCGTCTCGAATGATGGACATCTTGAGGTGTTTAGAAAGTTGAGGATGTTCAGTCTCAAGGTTTTTGTAGAAACGTGCCAGAGCCTGGGTGACTGCATTGGCGGCTTTCGTTTGGTCGTCCGTCCACTTGCGGCGTCGGCCCCTGAGACCAGTCGCCGATTTAAGATGCCTTTCCAACTTGGCTCTTTCTTCATCCAATTGTTGTGCTTTGTCCAGATCGCCTCTCTTTTCTGCCTCGTCAATCTGCGAGTCCAGACCTTCAAAACGGGCTCGAATCTCGTCCTGAGCCTTTTTGTCCGTGAGGCACTCAGAATCCTCCTTACGCCGGTATCGAACCAACGACTGTTCGTACTCGTTGTTACAGAACTTCTCCCCGAGCTGAACGTCCGCGTAATAATCACTTCCGATGGCTCGGAGCTCCTCAGCAGAAACCCATCGATCAGGATCTTGCAACAGGATGCTAACGTAGTCTGCTCCAAGCGATTCACGGCACTGTATCTCCTTACCTCCAAAGCGGATCGTCCAACCCAGGCCGTTCCGGCAAAAACAGTTATTGGGGGTTGGTTCTTCCGGTTGCGGCGACTCTGTACAGACCGCGGTACCCGAGTGCAGTACAGGAACGGGACTGGCTTGCGCATCGACTTCACTTGGTTCTCTGATCACGATTGTTTCACGAACGATTTCTCGCGTGACACCGGTTGTCACTCGACCAATTCTGGGTTCTATGGAGGAATCTCCAATCCATCGAGATATTGCCGGGTCAACATCAACATACTCACCAGCGGCAAGCTGCAAAGACTCGGAGAAGGGCAATTCCCAGGGCGCGCAGTAACACGAAGACGCCTCCCTATTCCCCCAGAGCCGCTGTCTTCCATTGGTCCATCGACTCTGCAGATCGGGCATGTTAATGTCTCTGTGCCTCAAAATGCGATTCGCCATGGCGAGAATGTCATCTCTCCATTCAAGATCATCCGCTCGCGGATTCCAGACAGCGCGCTCTTGCACGATGTCACGGGCAGGCTGGAC
Source organism: uncultured Ignavibacteria bacterium (assembly GCA_964440935.1). Classification (GTDB taxonomy): domain Bacteria; phylum Zixibacteria; class MSB-5A5; order WJJR01; family WJJR01; genus WJJR01. The sequence goes on along the minus strand of CAYTTY010000045.1, from coordinate 25,904 downwards.
CTGCGTTGGCGACGTGGTCTCCAGCTTCTCTTTCACTCTCAGCCACCGCTGAAAATGCGTATCCTGCAACAGCTTTTGGCACAGCCTTTTTTGAAATGGTGCAATAGTCGACGTGGTAGAGGGCGTCCTCATACGCATAACTCCTCCAGTTGTGCAATTGGAGATCGTGGTAGGGCACCCTCTGCCTCACTTAACGGCAATACCGAAGGTTACCCTTGGATATAACGGGAGCGATTGCTCCAATCGCCCCGCCCATTATACAACGAGTCTGCGAGACTTAATTGGTAGAAATGACACCGACCGCCACCGGATTAGTGAACCTCCTCGCCCGGGCCTATCTCCGCCTGCTGAGCGGTGCCACTAACCGGCCAACTAACGGGCAGTTAGAGGGGGACGCAGATTCTTCGGAATTTGACTCTGAAGCGCTTGACTATTCCTCTGGGAAGGCGATGAAGTGTCACGGCCGAGACCCTAACCCCTTGGCCAGAAAGGACTAACCGATGAACACGACGATGGCCTCGCAGATCGCGAAGCTCCAGAAGATGGGAGTGAAGGAGCTGCAGGCGGAGTATGAGAAGGTCTTCAACAAGAAGACCAAATCGCGGAACGCCCCCTGGTTGTTCAAGGTGATTGCCCGCAAGCTCCAGGACGACGAGGAGCCTGAATCGGCGAACAAGCCGGTGGCCTTGCCTTCGTTGGTGGCAAAGTACGATCGCAAGGGCAAGAAGAATTCGCGGTCGAAGCGAGTCAGCGGCGGCAAGAAAGCCGACGCGAAACAATCGAAGCGGACGAAGACGCAGCACCGCGAACCGGGTGAACGCGACAAACGTTTGCCAGCTGTGGGTTCGACGATTACCAGGGTTTACAAGGGCACCAAGTACCTCGTCCGCGTCCTCGACGACGGTTTCGAGTACGACGGCAAGCAGTACAAATCGCTGTCTCGGGTGGCGATGGAGATCACCGGGGCCAAGTCGATCAATGGATTCTTGTTCTGGCAGCTTGGCCAGTACGCTAAGAAGGCTGGGAAGTGACCACCGTTGCAACCCAGCGGTCCACGGCACGGCGACGGGGTCGGGTACAACTCCCTGCTCCGGCGTCTACCGTCCGTTGCGCAATCTACACACGCAAGAGCACGTCTGAGAATCTCGACAACGACTTCAACACGCTGCATGCGCAGCGGGAAGCTTGTGAATCGTACATTTCCATCCAGCAGGAGCAGGGCTGGGTGGTGCTGCCGCAGTCGTACGATGACGGCGGCTTCTCGGGCGGGAACGCCGAACGTCCGGCTCTGCAGCGCCTGTTCGGCGACATCGAGCGGGGTGAGGTTGATTGTGTGGTGGTCTACAAGGTGGACCGGTTGTCACGGTCACTTCTGGACTTCGCCAAGATGATGTCGGTGTTCGAGGAGCACGGAGTCTCCTTCGTCTCGGTCACCCAGCACTTCGATACAAGCAACAGCATGGGGCGACTGATCCTCAACGTGCTGCTCTCCTTCGCCCAGTTTGAACGCGAGATGATCGGTGAGCGGACTTCCGACAAGATGTGTGCCGCCCGTCGCAAGGGTAAGTGGATGGGCGGTCCGCCGATCCTGGGCTACGACAAGGATCCCGATGCCCACCGCATCCTGGTCAACGAGACCGAAGCCCAGATGGTGCGGGAGATGTTCGAGTTGTATATCCAGCACCAGTCGGCGCTGAAGGTGGCCGTTGAACTCAACCGTCGCGGTTGGACGACCAAGTCCTGGCTGCGCAAGAACGGCAAGCGGGTGGAGGGATCACGGTGGGACAAAGCGAAGGTGCTGCGCCACCTGACCAACGCCACCTACATCGGGAAAGTCCTTCACAGGGGTGAGCTGTACGACGGGGAACACGAGGCGATCATCGATGAGGACGTCTTCAACCGCGTGCAGGAGATCGTTACCTTGAACGGTTACGGCTGCGGCCCGGCCGTGCGCAACAAACACCGTGCACTGCTGAAGGGTATGTTGCGTTGCGGCCGGTGTGGGGCAACGATGACGCACACCTACACCAACAAGAAAGGGACGCTTTATAGATATTACCGATGCGTCTCCAACATCAAGGGGGGACGCCACGCCTGCGACACCCCATCGCTCACAGCATCCGATGTTGAAGACGTCATCGTGGGTCAGATCAAGCAGATCGGCAACGACCCTAAGCTGGTGAAGCAGGTGTGCGCGGAGGCCAAACGTCTACAGCAGTCTGACGTCCCCAAGTTCGAAGCCGAGTACGACAAGCTCTACGATGAACGACTGCGCAAGACCGCCGAGATCAACTCAATGGTGCAGGTATTGGCCGATACGGATAAACCAATGCCCACGGTGACGGCGCAATTACGAACGACTGAGGACCTCGTCTCCCGCATGGATGTCCGTCTGCATGAACTCAAGATGCAGATCGCTGATCTGAAGACGCGGACGATTGACGCTGAGCATCTGCGGGAAACGCTGCAGCAGTTTGATCCACTGTGGGATGTCCTACACCAGGCCGAGCGCGTGGCGTTGATCCGGGACGTCGTCGAGTCTGCCGAGTACGATCCCACAACCGACGCGATCCGCATCACACTCCGGTCTGCATCTTAGCCACCTCACATGTCACCAATTCCAAGATGATTCCGCAATGAAAGCGCGTTCATGCGGATCACGGGCGGACTTGACCCGTCGGTCTGACTGACGCGTACCATCACACGGGTCACACCCGGACGCGTAACCGCTGACGTTGTGGGTTGTTACACCGCAGCAGTTGTGCGCTGCGACGTTATCATGCGAATTGTATTGGAAGCAGAGGTTGCGAAAAGGCCAATTTAGCTCCCCGGGCCGGACTCGAACCAGCGACAGGGTGGTTAACAGCCACCTGCTCTACCAACTGAGCTACCGGGGAAGCAGACTCGTCTGACGCAGGCTTCCGCCTGCGGCCCACCAATCAATCAATTCTATCGGCAGAATCAAGCGCATTCTGCGCCCGATACCTTATGTTGTGAGGGGTGATATCTCCGTTTCGACAATACGGTTACTGAGATCACGCCGTTGCGCCTCATCAGGGGGGCTGGGTGGTGTGGACCGTCGTCGTGTGAGTAGGACGGCTGGGATCTGGGAGCGGGTCAGTTCAATGCGTTCAGGAGAATGCGGATAAACGGGATCAGGAAGATAATCAGCAGGATGACCGCCAGCCACGCCCGCCACGAACGACGTGCCGGGGGGCCGGCGAACTCATAGCCGCAGACAAAGCACTGGTCATGGTCCTTGGGGACCATTGTGGCACACGACGGACATTCGCGTTTACCAGCCATCGGTACTGATACGTGGTAATCGGCAACCGATTGAAACAACAGACTTAAATCGGGTCTAAAATGCTGTCGGCGATACGAACCGCGTCGTCCTTCTCGTCCTCAGGGATCCACAGGACGACCTTCGTCACTCCGCCGGCACTCAGACCGGTCGCCGCTCCATATACCTCATCGCCTTTGATGACCGATGATATCCCTTCATTGGCCAATGCTTCACGAACCATCTCGGCGTGCACATAGGTCGAGTAGGTGCGGAACGCGATGTAGCGCGACTCGTCGGTATGGTTACCGTTGGACGGAGCCGGGAGTTCGTCGACCAGTTGTTCGCCACAGTCGATGCACTCAGTCTGTCCATCGGTGTACTCGTATTTGCAGCGCGGACAGTATGGCATCGGGTCCTCCCCGGGCCGCCAATCCATGAACGACCCTCAACACTAGTCTACAGGAGGCCGCCTGTGGAAACAACTGAAACCGGGAGGATTATGGTAGGGTGGAAACCGAAATGTCAGATCCGGGATGCCGGTGAGAGGGTGGGTCTGAACGTGCCGGCGAAGAAGCAGGTGCCTCCCGCCTCCGCGGACAAGCGCCCCGCGCGGCATGACAGCGGTGCCGTCTCGGCGGGCGTATGCAATACGCCCCTACTCCTCACCTAATGCGCGATACACGTGTCCGTCGGCTTCTTGCAGGAGACGGTCGGCTTCATTGGCAGTGCAGCCGCGTTTGGCCATCACCAGCGCCCGTTTGACCGATCCGTCTGCTTGGTCGAGAATCGACGAGGCCGTATCGTAATCAATGCCGGCGGTGATGCAGAGGATGCGCTTCGACCGTTCGCGGAGTTTGGCCGACGTCGCCTTCAGGTCGACCATCCAGTTCTGATATGTTTTGCCCAGTTGTACCATCGCGGTTGTGGTGATCATGTTGAGCACCAGCTTCTGCGCCGTGCCCGCTTTCATGCGTGTCGATCCGGCCACGACCTCCGGCCCGACGACCACCGGTATGACAACGTCGGCGATCTCGTGATCGGGTTCAACCGGTTTGGGATTGGCGACGAGAAAAACTGTCTTGGCACCGCGCTGGTGCGCTGCACGTAGCGCGCCGAGCGTGTACGGGGTCCGTCGCGATGCGGCCATGGCGATCAGGCAATCGTCCGAGCCGACTTTGGCGCGTGCTACCGCGGCTGCGCCGTTTGGCACTGAATCCTCAATACCCTCCCGCGATCGTACGAGCGTCGGTTTTCCGCCGGCAATCAGGCCAACGGCTTTCGTAGGATCCAAGCCGAATGTCGGCGGTAGTTCGGATGCATCGAGCACACCTAACCGTCCCGATGTGCCGGCGCCGACATAGAAGAGACGGTCGCCGTTGCGCCACGTGTCAACAACGAGGCGTGTGGCCGCTTCGATCTGATCGAGGCAAGCGCGCACGGCCTGGGGCACAGTGTGGTCAGCGTCGTTGATGCGTTCGAGAACTGTACGGAGTGGCTCGCGGTCGATACGGTTATACTGTTTGTCCTGCGCTTCGGTGGTCAGACGGTCAAGCTGCGCAAACAGGGCGGCATCGGTGTTATGCCTCTGTGACCGATTACTCATCGATTATCCCGCTGGCGCCTGAGTTTGCGCAGTTTGGCCGATGCACGATTGTGTTCACGCAATGTTTTGGAAAACACATGCCCGCCCTGTCCATCGGCAACAAAGAAGATCGCATCGGTCGGCGCCGGGTAGAGGGCGGCATAAATGGAGGAACGGCCGGGATTGCAAATCGGTCCCGGGGGAAGGCCCTCGTGAATGTACGTGTTGTACTCCGACTCCTCTTCCTTCAAATGCTTGCGCAGCAGACGCTCACCCGGTTGCAGGCCGCCCATACCATAGACAACGGTGGGATCGCACTGTAGCAGCATGCCACGATCCAATCGATTGTGAAACACGCCGGAGATGATCGCGCGTTCATCGATTAGTCCGGTTTCGGCCTCGATCATCGACGCGAGTGTCAGCACCTCGTGACGCGTCCAGTCCAGTTCATCCATGCGTGCCTGTATGGTGTCGTTGTCAAACACGGCGGCATTGGCATCGGTCATCGTCTCGACAACCGTCTTCGGGTCAACACCCCAGAAGAACTCGTAGGTGTCCGGAAGCAAATATCCTTCGAGATTGTCGATCGGCACATTGTGTTTGCGTCGAAGTCCGCCATCGTCGATGGCGTCAATGAACTTCGATGAATCAAATATCAGTTCCTGATCGAAGTAATACGCCATTTGGTCGATGGTCCAGCCTTCGAGCACGCGCACCGTGACCGTGACCGCGCGGCCATCGCGCAAAATGTCGATGACATTGTCCAGACGCGTCGGTCCCTCGAATTCGTAGAGGCCGGGACGCAACCGCCGGTCGACACCGCGCAGCCGTGCCAGCACCCGAAACGCGGTGCGCGATTTCAACACACCGGCGTCATCGAGCTTGGTGGCAATGGTGGCAGACCCGTCGCCGCGTTCGATCAACACCCGCACCGCCGGTTCGACCTCCACCGGTGCGTAGGCCAGATACACACCGTACCCGACGACGATAATGACGATGGCGGCCGCTGCAGCAATCAGCCACCGCACCATCAATCAAGGCCCCCGAGACGGCGGATCAGCGTGATGGTGAGCCGCGAGACGACAGTGATCACCAGCGCCGGAATCAGCAGCGCCAGGATCAGCCCGGTCGCGAACAGTTCGCGCGCCAGCTCACAGAGCAATTCGCCGGTTGTGATCTGTGGTCGGTTCATCGTTTATGGTACGTTCAAATCGGCAAACTGTCGAGATGTTGCCGCAAAATCAGTTCGGCGGCCAATTGGTCGACTTCGCCTTTTCGTCCTTTGAGTTTCTTGCCCTTCTGATGAAAGATCCGTTCGGCTTCGCTCGAACTGAATCGTTCATCCTGCGTTGTCACCGGCAGCCCGGTTTTCTCACGTAATGCGTCGGCAAATGCGCGCACTTCCTCGGCCATGTCGCTCGGCTCGCCTGAGGTGCGGATGGGCAAGCCGACAACAATCGCCTGATAGTCCCACTCGTCGCGTAGTGCTGCGACTTGGTTGACCGCGTGGGCCGGACTGTCTACTTCTAATGTCGGCAGACCGGTGGCGATGGTACGGGTGGGATCGGAAATGGCCACCCCCACGCGTCTGCGTCCATAGTCAATCGCCAGAATGCGCCCCTCACTCATACCGTACTAATGTACCACCGCCACGACCGCTCGCACAACGGGCGAGACACAAACCGCGGAAATCCTGCAACCATTTGCGCAAGCGCAGGGGAGTGCGCGGGAGTGCACACTGGCTTCAGGCTCAGGCCGCCGCACCGAAGTCCTGTTTGTTTTGTTCTAAGTCGTTGTTAATAGGTCGGATCGGCCACACAGGACCTATTAACGGCGGCTTTCGCCGCTCCGCGTTGGCCCAGCCTCGCCCGCGGCACACCCCTTGCACTTGGGTGGAGCCATGAGCAGACTCGCACACATCCAACAAACGCAGACGGCCGGTGGGCTCGATCAGTACGAGCGCGGCTTCCCGCCGTCGCGGCTTGCCAACCAGAGCGAGCCCAAGGTAAAGCACGACGAGCGCGGTTACTACATCATGACGCTCTCGGAGAACCTCAAAGTGTATTTCGAGGACTACTACCAGTTTCTCGAACTGCTGGCGCAGAAGACCACCCGCGAACTGGAACGGCTCGCCGCTGAACGGGAGAACCTGACCGACGAGTACTGTGAGACGATCTCGTACTACCGTGCCCGCCGTATCATTTTGGAAGTCCTGCTCAAGAACATCCGCTCATTCTACACCGACCGTCACAATCTCGGTGTGATTATGACACCGTGGTGTTTCGGGACGGTGATTTTGGAGAAAGTCGAAATGGTGCGCGACCGGATCGCCCGCGGCGAGTATCCGCATCCCGATCTGGGGGATTACCCCTACGACGTGGTGCGTTACATCGACGAGGCGCACACGCGCGTGCTGATGGATGTGTTTGAGTTTCCCCCGAAAGCGTTTTCGATGCGGTGGCAGTACACCGAGCTGATCCGTCGTTATTCCGATGTGTTATCCGACGTGGCCACGACCTTGCAGAACATCTTAAGCCTGGTCAAAAGCTACGGTCAATAAAGCCTCCTCCTCCTCCCTGTTACATGCCGTGACCCCTGTGCGCGCGGCCGGATGCCAGTCCGGCTGCGCGTGCGACTGTGTGAATGATGTTGGAAGGTGCGTGCTCCGGGTGCCATTTGGGTGAGCGGAAGCCGAACCCCTCGTCAGGGTTTACAGTTGAACCGCTGTGAGATCGTTACCGAAACTTGAATCGGTTAGATGGAGCATGAAACTCCGACTGTGGAGTTCCCACAGTAGGACTGCGGGGCACCTGGCAATGGCCAGGCAGATACTGCGCCGGGCTCCTGACATTTCCTGGCAGAAAACAACCTCTCACACCTGGCTGTGGGGCACTGGCACTAAAAGTCGAAAGGCGTCCAAGTAGAAGTTCCAATATAGAATTCTGACGCCAACCCTGTGATTATAGAACCAAATGCTTCTGAGTTTGCGTAAAGCTCATTGAGAATCAGCGCAAACGCCGCACACGCCTCATCGGCAATCTCAATATGTACATGGGGGACATTTCGCCAGAGTTCGCGCAATACCAAGCCGCCAGTTCCAGTTCGTCGTGCCAGTTGAAGTTCCCACGTAATCAGGTCGGCGGCCTGCAATTGCCACACATTGTCTCGCTGGGCAGTAGCAACGCTATGGATCTTGAATTCTCGGTTAACATCTAAACCAATCATCCTATTCAGAAAGGGTAGAGTCGCAGCAGCATATGCGTTACCGTGATCCAAAACATAGGCCACACCGTCCTCAAACTTGTCGTCAGCGATGGCACCGTTAAGCCTTACGTACGTGAGGTGCTTCATGAACGCAAGCACGCCATCGAGTACACATTAACGGCATCATCCAATGCTTCGCATTCGATTAAGCTGTCCTTTTTCAGTTCAACACATATTCCACCTGTAGCGGTCTTCTTGATCACTTCAGCCATGGAACGAAAGAGGTATTTGCAGTACGGGGACTCTACGTCCTCAAACTCATCGGTTTGATTGAAACAATGGCTGGCATGGAACGATCTGATGCCCAATTTATTTAACATCGGCATTATCTCGCGGGCATACTCTTGGTCAAACCGAGTAATCTGGTTCGCCTCAAATACGTACCCACAGACGTAGGCGACTGGACCTTCATTCAAATTGCTTTCGTCCAAATAGGCGCTTAGCATAGTGCGATAACCGGTAAGGGTTAGTCGGACAACCCACGAGATCACTGAACTCCAGTGGCTTTCTATCGTTAACAATCGCCCCGATGAGGGCGTCAGAGACACCCATGCATCAGGGGCACCCGGTGTGTGCTTCGTGCGCGATGATACTGTCAGCGTCCCCCATCCGGATTTAGTTTACTAGCAGCCTGATCAGCCAAACAACAAGTCCCAGTGCGGTAACTACAGCATAAAAGAGGAGAAGCATTGATGTGCAGGCAACCGCTATTTCACTTTGGACAAGGTTACCACCTATAAGGGCCGCTCGACCGAAGAGCCATAGCAATATTCCGACCACGATGCCACCTAAGACTCCGATCCAGAAGCCCTCACTGACCGTGAGTCCCAGCGCGCGTCCCCAGACCAGACCAGGTATAATGCCTCCAATGCTGCTGTACATTAGAATCGTTACTAACACAGTCGTCACTCCTATCGAATTCAGGGTGAATCGCTAGTGCCCGAGACAAATCTACGACTGACATTGGACAGCGCCTGCATTTCCATTACCTTGCTGATGAACATCGCTGGGTGCGCGCGACCAGCACTGGGTAACTTGACTGGGTGGCCCGGACGTTCGTCCGGGTCTCTGCCCTTGCTAAAATTATGTGGCGCGCTAATTCCCGAAGTCAATCACGAACAGCAGCAGATCGTGATGTCGCCCCTTCAGGGCTGTGGTGCGGGGATGGGGAGTCATTACCCCGGGCTTATGCCCGGGGCTATCGTCTGCTGCCCGTTCGGGGCTTGTTGCTGATGCCGGGCTTATTCCTCATGCTGGGTATCCTCGTCAAATGTGTCAAGCCGGCTGCCCCGCCCGTCTGTCCCAGTTCCATATCGCTGCGGATAGGAGACGCACACGTCACGGCGTGGCCGTCTTAGCCAACCACTCGAGTGCGCCTTCGGTTTTGACCCAGGCGGGGCGTGCGCGGTCTGCGTAGGCAACCGCTTCGTTTTCGTCGCCGAACCCGATGTAATCCGGCTGCGTGGCGGGCATCTTTTTGCGACCGAGCAGATACGCCGGAACGTGGGGATTTTCCTCGATGGCGGCCGCGAGAGACCGTGCTGCAACCGGGGAATCGCCCGACTTGCGGAAATCAAGCAGGACACGCGAGTATGACCATGTGGCCATGATTTCATCCTTGTACTGCGCATACAAGCGTTCGGCCTCGGCATCGCGGTCCAGCTCAATGAGCGCGGAGATGAGCACGTCGCGAATTCCCTGGTTGTCGCCGGGGTTCAGGCGCAGCATCTCCAGCCAGTGGCCCACCGCCTCGGCCCGCTGCCCGGCGTCCCAGAGGCAAAACGCCAGCCCGGCACGGGCGCGCATATACGGGCGTGTTTCGAGAAGGCCCCAGAAGTGGCCCGCGTTCTCCTCGAACATGTGCGGCCCCAGAGCGCGTTCGCCGGCCATCACTCCCATCAGATAAAACCCGATGGATTCCTCCACGGACCGTGACGCTTCAACCGCCAGCAGATTGTATGCGTCGGCGCAGTCGCCCGAGACATCCAGCGCTTCGGCCGCCAGTTCCACCGCGCGTTTGCGCGAGGTTGCCTCCCAGGCCTTGTACATGATTTCCTGCGCCTGATCAACCGGGCTCAAATCGCGGCCTTCAATCGAGCGGCCCATTTGGCCCATGAAGGATTCGAGCGATGCGCGCGCCGCGGCGAAGTCGATAATCTCCGGCTCATGACCGGCCGTTGTCTGGCGGGACGTTCCCCCGGCGGCTGGTTTCTTCTTCGTTTTCTTCTTGCCCGTAGTGCTCTTGCGTTTCATAGCTGTGTCTCACTTGTGTGTCCGGTGCAGTGTGATTGTCGGCGACGACAGGCAAACGCCTTCGCTCTTGTGGCCTCCCGCTGAAGTATGCAAATTGTGCATCGATCGTCGTGAATGCAAGTGTCTGCACGGAGAATTGGCCCCGGCTACCCTGCTCCGGTGTGCCACCGACCTCGGGGGCGCGTTGAAAAGGTGTGTTATTGCCGTCTCGGTGCATGCGTGGGGGCGTATTGAATACGCCCCTGCGGCGGGCGTATATAACCGCTACGTGGACAGGGTGTGCTCAGCACGCCCCTGCGCATAGTAGCCTTGTCGATGCGCAAAATGATCGCGTCTCTGACTTCCTCAACACGCCCCCTTGCTCAGTGAGTCCACTCGGAACCACGCACTGACGATGGTTCGACAAGCTCACCACAAGCCGTCAGTGGCGCACTCTTGCGTCAACCTTTGTCATCACCACGAAACCCAATCCGCCGCTTCGGCTTCTCCACCGGCGTCATCAACTGCCGAATCGCCGCCACCAGCGACCGGATCGACTCATCATGCGACCCGACCCTGTGCTCCAGTTCGGCAATCTTGACGGCCAGTTCCTTGTGTGTCATCGCGAGTTCACGGAGGCGGACGAAGGCCCGCACCACGAAAATGCTGGCCTCGACCGCCCGGGGTGAATTGAGCACACTGGCCAGCATGACCGCGCCGTGCTCGGTGAAGGCGTAGGGGAGGGTACGACGGCCGCCACGACCAGGTTTTGAGATCACAATTTGTGATTTCAAAGAATTCAACTCAGTTTTATCCAGCTGAAAGACAAAGTCGTCAGGGAATCGGTCGATGTTCCTCTTCATCGCCTGTATTAGTGCACGCAGTTCTACTCCGTACAGCTCAGCCAAGTCGCTGTCCAGCATCACCTTCTGGCCACGAATGACATGAATCCTGGCCTCGATGACCGCCGAAGTGGCCGGGGGGGGCGGCCGGATGATTGAGGGCGTGGTGATCGGCGTTTGGGCATGCCCGCTCCGTGGTTACTATGCGATTGTGGATTCTGCCCAGATCTTTAAGGTCACAATTTGCGACCTTAAACACGGGAACGCAATCATCTTACGCATCGGAATGGTGGGTGCCGAGCACCCACCCTACATCCACATTGGATTCGAGCATCAGCCAAATAGAGTTGGCAATTCGGCGATCGATTCAATCACCGCATCCGGTGGTGTGTCGGATGTGTTTTCGTAGCCCGGCCGATATTTGCCGGTTTTAACCAGCACACCACGCAAACCGGCGCGTTGCGCGCCGTTGACGTCATTGACGATGTCATCGCCGATCATCATGGCGTCCGCCGGATCCGTGTCGATGTCGGAGAGGGCCAGACGGAAGAACTGCTCCGACGGTTTGCCGATGACCGTCGCGGTCTTGCCGGTGACATACTCCAGACCGGCGATAAACAAACCGAGATCGACACGCAGACCGTCTTCCACCTGCCAGTACCGTCCCTTGTGCAGCGCAACCATCTTGGCACCGTTCATGATTTGATTGAACAGACTGTTCAGCAGTGGATAATCCCAGTCATTGTGATCGCCGAGAACGATGACGTCAGGAGAATGGTTATCCTGTTCAAATTCGGCGAAGTCGCGTTTGGTGTTATCGTCCATCACCAGACGGCAATTCGGGTTATCGAGCGAGCGCAGATGCAACACACCGGCGTACGCGGCGCTGATGATCTCCTCGGGTGACAATTGCAGTCCCATCGCCGAAACCTTGTCAGCCAGCGACGCGCGCGTGCGGGTGGTGGTGTTGGTGACGATGCGGAAGGGGATGTGCCGGTCGCGCAGAAACTGGATTGCCTCTTTGGCTCCGGAGATCAATTGGTCGCCAACATAGAGGACACCGTCGAGATCGAGCAGCAGGGCCTTGGGTGGTTGCATGGGGGGAATATGGTTACGCTACGGCAGATTGCAAGTGTCACGGGGGTGAAAGACGCTGGATCCCCGCTTGTTTGGCTTCACTTCGTTCAGCGCAAACGGCGGGGATGACACACTGGGAGGTAGTTGGTGAGGGTAGCTCACAGCTCTGCTGTGAGTTCGTTTGATTGGGGCCAATAGCTTCAGGTGATGAGTGTCACTCAACGAGGCGAAGCCACAGCAGAGCGGTGGGCTGCCGCTCACGGTACATTCGATATGCCCACACCGGCCTCGGACAACTCCCACCGGCACACGCCGGATGAATGCGTTCCAACCCACAGTGAGTTGTCCGGCCCGGCGGCGAGATGAGTGATGTCACGCTCCGGGAGTCCGCAATTGGCGTCAGTCAGCACAATGAGGCTGTCGAGGTCACCGTCGACATACCAGCGGAGCGATTCATACACCTTCAGCCAGAGGTCACCCCCTGTCGTCTCGACCACGTCATCGACCACCCGTGATCCATGCCCGTACGGATTCGTAGACTTCAATTGTGTCGGTGACCAGGATTCGCCGTTGAAGCGGGAAATGTATCCATTGTCCGTTCCGACCACGATTGTCCCCAACGGGGATTCGAACAGAGTCATGGCATGATCGGTTCCGGTACTGTAGACCGGATCATGGAACACCCAATCGGACGCATCGATTTGCATGACGCCTTGGTTCGTTGCAAACCAAACGTCGTGATTGCTGGCGACAAGGATGTCGCGCACGACCGAGCCACGCAGCCCGCTGTTGGTCGAATCAAACCAGGTCCAGTGAGCACCATCGAAGCGGGCGGCACCGCTGAAACCGACACCGCACCAGAGCGAGCCATCGTCAGCGCCGGTGATGCAACGAATTTCGGCCAGATTGCCGGTCAAGCCGTCCGGCACGAAACTCGTCCAGTGGCCGCCGTCGTATCGGGCCAGCCCTTCCAATGTGCCCACCCACAATTGCCCGAAGCCGTCTTCGCCGAATGCCGTCACGATGTTCGAAGGGAGACCGTCACTCGTTGTGAATGTCTGCCAGTTGCCGTTGTCGAGAAGCGCGACACCGTTCCGGGTCCCGACCCAGGTAATCCCATTTCGGTCAACATACACTTCCGTGATTTGATCTGACGGAAGATTGGAGTTCCCGGTGTTGTGGCAGGTCCAGCCATTAAGGAGGATGTTGTGGCTGGTGAGTACCTCTGATAACGGCGCCATGTTCCCGCGTCCGTCGACGGCACGAACGATTATGTAATTTGTTGTATCACCCCCCAGTGACGTGAGCGTGAGGGACACTCTCGTCCTCGGCGGTTGAGCTGGAAAACTCATGGTGCCGCCGATCTCGGGATGGTAGGGCGTCACATCCCAATTGTCCTCATGGATTGGTTCATACCGCCACCAGACCTCATAAGTAGCCGCCTGGCCAGAGAAACCGTCGTCTCCCGGAGATGTAAACGAGATCGTTGCCGACGTACTGACGTGATCGCCGACCAAGGTCAAATCGGTAATTGCCGCAGGTGGAACACTGTCGCGGTGGCGAAAACGCCCATCTCCTAACCATGCCAATTCAAGACATTGAACCGCCTCATCCCACCAACCAGGCTCAAGTGAGTCAGAGTATTCGCCGTACCAACCGGCATAGTCGATACGATTCTCATATGACCGAAAGAAATAGTACGCATGGCTTAAGCATCCGGCGGGGCAGTCTCCAAACCCATATTCAAAGAGATAGCCGATGCCCCAATTGAATTGCATTGCATGTACCTTGGGAGGATCTCCTGCCCATCCACCCGGTGACCACCCGTGGCGAATGCCGGGCAGTCGCTCGTATGCCTCGATCATCCGCAGTGGATTGACCCGGTCATCCGAGTGTACGTGAGCGTACAAATAGCTGATCGCGCCGGTTGCACCGAATATCTGGTTAAGACTGTCCCATGCATCGTATTCTCCGTTCTTAATCTTATCGAAGGTACTCTCCTCAACTTCAAACCAAACGTCGCCCGGGTCCCAATTGGAGTGGTGCCGACAGCGCATCAGGATATTGACGGTGTATCCACCGGGGTATGTGAAGACAACCGAATCCCCCCACCGCTCACGGATCGTGTCCAAGTCCGCGCTGATGCGTTCATACAAATCCCGTGGCGCCCAGGTATACCCCGAAATCAACCACGCCAAGTTCTCGGCCTCCTCATCGGACCACGGTTCATGAGCCGTCGGCTCCTCCGGCGTGACCGGACCGATGCCCTTCTCACCAGAACACGCCAAGACAATGATGAGCAACGCGATGCCGATTACAGCAACGATTCGAATGGACATACTCCACCTCCCTTCACACGGTAGTAATACCGGCAGGGAGGCGGATTATTTCAACAATTCTCTATCTGATTCAGTGATTAGCAGTTACGCGGATACATGCATGGGACACCCATGCGTCAGCGATACACGACCCCGAACTCCTTGTTGATCCGTGCCCAATCGGCTGCGGTGAGCTCCTTCCCGGGTTCGTCCGGCCGTACGCCAATCGCGCGAAAGTAGTCTTCGAACCCGGCCGGCGAGTAACTAAATACCATCCGCAGCAGCTCGTCGCCCTCGTTGCGCAGACCGTGCCAGACACCGCGCGGGGCAATCGTCGCACTGCCTCGGCTGACGGGGAATTCATCGTCGCCGAATGTCAGAATGCCGGACCCGCGTTCGATAAAGATCAACTCGTCCTCAGCTCCATGCTTGTGCACGGGGATACCGTCACCGGGAACAATGTCTTCCGTGAGAAGCGACATCGTCTCGATCCCGTGCTGACGTTTGCTGACTTTGATGGTGACCCGTCCCTGCCGCTCCCCGATGAGATAGACTTCTCCTTCGTCGTGGTCTAAGACGGAATCGGGGTCAGGTTCGCCTTCGATGGACGACTGGGCGAGGAGGTCGGCGGGTAATAATCCCGTCAGACCCACGAAGCCGGCTATTGCGGCTGATTGAACAAATGTTCGGCGTGACACAGAATCGGCCATGGTCATCACTCCGGTGAAAGGTTCCAGCATCGGGACATTGAACTATAACATGGTGTGGCCGGATGACAAGAGCTACGAGCTAAAAAGACACTATAACCCCGCTTGTTTGGCTTCACTTCGTTCAGCACAAACGGCGGGGATGATGGATTAGGGGATTTGGAATTGACAGGGCCGCCCACAGCGGAGGGCGTGCTGAATAACGTGGGTCATTGCCGATGACGCACCGAACAGCCTATGCAATACGACCCTACGGGTGATCTGCCGGGCTCGTAGGGGCGTATTGCATACGCCCTCTGCGCTTTGGCGGGAACCCAGACTTTTTCAACACACCCCAGAGGCTATGGCCACCACCCTGGTCCCCAATTATGGTTGAACCACGACGGCGTTTGCCCCCATCTTCCCGGTCTGAAAGGAGTTACACATGACCCACAAAGCTATGACCCCGCCCGATGCTCCCGCTGCTGTCGGGCCGTACAATCCCGCTGTTCTCCACGAAGAGACCAAAACCCTCTATGTCAGCGGACAGATTCCGCTCGATCCGAACACCGGGGAGATTGTCGGCGACGATATCGAAACGCAAACCAAGCAGGCGCTGACCAATCTCAAGGCGGTGCTCGAAGGATCAGGTTCGGGAATGGACCAAGTGCTCAAGTGCACCGTATTGATGACCAACCTCGGTGATTTCGCGAAGATGAACGATGTCTACGGCACGTTCTTTCCCGGTGTCAAACCGGCACGCGCCGCATTTCAAGTGGTCGCGTTGCCGAAAGGTGCACAAGTCGAGATTGAAGCGATTGCGACGGTGGGATAGTTGAAGACGTCGTTGTCAGACGCCTACAATTCAAGCACCGGGGGCCACGGGCCTTAAGGGGCGTGGCACCCCGGTCACGCCCTACAGGAATAGACCATGATCGATTTCTCCTTCACCGAAGAACATACCGCCACCGCCGAACTGATGCGCGATTTCTGCGCGAAAGAGATTATACCCGGCATTCGCGAACGTGACCGTGCGCATGAATTCGACCCCGATCTGTTGGGAAAGCTGGCCGGCGCCGGTTTCTTCGGTGTGACATTGCCTGCCCAATACGGCGGCGCGGGACAGGACTATGTGTCGCTCGGCCTGATCTGCGAGGAAGCCGAGTACGCCGATACATCGACACGCGTGATTTTCTCGGTGCACGTGGGCCTGGTCATGCTGCCGATTTTGACCTGGGGCAATGATGATCTGAAGGATCGTTACCTGCCAAGACTATGTTCCGGCGAGCGCATCGGCGCCTTTGGATTGACCGAGCCGAACGCCGGCTCCGACGTGGTCGGAATGCAGTCGACCGCCGATGCCGACGGCGACGCCTACATCCTCAACGGTGAGAAGATGTGGATCTCGCTCGCTGATGTTGCCAACACGTTTCTCATGGTGGCATGGTCCGACCGCGAAAAGATGAAAGCGCGCGATCACTCCGGACTCAGCGCGTTCATCGTTGACCGTGAGATGGACGGTGTCACCACCGGATCGATTGCAGGCAAACTCGGTGTTCGCGCCGGCAACACCGGTTGGATTTCGATGTCGGATGTGCGCGTACCGAAAGAGAATCTGATCGGCGAGCTTGGCGACGGATTCAAAATCGGCATGTTTTGTCTTGAGCAGGGACGGTTCACTGTCGCCGCAGGGGCCACGGGACTGGTCAAAGCCTGTCTCGATGCCAGTGTGCAGTATTCGCGAACACGTCATACGTTCAAGCGCCCGATCGGTGAACATCAGTTGGTCAAGGAGATGATTGCGCGGATGTCGGCGCAGTACGAAGCGGCGCATCTGCTCTGGTTGCGCGCGGCATGGCTGAAAAATACCGGCCAGGCGAATACTCGCGAGACATCATTGGCTAAGTGGATTGCCTGTGAGCACGCCGAACATGCTGCAGCGGAGGCGGTGCAGGTGCATGGAGCGTACGGATTCTCCGATGAATATCCGGTGGAGCGATTTTATCGCAACTCGAAGGGATCGTCGATCTACGAAGGCACGCGTGAAATCCAGAAGTTGTTGCAGGCTGATTATGCGCTGGGCATTCGTGTCGACAAGAAACGCAGTAAGCGATTGCCGACCGCCGAGGAGTTGGCGGCGTGATGCCAGTTGAGCAAATGTGTGTGTGAACGGGAAGGTGACGTACGCGAAGCCCTGATGGAAAAAGCCCTACCAGGGCCACGAGTGATCCTAGACAGGTTTCGCATAAACCCTGACGAGGGGTTCGGCTTCCGCTCACCCAAATGGCGTCAGGGGCACCCGCACTCTCTTAAGGCCCGTAGGGGCGGCACAATGACACTGGATCCCTCCGCCGTGGCGGACGGAGATGACAATGCGGGTTCAGTTAGGTGAATAGTGTGACCGATCTCATCCGCTCGATGCGTCCCTCGCAATGGGTCAAGAACACGGTCGTGTTCGCGGGCTTGATCTTTTCATTGCATTTCAAACGTATCGACGATGTTCTGCTGACGGTTGCCGCATTCGCCGTCTTCTGTGCGTTGGCCAGCGCCGTATATCTCCTCAATGATATCAAAGACCGCGAGATGGATCGCGCACACCCGCAGAAGCGGAACCGTCCGATTGCCTCAGGGCGCGTGTCGGTCACCACGGCAACGATCGCATCGTTTGTGCTCTTTGTAATCGGATTGGGTGCATCGACATTTCTCGGCACCAACTTTCTCATCCCCGTGGCGATTTACGTGGTTCTCAACGTCGCCTACTCGTACGGTCTCAAACACGCGCCCATCCTTGACGTGATGATCGTGTCGGCAGGGTTTGTGATCCGCGCGGTGGCCGGCGCAGTCGTTATTGGTGTGGCGATTTCGCCCTGGCTGGTGGTGTGCACCAGTTTGCTCGCGTTGTTTCTCGGCTTTGGCAAACGTCGTTGGGAACTCGAAACACTCGGGGACGAAGCACCCAAGCATCGTGTCGCGCTCGAAGGTTACACGCTCAATCTCACCGACCAGTTGATTGCGGTGACAACGGCCTCAACCGTTGTCGCCTATGCGCTCTATACGCTGGCCCACGACACTCAGGAGAAGTTCGGCACGACAGAACTCATCTGGACGTTGCCGTTTGTTCTCTACGGTGTGTTCCGATACCTTTATCTCATCCACGGAGAGAAAAAGGGCGGCAATCCCACCCGTGAGTTAATGACCGACGTGCCCATCCTCATCGATGTCGCGTTATGGTTGATTGCGGTGATCGTGATTCTGGCGCGGTTTTGATCTCCGCATGTCATCCCTCGCTACACTCGGGAGAACAATACCCGCGACGGCGCCAATTAGAGTGATTGTCATAAGTATTGTCCCGTTTGCCGAAGCCATCCGCTCAGTCATCGAGCCCCTGCGGTCATTCCCGTCCGCCGCGGCGGACGGGAATGACCGCAGGGAACTCTGGCGAATTGACGGATGACGTCCCAAACGGAGAATACTCCTGACAATCGCTTTATAGCGACTTGCATAATTCCTGTCCGGTTCCGCAATCTGGGCAGTATAATTTACCCCTCACCCCGACCCTCTCCCCGCTGAAAAGCGCGGGGAGAGGGAGCAAAACGTAGGGGCGCACGGCAGTGCGCCCGCCCGCCGCAACTATACTCAATCGGACAGGAATTCTGACAATCGCTATCGTATACGATTGAATCCCAACAAAAAAACGGGACGCCCATCGGGTGTCCCGTTTACACACAATTCGAGTTAAAATCTACAAATCCAAATCACTCATCCCGAAGATTGCCTGAAACGGCCAGTTCAAATCGGCGAACAACTGATCGGCTCCCGAATCGCGGTTCATCACCGAGAATACACCGACCACGCTTCCACCGGCATCGATTATCGCGTCGGCGGCGCGTTTAGCCGAGCCACCGGTGGTTGTCACATCCTCGACCACCGCGACCCGCATGCCACGCTCAAACGACCCTTCAATACGCCGTCCGGTGCCGTGGTCCTTTAGCTCCTGGCGGACGATCAACGCGGGACAATCAACGCCCTGCTCGGCGGCAACCATCGTCACGGCGGAGACGATCGGATCGGCGCCCAGTGTCATGCCGCCCACTGCATCGGGTTTCAACTCCGCCATCAGCGGCCAGAGCAGTTCACCGATTAAGCGCAGGAATTCGCCCCGCAGCGACAACTCCTTGATGTTGATGTAGAAGTTCGACCGTGCACCCGAGGCGAGCACAAAGTCACCCCGTTTCAGGGCATACTGATGCAAGCCCTCGCGCAGTCGATCGCGTTTCTGTTGATCGATTTCCACAGCCACCGTCATTGGGATCTCGCTACTGAACGGTCACTTCAGCGCCGTCGAGGTTGATCTGCACGAGCGTCTTGGCGGTGTCAACGTAGGAGAGCTGATTGGCCGGTGGCGCAATGGTCTCCACGATACGGCCCGATTCGGCATCGTCGGCCAAGTGGAAATAAACGGTGGCGAAAAGTCCCTCACCGGGAGGAACGGCATCTTCCGTCACCGGCACAGCCGCCATCAGCAGCAGACTCTCCTCGTTGGCGATACGGACTGGCTTATTGGCCAGATAATCGACCACAGAGCCACTCCACGACACGGAGTCGATAACAAATCCCTTTGGAAACCGGAGGGGCACGACCATCGCCTTGGCCGGCTCGACACCATAGTAGTCGATCGTAAAGCTGCCGCTTTCACCCGCGGCGAGGGTGATGTCCTCGATGGTCATGATTGCGTCTGACGGTCGACGATCTGGGGCTATTTTGCGCAGACTGTCTTCCTGGCTCATCGGTTCAGAGGTTGTCTGTTCAGTGGCTGGCTGCTCGGATTCCGTCTCTGATTGGCAGCCGATGACCAGGGCCAGCAGGCAGGCCGCCAACACCATGCGTTTCATCATTTCTCCTCCATATTGAATGCGCAGTTTGGCACAAATCAGTCCCCAAATGAACACGGGCAACTGGCAAATGTCAATGATCGTGGTACACCAACAGTGCCGCCAAGATTCATCGCTACCAGATAACTCCTTGATCTTTTGACACTTGTACGTCGCCCAATGGACCGATCTGCTCGAATTCCACGAACAGGTGTTTCCCAAACAGGATATCCGGGTTCAGGTTCAGCCGGGCGATTTCCGCGAATGCCTCCCGGGCCGCCGGAGTGAGACTGTCGCCGGCCTTACGGATACTGCGAGACCGGGCTCGCCAGGTGATAAACCACAGCACAGGATAAAGCAGTATTCCCAGCAACAGCGAGGTGTAGCTCACCTTGGTGGGGTAGATTTTCACGATTTGCAGGCCGGCCAGGCGCGCCAATGTTCGCAGCTTCTGCGCATTAATGAGGAAAATATGCCCATGGTAGGTTCGCCCATCGCCGGCATGCCAGACCTCTTCAATCTCATTTGCCGGGAGCCGGCGGTAGAAATCGCTTTCGAGGAGAAGATGGCTGAGACGAGCCCGGACGTGGGATAGGTTGGGTGTGGTGATCAAAAGCCGTCCCCCAGGACGCAGCACGCGGGAGAACTCACTGAGCACGTGCAATTGATCGGGCAAATGTTCAATCCCTTCCTGGCAGACGAGAAAATCGACCGAATCCGCTCCGAGCGGCAACTCCTCAGTGAGGTCGGCGTGCATGCACGTCAATCCCGGCACTTCAAACTTTTCGGGAAACAGGTCAAAGGGATGGACCTCCGCCCCTTGCTGTTGGAGAATGTCGCTGGTCAGTCCACGACCGGCCGGTATATCAACAGCGATCTTGCCCGCGAGATCACCACGCGACTCCAGATGCCGCCGAATGAAGAGTTTGATATCGCTGGAACCGGTGAATACTGGCATGGGAGAGTTGCCCATCAAGTCGGGTAAAGGGCAAACCTATGCATCATCAGGCGGGAACTCCACCCGAAAAAGGATAGACGTCATCCGTGGACAGGGGAATGTTGGGGGATCGTGTATCGGCCCCTGATCACACGATGCAACCGCACGAAGGATCATCGCATCGCGGAAATCCGGCTCCTGGCCGAACTGCGGTGTCCAAAAGCCGCGTCGACGAGCATGGACATCGGTTTTTCAATGCGCCCACAGGGAAAGAAGGGTTACCCTTCCCGATGAGCCATCCCATTCAGGGGACCGCTGACAGCGGTGTTTTGAGTACCGGCATATGACTCCCAATCACGACACCCCACAGAGCGGAACACAATATCGCGTGGACAGGCTCAATCGCCATCAGACGCACCCTGTTCTCTTCATCAACACGATCAAATTCTGGGGGGGAGGGGAACTGAAATTTCTGCAATGCGCTCACAGTCTCCACAATCGCGGCTACGATGTCGCTGTCGCCGCCCGCACCGGTTCGCCATTGTGTGGTCGCGCCGCACAGGCCGGCCTGCCGATCCTGGCGCTTCGTGGCCGGTCCGACTACTCCCCAGGCGACGCGCTCCGAATCCGTCGCTGGCTGCGCGGCCATCGTGGGGCGAGCATCCTTTGCGCAACCACTCGTGATGTGAAGCTGGTCAAGCTGGGAAGTCTTGGCAATCGATTCGAGGCCTCAGTGTTTTGGATGATGGGATCATTGGTATTGCGGCACCGAAAGCGAGACCGCACACTCGCCATAAAAGTCGCCGATCGCTTCATTGTCCCGTCAGATGCATTGCGTCGAGACTTGGAAGCGCTCGATTACATCGATTCGTCGAGGATCACCGTGCTCCCTAATGGCTTGGATTTAACAGCATGGCCGGCGCCGAAGAACTCCGAATTACTGGTCGAAAGGGACGGTCCAATCGTCGGTGTGTTTTCACGTCTCGATCGTGGTAAGGGAATCGATCTTCTCCTGGACGCGTGGCCACAAATTCTCAAGCAGCACCCAAACGCGTCTCTCTGGATCGCCGGCACCGGATCTGAGATGTCGCAACTCAGAAAACAAGCTGAGCCATTCGCCGAAAGCGTCACGTTTTACGGCTTCACCGAAAACGTGCGTGACTTGATGCTGCAGGTCGAAGTCGTCGTGCAGCCCTCGCGCTATGAAGCGTTTGGAAATGTACTCCTCGAAGCGATGGCGTGCGCCAAGCCCATTGTGTGCACCGCTGTCGGTGGAATGATGGAATTTGTCGACGAGTCATGCGGCGTTGTAGTGCCAACGGAATCACCATCAGAATTGGCCAGTTCCATTTCGAGCCTCTTGTCCGATCCCCAGCGGGCGATAAAGCTGGGTGCGATGGGGAGGAAACGACTCGAGGACCACTACTCATTGGAACGGATGATTGATCGGTTAGAGATGTTGTTAGAGCGATTGTTATAGCGATTGTCAGAACTATCTTCCGATTGAGTAGGCGATGTAGTACGGACGCCTCGCCCGTGCCGTCTGGCCGAGACGGCCATGCTACGCCCCCGAACACCGGAACGGAATTGTGATAGTTGCTATAACTTGTTGTCATTCCCGCGAAAGAGGGAATCCAAGTTTAGACGTTGAGTGGTGGTCAAAAGCAAAATGGATCCCCGCATTCGCGGGGATGACAGCGGGGAGCTCCAGCGACAGAACGGATCGCCATCCCCAACGGAAAACACTTATGACAATTGCTATAGAATAACTGTCCGATTCCTGAGGCCGCACGGGCGAGGCGCCCGTGCTACATTGACTGTCCCATCGGACAATTATTCGGACAATCGCCATAAGCGAAACCGAGACGGAAGATCGGAAGCAGATCGAAACGATTCGTCTTACGATTCAATCCCAAACTTCCGCATCCGATACAACAGCGTCTGCCGTGTCATGCCCAGGAGCCGCGCGGCCTTCGACTGATTACCATCGGCATTACGCAACGCCTGCAGGATCAGGGATTTCTCTAATCCGTAGAAATCGATGCCGCCATCGGGAAGATGTAATGATGGTCCGGTGTGAGATCTGTCGTTCCTCGGTGCAGCAGTGATATTGGCCGGCAAATCACTGAGGGTGATGCGATCCGATTGCTTCCGCAAGACCAGGGCACGTTCGATGGCATTTTCCAATTCACGGACATTACCGGGCCAATGATAGGAACGCAGACGATCGAGGACGTCCGGATTCAAGTTCACATCGGCGGCGTTTAATCGAACGAGAAAATGATGCACCAACGGTTCGATGTCCTCCGGATGCTCGCGCAGCGGAGGCACCTGAATCGTGACCACATTGATGCGGTAGTATAGATCCTGACGGAACCGTCCTTCCCGGATGAGCTGATCGATGTCGGCATTCGTCGCGCAGATGAACCGTACATCAACGTCGACCGGCATTGTGGCACCGAGACGCTCAATTTGCCGATCCTGCAGGGCACGCAGCAGTTTGACTTGGACGTCGGACGGCAATTCGGTGATTTCATCGAGAAAGAGCGTACCGCCTGAAGCGCGTTCGAACCGTCCGGGACGGTCTGCGTCGGCGCCGGTAAATGCGCCCCGCTGCACACCGAACAGCTCGCTTTCGACCAAATCACGCGGGAGGGCGCCACAGTTGACTGCCACAAATGGTTCCTTCCGACGCCGGCTCGCATGATGAATCGCGCGGGCAACCAGTTCCTTGCCTGTTCCGCTTTCGCCCAATATCAAAACATTGCTGTCGGACGGCGCCACGCGTGCCACCATCTCGAATACATGACGCATCGCGGCCGAGACGCCGACCATGTTATCGGGCCGGTAACGGTCAGCCAATTCTCCGTGGAGACGAACATTCTCCTGTCTAAGACTCCTCCGCTCCAAGGCGCGTTCTGCGGTCAGGCGGAGAACGTCGAACTCAAACGGCTTGGTAATGAAATCGAACGCTCCCGCTTTCATTGCCTCAACAGCGCGATCGACCGTGCCGTGCGCAGTGATGATGATGACTTCGGTGTCGGGGAATTGTCTGCGAACACGTGTCAGGAGTTCAAACCCGTCGAGTTTGGGCATCGCCAGGTCGGTAATCACCAAATCGGGATTGTGCTCACGACACAGCTCCCACGCATCCGCACCGTCCGCCGCCAGCGAGACCTCATACCCCGCCCGCGACAGATTGTATTCGGCCACACGGCGCAGGCTGGCGTCGTCTTCGGCGAAGATGATGTGTGCTGGTGTGGTCTTTGCAGTCATACGACTCGCCTATGGTGGGTGCAGAGCACCCACCCTACGCCACCGGGAGAGTCAACTCGAACGTCGTTCCCGTTTCACTCGATTCCACCAACGTGATTGTTCCGCCGACATCATTGACCAGACGCGACACAATCGCCAATCCCAAACCGGTGCCCTTGGTTGTCGTAACAAACGGTTCAAACAAACGGTCACGCACACTCGGATCAATTCCCGAACCGCTATCGTGGACACGAATCTCAACCGTGTGGTCCCGCGGTTTCGCGCTCCAGTTGATAGTTCCGTTTCGGGCGGGCAATGCGGCGAGCGCATTCAGAGTTAAATTCAATGCCACCTGACGGAACGCGTCTGCCGACATCCCGATGCGAAGATCATTCGGGACATCATCACAGATAAACTCCGCGTCCTTCTTGCCACGCGGGCCGGCGGTCAATGAGGCGACAAAGTCGAGTTCATCGCGCAATGTGCATTCCCCTTCCGGCGTTTTCCCCGGCCGCGCGAAGTCGAGAAAGTCACCAATGACACGATCCAGTCGTTTCACCTCGTGGCCGAGTACGTCGGCAAATTCCTCACGATCCTTGGCGGCTGTCTTGGGATTCGTAATGATCTCCGCGGCACCGACAATGCCGCCTAAAGGATTGCGCACTTCATGAGCCAGTCCGGTGGCGATTTCACCGGCGGCCCGTAAACGGTCCGCACGGCGCAGCGATTCCTCGGCAGCCAGCAGAGCCTCGGTTTTCTCGCGCAGTGATGCCAGGGACTGCTGCAACTCGGCATTGGCAGCGGCGATGCGCGCTTGGGCCTGACGCTGCCGGTCCGACAGCCAGCCGACCATGACCCCGATAAATACGTAAAGTACCAACTCCAGGATCAGTCCGACCTGGGAATGTTCGTGATGTCCCGCCAATTGCATGCGGATGTGAATGACGTAGACGGCTCCAGTGATGGCTGCCGTCACCAGTCCGCCACGCCAGCCAAGCCACAGAGCGGCCAGGACAATCGGGACATACGTGACCTTGAACAGAAAGTCATGAATCCAGGGATGATGCGGCGGCGAGACGAAATGCGCCACTGACAACGCTGCCAGAATGACCACAAGGACAATCGCATTGCGGACATTGCTGGTCCCCGGATCGAGGGTCGCCGGTTGCTCGACGGTGTGGGAGTCATGTGCCATCACCGTCTATTGTACCATCGACTGTCTCAAATGCAACAGTTACTCTGAGTCGGGACTCCCTTATCGGGCTTCCATCGTGCAAACCTAGTGTCATGTCATGCCCCAAGAGCCGGACAGAATTCCGTAGGGCGGGAGCACCGGGCGCCATGCGTGCTCGGCGTGGTCAATTCGGCTGCCCGCCCGGGGCTCCTGCCGGACACGCGACAACGCCATCGGCAGGAGCCCTGCGCTGCCAGCGCCCCCGCCGTCTCCGAAGTCACGGACGCGCAGTGCTCCTGCCCTACGCCATATCACGCGTGACATAACACTAGTGTTATGTCCCAGAAGTACCTTGTATAAGTAATCAGTGGACCGTAGCT
>CAYTTY010000044.1:0-31282 GCA_964440935.1 uncultured Ignavibacteria bacterium | reverse complement strand
GCATGTTCCACACGGCGGCTCGGCGGGAGCCTCGCCCTCCCCAGTCTGAGGTGACGATAGTCAGCAGGTTTTGCAACACGGACCTTGGTCCGGGTTTCACACCACAGTCATTCATGCAGCTCTCCTTGGTCAATCACGAGAGCGCCGATTGGGGTGTATGATTGACGAATTCTTCGTAGTCGGAATATAGCTGTTGAGACCCAGACCATCCTTCGACGATGCTCAGGACATGAGGTCCGGGCCACCCGAAAGGAGTCACGGGCACCCGCGCTCCGGAGAGCGTTTCACCGCAACAACAAAAACCCACCCACCAGCAACACCACAAACACCAGCGTCAGCCAGCCGAAGTGACGTTCGATGAAGGCTTCGATGGGGGTGCCGAAGCGTTTGAGCAGAAGGGCAATCAGGAAGAAGCGTGCTGAACGGCTGATGACTGACGCCACGACGAAGATGGGAAAGCTGATTTTGAAAACACCACCGGCGATGGTGAAGAGTTTATAGGGGAGCGGTGAAAACCCGGCGGCGAAGACGGCCCAGAAGTCATAATCGTTGTACAGGCTGCTGACCTTGGTGAATCCCTCAGGCGTAACGCCGGGGACATGCGCCATAAACCAGTCGCCCCACGCCTCCCAGAAAAAGTGCCCGATCCCGTACCCGATCATCCCCCCGATCACCGATGCAATCGAGAGAATGGTTGCGAAATGCAGGCTCCGCGCCGGCCGCCCCAGGCAGAGCGCCATTAGCAGCGGATCGGGCGGAATGGGAAACACCGATGATTCGGCCACGCCGACGAGCGCCAACACGGTGGGGCCCGATTTCTTATCGGCCCACGACAGCACCCACGCATATAAGCGGCGCAACGGGTTACGGCTGGGGGCTTTAGTAATCGTTGGATCGGGTATCGGCTGCTGCGTCATCCGGGTGCTCCTCGCTTACCAGACCGCCGGCATGGTGGCGGCGGGAAGGACTCGAAAGTACCTCCGCGCGGGTGTGTCTGTCAAAGGCATAAACTTCTACCACCCATCGATTACGGCGGATTGCCGCCGCTCCTCGCACGCGTCAGAATCGACGGGAAAAGACCTCGGGTGGGCCTTGCCTGCCCCAAGCAATATGGTATATTTCGTGTGAAACACACTGACATAGTTTCGGCCACAAGCAAAGAGACTAGAATGGACTCGCACCAAGCCACCGGTGTTTGGTAAAGCGCTTCAACCCCAGGAGGTGACGAATGCATGCACGGCGACGACCCTTCTCCCCGCAGGCGCTGTGGGGCGCGCGGTGGACAGTAACACTCATCGTAGCAATTACTATGGTGATTTTTATCGGACCCTACAGCGGGGCCGCTCGGGGACAGTGTTCGTGTCCGTGGGTGGGGGATGTCAATGGCGACGGTACGGTGAACGTGTTGGATCTCCTCGAAATCATGAATGTCATATCCGGCGGACTGACTGCCCTGCAAGATCCTGGCTGTCCGGTGCCGCGTGCCGATATTACCGCCGACGGCTTCCTGGATATCCGCGACATTACGGCGTTTCTGGACGAGATCTTTCGCGGCCAGGCAACGATAGTCGATCCGTGCGATTGTGTGACCCAGCCGGACTTGTGCGACCCGGTTTTTGACCCGACGCCGGGAGAACCGGGCAACAGTGTGGTGGTCGAGTCGCGCGGCGTGATTGCGGGCGCCACCGATGTGCGCATTCCGATCTACATCACCAATGACATCGGGCTTCAGGCTATCACACTTCCATTGGTCGTTCGCGAGATTACGCCGGGGGCTTTCATCACGGCTGCGCTGCCATCGTTGGGTGAGCGGTTGCGTCCGGACAGCAACTTCTTTGACCGGATCAATCAATATGCCGATGCCGATGGATTGTGTCCCGGTGGATTCGGCACCATCACACACATGGACATTGACGCCACCGGAACCAAACACGCCGTAGGTGCATCGCCCGAGGGATTCCTGTACATTGCCACTCGGCTATTGAACGGAAACTTTCCACCGGGCAGCGACGTGATCGGCTCGATGGCCCTCACGGTCGATGTCGGCATGACATTGGGGCAATTCGAAATTGACACCGCATGCATTGACCCCGATAATCATCTGGTCTTTATTGAAGAGACGGCCGGAACCAGTACACCGATTGTCCCCTCGTTCACCAAGGGGATCATCACCATTGCCGAGAACCAGCCGCCGGTGGCGCTCTGCCAGGATGTGACGGTTTCGACGGGGCCGGACTGCGGTCCGGTGGATGCCTTGATCGATAACGGATCCTACGATCCGGATGGCGGTGACGTCATCCTGACACAGGATCCGTCCGGCCCGTATCCTCTTGGTTCCACGCTGGTAACGCTGACGGTTGAGGACGATTATGCGGCGACCACCCAGTGCCAGGCGACAGTAACGGTCGAAGATACGACCCCGCCGGAGATCATCTGCTCCGACGACATTCATCTGAATATCGCACCGGTGTATCAGGGCTGGGTCGTCGCGTTTGACGTCTTCGCGACCGACAATTGTCCGGGTGACGTGACCATTACAACGAGTCAGGAATCGGGCACGTTTTTCCCGAACGGCACCACCGAAGTCTTCTGCACTGCGACCGATGCGGCCGGCAATGTATCAGAGTGTTCGTTCCTGGTCACGATTGTGGCGGAGTGTTATGATCGGCTGGGCGATGTCAATTGTGATGGCGTGACGGACGCGATGGATATTAACATGCTGATCAACGCCACCTTCTTCAATGGCTCGATACCGCCGTGTACCAGTCCGCCGGGAACGGAGCCGCCGGAGTAGCAACACTGATGCAGGGTGATCGACGGCCTGTCACGCATGTGGCAGGCCGTCTTCATAGTGAGATTGATCACACGAAGAACCCCACGATGTACTTCCCGGCAACGGACAAGACGATCACGAGGAGGATAATCTTGACAGCTCGTGCGGACACGTGTTTCTGGCATCGTGCGCCGGCATACATGCCGAGCAATCCGCCGATACCGAAGAGCAGGCCGAGATACCAGTCGGGGGCGACTGATTGTGCGGGATACGCAAGAGACAGCAGGTGGTAGATCGCCACGCCGGCGAACGACGTGACGAATGTTCCCATCAGCGCCGCACCGGCGACGGCGTGTACCGGTAATCGGAAAACCGAAACGAAAAACGGCGCCACGATCGCTCCGCCGCCAATGCCATAGATGCCGCCGGCAATACCAACCACGACACAGAGGCTGACAATACCGAACGTTGAACACCGAAACGGCTCTCCGGCAAACTGAAACTCCACCTGCTTGAGTGAGAGGTGCGTGTCGCTCACTTCGAAACTTGTCAGTGATAGGCGCCTATTGTCGACTCCGGTTGCCGCACGCTTTCGGGCATTCGCCACATCCAGAAACAGCCGGACGCCGATGTACAGGAGTACCATGCCGGCAAAGAGTCGGAAATCACCGGGGTCGGACAGGATCGTAATACGGATGTACGCACCGATCACAACGCCGGGTAATGTGCCGACAATCACCGCCCACGTCAGCGGCCACACCATGCGTTTTTCTCTCAGGTAGCGCCACACGCCGCTGGGAATGGCCACGAGATTGAATACCTGATTGGTGGCCGACACCGACGGTGCGGTATAGCCCAACACAGTCACTTGAAACGGCAGCAAGACAAACGCCCCTGATACACCTCCCATAGAGGTGACAAACGAAACCACAAATGCGACCAGTGGTGGAATGAAGAGATACGTCTCGACGCCGGAGACGGGAAAGCGGACGAGCAGGTCGTTTAGGACGTCCATTGTGGTTACCGGAGCGACATCACAGCGTATCCATTGTGAGATACATGTTCGGTTCCTCAATGGCCAGAAAATATCGGATTGGCACTGGCGAAATCCCACACAGGGTACCCCACAGGTCTACCGTGGGTTTCTCGACCCGTCATCTCGTTCCATTCAATGGGAGATACCTCTGACGCTACGAGCAAGCTCGTGCCGTCACTGACGAACAACAGTGGGAACCTGAGCTGGATATTCATTCAGTGAGATGATCTACGGCTCTGCGCCATTCCCACTATGCAGCAACCCATCACGCATGTGCAGCGTGCGCTCGGTGCGCATGGGGAGGTTGGGATCGTGGGTGATGATCATGATCGTGTGGCCGGTCTTCCAGAGCTCTTCGAACAGATCAAAAATCTCCCGGCCCGACGCGGTGTCGAGATTGCCGGTCGGCTCGTCGGCCAGAATGAGATCGGGGTCATTGACCAGTGAGCGTGCGATGGCAACACGCTGCATCTGCCCACCCGAAAGTTCCGTCGGCTTGTGTTCCATGCGGTCGCCGAGTCCCACCCGCTCGAGGACCTCTTTGGCACGCCGACGCCGTTCGCGTATCGGCACGCCGCCAAAAACCATCGGCAATTCGACATTTTCGAGCGCGGTCGAATACGGGAGCAGGTTGAAATTCTGGAAGACGAATCCCACGCTGCGATTGCGGATCTCGGCCAGGCGATTGAGCGAGAGCCCTTCCACCTGTTCACCGCGGAAATAGTATGTTCCCTCGGTCGGTGTATCGAGACAACCGAGGATGTTCATCAGTGTCGATTTGCCCGAGCCGGACGGGCCAACGAGAGTGAGGAACTCGCCCTGGCGCACGTCGAGGTCGACGCCCCGTAGCGCTTCGACTTTGATTTTACCGGTGTCGTACACCTTGTGCACGCGATCCAGCTTAATAATGCTTCCGTTGCTTGACATCGATACGCTCCCGATATCGTCTCCGTGCGCTTGTCTATTCGTAGCGCAATGTCTCCGCCGGATTCAACATGGCCGCTCTCCGCGACGGGAAGTATCCCGCAATCACCGCGACGATGGCCAGAATGGCAATGGTGATCATTCCAATCGGTACGGAAATCGTGGGATTGCCCAACCATGTCATCGACGAGCCTTCATCGCGCGGCACCAGCGACATCACATCACAAATCAACTGCGATACGAATATGCCGATAGCCCCACCACTGAAACAGATGATCATCGCTTCGAGCAGAAACTGCCACTGTACGACACGCGGCTGGCCGCCGAGCGCCATTTTGATTCCGATTTCCTTTGTCCGTTCTTTGATGACCACGTACATGATATTGGCCACACCGACACCGGCAATCAGCAGGGTCATCGCCCCGATGATGCCCATGAAGATCTGCATGCCGAGCATCATGTTTTGCATCTGTTTGCGGCCTTCGATGGTATCCCAAATCGACAGCGCCTGTTCATCGTCGGGATGAAACTTCAACCGCGCGCCGAGCACCTCGTTGAGGCGGCGCTCCACGACTTCATTGAGGTCGGTCGACTGGGGTTGAATCACTAGATTGTGCAGATATTTGTGACCAAAGAGCGACTTAAACGTCGTGGCGGGAATCGACCCTTTGTTGACATCGGGCCCGCCGTACATCCCCATCTGCTGTTTGTCCTGGCCGACGCCGACGACGGTGAAAGGGATGCCGGAGACATGCACGGTTTGGCCGATCGCGTCTTCATCGCCGAAGAGTTTCTGTTTCATCTCGTAGCCGAGAAAAATGACGCGGCGTTTCTCCTCCATGTCGGTCCAGTTGATGTAGCGTCCGCCCTGCATCGGATAGTGCGCGCGCATCCGTTCATAGGTTGGATACTCGCCGCAGACGTGCTCGGAGAGCACCTTTGGGCCGCGCACCACGTCGACGCCCCAGCGTGAGTATTCGGCGCCGATGTTTTCGATCTGGGGAATGCTCTTCTTGATGACCTCGACGTCTTCTTCCATAAAGCGAATGCGCCGGCCGCGCGGCAGACCCTCGTACGGCATTGACGTCTGGCCGCCCCAAACGATCATGATGTTCTCGCCGAGTCCACGCTGATTCTTATCGAGCTGGCGCTTGAGTCCCTCCCCGAAGGCCAACAGCAGCAGAATCGACATCGTCCCCCAGACAATGGCCGCCACGGTGAGTGTCGCCCGTTTCTTTTGCTTCCGGAAATCGTTCCAGAAGTATCGCAGGAATGTCAATAGTCCCATAGAATCAGCCCGGCGTTAGAGCCGTAGCGCCTCGATCGGGTTACAGCGCGCCGCGCGCCGGGCGGGAAACCAACCCGACAGTAAACCGATGAATCCCAGAATCGACAGTGTCACAATCGCGACCGAGGTGGAAACTTCGGGTGTCCCGATGTAGTCCTCAACGTTGAACGAGGGTACCACCGACACCACGGTCACGGCGAAGGCAAAACCCAGCAATCCCCCGATGGCCGTCAGTGTTAGCGTTTCGAAGATGAACTGACTCATCACGAAACGCGGTTTGGCGCCGAGCGCCATCTTGATGCCGATTTCTTTGGTACGCTCTTCAACGACCACGTTCATGATATTGGAAATGCTGATGCCGCCGACGATCAGCGTGAATGCGCCGATCACGCCGAGGAACACCCGGAAGGCCATAAAGAACGTTGAAAAGAACTGCTCGTTTTCAGTGGTGTCCCACATGGCCAGCGCTTCGTTATCGTCGGGATCAAACTTGTATCTGGCGCCGAGGACGTCGTAGGCGCCTTTCTTGACACGCTCGGTGTGTGCGGGTTTGTCGGCTTTGAAGACGATGTTGTTGACGTATTCGTAACCGTACATCGCCTTAAAGGTTGCCGAAGGGACAAACGCTTTATGCGTATCGCGTCCGTTGTATGATGAATCCTGCTCTTTCTGTCGCATCACCCCGACGACGGTAAATGGCACGCCGTTGACCAACACGATGCGCCCGATGGCATTCTCGTCTCCGAAGAATTCCTCCGCCAGCGACGTCCCCAGGAAGATCACGCGCCGGCGCTGCTCCATATCTTCCGTATTGATGAATCGGGAGCCCATTTGCGGAATGATGTTGCGCAGCGGACCATACTCCGGCCAGCAGCCCGTGATGCGAATCAGCTTTTCGGTCTTGCCGACGCGTCCCTTGGCGTCCCACAGTGTGTATTCAGGGGAAATCATACCCAAGTTAAGGATCTGCCGTTTCATCAACGTGGCGTCTTCTTCACGGAAACGAATCTGCCGGTTGCGCGCGAGACCCTGGTACGCCATCGAGGTACGTCCCGGCCACATGATGACGATATACTCACCCATCCCGCGAAACGCCTTCTGTTGTTGCGCGTGAATGCCCTTGCCGAAGGCCAGCAGTAGAATGACAGACGCGGTCCCCCAGAGGATGCCGAACACGGTCAGAAACGTGCGCAGCTTTTGCGACTTCATGTCGCGCATCATCTGGGTGAGGAAGACTCCGGCAGCCATTCAGTTCGATTCTCCGGGTGTGACATTAATCAATCGTCAGCGTACTGTTGATTGCAGGTGCACCTATTCAATCTCTTTCGGCGGACGCTCAATCACTGAGTCGCCCGCTTCCAGCCCGGCAATCACTTCAACCTGCAAACCATCGGAGAGGCCCGTTTCGATCGCGATTTCCTTCGGTTCTCCGAGTTCGTCGGGGATTTCAACGAACGATGAGTCGGAACGGAACGTGACCAAACGTTCGGGAACGACAAGTACGCTGTCTTTCTTATTAATGACGATTTCGGCGTTGGCGGAGTAGCCGGCGCGTAACGCGATACTGTCTTGCACCTCGGTCAACTGAATCTCGACGTCAAAGAGTACGGTATTGTCTTCTTTGCGTGCCTTGGGAGAAATTTTGTAGAGTGTGCCCTTGACAACGGCTTCGGGAAGCGCACCGACCTTTATGTTCACCGGCATCCTTTCAGCCAGCTTGCCCACGTCGATTTCATCGACGGTGCCCTTGAAGATCAGGCGTTCCATCGATGCGAGGGTCAACAGTTCAGTGCCATCCTGGAAGGACGTCAACGGCACGACCGGGTCACCTTCGTTGACATGGCGGGCCAAAACCGTGCCGGTTATCGGCGAACGGATCACCGATTCAATCGAGCGGTCAGCGATATTTATTTTGCCGCTTTCGATCAGTGACAGCTTTTCCTCGGACAGCTTCAGACGCAGGTCCATCTCGTCGAGCCGCTGCCGCGCGTCTTCAAAGTCTTCATCTGATATGTGCTTTTTCGCCAGCAGGTCATTGGCACGATCAAAATCTTTTTTGGCATGATCGTATGCCACTGCCGCCAGTTCGACATTGCGTTTGGCCTCGGCGTATTCGAGGGGTGTGGGGTCGGGTCTGATCTCAATCAGGGGTTCACCGGACCGGGTCGAATCGCCAATCTCGACATAGATCCTGTTGACCAGCCCGGAAATCTTCGACTTGATGGCGATCTCGTTATCGGGCTCGATGCGGCCGATGGCAAGCGCCTTGTCGACGATGGTAGCGCGTTCGATGTTGACGAGTTTGTAGGAATTGTCGGTGCGGCCGGAGCGTTTGAAGACCATGAAGACCAGGGCCGCGATAACAAAAAGCCCCACCACAGCCAACGAAATTTTCTTTAACATACCAGACTCCCAACGAGGGTTGGAGTGGCCAGTGTAGACGTGATCATTCTATATGACACCGCTGTGACACGGATCGTGTCACCGGCATTTAGATACGAGCCACTCAACAAAAGGTTTCGCCCCCGGGAATCAGGCCAGCACGCATCCGTTGGAACCCGTATCGGCGGTGGTGTTACGCCTTCTAAACCATTATATACCAGACAATCCGGCTCCGGCACGGCCGCCCGGCCCTTCACGTACGGTTGATGCAATGATGATGAGAAATGGGGGATCTAATGTCCTCGACAGTTAAGCGAATTGGTGACGTTCGGACGTCTGTCATTCTGGCCGCCACGCTGATTTCGTGTGTGGCCGTTCCACTCCTGGCGCAAGCTCCGTCGACAGAGCCGTTTCCCGGTCTGCGCGAGCACACGCCGGCCGTCTATGCGCTCACGAATGCGCGCCTGGTTACGTCACCCGGCACAATGATTGACTCCGGCACGATTGTCGTACGCGACGGGATCATTGTCGCGATCGGTGCGGATGCGTCGGTACCGGACGACGCAGTTGTGAGAGAGATGGCTGGCAAGACGATCTACGCGGGCTTTATCGACACCTACACGGAGGCGGATGAACAGTCCAGAGACGGTCGTCGTGGCCGCTCGGGTGGGTCTGGCGAGGATGACTCGGAAGGCAGCAGACCGTCGGTGGCCGACTACTGGAATCCGAATGTGACCCCCGAGCGGCGCGCCTCGGCCGGCTACAAGCCCGATGAGGATGCGAACGAACACTTTCGCTCACAAGGAATTACGGCGCGTCTCCTGGCACCGGGCGACGGTATCATCAAGGGTACCAGCGTTCTTGTGGGGACGGGCGACGCCGACGGCAGCCGTGCCCTCATCCGTGATGAGGTCGCGCTGCACGGACAATTGACGTCACGCCGTGGTGGTGGGTATCCAAACTCACCGATGGGGGCAATGGCGTTATTCCGTCAGGCATTCTACGACGCCGATTGGTACGAGAAGGCGTGGACAGCTTATGAGAAATCGTCGACTTTACCCCGCCCCGAGAAGAACGATGCACTCGCAACGTTACAGCCCTACCTCAATGGGTCCAAGCGAGTGATTATCGATGCGGGTGATGAGTTGTATGCTCTGCGCGTTCATCACGTCGCGTCAGAATTTGGCCTTGACGCAATCATCCGGGGGTCGGGCAACGAGTACCGCCGCTTGGACAAGATTGCGGCCACCGGTCATCCGGTTATCGTTCCACTGAACTTCCCCAAAGCCCCTGACGTCTCGACACCAGAAATGGCACTGGAGGCATCGCTCGAAGAATTAATGCACTGGGACATTGCACCGGAAAATCCGGGACGGTTGGCCACCGCCGGGATATCGATCACGTTGACAAGCGACGGTCTGGACAAGACAAGTGAGTTCCTCAAACACATTCGGCTCGCAGTAAAACGTGGGTTATCGGAAAACGACGCGCTCAAAGCCCTGACAGTGACACCGGCTGAATTGTTCGGCGTTGCCGATGAGATTGGTACGCTCGAAACGGGTAAGCTGGCGAACTTCGTCGTTACTGATGGAAACATTTTCGATGATGAAACTGAGATCGTGGAGACCTGGGTCGACGGTGTGCGCTATGATGTCGACGTGCCGCCGGAGATCGATGCGCGTGGGACATGGTCGATCGCGATTGAGTCACCACCCGCGGGCATGGACGCACTGTCGCTCAAATTGAAGGGATCGCCGGAGAAACTGAAAGGGTCAATGGACGCCGGCGAAACATCAATCGATCTGCGTGAGGCCAAACTTGATCTGTCACGACTGGGACTATCATTTAAGGGCGACTCGCTGGGCCATGCCGGTGTTGTCCAATTGAGTGCATCAATTGAAGATGACTCGTTGATCGGCGGACTGGGCACACTTCCGGATGGGACCGGACTGCGCTG
The DNA here is from genome assembly GCA_964440935.1 of uncultured Ignavibacteria bacterium. Classification (GTDB taxonomy): domain Bacteria; phylum Zixibacteria; class MSB-5A5; order WJJR01; family WJJR01; genus WJJR01. The sequence continues at coordinate 20,922 of CAYTTY010000044.1, read as the reverse complement.
GCGCGGATATCGCACTGAGCCTTTCTCGGATGAACCTGACACAACCGAACCGGAATCGGAACCGGATGATGCGCCAGAGATGGCATCGTTTAATGTCAACTATCCACTCGGGGCGTACGGATTTGATTCAATCCCCGAACGACCGGACGCGGTCTTGTTCCGCAATGCCACGGTTTGGACTTGTGGACCGCAAGGACGGTTGCAGCAGGCGTCGGTGCTGGTGCGCGACGGCAAGATTGCCGGTGTCGGCGATTTGGCGGCGCCGGAGGGAGTCACGATAATCGATGCCACGGGCAAGCACATCACACCGGGCATCATCGATTGCCATTCACACATCGCCACCGATGGCGGCATCAACGAATCGGGACAGACCATCACGGCCGAAGTGCGCATTGGCGATTTTGTCGATCCCGATGATATGGCCATCTACCGCCAGTTGGCCGGCGGCACAACAGCGTCCAACATCCTGCATGGTTCGGCCAACACGATTGGCGGACAAAATCAGGTGATCCGGCACCGTTGGAGTTTGGGCCCCGGAGAGGTAAAATTCGAAACGGCGCCACCGGGAATCAAATTCGCTCTCGGTGAAAACGTCAAGCAAAGCAATTGGGGCGATGAGCACACGACACGTTACCCGCAGACGCGCATGGGAGTCGAGCAAATCGTGCGCGATGCCTTTGAGGCCGCGCGCGATTACCGCGACGCATGGGACGACTGGAAACGTAACGCCGAGGGCATGCCCCCGCGACGCGACCTGGAACTCGACGCACTCGTCGAAGTCCTCAATGGTGACCGCTGGATTCACTGCCATTCGTACCGGCAGGATGAAATTCTCGCGTTGATGCGCACGTGTGAAGACTATGATGTCCAGATCGGAACGTTTCAGCACATCCTCGAAGGATACAAAGTCGCCGATGCGATGGCCGAACACGGTGTCGGGGGATCGTCATTCTCCGATTGGTGGGCGTACAAGATCGAAGTCTACGATGCGATCCCCTACAACGGCACACTGATGCACAACGCTGGTGTGCTGGTATCGTTCAATTCCGACAATTCCGAGTTGGGCACACGGTTAAATCTCGAAGCCGCCAAAGCGGTCAAATACGGCGGTGTTCCGGAGGTCGAAGCGCTCAAGTTCGTTACCATTAATTCGGCGATTCAACTCGGAATCGATGATCGCGTCGGATCGATCGAAGTCGGCAAAGATGCCGACCTGGCGGTCTGGAGCCGCTCTCCCCTGTCGGCATTAACCAAGTGCGAACAGACGTGGGTCGAGGGCCGCCTGTATTTCAGTCGTGAGAAGGATGCCGAATTGCGTCAACGCGATGATGAGATGCGCGCGGTGTTGATTCAAAAGATTCTCGATTTGGGAGGATCATCGAAGACAGGCAGCCGGGAGGGTTCGCAATGGCCCCGGCATGATGAATTCTGCGATCATATTGACCACACCGACGACGAGGAGGTAGAGCGATGAAACGTCTGTCTCTTATTGCCGCAGGGGCGATCGCTCTGCTCCCGATGGCCAGCACCGGTTGGGCAAGCACCCAGATTCCCGGAGCCGCTCAGGATCATCCAATCGCGCTGGTCGGCGGAACGGTTCATACGGTCAGTGGTTCCGACATTACTAATGGGATAGTTTTGTTTGAAGACGGTCAGATCACAGCGGTCGGGACAAACGTGTCCCTTCCTGAAGGCACAGAACAGATCGATGTCACCGGCAAGCATGTTTATCCCGGATTGGTCGATGCTTATTCGCGGATCGGCTTAATTGAAATCGGATCGATCCGCGCGACACGAGATTACGCGGAGACCGGCTCGATCAATCCGAATGTGCGCGCCGAAGTGGCGGTAAACCCGTCGAGTGAGATTATACCGGTCACGCGATCCAACGGCATACTCACCGCCTTGACCGTACCGACCAGCGGCATCATCTCCGGCCAATCCGCGTTGCTCAATCTGGATGGTTGGACCTGGGAAGACATGACACTGAAGGCGCCGATTGCCATGCAGGTCAACTGGCCGCGCATGGTGCCGTATACCGGCTGGTGGAGCCGATCGTCACCCGAAGAGCAGATCAAGAACAGAAACAAGCAGTTGAAGCAATTGGACAAAGCGTTTGAGGACGCCCGTGCCTACCGCACTGCCAAACGCGCGCCGAATGCCGAACCGCTCAACGATATCCGCTGGGAGGCGATGCTGCCCGTCTTGGATGGCGAACTTCCGATCATGGTCGCTGCCGACGGTATCCAGCAAATTCAGGCGGCGGTCGCGTTCGCTGAGCGTGAGGACGTCGATTTGATTATAGTCGGTGGCTACGATGCGCCCAAATGCGTCGACTTGCTGAAACGAAGTGACGTCCCCGTTATCATATCGGAAACGTATCGCAATCCGCGCCGTCGCGGCGACGACTATGACGCGCCGTATGTGATCGCCAACACCCTTCTGGATGCCGGAGTATCGTTCTGCATCGCCGCCGGCGGTGGGGCGTCGAATGAGCGTAACCTGCCTTACCACGCAGCCCGTGCGGCGGCATTCGGCCTGCCCTATGATGAGGCCCTGAGGGCCATCACGCTCTATCCCGCTGAAATTCTCGGCGCGGGCGACCGGATCGGGTCACTGGAAACGGGCAAGGATGCGACCATCATTGTCACGGACGGCGACATCTTAGAGATTACCTCGCACGTCGAACACGCCTTCATCCGGGGCCGTGCGGTCGATCTCTCTGACAAACAAAAGCTGCTGTGGCAGAAGTATCAGGAGAAGTACGATCGCCAAAGTGGCAATTAATCCCGGCAATTAGTGAGTACAACGATCCATGATGCAACACGTCCGCCATAACACGATTCTGCAGATTGCGGCATTGGCGGCCATGTGCGTGCTGGTTGGCGCCGGCATGCACGTGCATCATGACGACGACCACCTGGAATGCTGGCTATGTATCGCCGCACTGGGGATGATTGGCATTGTCGCCATCGTGGTGGTGGCGCTTGTCGAATGGCACGTTGTATCCTTCCTGCCAATTGTCTGTCTGACCACATCACCTCGTTTTTGCATTACACCACACTCGTCTCGCGCTCCCCCACCGGTGTCCGATTGACCGATCGATCACCAACGTAAGAACACACACATCGGCGGCGCCCTGTCGCCGCCACCATTGAAGGGAGCGATATGCGTTTTGTACGCATCACTCTTGTCTGTGCGCTCATTGGCGTGACACTGGGCATCGGTAGCCTATGCCCGCGCCCGCTGTCCGCACAGACAACGATTAACCCGGATATTTCACTCATTGGCGACATCCGCGCATTTGGGCACACCGACGCCACACGGCCGGATGAACGTGACAACGTCAATCTGAACCTGCATGAAGCCGAGATTGCGATCCAGGGATATCTGAATCCGTATGCGCGGGCCGATGCGTTCTTCGGCTGGCACGATGGATCCAATGCGGAAATCGAGGAATTGTATTTCACGATCTCACGCGGCATTCCATTCGGCATTGCCGTGCGTGGGGGGCGGTACTTGTTGCTGTTCGACAAGATCAACCCGCTGCATCCTCACGCCTATTCCTTCATACATCGACCGCTCATACACGAGGAGTTCTTTGGACCCGAAGGATTGCGAGACGTCGGCGTGCGCGCATCGATGCTCGTGCCCATCGGCAACGTCGCAACCGAAATCTCGGTCGACGTTCTCAAGAACGAATGGCTGTCGCCACATGAGCACGAGCATGGCCATGGCGAAGACCCCGAACATGCGGAGGAAGAAACGGTTGAAGAGACCGTTCCCAATGAGCGGTCGTTTCTCGGACGCATCGAATCGTTCTTCGTCCTTGACGACGTCACCTCATTGAGCATCGGTGCATCCGCCCTGACGGGAATTCCGGAGGAAGACGAGCGGCGGACCGTGGGCGGCCTGGATGCCAAGTTCAAATGGAAACCCGATCGCTACCAGTCGTTCACTGCGGTGGCGGAGTGGATGGTTAACGATGCGCCAGCGGTGCATGAACACGAAGGTGATCACGAACACGAAGCAGCGGGCGTAACAGAGGAGCACGGTGAGGAAAGCATCACCAGCCACGGGCTGTTCGGGTATTTCGACTATCAGTTCCGTCAGCGATATAATGTGGGCGCGGTCGGCGACTGGACGCAGCACGCCGAGGACAGCGAACACAGCACGTGGCGGTTGGGCGGATTCGCCGGGTTTGCACCGGTTGAAGAAACGACGTTGCTGCGACTGCTGGTCGATTACACGCATGATGTCAACGCAGACGACGGATTCTGGACCGCGACGTTGCAACTGGTATTCTCACTGGGACCGCACCGTCCGCACACATTTTAGGAGGCCGATGATGACACGAAGCATTGTTCGATATGTGTTGGCGGTCGTGATCGCGACGGCCACGCTGATTCCCATTCACTCAGTGACGGCCGAACCGCTGCGGATCGTCGCGTCGACCTCCACAATGGCCTACTTCGCCGAACAAATCGGCGGCGATTTGGTCGAGGTGGATGCGATCGCGGCCGGGAATCGAGACTTGCACTATATTGAAGCATTACCCAGTCACATGCTGAAATTGCGCCGGGCCAACGTGTTCCTGATCGTCGGTCTGGAACTCGATATGTGGTGGGAGCCGTTGGTACAGGGGTCGCGTAATTCCGACTTGACGATCGTCGATTGCTCCAAGGGGATTGAACCGTTGGAAGTGCCGACATTCAAAGCCGATGCGCGCTACGGGGACTTACACCGATTCGGCAATCCCCACTACTGGCTCGATCCGAACAACATTCCGATCATTTGCCAGACGATTACGGATGCCATGATCGCAGCGGATGCGGAGCACGCCGACGCGTATGTAAACGGGCGCGACCGCTATCTGACGCAGTTTGAACAGACGCGCGACCGATGGACGCAGAAACGGCCGGCGATGGAGACGGTACGCTTTATCGCGTACCACAACTCGTGGCCGTATCTCAGCAAGTTTTTTGGATGCAACGCTGTCGGTTTTGTCGAGGAGTTCCCCGGCGTGGCGCCCTCGCCATCACATCTCGCCAAACTGATTGAACGCATTCGGTCGGAGCAGATTCCCGCCGTCATTTACGAACCATTTCATGATGAACGCATTCCCAAAATGCTTGTGGAAAAGACCGGTTGCCGAGCCATTGAAGTGAGCGAATCGATCGGCGGTTTGCCCGGGACGGATACGTATGAGGATCTGATCGATTCGATTCTGGCAGCGCTGACGCCGCTGGCGGAGATGCATCCATGAGTGCAGCGCTCGAGCTGATGGTCTGGCCGATACTGACCTGCGCGGTGTTAACCGGCATCCACGTGTATTTCGGTTCGCACGTGATTCGCCGTGGCGTGATCTTTGTCGATCTGTCACTGGCGCAGGTGGCCGCCTTCGGCTCGACAGTCGCTTTTTTGCTTGGGATCGGGCTCGACTCCAACGAATCGTACTTTCTGAGTCTGGGGTTTGCGCTGATCGGCGCATTCATTTTCGCACTCGCGCGCAATCGTGAGCGCGACATTCCCCAGGAAGCCGTAATCGGGATCGTTTATGCGGTCGCGACCGCCGCCACCGTGCTGGCGGTCGCGCGGCAGCCCGAAGGCGCGGAACACATCAAAGCGCTATTGGTGGGTTCCATTCTGACGGTCACCCCGGCGATATTGGTGAAAACGGCGATTATCTACGCGGTGATCGGCTGGCTGCACTGGCTGTGGCGGCGGCCACTGTGGGCTATCACGGACGACCCTCGTCAGGCGCGTCGCGACGGATTGCCGATCCGGCTGTGGGACTTTCTCTTCTATGGCACCTTTGCCGTCGTCGTTACGTCATCGGTGAAGATTGTCGGTGTCTTGCTGGTCTTCTCGCTGCTGGTCGTCCCCGGAGCAGCGGCCATTTTGATTCTCAATGGCCGGGTTGGCCGATTGATCTTCGGATGGGCGTTTGGGTTGGTCGTGTGCGTGATTGGAATGGTGATTTCGTTTTATGCCGATTTGCCGCCCGGGGCGACAATTGTAACGGCGTTCGGGGTGGCCCTGGTCCTGACCTGGGTGGTCTCATTGACCAAGAGGACCGCGGCCGCGGATCGGCAAGATGGGTAACACCGTAACATCTTGAACAACAACCAGATATCGTAGAGCGATTGTCAGACTAGGGAGGGCGAGGCTCCCGCCGAACCGCCGCGTGGAACATCCCGTTGCGGCTCGCCAGGAGGCTCGCCCTCCCGATCGCTGTGATTCTCGGGGGTTTGCAACACGGGCCTCAAGGCTCGTGCGTCCGCCTCTGCACAATCCCCCGTCTACGGGCCTCAAGGGACCTGTTGAAAAACCTGCTGACTAGCATCACCTCAGACTAGGGAGGGCGAGGCTCCCGCCGAACCGCCGTGCGGAACATACCGTTGCGGCTCGCCAGGAGGCTCGCCCTCCCGATCGCTGTGATTCTCGGGGGTTTGCAACACGGGCCTCAAGGCTCGTGCGTCCGCCTCTGCACAATCCCCCGTCTACGGGCCTCAAGGGACCTGTTGAAAAACCTGCTGACTAGCATCACCTCAGACTAGGGAGGGCGAGGCTCCCGCCGAGCCGCCGCGTGGAACATACCGTTGCGGCTCGCCAGGAGGCTCGCCCTCCCGATCGCCGTGATTCTCGGGGGTTTTGTAACACGGGCCTCAAGGAGCCTGTTGAAAAAGTGCAAGAACTGATCATATCACGCACCGAGAAAGCGATCATCCGTAGGGGCGTACTGAGTACGCCCTGGCCCCGTAGCAGTTACGCGCAGAGGGCGTATTCAATACGCCCCTACGAAAGCACGTCTCCTGCATTGACACACGTTTTTCAACACACCCCAAGGCTCGTGGCACCCGGATGTCATCGCGATTCACACGGTGCCTCGCTTCTCCTCAATCGGAAATCTATTCTGACAACCGCTATCGCACATCCGGCAATATCAAAAACATCCGGGCGTGTGCAACCCGTTGCGCATCAATTGAAAGACTCAGACGCGCCTCCCTGCCGCCAACCACCGGCCTTCGACTTAAGATCTTATCCGACAACAGGTCTCAATCCACCAAGCGCCGCAGGCGGGAAGCTGAGTGCACCGATCTGCACACTTGGGGCTTTGGCACGATGCATGCGTGATGAGGGTTGAGCACTATCTGATTGACAAACCCGGCAATGTTGCCGGGAGGTAAAGTGATACATTATGCGACTTGACAAGTGGATGAAAAGCAGTATCTTGCGTCGGTTACAGGCCCTTCCAACCGGACATCGTTTGACCGGATGGAAGTGTGCAAACGCGCAACGTGGTTCAACAGTGTGCGATTCCCCGCCGCCGTGGCCACGAGGTACGATTAATCTGAAGGTACATTTCGAGACTTCCCGCCGCGCCAAGTTGAGTCGTATGCCCGGTTTAGACTTCGAGCCTGCGGGATTCGTATGGGGGCAAAGTGGGCTTGACCCTGACAACGTAATGTTGGAGTTTTCCTCTCTGCCTTCGACTCATGGTGAATGTCATTGTCAATTTGTGGACATAAACAGAGTTGGTATAGCTGTCTCCAAAGGAGGACGAATTACATGAAACGAGTACTCTTGCTGGCGGTCGCCGCGGTGGTGTTGTGTACCGCGCCGGCCATGGCGGTCAACACGGTCGATATCCCCGACGTGTCTGTACCGCCGGGCTCAACCGATGTTGAAATCCCGATTCTGTTCACAAACGACGTCGAATTGGTCGGCATTGTCTGCCCGCTGATCATTCGCGATGTGAATCCGGGGGCGTATCCCACTGATCTCGCCATGCGCAATCGCGAGCGCCTGCCAAACTCCGGCGCGCTGTCTGACATTAAGCTGTTCAACCATTATGATTCACTGAACGCGATTGAGTGCGGTGTGGGGTTCCGAAACATTGCCTATCAGGGCGACACGATCTCTCACCCGGTCACCGCCAATCCGTGGGGTGTGTTGTTTGTGCGCAACAAACTATTCGGTGCCACGCTCACGGCCGGATCGGATTCGGAAGGTTCGCTGTATCTGTTGGCCAATGTCGGGGCCGCCGATGGAACGTTCGAAGTCGATACCACGTGTACCGATCCGGCGAATCATCTGCAGTACGTCGACATCAACAACCAGGGCTTTGCTCCCTCGTTCGATAAGGGGATCGTGACGGTAGGAACCGGCGGTGGCCCGTCAAATACGCCGCCGACGGCAATCTGCCAGGATATTGTGGTGGATGCCGACAGCAATTGCATGGCTGATGTGGATGGCGAGCAGGTCAACAACGGCTCGTCGGACGCGGAAAGCGATCCCGGCGAACTGCTGTATGATCTGGTTCCTCCGGGTCCGTACGCACTGGGCGACAATAACGTTCAGTTGATTGTGACCGACCCCGAAGGCCTGTCGGACACCTGCGACGCGATCATCACGGTTCAGGACAACACGCCGCCGACGATCACATGCAATTTCACGCTGAGCGATGCCTTTACCGGCGACCAGGATTGCGTAGTCAATGTGCCGGATTACACGACATTCACTCAGAGTTACAGTTTCGACGACAACTGCCCCGGCGCGACGATTCGTCAGAATCCGGAGCCGGGCACGCCGGTTGGACCGGGTGTGACGGACATCTACCTGGTTGTCGAGGATGGTGCGGGCCTGAAAGACTCCTGCATGTTCCAGTTGACGGTCATCGACAACGGCATCCCGTCGCTGTCGGGTTGTCCTGATGACACGACGGTCTCGTGTCTGGCCGATGTGCCGACTCCGGCGAATGTGACGGCGGATGACAACTGTCCGGGCGTCAGTCTCGACTTTACGGAAACGGATAACACCGGTGGCGTTCCATGCGGCGGTACAATCGAGCGCCTGTGGGTGGCCACCGATGACGCCGGCAATGCCGACACCTGCATACAGATTATCACGGTGGACGATACGGAAGCACCGGTCATCACCTGTCCGGCCGACATCGTCGTCGAGGAAGATTCTCCGGGTTCGGGCAGCGCTATCGTAAATTACGATCCTGCGACCGCAATTGACAATTGCGATGCCGACCCGACGATCAACCTGATCAACGGACCGGCCTCCGGTAGCGCCTTTGTGGTCGGCATCACTCAGGTAACCTTTGAGGCCGTTGACGAATGCGGCAACGCCGATACATGCAGCTTTACGATTGAAGTGACCGAAGGTGAGGTACCGGTCGTGGCGGTGTGCCAGGATGTGCTGGTCGACGCCGATGCGAGCTGCCAAGCCGACGTCACCGCTGAAGAGGTGGACAACGGCTCGACCGGGTACACGTCGCTGACGCTCGAACCGGCCGGTCCGTACGAGCTCGGCGATACGCAGGTCATGCTGATTGCGTCGAACGACGAAGGCGACGCCGACACGTGCGACGCGCTGATCACGGTTCAGGACAATACGCCGCCGACAATCACATGCGAGGGTGACTGGTTTGTTGATAACGATCCCGGTGAATGTGGTGCGAACATCGACTTTGAAGCCAACAACCGGGCCACGGCCACCGACAACTGCGATCAGGACGTGGACATTGTCTATGATCCACCGTCGGGCTTCTTCTCGGCGAGTGTCACTCCGGTGATGGCGATTGCCACCGACGATGCCGGCAACGCCGACACGTGTGAGTTCCTGCTGCAGGTTCTCGACGCTGAGGCTCCGGTGATCGTCTGTCCGAACGACACCACACTGTTTGAAGACGTGCAGGGTGGTGGCACGGCACAGGTCACATACACCATTGAAACCAGCGACAACTGTGGGGCGATCCCGGTCAATCAACTGGCCGGCTTGCCGTCGGGCTCGGACTTCCCGCTTGGCACAACGACCAACACGTTCGAGGTTCAGGATGAATCGGGCAACGCCGACACCTGCTCGTTTGACGTGACGGTGAATCCGCTGTCCGATGAACTGGTGGCGCGCTGCCAGGATGTGACGGTTGACGCCGACAGCAATTGCGAAGGCAACGTCACGCCTGCGATGGTCGACAACGGTTCGACCGGCGAGGACATTTCGCTGGCGCTCGAACCGGCAGGTCCGTATCCGCTCGGCGATACGCCGGTCAAGCTGATCGTGACTGAACCGACCGGTGCGGCTGATACCTGCGATGCAATCGTTACGGTGGAAGACAACACCCCGCCGTCAATCGCCTGCACGCTCGGCGACCAGACAGCCGAAACCGATGCGAATTGTGAATTTGAGCTGCCGGAATTCGCCATCGGCGCAGATATCGATATCACAGACAACTGTCCGCTGGCCGATGCGATCACACAGAATCCGCCGCAGGGCACCATCGTTGGTGTCGGTACGCATACGATCTGGCTGATCGTCACCGACGGCGCCGGGAACAAGGATTCGTGTTCGTTTGAGTTGACGGTCGAAGATGTGACTCCACCGACGGTGTTCTGTCCGCAGGGAACTGAATACGTGGACAATGATCCGGGTACGTGCGAAGCCACGGTTGATCTGAACAACTTTGTTGCCAACGTTGATGACAATTGCGGGGTCACCGATATCCTCTTCAGCCCGGACCAATCGGTCTTCCCGGTCGGCTGTCATGACATCTGGATTTTTGCCTACGACGAAGCTGGCAACGTGGACAGTTGTATGTTCACGCTCTGCGTCGAGGACACCACGCTCCCGGCAATCACTTGTCCGGCCGACATCGAGGTCGAAGTCCCGTGCGGCGATACCGGTTCGGTGGTTGAGTATTCAACGACGTTTGACGACAACTGCCCCGGCGCGACGCTCGAGTGCGTGCCGCCGTCGGGTTCGGTCTTCGGACTGGGCACCACCGACGTGCTCTGCACCGTGACCGATGCCGCGGGCAATACGAATGAATGCTCGTTCAAGGTCACCGTGTTTGAACTGTCCGATCCGGACCTCGTGGTGACGCCGGATACGCTCTGCTTCTACGCGGTGCAGAACGACACCAACCCCGATCCGCAGCAGGTGACGGTGGAGAATACCGGTTGCGGCGCGGAGTTGTTCTGGACGCTGAGTGAAGCCATCGACTGGGCCGATGCCCAGCCGGATACCGGCACCACCGACTCGTTCTTCGATGTCTTTGTCGACATCACCGGCCTGGAAGCGGGCACCTACATGGAGAAGATCTATGTGGATGCCGAAGTCGTCCCGGACGTGAAATCGGGTAACGGCGAAACCTTCCAGGATTCGGTCTGCGTAAAGCTGGTCGTCGAGAGTATTTGCGATCAGTCGCACGTGCAAGTGGAACCGGATACCATTCGCGTTGTCTATGACCCATGCCAACCGGACTGTGTCAAAGACTACGCGAACCAGTATTGCGAGTGGATCCACATCGACTCGGACATTCAGGGTTGTATCGACGGATGGACGTCGTACTGGGATGACAGCACCTTCCTGGGCCCGAATTCACTCGATCCGGATCACGGCCAGACACCGGATTCGGCTCTGCTGTGCCTCGATCTGGACGGTCTGGAACCGGGCACGTATTTCGAGTGCATCGAGTTCTATCGCGTCATCCTCCCGGCCGGATCAAAGATCCTGCCCGACGATCGGCTCTGTATCGAAGTCGAAGTGTTAGAGTGTTGCGAGCCGATTCTGGGTCTCGACAGCACCTACTATGAATTCAACGCCGTGGTTGGCGGACCGACGCCGCCGGATCAGTTCCTGGATATCTTCAATGCCAGCCAGGAGTGTCCGGGCGGATTCCCGTGGATTGCGTCGAACAACCAGCCGTGGCTCCAACTCAATAACTACAACGGCAACGAGCCGTCGACGGTCGATCTCGCGGTTGACCATGCCGGTCTTGATGCGGGCTGTTACTACGATACGATTACCGTCGATGCGCCGGCGATCGGTGCACCGGGTATCGTAATCGTGAAGCTGTGCGTCGAAGAAGCGCCGATCGAGAAGGAAGCCAGTATCTGGGTCGGTGACAATTGCGGGCAGTTGGGCGACACCGTTCCGGTGATGGTCAACTTCTGCAACAACTTCCCGGCGAGCGGCATTTCGCTCGGCCTGACCTACGCGACCGGCAACATCCGCATTCTCGGCGGCGACTTCGACGGTTCGCGTGTTGATTCGATCAACGGCACGAAGGACATCTACTTCGACGATGTATCCGGCGAGATCTGCATATCAGCCGTGGTCTTCGATACGACGTGGATCGACACCGGATGTGGCAAGCTTGCCACCCTGTACTTCGAGATCATCAATGACAGCGACTGCCCGGATACGGTCGTTATCGATTCGACGACACTCGTGCCCTCCAAGGGCGCCGACGGTTGTTTCGCGCTGTTGACCGACGCGGATCAGGAACCTGTCCAGCCGACGTTTGAGGCCGGCAGTGTCTGCATCGAGTGTGCGGATGAGTGTGCAATTTGTGGAACGCTCCGCGATGTCGCGGGAGCGCCGATTCCGGGAGCACAGGTTGAGTTGAGAGACTCCAACGGCGCGTTTATCGGCACAACAACCACCGATGCCAATGGCAACTGGTGCTTCGAAGGCCTGGTGCCCGGAAACGAGTATGGACTCCATGTCGATATCCCCGGCTTCTGCGAGTACAGCTCAACGGTGTATTGCGATGACAGCCCGGTGGATATCGTCCTCGAAGAGTGCCCGGTTGGTTGTCAGGTTTGTGGTTACACCACTCCTGGCGCGTTTGTTGAACTCTGGGTAGGATATCCGGATGGCTCGGTGGTCGACACTGTGACGGCAAATCCGAACGGCTACTTCTGCTTCGAGTTCGAGCTTGCTGCTGCCTACAGTGTTCGAATCATGAAGGATGGCTACTGTCCGGCAATTGTCGAGGTTGATTGCGGTGACGAAATCGAGCAGCTTCTCGAAGAGTTGCCGGAAATTCCGGTGCAGCCGTATGGCGCCGACTGGTATTCACAGAACGCCACCATCGAAGGCACACCGATCGTTCCGGGTGATGTGATCATCGCCATGGATCCGGACGGCGTGATCTGCGGTGTGACGACGGTTGAAACGGACGGTACCTATCTGATCCACGTGATCGGTGACGATCCGAACACCGACGCCGATGAAGGCGCCGAAGAAGGCGACGAAATCACGCTCTACTACAACTGCGTGTGCCCGATCATAGCGCCGCAGCCGTGGACCGCCTTCGCCAGCAACCAGTTCGACGCGGCCTTCGATTGCAGCCGCCGTACGATCGAGATTCCGCTCTGCGAGAGCTGGACCTTGATTTCGTTCAACGTGCTGCCGTCGAGCCCGATGGTGGAAGACGTGCTCCAGTCGATTGACGGTGAGTACCGCTTCCTGTTCAGCGCGACGTGCAACGAAGGCAACATCTCGTGGGCGAACGATCGTCCGGAGGTGCTCAACGATCTCGAAACGATGGATCCGTGCCACGGCTACTGGGTCCTGCCGACCGGTCCGAATGTTGGTCCGATCGTGATCGAAGGCGCTCCGGTCGACGTCGATAAGGACCTCAACCTGTGCACCGGCTGGAATGCGATCTCGTACCTGCCGGAGGACTGGGATGAGCGGGCCCACGCGCTGCAGTCGATCGACGGCGACTACGACTATGTGTTCACCGCCGAGTGCGATGGAATCCAGTCGTGGGCAGCCGATCGTCCGGCCGAACTGAACGACCTCGACTGCCTGAAGCCGACCAAGGGCTACTGGATCCACATGACCGAGGCGGCGACACTGAACTATCCGACCAGCGGCTACTCGTGCCCGCCACCGGCTGGCAACCTCTCGAAGGTCGTCAACCGTACGGGTCGTGTGACGGTGACCAATCGCTTCAGCGACTTCTGGTCGGCGGCCGACATGAGCGAGACCGGCCTGCGTCCGGGCGATGTGATCACCGCCAAGACCGGTACCGGACTGCTCGTCGGCGAAGCGGTTGTCAACGATAAGGGTTGGTTCCTGCTGCACGTTTACGGCGACGATCAGACCACGAGTCATATCGACGGCGCTGTATCGGGCGAGGACCTGACCTTTGAGGTCAACGGTGTGGCCGCCGGTGTCAATGGCGACACGCGTTGGCTCGATCAGAAGTCGAACGAGGTGACGGTGTTTGCGGCCGGCGCGGGCCCGGTTCCGACCAGCTACGCGTTGATGCAGAACTACCCGAACCCGTTCAACCCGTCGACGACCATCCAATTCCGTCTGCCGGAGGCGTCCGAGGTCAATTTGACCATCTACAACGTCCTCGGCCAGGAAGTCCGTTCGCTGATCGCCGGCGTGAAAGAGGCCGGTACGCATACGGTCGAGTGGGATGGACGTGACAACAACGGTTCGGCGGTCCAGAGCGGTATGTACTTCTACCGCATCCAGACCCCGAGCTTCACTGAAGCGAAGAAGATGACGCTTCTGAAATAACTGGTGTGTCGAAGGACACGATGATGAAAACAACGACCACCAATCTCGATTCACGCGATTCGCATCCCGCCCTGCAACGGGCGGGGTGCGATACCCGGGATCATGCCAAAGGGGTGATAACCTTGCGCAATACCATCTGGAGGTTAACGCGGGGGGCCGTGTTCACGGGGATTGCTCTGCTACTGGGAATGACACCAGCCCTGGGGCAAGTGGCTGGAAACGTAACGGCGCTGGACGGTTCTCCGCTGGACGGTTCTGTGATCGAAGTCTGGGATTCGTACCCGGATGGAAACCTGCTGGATCAGACGACGAGCGATGTCTTGGGCGACTTCTCGTTGGCCGATCCAGGTGTCAGTGAGTTTGATCTGCGCACGAGGGCAACCGATTACGTCACGACGAATGGTGACGACACGACGGTTGTACAATACTACCCGACGGTTGTACGAGGATTGCCGAACGGAACCGAGAATACGCGGGTGAAGTTGGTCTTGGCTCCGCCAAAACCGACCGGTCTTGTCTTGCTACCGAACGACTGGTGGGGGACATCAACTGAATTCTTGAATGCCCTCATTCGAGCTGGCGATGTCATCTCGGTTTACGATCCGGGTGGCGTCGTTGTCGGAGTGTCAGAAGACATAGATTCTCCGGGTCAGTACCTGATGCACGGTTTTCCGAATGATCCAACAACCGACCCCGACGATGGCGGTGATAACGGCGAAGCCCTTGACTTCAAGATCAACGGACTCTCTGCGGGACCAGACGCCGTTTGGCCCACAGGATTGAGTTCTCAATATGAACTGACCAGCATACTGGACTATCCTGGCGCGACGGTCACGGCTCCGGCGGTGATTGGCGGTGTGGCCGGCGATGCAGTTCGCATTGAGTTTCTGGTCGAAAACACCGGTAACATCACGGAGAGTTTTGACGTGAGTGTGGAGATCGATGAGAATTGGTCGTTCACGCTTCCGAAGGCGCTCATCGGACCGCTGAATCCGGGCGAATCGGAAATCGTCGAAGTCTTCGTCGACATTCCGTTGAATGCCACGGGTGGCTTCGCGACTGCCGTTGTCCATGCGGTCGCGGAAACGTACGCTCCTGCCAACAGCGGCGCGAAGACCCAGATCGATGTCAACCCGACTGATGTCAACGATGACGACGGTTACGGTGCAACCGTGCCGAATTCGTTTTCGCTGGCACAGAATTTTCCGAATCCATTCAACCCGGAAACACAAATCAAATTCCACCTGGCCTCTCCCGGACATGTGCGTCTGGAAGTGTTCAACATCATCGGTCAGAGTGTGGCGGTGCTCGTGAATGGGCATCGTGAGGCCGGTGAGTCAATTGTCGAGTGGGATGCACGCAACAGCCGCGGCGAGAGTGTCCCGTCGGGCGTGTATTTCTATCGTCTCTCGCGCGACGGTGACGCGCTCACGCGGAAGATGGTGCTGATGCGGTAAGCTCTTCACATTGCTATTCAAGTATCACCCCGGGTGGCCGCTTGGTCACCCGGGGTTTTTATGTGGGCAGCCCAGCACCGGTGCGACGCTCGTACGACACGGCCCGTTCGATCTTGTTTACGGCAAGCGGGATGGCCACGCTACGGTTTTTTGAATCGCAAAGTGTTTCCGACACTCGCTTCGCCCCACACATCGCACAACCCAGCGAGGAAGCAGGGAGAAAGCCGCGTGGCGGCGACACAACGTAGCACCGGGCGTGAGGCCGGTGATTCAGGACTCCCATCGACATTGAGCCCTGTAGGGGCGACACTTTGGCGAGCTTGGCTGTTGCTCTGTGTCGCGCCTACGGCGCTGTTATCGATGTGTGCGCCCAGTACAGCACGGACCTCCCCAAAACCGGTTGCCTTCAGGGCGAATTTAGACCACATTACCGGTCTGTATGAGCCTCGTCGTCCACGGCGGCGGGGCGTTTGTTAAAAGCATCAGCAGACAAGAGTGATTTCGTGTACATCACAAGGAGGTTTGGTATGTCCCGAAGAATCGGGCAAGTAGCAATTCGAACGCTGATGGCGGTGGCCGCCGTCTGCCTGATGGCGACAGTGGCGTCGGCTGATCTGATGGTCAAGCAAACCGCGAAAACGTCGGGTTTAATGGGCTTTTTGGACATGGAGATCAACACGGTCACCTACATCAAGGGCGACCAGAAGTGCGATGAGACCGAAGCGAAGATGACCAACTCGATCATGAAGATGATGGGCGGTGGTAAACCGATCAGAACGACGTCGGTGGTCGATCTGGCCAATGGCACGATGCTCAATGTCGATCACATGAGCGAGCGGTGCACACAGATGAGTCTCGATCAGGCGGACGCAATGGCCGGCGGATTCCCCGGCATGGCCAGCAGCGACAAAATGCCCGAGGAGCAGCAATTCGATACCTCGCAGGTAACAATGGAGCCGCCGGAGGTGACGATCGAGAAAACCGGTGAGACTGAAAAGATCGCCGGCTACGAAAGTGAGCAGTACCTGGTCAACATGCATGTGAAAGGCAAAGACAACGAGTCGGGCGAGGAGTTTGACTTCTACGCCGACATGGATCTCTGGATCGCCAAGGACGTCCCCGGCTACGAAGAATTCGAAGCATTCAATCAGAAGATGATCGAGCAGATGGGTCTCGATGCGTCGGTGTCGATGGGCGGCTCCATGACCGGTATGCTGGCAATGTATGGTGTCGACAGTGAGGAACTGAGCAAGCACACCGCCGATCTGAAAGGTTTTCCCATGCGCACCATCATGAAGATCCGCGGGTCCGGCGGACAGTTCGACCAGTTGACCGCGTCGAGCGAAGGCATGGAGGGGGCCGAGAAGGCGACCAAGATGCTGAAAGGCCTGTTTGGCGGCGGCGGTGACGATGAAGAGAAAAAAGACGAGGGCGGCAGCGACGACAAACAGTACTTCATGACGCTGCGCACTGAAGTCGACGATATCTCGACCGGCGATGTCAAGACCGACAAGTTCAGTTGTCCGGACAAGTACGATTCCGAGACAATGGAGTAACGGGTAGTCATCGGAGCGCGGCGGATCAACGGCCGCGCTCCATTTTCCTACATATCGCTTTTAGAAGACCATGACCCAATTTGCTGCATTGCTTGCTCTCATGTTGCCATTGCTGGCCAATGAAGCCGCTGCTGCTACTGACGGCGGCGGGATACCGTGGCTGTGGATCATCATCGGTGTGGTAGTTGTGGCTGTGGTGATCATTGGTATCATCGCCTATCGCGCCGGTGGTGAACTTGACGTTCCGATCCGCTTGATTATCACCGCCGGTACACACACCGGAACTGAATTCCCACTGACATCCGCCTACGCCACCATCGGCACCGAAAAGGACAACGACATTGTCGTCAACGATGACAAAGTCAGCAAACATCACGCGCGTTTGACATATGCCAAGTCGACGTTATCCATTGCCGATGCCAATTCGCTTTATGGCACGTTCGTAAATGGCGAACGCATCGAGAAGACCGACTGTAAAGACGGTGACGTGATTCGCCTGGGCACCGAATTCGAATGCCGGGTGGAATTGCCGAAATAGGGTGGGCTCAGCCGACCGTATTACGGTACTGGGTAAGGGTGGGTAGGGACCACCCTTGCCGTTGAGTGTCTGATGGAGCAGCCGAAAGAGATTGGACCTATAAATACTTGACGTTAAATGCCTTATCCATCCATGCCGCATTATACTCAACACATTTACTCCCAGTTACATTCCGCTTGACAACTGCCCCCCCCCCTCTGCTATACTATTACTGTCTGATGGTCGCTGTGGATAATCCCGGCGGTCTGGTCACGCTGACTCTTTCACATCGATTCAACCCGGCTCCGGCCACCGACGGTACATCACAGCCAGAGCGGGTCTCTCCTCCGGACGATCCGTCGCAGAGGATGCGGTATGTTGCATTGCAGCCTCGTTTACCGTGAGTCGAGCCGAATCGGCCACCAAGGCTGAGACGCCCGCAAGGCGTGGCTGGGGATCGGCCAGCAAAGGGGGAGGTGGTGTCATGACGAAACGGCTGCTGAGAATCTTGCTCTACGTGGCCGCCGTGGTGCTCACGGCTGTTGTAGCCATCTCGGCGGGACGATGGTGCGGACACCACCATGTCATCTCCGGAGTTCTCGCCGAGCAATTCAACTTCATAGACGAGCACCTTCAAGGCATCGAAATTGGCGACCCATTTCCTCCCAGTTTTGTGTTATGGGAACCCGATGGCGTAACGAGCCATTACGTCGAGGATTTGTATCCAATAGATTTCATCTTCTTTCTGGGTTCCCGAGAGTGTGGCACCTGTCATGTGGCGGTCGATACGCTCTGGCAACTGCTTCGCACCTACGAGCGGCGGCCACGGGTGATATTGGTCGTGGACGACCCGCCGGGCTTCCTACTCAACCCATTGCAGAACAAAGGAGTAGACCTCCCGATCTACTGGGATATGCAACGGTCATTACGTGCGGATCACGGAGCACCGGCAGGAATACTCGGAAACCGCATATACTTTCGGCTTGACGAAGCAGGTCGCGTGTTGGATTACGGACGCATTCCAAACACCCGTAACGAGCTTTTGCGAATACTTAACTAATCTGCGGCCCCGCGAGGGAATAATGGCCGTCACTCGGATGTATTAAAGTTGTCGCGATGCAATCAAGACAAAGGAGGATGTCGTCATGGACAAAAAGACCTTTCTGAGTGGCTTAATTGCCCTCTTCGTCATTGTTTTTGCATTTTCATTCGGATTTGTGACTACTGAACTCGCCTGGGCCGGCCCAGGCTGCTCAGATTCCAGCGGCAACGAACCTAACTGTGAGGGCAATTGCACCATTCACTCATGCGACGGTGGGTACAAATGCTGTGGAACGGCCTTCGGAGCTGATTGTCTGATGGATTTGGATTGCATACAGTGCTGCAGACCCTATTAGCATTATGTTGTACCGATTGACTTGACGTCCATCCCTCGCGGGGCGCAACTTATACAGTATGATTCGTACACTGGTCAACTATCAATATTACGCGTCCACCGCGCATTTGATATTATTATATGGTGTTGTGATGTGGCTATCGCCACTCGAGAGTCGTGGCGAGACACAAAGTGGAACCAATGTTCCCATTTGGGAAGAGCGCACACATAGGACGAACGACGTTGGTTTCGTCGTAACGACTCAAGGAGAATTCAAATACTGTGATTTTCCACGAGGCGCGGAACTACAATATTTGGGATGGTCGAATGTCGTCTTCGGCTGCGTTCGGGGTACCGACACACTTGTATCGGAGGGATCAGAGTTCCTGTCTTTCACGCCAATTGGTCGTAGTTCAGCCAGATACGGTGATCCGGATTTCGATGAATCTGCGCGCGCGGACGAGCAGTTCTATGTGTGCATGACTGATACCTCCGAGAGATTTCGGGCGAGGATCGATCCGATTGATCTTCGACCCCATAAGGCTACAGGCATTGAGGTTCATATAACAACCTATTGTTGGGCAAGCAAATTTGCCAAGCGGTTCGTGATCGTGGACGCTTGGTTCGTGAACATTTCTCACCGGGCTATCAGTGAACCTCGATTGGGCATTGCGGTCGGCCCTACGACCATGTACTCCCCCGGATGGCCGATATTTGGATCTGAGTGGCAGGGCGAATGGGATGATGAGCAATTTGGATTTTTGAAAATCGTACCGGGGATCGTTCCAGGTGCCACCGACAGCGTGGCAATAGTCTGGTCTGCCGACAATGATGGTGATCCGTATTCCATTTGGGAATTCGGGCGCACGAGCCTCACAGCGGTTTTAGGTGTCCGGCTACTTCGTGCACCTCATATGAGTGATTTTTCGTTCAATTGGTGGGCTTGCCGTCCCAGCTGTGGATATGATTTCAGCGGGGCTACATGGGGTCCTCGATTGCGACGAGCCGCCCAGGGATATTACGGTTCGCTCGGATACCCCCAAGGCGACCGAGCGACGTACTATTTAATGGGAAATCGAGAGATTGACTACGATCAAGTCTATACGGCATTGGATCGGACCGCGTCGGGCTGGGCACCACCCCCAAACAACCCGGGATGGGCAGTAGACATTGCAAATGGCATGGAAGGTGGATACATGATGTCTGCAAGTGGGATTAAAGAGATCGCTCCAGGCGATTCAATCCCTCTGACCGTCGCCTTTGTCGTCGGCGCCGATTTTCACCGCGACCCGCACAATTACGCAGACAACTTCTCTCACTCGGATCCCGACGAATTTGTCGGTAATCTTGATTTTGATGATTTGATCACCAACGCTCGCTGGGCCGACTGGGTGTTCGATTCACCTGGATACGACACTGACGGTGACGGGTACCGAGGCGAAGCCTATCTGGTAAACTGTACGGGCGGCCGGTGCGATTCGGTGTTTTACAAAGGCGATGGGATCCCCGATTTTCGTGGACCGTACTCGTCTCCCGCCCCGAGCGCCTTTGCACTAACCACGAAACCGGCCAGGGCCATACTGAGGTGGCGCGGTGCCGCATCCGAACTTGACGTTGATGACCTGTCGGGCCGAAGGGACTTCGAAGGGTACCGTCTCTACATGGGCAAGTTCGACCGCG
>CAYTTY010000043.1:0-33969 GCA_964440935.1 uncultured Ignavibacteria bacterium | reverse complement strand
CAATATCGCAACCAGTCCGGACGATTATGACACAGCCTCTTTCGCGGGAATGACAACACTTCTCAATTTAATCGGAAAATTATTCTGACAATCGCTCTAACGAGGACCGGGCGTGCTCAGCACGCCCCTACGAATGATCGATTTGTCGGATCATGAATATGAGAACGTTTACCACTTTTAACCTGCCCTCCGTGGCTGGGAGGGCCATGCGCGAACGAAAGCGCGCGACATTGGCACCGCCCGCTCGTCATTGGATGGCGTAACTACGCCTACGGGCACTCGGGCTGCGGCGCGTTGAAGAAGATCACATTAATCAACTGGTTTAAGTCGACAGCGTCAAACACTCCATCGCAGTTGATATCCGCCCGCTCCTCGGGCGGCACCGGAACCTCACCGTTGAAGAAGATCACTTCAATGAGCGTGTTGAGGTCGACCGCATCGAGAACGCCATCGTCGTTCAAATCACCGACGATAAACGGAAACTTGAGATAGAAGGTCTGCAACTCGCTGAAGGGCGATGTGTTACCCACGGCGTCTTCGGCCATGACACGCCAGTGCCAGTATTGATCATACGCGAGGGAATCGACGTCGGGAAGAGTCAACGACGTCGCAGTGAGATTATTGTACTCACGCACACTCTGTGTGAACGCACTGTCGGTGGCGACCTGTAGATCATAAGTGACGGCGGTCCCGACCGGATCGCTTTCATCGGTCCAGGCAAACTCCGGTGTCGGGTCGGAGATCGTATCGGTGCTGAGAGGCGACGGCGCCAGCGGTGTTGGTGCATCGGGAGCGGTGGCATCCACCCAAATGCTGCGTCGGACAACATCGGAGGAGTCACTAAATGTATCAAACGCCCGCACCCGCCAGTGCGTCCGTCCCTCCGGCAACACCGCGGCCTGGCTTTGTGTTGCCAGAGCATCGAACCGCGTCACACCGGTGCCGAATGTCGAATCGTCGGAGTACTCAAGAGCGTATGTGAGATTTTCATCGTAGATCGACCAGTCCTCCCACGTGAACGTGACATTGGGATCATCGGTGATCAACCCGTCAGCCGGCCCGGTCAGTTTCGGTGGGAACAGTCGCATGGGCATATTGGCGGCGTAGACATCCTGATGCCCGTTGCGCGTATCGGTGAACACCGTCGTGGCACGGCGCTCCGACGTGGCCAGGCCGATGTACTCGCCGATCAAGCCGGCCCGTGACGTCCGCCATTCCATCGGTTCGTCCTTAGCCGGTGGTTCGTATTGAACGTATTTGCGGGCAAACGACGCGGCATCAAAGGGCGATGACGACACCTCAGAAACGCGCTGATTCGGTGTCCAGGATTGGCCACCATCGAACGAGTGGCTGATAAAAAGATCAAAGTTCAAATTGGCGGGATCGAGACGGCGGTCGTACCAGGCGACGCTCACTACGCCGTCGCGATTGACAAATACCCACGGGTGAAACTGGTCAATATTGTTGCCAGGAGGATCGTCATTGATGCGCAACCGTGGGGACCAGGTCTGTCCGCCGTCGTCGGTGACGGTGATATATAAGTCGAGCAGGCCATCGGCGGCGTCATCGGTGAATGCGCAGTAGATTCGGCCATTATACGGTCCGCCGGTCACATCGGATGCCAGAGCGGGAAAGGCGAACGTGAGGACACCGCCATTAAGATTTGAAGGGAAGAACGTGGTATTCGCCACCACCCGGTCCGTCCCCCACGTTGCTCCCTGATCGGTTGAGTAATCGCACATGATTGCCGAGTTTGAGTAGGAGAACCAGGCAACCAG
This sequence comes from uncultured Ignavibacteria bacterium, assembly GCA_964440935.1. Classification (GTDB taxonomy): domain Bacteria; phylum Zixibacteria; class MSB-5A5; order WJJR01; family WJJR01; genus WJJR01. Next base: position 32,191 of record CAYTTY010000043.1, on the reverse strand, counting down.
AACATTGCCGCCGGTATCAACGATGGGTGTGGGCCATTGAACACCATCGAGGTCCGATACGAGCACCGGTTGATTGAACCCGATACCGTCTGGTGAACTGACATTGTAAATGTCGACCGTCTGTCCAAACCGTGCCCACGGGATGTAGAGAGCCCCATCGGTCGGACCGCCGGTCAGATCGATGGCGATCATCTCTTTGTCTTCGAATGTTCCCGATTCGGTGTCAACACCTGTCAGTGGGCCGAACCAGGACAGACCGGAATCAAACGACACCGGAACGAACAGACCATTGGCTTCGGAGAATTGGTCGAACGACAGAATAACCGAATAGAAAGCGCCATTGTTGCCCGCGACAATGCCGGGATCGGAGTCACGATTATACGGCGTGGCGGGAACCAGCCCCCCCTCCGTCCAGGTGGCGCCGCCGTCATGGCTGTAGCCCCACCCGACTTGGCGGAAGCCGAGACGGAAATCGCGCCACACCGCAACCAGATTGTCGGGATTGGTCGGATCGACGGCGACCTGCTCTTCGTTTTGCAGTTGGGTAGTCGCGTCGGTGTTGATCTTGATGTTCGGAGGCGTCTCCGACGAGACATCAAACCACTGGGGAATGTCGGAGGCGTCCTGGGCCGTAGCTGCCGACGGACTGCAGACGCCGACGATCAGCGTCACTGCGAGGATGTGCCGAATCACACGTCTCCAAATGAACATAGGGTGGGCTCCTTTAGCAGGATGGTCTCAGACAACAGTATCCGCAGGTAAGGCCCTCGGTGAAGCGCGGACTCACGCAGCGACGATGGCCGGAACCTGAAATATAACACATTGGGGTGGGGAGAGAGCGGGGATTCTCCGCCCCACGGTCTGACGGCAGTGGAAGGCAATAGCAGACCGTAATCCTCTTCAATTAACACTACCCGTAAGCGCACGGGTTATTCCCGCGTGGTTCGGATTACGTCAGAGGGGAGTCAGAAGTTTCACCCGTGTCTTGACAATCCTCTCCCCCACAAGCAGTTTCTGCCTTTGTGACAGAGTGAGATAACCCCTTTGGTTCGGAGGTATGGCAAATGATTGGTCCACGCAGACGAGTGATTCTGGGCCTGAGCACTTTGACCGCCGTGCTGGCTGTCGTTGTGCCGGCCACAGCGTCGGCATTTTCCATCGAGTATGAGAAACATGCTTTAGACAACGGGCTGCGCATTATTCTCGCTCCCGATCCGAGCGCACCGACAGTGTCGTACTTCACAATGATCGATGCGGGTTCTCGTGATGAAACGAAGAAGGGCGCGACGGGGATTGCTCATGTGTTCGAGCACATGATGTTTCGCGGGACTGAGAAGAACCCTGACTTCGATGCCGCGGTGGCGCCGATGGGCGCGCAGACAAATGCGTTCACCGGTAATGACATGACGGCCTACTATGTAAACGCCAAAAGTGAATTCCTGCCCGAGATCGTCGCCCTCGAAGCCGACCGGGTCCGCAATCTCGTATTCACCAACGAGACGTTCCGTACAGAACTGGGACCGGTGAAGGAAGAGCGACGACGGTGGGTCGATGAGGATCCGTACGGGTATCTTGAGCAACGGCTCTATGACCTGGCGTTCGACCGGCACACCTATCAGCATCCGGTCATCGGCTGGGAAGAAGACCTTGAAAAGAACATGACGTTCAAGGATGGATTGCGGTTCAAAGAAACGTATTACTCGCCGCAATTCACTGTCATTTCGGTTGCCGGTGGGTTTGATCCCGAGCAGGCGTTGGCCCTGATCGAGGAACACTATGGTGACTGGAAGCAGAGTACCATCGCGCCTGATCCGATACCCGAGGAACCCGAACAGGATAAACATCGCACTGACCGGCTGGTTTGGAAAGATGCGATGATTGCGCCGATCGTGATGATGGCGCACAAATCCCCGGCCATGCAGTTTGTCACCAAGGATTATGTAGCACTGCAGGCAGTGGATCGTTTGTTGTTTTCGAACAGTGGACGGTTGCGTCAGCGGCTGATGGTCGACAACCAATTGGTGGAAGACGTCGACGCCGGGGCGTGGGGCACGAAGGACCCGTCGTTGTGGACCATCACCGCGACGGCAAAAACCGGCGTTTCTCTCGATTCGATTCAACGGGTGATTATTGAGGAACTTGCACGGTTGCGCACAGAACTGGTATCACAAGAGCAACTGGAGAAAGCAGTGTTGGGATTCAAGGCCGACCGGATTTATGGGATGGACAAGCCGTCATCGGTAGCGGTCACGTTGGGACGGTACACGATTATCAGCGGCAACCCGGAGAACGTGATGCGTGAGCTGGCACTAATGGAATCGCTGACACCGGCAGACATTCAGGCCTTCGCACAAACGTACCTGACCGCGGACCGCCGGACCACTGTTACCCTCACACCAAAGGCGGAATCATAATGGAACACGTGATGTGGAAACGACTGATGGGCGTTGCCTCCATTCTGGCGCTGCTGGTTGGCGCGATCTCGTGCAGTCCCGGCTCGGATTCCGGACCGACCGTACTGGTGCCGAAAGATGAATCCGGCAGCATTCGTGTGCGCCTGGTCTTCGGTGCAGGATCGGCCTATGATCCTGACGGTAAGGAGGGCCTGGCACATTTCACCGCGAATGCGTTAAAGCGTGGCACGGAGCAATACTCACGCACCGACATTGATAACACACTCGACAAACTGGCAGCAAAGCTAACAATCGATGTGGGTCGTGAGGTGACAATCATTGAGGGCCTGTGTCTGACCGAATCGTGGTCCGAGTTCAGCGACTTGTTCTTTTCGGTTGTCACGGAACCGTCGCTCGATGTGGATGAAATGACCACGCTGGTGCAGGATCAACTCGACGAGATCGAACAAATCCGTCGCGATGATGAACGTCTCGCCAAAGCCGCGCTGCAATACTACATTTATCAGGATCATCCCTATGGACATCCAACCGAGGGGATGACACAGACGGTGAAAACGCTGTCGGCACGGGATGCGCGCTCATTCTACCGGGAACACTACGCCAGCGGCAACTACACATTGGGGCTGGCGGGTGACATTTCGGATACGTTAGCCGAACGCATCCATGACGTGCTCAACTCGTCCCTGCCTGACGGCGCACCGACGCCGCCTCCTTTACCAGACCCGCAAATCAGCAAGACGCAGGTGTATCTGATCGAGAAGGAAAACCGCGCTCAGGCGCAATTGCGTTTCGGGCGTCCGATCGATATCACCCGTGATGATCCGGATTTCATGCCACTGTTCGTGGTGAATTCGTATCTCGGGCGGCATCGCGAATCGATGGGACAGCTTTACCAGGAGATTCGCGCCACCCGTGGGTTATCGTATGGTGCGTATTCATATGCGGAGCACTTCGAGCAGGACGGTTGGTCGAATCTGGCGCGTCCGGGGCTGCCGCGTCGTCAGCAGTATTTCTCCGCCTGGGTTTACCCGAAGTCGATCAATGCCAACTTTGTCATTCACATTGTGATGAAGATGCTGGACGATTTGCGGACCGAGGGGATTACGCGCCAGCAACTCGACGCAGCGCGTGAATTCGAGATTAACCATTTCCCGTTTGAAATTGAGACGCCGCGACGGATGCTGGGCATGCGCATGGATGAACTCGCGTACGACACACCGGCGTTTATCGACTCATTCACGGCCCGGGCGGCCGCGGTGACCGTCGACGACGCGAACCGTGCGATTGAACGCGTCATCGATCCTCGTTCAATGGTGATCGTGGCGGTGGTATCCGATGGTCAGAAGTTTGCCAAAACACTTTTGGGCAACCAAGTCTTGTTCGAATATCCATCGGGAGTCAATCCGAACAGCCTGAAGCTGGAGGATCAGCCAATTCTCAACTACACATTGCCGATTGAAGCCGGAAATATCCGTGTCGTGAAAGCGGAGGAGATGTTTCGGTAGGTAGATCGGACGGCGATCTCGTGTAGGGGCGCGGTCATCGCGCCCCTACGCACATCCATAAATCACACTTCCTCCTGAATCATCTCAATGATCGCATGATTGGCTGTTGGGAATGCGTAGCGCTTCAATTCACTTGGTGTGACCCACCGCCAGCGTTGGCAGCCAATTGCCTTGGGCGTACCGGAACGATACCGGCATTCGAACACATGCAAGCGGACTGTGTAGTGGCTATACGCATGACGTACGATCAGGCGACGCTTGCCAACCGCGACGGTGATTCCCAATTCTTCTTTGATCTCACGCTGACACGTGTCCGTCAATCGCTCATTGCCGTCACGCTTACCACCGGGAAATTCCCATAGATTCGGCAGGAGACCCGTCTCGAGACGTTGCGCGATGAGGATGCACCCATCGTGTCGCCGGACGATGCCGCAGGCGACCGCAACGGTCTTGCGTTGAGCGGGCGGTTTCGGTAGACCGTACTGGACTGTCTTCCCCGTTGTATGGGCGCGGCACATGTCATTCATGGGGCACAATTCACATTTGGGATTGCGGGGTGAGCAGATCAGTGCACCCAATTCGATCAAACCGTCGGTCCATACCGACCCTTTTCCTACGGTCATCGTCTGTTCGAGTGCGTTGTAGATAGTGCGACGTACGGCAGGTGAACGCACATCACCTTTGATGCCAAAAATCCGTGCGGCGACACGTGCCACGTTGGCGTCAATGGCAGGAATACAAGCACCAAAACTGAAATTGGCGACCGCCGCGGCCACATAGTCGCCGACACCGGGGAGGGCGCGTATCTCATTGTACGTTGACGGGAAGACGCCTTTTTGGTCCGACATGATCACACGTGCGGCCTGATGCAGAAAGCGGGCGCGATGGTAGTAGCCCAAGCCCTCCCACTCTTTCATCACCGAGTCGATCCGTGCACCGGCGAGTGACTTCAACGTGGGAAATCGCTTCAAAAATCGCGGATACCGTTTGGCTGCGACGACACCGGTCGTTTGGACGAGCATGATCTCACTGATCCAAATCTCGTACGGATCGGTCTTGCCCCGCCAGGGAAGCGGACGCGCATTCTTCGCAAACCATCGGCTCAATCGCCGGTAGAGATCGCGCGGTTCGTGTGTGATCGGCTTGCGTGAGGCCATGAGCGACTAACGGGACAAAAACCAGATGGCGGCAATCGCGAAGACCCAACCGAGAATACGTGATGGTGTCAACTCCTCCCCCATAAACACGACACCGGTGACGGCCATGATGGCCAGGGCTCCCATGAGGACGATCGGCCCGGCGCCGGACAGCGGCCCGTGGAGGCGATACATGGTGAAGTTGAGAACCGTTCCGAGTCCGACACTGACGCCACCGAGAATGGCGAATGTCAGACCCTGCCGCGTGATCCCCTGGCCCCAGAGTGGCTGACGAATGGCGATCAGGTAGATGCCCATCCCGATCAACGCGATACCCTCCAGCCAGAACCCGCCGACCGCGTCGGGGATTCGGCCGGCAGCCAGTTTGGTAAAGACGTGGTAGAGACCGAACAGAACGGCTACCAATAGCGCGACGATCACCCAGCGATCTGTCATGCTTCTCCCCTCAGTGCGCCGGTGTCATAACCGGACCGATGTCAGTATGTTTCAATTTGCCGTGACACGCCACGGCAAATCTCGCTACCATGCCAGCGCACAGACAGGAGGGTACACCGATGGCTGAACATACAGCAGAGCTACTCGCAACGAAGAACGATAAGCGGATCGTGTTTCTGGTGATGGATGGGCTCGGCGATCTGCCCTTTGGACGCAAGAAGCGCACACCGCTCGAAGCGGCCAAGACGCCGAACATTGATAAACTTCTCCCCCATTCGACGACCGGGCTATTCGATCCGGTCGAGCCGGGAATAACGCCCGGTTCGGGACCGGGGCATTTGGGGTTGTTTGGCTACGATCCGCGTCATCACATCATCGGGCGCGGGGTGCTGGAGGCGCTGGGCATCGATTTTCCGCTCGAAGACACCGATGTGGCCGCACGGTTCAACTTCTGCACCCTCGATGAGAACCGTAGGATCACCGATCGCCGGGCGGGACGCATCAAAGACGATGTCAATCGCCGCCTGGTTGAGATGCTCAACGACAAAGTTAAGATCAACGGTCCGGCTGAAGTCATCGTGCGCAGTGTGTCGGAACATCGTGGATTAGTCGTGCTGCGCGGGGATAATCTCGGTGGCAATGTTTCCGACACCGATCCGCAAACGGTCGGCGTGGAACCGTTGCATGCCAAAGCGCGGGATGATCAATCGCAGTTGACCGCCAAAATGCTCGATAAGTTCGTCTCTGAGGCCGAGCGCATTCTCAAAGATGAAGACAAAGCGAATGGGCTGCTGTTACGCGGAATCGACAAGAAACCGCCAATCCCGAAAATCAATGATCGCTTCGCATTGAATGCGTGTGCAGTCGCGACTTATCCGATGTATCGTGGGATCGCACGCCTCGTCGGCATGACCGTCCTCGATCCGCCCAAGGACGTCAAAGAGACGATGACAGTTGCCGGTCACGTGTCGTCGGAATACGACTACATCTTCGTGCATATTAAGTACACCGATAAGGCGGGCGAAGACGGCGACTATGATCGGAAGGTCTCGGTAATCGAAGACGTCGACACGTATCTGCCGGCTCTTATGAAAGGCACGCCCGACGTCTTAGTGATTACCGGAGATCATTCAACACCGGCGGCGTTGAAGTCGCACTCGTGGCACCCGGTTCCAGCGTTGCTCTATGCACCCGAGACGGTCCGCCCGGATGGCTCGAAGTCGTTCGGTGAGCGCGCCTGTCAGGTGGGTGGCATGGGACGGTTGCCGATGCGTCATTTGTTGCCGATCGCGTGCGCGCATGCGTTGAAGCTGGCGAAGTTCGGGGCGTAAGAGACGAGAGGATTACTTAATGACGAATAACTGCGGCATTTTCTTGGTGCTTGCGTTTGCGATGTCCTCAAATCATCTGCTGGCCGCCTCGATTGAAATCGACGGAGAGCTGCAGATGGCAATCGACAACGCCCATTCCGGCGACACCCTCCTCCTTGCTCCCGGCACTTACACCGCTGACCCAGTCGAATTTATTGACTCGTTGTGCGGCAACTGCGCCGAACACAAAACACCGCATTGGGCCTCGTACGGATTCCAGGTGAAAGGGAAGTCTCTGTGGATTATCGGCTCGGGTGATGAGACGATTCTCGAAACCCGTGCGGGATACGGCATGTTCTTTGACAATTGCCCCGAGGGCAGAATCATGAATCTGACGATCACCGGCGGGATACGGGATACATCAGGAATGGCGACCGATGCGGGCATCGTCGCGCGGAACTCGCGGGTGACGGTGCAACACTGCCGGATTCGCGATAATACCGACTACCCCGATTCGATCATTGTCGGCATCGGCGGCGTGATGGGACGCGAAGGTGCCGAGTTGTTCATTCTCAACAATCGCTTGACGAACAACACTTGGGATGGTGTGGCGTTGTATCGCGGCGCGACGGCGTATATCGCTGACAATGTGATCCACGAAGGGCGCGGCGCCGGGATTGGGATTACATGGGACGCGACCGCAACGGTCGTACGCAATCAGGTTTCGAATTACTGGAAAGGCATCGGTTCATTTGGCGCTACGCGCGTAGTCTGCCACAACAACATTGTCTACCACTGTCTCGGTTGGGGGATCATCGCAACGGGTACATCGTACATGGACTGCGCCAATAATGTGATCTATCGCAACGGCAATTGTGGGTTCGGCCTCTGGGGCAAGGAGACCGAAGGCCGCATGACCAACAATGTGATCATGCTCAACGGGTGGCGCGAAGAGTGGGTGTGCCCACAGGTCGGCGTCTGGAACTACGGGCATCCGCTGCAATTTCCGATGTCGTACAATCTGCTCTGGGACAATGCCGCGGGCAACTGGCGCGACATGCCCGACTACACCGATGAATTCGGAAACATCGCGGTCGATCCAATGTGGGACACGCTGACCTTCACACCTCTCCCCGATTCGCCCCTGATCGACAGCGGTAATCCGGAGTTTACTGATCCGGATGGATCGCCTTCCGATATCGGGATCTACGGCGGACCGAATGCGTTTCGACAAACGATGGAGGTTCACCGCGATCCGCCCATGAATCCGCCACGGAAGAAGAAGTAGGATATCGTTCTGTTTTCGGAGGTACCCCACGGCTCTGCTGTGGGTTGCTTGAATGCACGGAGATACAGAATCGATATTCCAGCAGTGGTGCAGTGGTGCCTCACCGCTTGCGGTAAGTTGAGATTCTAGCTACTCGCATCGATTCTGGACTTCCAATCGAGACAACAACTGCCGTCATCACCGTCGTATGTCTCAAATTGTCGATGATGGTCTCCGAACAATCTGAACCCACCGCAAGCGGTGAGGCACCCCGGCACCGTTTCTGCATTCCACCGTAGGGGAGTGCCCTATTTGGGTTCGTCGCCCGTCCTCGCAACCGCCATTCTGCTTTTCGATTTGAATTGACTGTATCTTGCAAATCCGTATCGTGGTGTGATCATCCCGAATTGGATTGCAATTAACTCATAGGAGGAACGACATGACAGGGACGAAGACCAATCCCAATCGAATGGCGAAGATTCTGATCATCGGTGTACTGCTGGCATTGGCCGGATGCGGCACGCAGGTACCATCAGGGCACCACGCCGTCAAGTACCTGAAGTTTGGCAAAGGTACGGAAATGGGGAAAATCTACCCCGAGGGCTTTCAATGGCATCTGGTGTGGAACTCGATGTACATCTACCGCACTCGTACATCGGAAGCCAAAGAAGATCTGACTGTGCTGTCATCCGATGGTGCCACGATCCAACTGGAACTCTCGCTGCTGTATCGCCCGTTGATCCAGAGACTCGATTCGCTGCAGATCACTGTCGGACCGGCGTACTACGACGTTGTGATCGCACCAACATTGCGCGGCGAAGCGCGACGGATCGCCGGTCAGTTCACCCCCGAAGAGATTTATTCAACAAAACGGGACGAACTGGCGGACACACTGCTGAATGCTCTGGAGACGCAATTGGAGCCCAAATTCATCGAAATTCAGAATGTAATTTTCCGCAATGTGAAGCTGCCACAGAGAATCTCTGATGCGATCAACGAGAAGCTCGCCGCCGAGCAGGAAGCGCAGCGAATGAAATTCATCTTGCAACGGGAGCAACAGGAGGCTGAGCGAAAACGGATTGAGGCACAGGGCATCGCCGATTTCCAGAAGATTGTCTCCACCGGCCTGAATCCATTGCTACTGCAGTGGAAAGGCATCGAGGCAACCGAGAAGCTGACCCAGTCACCGAACACGAAGGTGATTGTGATCGGCAATTCGAAGGATGGCTTGCCCTTGATCTTGGGCGGGCAAAACTAGCCCACGGCCGAACCGCGTCAAAAAGCCGGGCTCACCGCTGATTCCCTCGGCACCGGGCCCGGCTTTTTTGTATACTGGTCGCTTCTGCCGCCGTGCTGTTTCGGGAGCGGGCGCGTTGGGGAGGGTTGCGATAGCTATCCTAATAGACTGATGTGAAAGGAGTTACGCGTATGGCCATCCGTAAAGTTGGAATTGTCGGCTGCGGCCTGATGGGATCGGGCATCGCCCAGGTCTCAGCCCAGGCCGGCTACGATGTCACGGTCCGCGAAGTCACCGATGATCTGTTTCAGAAGGGTTACAAGCGAATCGAGGGCTCGCTTGGCAAGTTTGTCGCCAAAGAGAAAATCACCCAGGATGAATGTGATAAGATTCTCGGACGGATCAAAGGCACGACGGACCTCGCTGATCTCAAAGACAGCGATCTGATCATTGAAGCGATCATCGAGAATTTCGAAGAGAAGACCAAGATCTACGCCGAACTCGATTCGATCTGCGACCCCGATACGATCTTCTCGTCGAACACCTCGTCGCTGCCGATCGGCGACATGTCGGCCGTGACCAACCGTCGCGACCGTTTCGTCGGCCTTCACTTCTTCAACCCGGTCCCGATCATGAAGCTGGTCGAAGTGGTGCGCGCGCTTGACACCTCTGAGCGCACCTATCAGGCGGTTAAGGCCTACGCCGAATCAGTTGGGAAGACGGTTGTGACGGCGAAAGACACTCCGGGGTTTGTCGTCAATGTGTTGTTGGTTCCCTATCTGCTCGACGCTGTCCGTCTGCTGGAAAACGGTGTGGCCACGGCGGAGGACATCGACAACGGCATGAAGCTCGGCTGCGGCCACCCGATGGGACCGTTGACGCTTCTCGATTTCGTCGGTCTCGACACCACCTATTACATTGCCGAGATCATGTTCGATGAATTCAAGGACACGCGGTATGCCGCGCCGCCGCTGCTGAAGCGTCTGGTCAAGGCCGGATACAACGGCAAGAAGGCCGGCCGTGGCATCTACACATACTAATGAGTGACGATCAGGAGGGATGACGACTATGGCATCGTATGACAATATCACAGTCGACATCAATGCACCGGTGGCGACAGTCACAATCAACCGCCCGAAAGTGCTCAATGCGCTCAACGATCATACTATCGACGAGTTGACGAGTGCATTTCAGTCGCTCACCGACAACACCGACGTGCGCGTGGTGATTCTGACCGGTAGTGGCGAAAAGGCCTTTGTCGCGGGCGCAGACATTAACGAATTGAAAGTCTGCGATGTGCGCAGCGGTATTGATAAGTCGATCCGTGGGCAGAATCTGCTCAATCTCATGGAAGAGTCGCGGCTGATCATCATCGCTGCGGTCAATGGCTTTGCGCTCGGCGGTGGTTGTGAGATTGCGATGGCCTGCGACATTCGCCTCGCTTCCGATAATGCCAAGTTCGGACAGCCAGAGGTAAACCTGGGGATCATTCCCGGATACGGTGGAACTCAGCGCCTTCCCCGGTTGGTTGGCGCCGGCAAGGCCAAACAACTGATTCTGACCGGCGAATTGATCTCCGCCGACGAGGCGCATCGCATTGGGTTGGCGGATGAAGTCTATCCGGCCACCGAACTGATGGAGAAAGCCACCGCAATGGCACAGTCGATCGCGTCGAAGGGCCCGGTCGCGGTCATGACCGCAAAGCGGTGTGTCAATTTGGGGCTGAATGTCGACTTGAAGAGCGCGCTTGAATACGAGTACACGCAGTTTGGCGTGATCTGCGCCACTGACGACAAGACCGAAGGGTGTGCAGCATTTCTCGAAAAGCGCAAACCGGAATTCAAAGGGCAGTAAGTCCGGACCAGCAGACCCGCAGCGAGGAGAAAAACAGCGATGGACTTTGCGCTGTCAGAAGAACATGAGTCAATACGCCAGGTGGCACGGGAGTTTGTCGAGAAGAAAGTCCTGCCGCGTGCCGATGAATTCGACCGCACCGGCAAGATGGATCTCAACCTGGCGCGTGAAATGGGCGAAGCCGGTTTTTTGGGCGTCATCATTCCCGAAGAATACGGCGGCACCGGCTTGGATACGATTGCCTACGCGGTCATCTCGGAGGAGTTCGGGCGCGGGTGCGCATCGCATGCCACCATTGTCGGCGCGCACAATTCGTTGTTCGGATACCCCGTGCTGACATTTGGTACCGAAGAACAGAAGAAGAAGTATCTCCCGCCGATCTGCGCCGGCAAGAAGTTCGGTGCGTTTTCTCTATCGGAGCCGGAAGCCGGCTCTGACGCCGCCGGCATTCAGGCGATGGCGGAACAAGATGGCGACGATTACATCCTGCGCGGTAATAAGATCTTCGTCACCAATGGCGCATTTGCTGACTACACCATCGTGATGGCGCGCACCGACAAGCGTCCGGGACCGCGGTCAATCTCGGCCTTCATTGTCGAGAAGGACATGCCCGGCTTCTCGATTGGGCACATTGAAGAGAAGATGGGATTTCACGCGTCACCGACGACGGAGATCATCCTGGACGATGTTCGCGTGCCGGCCGAGAATGTGTTGTACAAAAAGGGCCTCGGCTTCAAGGTGGCGATGGAATCGTTGAACTCGGGACGGATTTCGGTCGGGGCGAGTGCGCTGGGCATGGCCATTCGGGCGTTTGAGCTGGCGGTGAAGTACGCCAAGGAACGCAAGCAGTTCGGGCAGCCAATTGCCTCGTTCCAAATGGTGCAAAGCCATATTGCCGACATGCATTGCCGCATCGAAGCGGCCCGCTGGCTCGTCTATAACGCGTGCTGGCGCAAGGACCAAGGGCTTGACTATGTGGCCCAAGCGGCCACGGCGAAGCTGGTTGGATCGGAGACCGCCACGTTTGCGGCGCATCGTGCCATTCAAATCCTCGGTGGATACGGGTACCTGCGCGAGTACGAAGTCGAACGGCTCTATCGTGAGGCGCGGCTGACCGAATTGTTTGAGGGCACATCGGAGATTCAACGCCTGGTGATTGCGCGACATATCACCAAACACGGTTGACCCACCGTCACCAAACCTGATACTTTCTCTCCATAAACCGCAGGCGGCGGTCGTACAATACGGCGTGGCCCGGCCACGCCGTATATGCCATAGGCAATCGCCTTACGGTGGCAACAGCGCGAGGGAGGAGTGGTAATGAGCGTCCCATCCGAACAGGATCTGATCTACGACTGGAACCGTCACGACGCAGAGGTGATTCTCACCGACAAACCGGTCGAACTCAACGATGAAACATTGCGCGATGGATTGCAGAATCCGTCGGTGACCGATCCGCATATTGATAAGAAAATCAGGTTACTTCACCTGATGTCCGATCTGGGAATCAATTCGGTCAATCTCGGGCTGCCCGGTGCGGGACCGCGCGCACGTGCCGACATCACCCGCATGGCCGAAGAGATTCGCGACCAGAAACTGGGGTTGTATCCTAATTGCGCCTGCCGCACGGTGAAGGCTGATATCACACCACTCATCGATATCGTGCAAAAGGCCGGTGTGGACATTGAATGCGCGTCGTTCATTGGCTCTTCCCCGATTCGCCAGTATGCCGAAGAGTGGACGATCGATCATATCCGCAAGTTGAGTGTCGATGCGGTCGAGTATGGCGTACAAAATGGCCTCAGCATGATGTATGTCACCGAGGATACCACACGGGCGCGACCGGAGGATATCCGCACGTTATACACCGCGGCGATTGAAGCAGGCGCCAAACGCATCGTTGTCTGTGACACCTGCGGGCATGCGATGCCGTATGGCGTGCGCAATCTGATTCACTTCGTTAAGCAGGTGGTCGAAGATACCGGTGTCAAAGATGTTAAGGTCGACTGGCATGGGCATTCCGACCGTGGGCTGGGTGTGATCAACGCGTTGTCGGCGGTGAAGGCCGGTGCCGATCGGATTCATGCGACCGGTTTGGGCATCGGCGAACGAGTTGGCAATTCGGCGATGGACCTCTTGCTGGTAAACATGAAACTCGATGGGTTGATTGATCGTGATCTGACGCAGCTCTCCGAGTATGTGAAACTCGTCGCTAAAATCTGCGAAGTGCCGCTGCACAACATGTATCCGGTGTTCGGGCATGATGCCTTCCGCACCGCCACCGGTGTGCATGCCGCCGCGATTATTAAAGCGAAGAACAAAGGCGCCGACTGGCTGGCCGACCGTGTCTATTCCGGGGTTCCGGCCGGATGGTTTGGTCTGCATCAAGCTATTGAGATCGGGTTTATGTCGGGTGTTTCGAATATCGTCTACTGGCTGCGCGCGCATCACATCGAACCGGAAAAGAGACTGGTCGACGAGATTTTCACTGCTGCCAAGCAGCACAGTAAGGTGCTTACTGATGACGAAGTCTGGAATATCGTCAAGTACCACGAGTTCGAGAGCGACCAACCTCTGACCGATACGCTTGATGAGTGGAAACAGCAGATTCGGGAAGAGAAGGAGGCCTAGCTGGGCTTGAGTACCCTGATCGTTATTCCATGAAACCCTGCTCCATTGGGATCGTAGATTCCTACATGTCAGGCAATTCTCAAATCATTAGGAGGTGGGCATGAAACGGGTACTCTGGCTGGCAGTGGTTATCTGCGCCCTACTGACAGCGCAATCGTCTGTCTCCCTTGGTGATAGCTGGTGGGACAACGACTGGGAACGGGTCCGTGGATCGGGCGATAAGGCCGAGGAGACGCGTGTCATCGAGGATGTTGAGGCGGTCGAGTTCGGCACCGTCGGGGTCCTGTACATCGCCATGGGTGACAAAGAAGAGCTGATTATCTCCGGCGACGACAATCTGCTGGAGTACATCGAAACCGACGTTGCCGGGAATACGCTCATCATTGAATCGAAACGGGGATTCTCGCTGAAGACCCGCCAGCCGCTGCGTTATTACCTGACGGTGAAATCGCTGCGCGGAATCGAGATTCACAGCAGCGGCGATGTCGAAGTCGAAGACGATATCGGGGCCGAACGGTTTCGCATCAAATCGAGCAGCTCCGGTGATTTGCGCATCCCGATGTTGATCTGCGATGAGGTCGACATTGAACTCGGCAGCTCGGGCGATGTCGAAATCGAAGAACTGATGGGCGACCGTCTCGAAGCCGAAATCGGCAGCTCGGGCGATTTGACTATTCGCGGCGGCACGGTGACCGAGCAGGACGTGTACATTCACAGCTCGGGCGATTACAAAGCGCGCGACCTGACCAGCGAGACCGCCTACGTGCGCACATCAAGCAGCGGCGACGCGTTTGTGCGCGCAACCGAGTTCCTCGACGCCGAAACATCGAGCAGTGGCGATATCAACTATTACGGCAATCCACGGTTGCGCATGGACGAGACCAGTTCGGGCGATGTGCGCAATGCGGGACGATAATCCTCACGATCACATGACAACCAAGATTCTCATTCTGGGCGGGACCCGATTCATCGGTCCCGCCGTTGTACGTCGGCTCCGCGCGCATAATTGCGACGTGACGTTGTTTCATCGCGGACAGTCGGGTGCCGGTCTGTTCCCCGAGTTGGCACGTATCACGGGTGATCGCGAACAGTTGCCGGAGTATCGCGCACGATTCGAGTCGATTGCTCCGGATGTTGTGATCGACATGGCACCGCTGAGCGAAGCACATGCGCGAAGTGTAGTCGACACCTTCGCGGGAATTGCGCGGCGAGTTATAACGATCAGCAGTTGTGATGTCTACCAAGCTTATGGGAAGCTGATCGGTATCGAGGACGGCCCTCCGGACGAGCTGCCGCTCACTGAAACTTCGCCCTTGCGCACCAAACACTTCCCGTATCGCGGCCAGACGGAACGCTTCTACGATTATGAGAAGATCCTGGTTGAACAGGCGACGGTCGAATCAGAGAATCCCAGAGGTACCGCCTTGCGGCTGCCAATGGTGTACGGTCCGCTCGATTACCAACATCGTCTCTGGCCATATCTGAAACGCATGCACGACCGTCGACCGTATATCGTACTCGTATCGGGTCAAGACAATTGGCGTGTGGCGCGCGCGTATGTCGAGGATGTTGCCGAAGCAATCGCACTGGCGGCCCAAGATGATGCCGCCGCGGGCAAGATCTACAACGTCTGCGAGAGCGAATGTTACACCGAACGCGAATGGGGCGAACGCATTGCGCGGGCGATGCAGTGGTACGGTGATGTGATTACGGTTGATACCGAGCAGTGTCCTGAATTCGCAGAAGAGCAGTTCAATCCGGAGCATCACTTGGTGGTCAGTAGCGACCGGATTCGTTCCGAGTTATCGTACCGTGAAGTGGTCAATCCGGAAGAGGCGCTGCGTACAACGATCGATTGGGAATTGTCCCATCCACCGGAACCCGATCCGGTCACCAGGTCCGATTATGAGAAAGAGGATGCGGCGGTGGCCAAGCTGGGAGTAGGTGGCCGTGATCGGTGATCGCGGTTTGCCGAAGGTGATTGGCAGGCGAAGCCCATTTGTTAAGGCCTGCACCTGAGCAATTCCTTAAGTGTCTTGCGATTAGATCGGGGTGCCACGGGCCTTCAGGGCGTATTGTAAGCGTCTCTGGTAGCAGATCACATTTATTCATTCGTAGGGGCGTATTGCATACGCCCTCTGCGCGTGACCCTCTTACGCGGGCAGGGCGTATGCAATATGCCCCTATAAGAGCCATCTGCAATGACACACGTTTTTCAACACGCCCTGAAGCCCGGCGCAGCGTTCTGCCACCCCTGTGGGGCTTTAATATTACTCCATCTCCCCGCTCATCTGCACACCATCACGCGGCGATTTGTCCATCGAGCCGTTGTCGTAATGGCCGATCAAGGAGATCGGATTGCCGTCATCGTTGAGCACGACCTCCAAACGAAAGTAGTCGATCTCGTCGAATTGGAACAGCGTTTCCGACATCGGAATCATCACCATCGGTGGATTCGGTTCGCGTTGGTAGAGCAGCTGGCCATTCTCGTAGCGAATGGTACGCGGCCCATATCCACCGGCGTAATGTTTCAACGAGGAGATGTCAATGTTCGGCGAATTGTTCTTGGCTTCGAGTCCCTCGAGCACCCAATTGACTTCAAACGCCTCATCCTCATTGAGACGATCACGGATCGACTTCAGCGCCTCGGCATACGCTATGTCGAGCGCCTCTTCCTGCGGACATTCGATGTGTGGTTCAATACCGGTGCCTTTCCAGTTGGTACCGGTGATCGGATTGATGGCGCGTCCAAACGGAACCGACATCGAGATGTTGAGATTGGCGAAGAAATGCCCCTCGACCGGGTGCGCCCCGCCCCCGGTGGTTTCGCCGACAACCGTAGCGCGTTCCATATGCTTTAGATTGTATGTAAACTCCTCGGCCGCCGAAAACGTGCGCTCACTGGTCAGGATATACACGTCGGCGTCGACCATTTTGGGACCGTGAACATATTTCTGGGTCCAGAACTGTTCTACTGTATCTTCGGCGCGAATGTAAAAGCTGTTGAGATGCTTGCTCTCGTCGAACAGGTAGCTGGACACCAATTGAATCATCGACGGTAATCCGCCGCCGTTCTGGCGCAAGTCAAAGATGACGGCGTCGGTGTGGGCCAGGAAATTCATCGCGGCGATGGCGGTCAAACCGGCATCTTCGGTATCGTAGAAACCGCGCAGATCGACATACCCTACATTACCCGGCAGGATTTTGACTTCTTTCCACCCGGAGTTGTCGCGTTGACGCTGGCGCTTCATTCGTTGACGTTCCGTCTCAGGGATCGAATCCTGCGTCAGCCGCTGAAGGTCTTCGTCGGCCATATACCGCACACCGATATGACGGTCATTGCTAATCGAACGAAGGTCCTCCGTCAGCTTGCGCGTAAACTCGCGAGTCGATGTTAGCTCCTTGTATTCGCCCTTCTTGTACAATTCGCGTACATGATCTCCCATGTCCATGGCGACAGCGGGGAAAACATACACCGAATCGAGCGCCATGCAGACACTGTCGATGATCTCCTTCTGGACCTGCGCGTCGATGGTTTTGTCTTCGAGTTGACGTCGCTGCCGACCCTGTGCATGGGACAGGTCGGGTATCAGAAACAGACAGACGATCATCAGAAGTCCGCTGAAGGGAATCAACTGCCGTGGCGTTTCTAATCTGAATCGACTCATGGTGCTATGCATTGCTGGTATTCCTCCGTCCGGTAGTGTGTGTCTCGGTTTGTATCGTCTCCGGTGTCAGTTTCAGTCTCATGAAGAGGGTGTGCCGTTTGTACTGGGCTTTGCGCGCGGCGTCGGCTTCGAACTCTTCGAATCCCAGAGAACGGTACAAGTTCAGGGCCGCCGTCAGCTTGGGACTGGTAGCCAGGACGATCTCGCGTGCACCGAGTTCACGGGCGCGGTCGATCATATGCAGCGCCAGCCGCCGGCCAACCTGCTTGCCCTGGGCGTGCTTGGTCACTCCCATCTTGGCCAGTTCAAAATGACGGTTCGGTCCGCGCAACAACGCCGCCGTGCCGACAATCTCGCCATTCAGCCGGGCGAAGACGATTTCGCCGCCCAGACGCAGAATCGTTCCCTCGGGATCGTCGAGCACCGCGGCATCGTGCGGTTCAATCTCGAAGTACTGCTCGAGCCATTCGCGATTGAGCCGACCGAAGTCCTCACGGTAGGCGCGGCTATACGCGACGATCTCGATCTCCTCCATTAGTTCTTGTTTGATCATACCGGTCACCCGCGTATACATGTCGCGTTCATCCAATGCGGTTTCGATCGACGACAAAACGTCGAGGAAATCGCGCCCCTGCGCAGTGATCAGTTCCTGTGTGCACACCGACACCGCGTTCCAGATCGGTTCGAGTTGTTGCAGCGTTATCCGGCCGTGGTCGGTCAGTGTGAGCAACCGACGGCGTTCATCGGCCGCATCGCGTTCTGATACAACGAAGTCGTTCGCTTCCATTGCTGATGTAATCTGGCTGACGGCCGGATGTGTGAGACGCAACTGCTCGGCGATTTGTGACACGGAGAGTGGGGACTGCTCACGGAGCAAAAAGGCTACCGGGAACCAACGCGACTCGAACTCGACGTGCTGTTCCTTGTACACACGTGAGACATCAGCTTGCAGCCGTTCACTGAGCCGCTTGAGCCGGCTGGCCAATCCGAGTGAACCAAGTTGTTGAATGACATCCGCCACCACTGCTCTCCCGCGTCGGCAGTATTTATGTAAGGACTTACGTAAAAACTTATACCGAAGTTCCGTTCACCTATCAGCTATTTCGCACGGACCCTTAACCAATTTATTCGCATGAACTTAGGCAACTGCTTGCATGCCGGTCACCGGACATCTATCTATAGCGCTGAATGTCGATGAACGGTATCTGATTGGGGAGACGATTGTGGGAAAGACATACGATATCGCGGTAATCGGCGGAGACGGGATCGGCCCGGAGGTAACGGACCAAGCAGTACGGGTCTGTCTGGCAGCCGCCGAGCAACGTGGGTTCAGTTTGAACCTGAAGGAGTATCCGCACGGCACCGACCACTACCTGGAAACCGGCGAGCTGTTTCCGGACGAGGTGCTCGAAGAGGTTCGTCAGAAGGACGCGGTGCTGCTCGGCGCGATCGGCGACCCGCGGGTCGAACCGGGCCTGGTCGAGCGTCCGATCATCATGGGCATGCGATTCGGCTTCGATCTGTATGTCAACCTGCGTCCGGTGAAGCTCTATGCGGAACACCTGTGCCCGCTCAAAAGCAAAACGCCGGCCGATGTCGACATGATCGTCATTCGCGAAAACACCGAAGATGTCTACGCCGGCCTGGGTGGTATTCTCAAGAAGGGAACACCCGATGAAGTGGCGGTGGCGGAGATGATTTTCACCCGCAAGGGTGTTGAACGTGTCATCCGCTATGCCTACGAAACCGCGCGCACGCGGAATGGCAGAAAACGAGTCACGTTGGTCGACAAAGCCAATGCGATTCGGGCGATGGACATTTGGACACGCACATTTGCCGAAGTCGGTGAGGAGTATCCCGAGATCGAGCAGGACCACGCCTATATCGATGCGGCCTGTATGTGGATGGTGAAGAACCCGGAGTGGTTCGACGTTGTCGTTGTTTCCAATATCTTCGGCGATATTCTCACTGATTTGGGTGCGATGATTCAGGGCGGCATGGGCATCGCGGCATCGGGGAATATCCACCCCGGACAGGTCTCGATGTTCGAACCGATTCATGGTTCGGCGCCGAAGTACAAGGGCCAGAACACCGCGAATCCCCTCGGTGCGATTATGGCCGGATCGATGATGCTTGATTACATCGGCGAACCGGCTGCAGCCAAAGCCATTGAGGAGGCGGTCGCCGGACTGCTGACCTCTCAACAAATCCCCTCGCTGGGCGCCAACTCCGGTCTCTCGACCAGCCAGATCGGCGATATGGTCTGCGAGCAGATGGCCAGTTCGCGTCAGATACCCGCCTGATGCCTCACACCGTCGGTCTAAACGGCGGCATTGTCTTTTGTGACGTCTCTCTCCACCGGGAAACGAAACTTTTACTTGGCCTTGGCGTGAAACAAATATACCCGGCGACATTGGTCGGGTGACCAACTCCCCGCAACCAACCGGCAGGTGCTTCTGATGATGATCTCTGTGGCCGCGCTTCAGGCACCGCTGGGTCAGGGCCTATCGCTCGAAGATAAGCTGCACCTGATCCGGCACCGGCCGGACTATGTCTGCCTTCCGGAGTATTTCTACATTCGGCCAATTGATCAATCGTATGATGACAGCACACCGCTTATCGAGTCCCGCCTCGCCGAGTTGAAGCACCTCTCAAAAGACCTTGGATGTACAATCATCGGGGGGACTATGCCGCATCCGGTCAAAGGCGGGTATGGCAACATTGCCACTGTCTTCAACCGGGGTTCGGTTGTTGGTTCCTACCAGAAGGTCAACCCCTTCGGGCGGGAGGAGCAGCGGGGGATTGTCCCCGGCTCGGAGTATCGGGTGTTCGATATCGATGGGATTCGAATCGGCATCCTGATTTGCGCCGATGTGCTCAATCCGCAGTCGTTCACTGAGCTGGCACGTCTCAACACCGACGTCATTTTCGTCCCAACCGTCTCTCCATACCGGACATCGGACACCGTCTTCGAAAAGGATCAACGCGATACGTCGATCTTTGTGGCAGGAGCACAACGTGCGTGCGCCTACATCGTCAAAACCTGCGGAATCGGCACACTGTTTGGCGGTGCACTGCAGGGGCGCTCGGGGATTTTCGCGCCGTGGGGCATTCTGCGTCGTGTGCCGCCCGACAGTGAGGACAAGAAGCTGGTTCTCTCGGCTGTTCTGGACATCGATGAAATCCGTGACTTCAAGCGGATGATGGCGCCGGATGAGTTGAGGGCGTCGGAGGCGGCGTCGCGCGAAAAGTGATGGTAGCCCGATCGGGTGCCACGGGCCTTTTGGGCATATTGGATTGCAAAATTGAGTTGGTTGGAGACTCCGCCGATCGGCTTCGTAAAAATCTAATCCCACCGCAAGCGGTGGGGCACCCGGCATCAACACTGCCCCCCATCGTCACAACTTTGAGTTCCGGCTTGTCTCCTAACGGCTGGGTGTTACCTTTTCAAATTGTCCGAAGACGATCGACTTGACACTTAGCAGGACCTCAAACGTTGCGATTGCCCAAACACATCAAGCTGCCGGTTGAGGCCAAGTGGTTCCTCCCTTGGGCGCGTCATTGGTGGCGTCCGTCGGGGACGACTGCGTTGATCGCGCTGGCGGTTTTGGTGGGATTGGCGACTGGGCTGGGTGCGGCGGCGTTTACGTGGCTGGTTGAGAACGCTCGCGATCTGTTCTTCGGCTACAGCCGTGAGCTGCTGACACAGGCGGTCCCATTTGCCTGGAAGTACTGGATCCCGATTGTGCCATTGGTAGGTGGACTGCTGGTTGGTCCCATTGTCTATTTCTATGCGCGCGAGGCGCGTGGACATGGTGTCCCTGAGGTGATGGTCGCGGTGGCGCGAATGGGTGGGATTATCCGTCCCCGGGTGGCGGTGGCCAAAGCGATCGCCTCGGCGATCTGTATTGGGTCGGGCGGATCGGCGGGACGCGAAGGGCCAATTGTCCAGATCGGGTCAGCATTGGGATCAGTCATCGGTCAGCGCTTCAAGATGTCGGCCGACCTGGTCAAGATTCTGGTTGGGTGCGGCGCAGCGGCCGGCATATCGGCAGTGTTTAACGCACCGATTGCCGGTGTGTTGTTCTCTCTCGAAGTTATTCTGGGCGATTTCGCGATCGGAACCTTCGCCCCGGTGATCATTTCCTCGGTGGTGGCCTCGGTTGTGTCGCATGCCCTGCTTGGCAATTTCCCTGCGTTTGCCGTGCCGAGCTATACGCTCGTGTCGGCGTGGGAAATTCCACTGTACGCGATCCTCGGTGTCGTTGCAGCGATCGTCGCGCGACTGTTTGTCGTCACCCTGTACAAGGGCGAAGACATTTTCGAATCGTTGAAAATTCCCGGCTGGGTGAAACCTGGTATCGGCGGATTGATGCTGGGGATTCTCGGATTCTTCTTCCCGCAGGTGTTTGCCGACGGGTACGACACCATTACCAGCGTGCTGCATGGCAACGGTATCGCGTGGCTGTTGGTGGTCCTCGTGTTCGCCAAGATTCTGGCGACCACCTTCACCCTCGGCTCGGGCAATTCGGGCGGTATATTTGCACCCTCGCTCTTTATCGGCACGGCGCTGGGCGGTGCGTTCGGTAACGGTGTGCACTCACTCTTCCCCAATGTCACTGCACAGCCGGGCGCATACGCGCTGGTTGGAATGGGTGCGGTGGTAGCCGCCGCGACCCATGCGCCGATGACCGCCCTCATGATCATCTTTGAAATGACCCGCGACTATCACATCATCCTGCCACTGATGGTGGCGTGCGTGATCGCGACGATGATCGCAATGCGGCTGGCGCCCGATTCGATTTACACGCTGAAACTCCTGCGCCGTGGCATTGTTCTACGGCAGGGACGGGACATTAATGTTCTGGCCCGTCATTCGGTCTCAGAGGTCATGCGCACCGACATCCGTACCATCCCCGTGACGCTGAATATCCCGCAGATTCTCCAGGAGTTTGAATCGACGGGGCAATCCGATTTTATGGTCGCCGATAGGGACGGTCACCTCGTTGGGCAACTGGGATTTCAGGAAGTGCGCAACCTGCTGACGAAAACCGGAATCGATGCGCTTGTCATTACGCAGGATATCATGCGCCCGATCCGCCATGCCCTCTATGCCGATGACAAACTGACCGAGGCCTGGGATCTGTTCCGTCCCGACGAAGTGGGCGCGGTGCCGGTGGTCGACCGGGCCGATCCGCGCAAACTGGTCGGCATCGTGACGCGTGGGACAATTACGCGGTTCTATAACCGCCAGCTGGTGGAGAGTCTGACACCGTCCGGCCCTCAGATTGGCCCGCAACCTCCGACCATTGGATAAGGTGATCGATCATGGGATTCTTCTCACGTCTGTTCTCGTCAAATCCAAGACCGGGCCATCCACAGCCGATCACCGGAGCCGAATTCGAAGCGGAAGTGCTGAATTCACCGATCCCGGTGATCGTCGATTTTTGGTCGCCGACCTGCGGGCCGTGCCAGGTGATGGGTGGTCTGCTCAATGAACTCGGTCCGGAATTCGTGGATCGGGTGAAGATCGTGAAGCTGAATGTGGCCGATTCCGGGGAGTTGGCTGCTCAATTCGGCGTCCGGAGTGTACCGACACTGATCGCCTTTGTGAATGGGCAGACAGTCGGCAAGCTCGTTGGTGCTCTTCCGCTCGACCAGCTTAAGCAGAATCTGGAGCAGATCGCGACCCTGAAGCCATCGGCGCCCCCTGAATCCCAGTGGTCCAATCCCTCACGGACCGATGAGGTCTAGCGGTTTTTTCATTCCCAGACCCGGCCCCCGTTGCTATCCTACCGGCGAGCAGAGCATCGCCGGGGCAACGTCCGGATGACCGATACCTATCCCAAACTGCGCAGTGACTTGATTGTTTCGTCGGATACGATTGATGACACAATCATCTACACGGTGAAAGAGCCCATCACCGGGCGGTTTTTCCGTCTCCGTGCGCCCGAGTACTATCTGCTGTCGCGTGCCGATGGGCAGACCTCCCCGGAGGAAGCCGCTCGGCTCACCAGCGAGCATTTCGGCATTCAGATTCCGACCGCCGCGGCATCGGCCTTCTATGACCGGATGGAGCGTCTGCTCTTCTTTGAGGGGCCCGCGCTGGAGCGTGAACGGAAGCGGTTGGGGCGGATCGCCACAGCCGGGCACAAAAAGTCGCTCTGGTCGATCCGTCTGAAGGCAATCGATCCGGACCTGTTTTTATCGCGATGGCAACGGCGCGTCGATTTCCTCTTTCATCCGGCCACGGTGGTCACTGGTTTTCTACTAATGGCACTTGCGCTGATTATTGCCGTCGGGCAAAGCAGTATCTGGATTGACAGCTTGGCGTCGTTGTGGAGTGTGACATCGATTCCGCTGTTGATAGCGGGGATTCTGGTTGTGGGTTTTGTCCATGAGCTGGGACATGCGTTTACGTTAAAACATTTTGGCGGCTCAGTGCGTGAGATGGGATTTCTGTTGCTGTACTTTCAACCCTGTTTCTATTGCAACCTATCGGACTCGTATTTGCTCAAGTCGCGACGACAGCAGTTGATCGTTGGCGTGTCGGGTCTGTTCTTTCAGGGCGTGCTGACGGCGCTGTTTATTCTGCTGTGGCGGATAACCACACCGGGAACGATTGTCGCCGATTTCCTGTATATCGCGGTCGCGTTTTCGCTCGCGGTGTATCTATTCAACTTCAATCCGCTGATCCGTCTTGACGGCTACTACCTGCTCTCCGACTGGTTGCGCATTCCCAATCTGCGCGCGCGGGCATTCGGATTCTGGAAGCGGTTGATTGCTGAATGGACGACCGGACGGCTGGCTCCAGCGAAGACACGGCGCGAACGGATCGTGTACGGGCTGTACGGCATCCTCGCCTCTGTGTACACCGGTGTGTTGATCGGCTGGTTGTTGTTCCATGTGACGGTGTTTCTGCATGACCATCTGGGTCCGGCAGGAATTGTGATTGTCTACGGGGGCCTTTTGGCCTTTGCGATGAAAACATCGTCGGATACATCGGAGGAGCAAGCATCATCTGAAACCGAAGCCGCTACAGAATCGCCCGCACGGCGCTACAGAAAGCCGCTCATCCTCTGGGGCGGACTGATTGTCATCATCCTGCTGCTCATCTTTGTGAAGATGGAACGGCGGGTGGGTTCGTACTGCGAAGTCGAACCGTCGGCGCGCCTCACGGTCGAATCAACGAATACCGGGATGCTCGAAACGGAGTATGTCGACAACGGACGGGATATCCGTGAGCGGTCGCTGTTGCTGGCCATATCGGCGGACTTTTCATCGGTCAATTACAAAATCTATCCCACCGAGGGCGATACGGTTTCAATTGGAGACACCGTCATCGCACTCGAATCGAATCTGTTTTTGGCCAACCTTCGTGAGGCGCAAAACGAACGGGTGCGTACGATCGCCGAGCGCAATCTGCTGCTGTCCGGACCGAAAGAAGATGAAGTCAAAGTGATGCGGTCAGAAATCGATGAAATCGAAGCGCAATTGGAGAACAAACGCGTCGACGTGCGCCGTGCCGAACAACTGCGCGAACAGGATCTGATTTCCGAAGAACAATACAGTGCGATCCTTACCGAACTGAGAACGCTGGAAGCACGGTTGTCGGCTAAAGAGAGCGAACTGCGTTTTCTGATTTCCGATCCGAAGGCCGAGGAGCTGGCCATCAAAGATGCACAAATCGAAGGTCTTGATGCGCGAATCGAATTCCTGCAATCCCAGATTGAACAGTCGGTGGTGCAATCGCCCATCGATGGTATCGTCACGCGGGTCGGTCGCGGCGACGTTTTGGTCGAAGTCGCGCGTACCGATCCGATGCGAGTCGAGTTGCACATTGACGAGGATGATATTATCGATGTCGAGCGCGGCTATCCGGTTACGCTGAAGGTCCGTCCGTTGCCCTTCCGGGAATTTAAGGGACTTGTCACGCAGATGGCGATCGACGCCGACACGCTGGATGCCAAACCGCGTTTCAAAGTCATCACGGAAATCGCCAACCCCGATTTCACCCTCAAACCGGGCATGACCGGCTACGCCAAAGTCGCCTGCGGCAAACGCTCGCTCCTCTATCTCCTCACACGGCGGCTCGTGCATTTCATCCGCGTCGAATTCTGGTCGTGGTGGTAGGGTGGATGGTTCTCGTCATCGCGCGAGCGAGCGATGACGAGGTTCACCCACCAATCGCAGGTTGTGACCAAATCGAAATGTGGGTGGACCTCAGTGACGCTCTGGCAAGCGTCATTGTGAACCACCCACCCGACATTCTGCGCACGCCGAGCTACGGTTCGGCAATCCGTCGATTGAGTTTTCCACATTCCTTCTTGACTACGGCTTGCAGAAACACTCGAAATCTGAGAGATTTACATCGAATTTCATAATCATAGATATTGTATTCACAAGCTCGGCAAGTACAATATAAAGTATAAGAGTCGCCCTCGATGCCTCGATTTGTGCAGTTTTTGATCACCGTGTATTGACTAAACACCATACAGGCATCTTTATTCCAGTGAGATCATCTGGGCCGCGGGCGTTGGACGACATCACTGGCCACGTCGCAGTGCCCGCTGTTACCGCTTGGTTACTGCACAACACATTCTGGCGCGCCTCACCCGAGGGGGCGACGCCACACAGAAACGTTGGAGAGTCGGCTTGTGGAGAGTGCCAATGGGACAAATGCCATGAGTTGATGTGACCATAAAGAAACCGGGCCGGTGTGGTGACCGGCCCAGTCAACCACCTGTTATTGAGAAGGGAGGTGAGTTGATGGAGATCTACACCTTGGAAGTTGAGCTTCTGGAAGAGAAGATCGCACCGCTCGGCGCACGTGTTGGTGGTGCGTAAGCCAACTTCCGGACGTCACCGGCGGCCGCCGCATTCGCGGCGGCCGACCTATTTTCCCCTCCCGCTTACAGGCAATACACGTTACGAGACCAATTCCAGGATCCGTTCGCGGTGTTCGTGACAACGAGATGCCAACGGATGATCGTTGTAGCGTTCGCGCTGCGTCGGATCGTCGATCGTCTTGGCGATCTCCGCGAGAATGGTGGTCGCCTCGGTAAAGGCGCTCAGCGCCGGCTCATAATCGCTGCGGGCATGGAACGACAGTCCATAGACGACAAGCGCTCTCCACAGCGTCTCCCAATTGCCGTGAATGCGCAGACGGTCAATCGCCCACGCGGCGTCGGATTCCGCGGTATCATGAGCAGCGTCTTGGACGTTCTTCAAGGCTCGCCAGACAAACAACTCCGGTGCCCATGACCATTCATCGTTGCCCGCCAGAAACCGTTCAATGAAACGTACGGCTTCTTCGGGGTATTGTGCCGACGGATCATTGCCCAATCGCGCCAGGCACATCTGTGCCTCTTTATGTGGAGCCGAAATCGCCCGTGCTTCGCCGCAGCCTTCCAACCAGATGCGGTCGGCGTTCTCGTAATTTTTGCGTGCCACAGCGACATGCAACTTGAGCAGCACCGAATCGAGATACATGCGCGGCATGGCCGCCCTGGCGACGAGCGGGAGAATTCGCTCAAGTGTTTGTTCAGTGGCGTCAATCTGCCGTAAACGCAGTGATGCCATCGCATCGATCAGTCCAAGATGCGCCGACAGATCATTGTTTTTCTGTCCCTGTGCGCGTTTGGTCGCATCGTCGAGAAAGTGCCGCGCCAGACGGAAGTCGCCGGCTCGCAGATACGCTTCGGCGAGGAGTCCGCCCACTTCGGCTGCGGTCGCCACATCGCCCAACGCGTCCGAATCGCGAAAGGCGATTTCCCCTTCTGAAATTACGGTGCGCAAATCGCCGCGTTCAAGCGCCACCTGCATCAGGTTGCCGCGATTGAATACCGCTTCGGCCTCTGCGCCGACACTCAAATTCAGATGAATGGCCCGTCGGAGATGATGGTCGGCGTCGGCCAATTGCCCTTGATCCATCGCCAGGACACCGAGGTTGTTCAGCGTGCCGGCGGTTTCGACCGGCTCCTCGATGCGTTCGCGCAACGCCAGCGACTGACGGTAGTACGATTCCGCGCGCTGAAAGTCATGGTCACCCCAGTATGTCGCACCGAGATTGGACAGAATCAGCGCTTCGAGACGATCATCATCAAACTGTTTGGCAATACTGAGAGCGTCGTGGTAATACTTGCGCGCTGCCACGCGATCACTGGCCACCCAGTACATGTTGCCGAGATTGTTCAATGTCCGGGCGACTTCATTGCGGTCACCGATCTGTTCAAACAACTGAAGTGCGCGCCGTGCGGCCCATGTGCCCTTTTCAAATCGGCGCGTCATCTTATACAAACTGCTGAGATCTTTCAGCGTTTCGGCAAGCAATTGGCGATCGCCACACCGGCGACCGAGTGCCAACAGCTCGACATACGTCTTGCGTGCATCATCAAGTTGTCCGCACGCTTTTTCGTAATCGCCGCGCGCCATGCGGGCGCGTCCAAGCCAATGCGCCTGTGTTCTCCCAGCCGGCAATTGCATGGCCGCACGCTCGCCCAAGTCGACATAGGGACGGGCGGCGTCCTGCCGGTTGGCTTTCAGGTGCTCGCTGCAAACGCGCGTGCAATAGTGGACGCCCTTTTCGTACGATCCGGCTTCGACAAAACACTCCGCCATCACACCGAGCACGCGGACGTCGGCTTCCACCGAGCAACTCTCGAGTATCGTCGCCAGCGTGAGGGCGTGCCGTCGACGCATGCGTTCAGGCATATGCGTGCGCCACAAGGCCGCGACGGAGGGCAAGCGCATACGCCAGTCGAAAAATGTGTTACCGTCAAACCCCGGGCGTGGGACAATGACCCCACGACGGCGTAGTGAGTGCAGCGCGACTTTGAAACGATCCGGCGACACTCCGGCGATATCGCTGAGCACATCGGTTTGTGCCAATCCCCGTCCGACCGCAAACCAATCACACAAGCGTCGCTCATCGGCGCTCAATTGACCGATGACATCGTTGAAGGTGGCGAGCGCTTCGATTGATTGCTGCCACTGGTCCAATCCGACGGAATCGATGTGACAGGAGGTCCCGTCATGAGTGACAAAGCCACGACGTATCAGAAAGCCCAGCAGATGTGACAACGCGTTGGGCAGTCCATCGGTGATAGCGAATATACTCGGCGTCCATTGGTCGGCGGCCACCGGCCCCAGGATTTGGGCGAGATACTGTTGCGTGACGAAGAGCTGCCAGGGAAGTGCACAGACATCGACCGCGTGATCGTTATCGTGCAAATTGGAAACCAGCGAATCAAACTCAACCGCTGTTTCAGGCAACGCATCGTCGGTATCGTTTGCCCCGGACACCCGCAGCGGCTGGTGATCGTCCTTTCGTGTAATGCTGATGGGCCGCTCGCAGGCATGGAATCGCTGCGCTAATCCGGTGGTCAGTGCAGGAATGCGAGTCCGGTCGATGGTGACGGTCCAGTGCCGCGAGAAACCGGCACGGGCCGTCCACTCGATTTGATCAACAATTGCCCGCTCTGACTGCTGTAAGCGGAGATTTGACGAGTCCCGATGATGTAACAGGTGACGTTGCCGGATTCGTACGATATCGCACGCGGGATCATGCTGAGCGACCCATTCGGGAATTGCCGATGCATCCCGGGCACGATCATCGGGGTGTTTGGCCAGCAGCCGATGCGTTAATTCAAGTATCCAGTCGGGGACATCGCGAACCATCTGACGGTCACAGTCGGGTGGCTGTTCAAGATGGGCGCTCACTTCTTCGGCGGGATCATCGGCCGCGAAGGGACGTTGGCCGTAGATCCATTCGTACAGCATGCACCCCACCGAATACCAGTCGGCGCGCCCATCGGCGGGCTGGCGATCGAGGAATTCGGGCGCGGTGTAACCAATTGTGCCGGCGCCACGGGGACGGTCGCGGTCGGCCGTCCGGCGAGCCAGACCAAAGTCGATCAGATACAGCGCAGGATCTTGCGATTGAGTCGCTTCGCCGTCAACGACCAAACGGCATAGGTGACCCCACAGGAAGTTCTCCGGTTTGATATCACCATGCACCCAATCGCGGTGATGAAGGAAGTCCAGCAATTCGGTGATTCGGCGTAACACCACGCCGATATCGTCGATCGCCGGTGACTCTGTCTCGGACCAAAGCGCCTGTCCGTTGATCCAGTCGGTGACGAGATACGGACGGACCCCGTACCAACCGAATCCGTACAAGCGGGGAATCTGCGGATGGGAGAGTTCACTGAGGACCGCGATTTCTGCGGCCGCCGGTACAATCAGGTCATGGTCGGCATTGGGAAGCGACCATTTGATGGCGACCGGATGGCCGGATGACGCGTGCGTGCCGCGATAAACCGAAGCGAACCCGCCATCGGCGACCGGCGTCCCGGTATAGGGACCGATCTGGACACTGTTGTTCGCCATGGTGTCGCTACGCAACTCACACCGCCTTCCGTTGCGGCGTGACCAATGTCCTTAACTCTGGAACGAGGAATAGGGCTGGCGCGCCGGGAGCAGAATCGTGAACGTTGTTGACTCTCCCGGTGTGCTATCCACCGAAATCGTTCCGCCGTGGTTCTGTATGATCGTGCGACAGTTCGACAACCCCAGGCCATGGCCGTTTTTCTTGGTGGTGAACCGCTGCTCGAACATCCGTGCCAATATGTCCTCGCTCATTCCCTGCCCGTAATCAGTGATGGTCAACTCCACCATCTGCTCATCGGTGCGGTGCCGCACGGCGATGTCGATTCGCGTCGGTTCCTCGGGCTTGGAGGCATCAATGGCATTGTAATAGAGATTCAACAGCACCGATTGAATTTGCCCCACGTCGAGCTTGACCGGGGGGACATCGGGATCGAAATGCGTATTGAACCGCACATTGGCGAACTTCCGCAGCGGACGAATCGTGAAGAGGTGCTCTTCGACCAGATCCTTGAGACTGTACTCGACGAGGTCGGTATCGACCTGCGAATAATCCATCAATCCGCGCGTGAAACGCGTCATGCGGTCGATCGAATCGAGAATCTTGCCGCAACTGTCGGGGAGCTTCTCGAGGCGATTGTTTTTCAGATGCAGCGGCAGCAGTTCGGCATGCGCAGTCAGAATTTCGAGGTGATTGTTGATCTCGTGTGCGATGGCTGCCGCCATTTCACCTTTGGCCACCATTTTCTCCGAGAGAATCACATACTTCTCGAGGATGGTCTTCTCGGTGATGTCCTCCACCACGACAATCATTCGCGGTGATTCGTTTTGGAGATTGCTGAGCGGTGAAATCTTCAGTGACAGTACCAGTTCCCGCCCGGCGATGGTGACGAAGTATTTATCCTTCGACTGCGGCTTCTGCCGCACGGCGACTTCACGGAGTGCACGCTTGAACCAGGAGCGGTCGGCCGGTGGAATGATGTCGAGCAGCGTGCGGCCTTCATTGACCAGGGTGGTGCTCGTCCAATCATCGTCGGGCGCCTTGAAGATGCGTTCGGCGGCATCGTTGAAGGTCAACACGCGGCACGATTCATCGACGACGATGATTCCCACCGGTGTGCGATTGACAACGTTCTCGTTGTAACGCGTCAGCATCAGCAAGCGCTCATACAGCTTGGCATTCTCAATCGCCAGCGAGGCCTGCTCCGCAAACAACTCGAACAGCCGCAGGTCGCTTTTACCGAAGAGACCGGCACGCGATTGGTTGTCGAGATAACAAACGCCGATGACGTTGTCTTTAACCTTCAGCGGCACGCAGATAATGAACCGCAAGCTGAGTTCCGCGACCGATTTCTGATGCGCGTACCGCGGGTCTTCCTGCGCATTCGAGGTGTATTCGGAGACGCCGGTCTCCGCGACGCGGTTCGCAATGGAACGTGAAATATAAAAGTCTTCCTCGGTGTCGAGCGATTCCTTGCGGATGTTGTGTGCAATTCGGAACTGCAAACGTCCGCTGTCGTCGAGTAACATCAAAAAACCGCGCTCGGCATGCAGCAGATCGATCGCGTGTCGCATCACCCGGCGCAAGATTTCATCGAGCACGAGCGTCGAATTGATCGCCTTGGAGATGTCGAGTAGCGCTTCGAGATTTTGAATCTGCACCGACCGGTCGTTGCCGGCACGCTCGGATGCGGTGCGTGTCGTTTGGATCGGCCCGGAGTCAACGAGCTTGTCGAAGATCGATGAGTGCGACGAACGATCAGATGGCGATGCTGAACTCTGTTCAGAACTCTCACGTTGTTGATCAGATTTCGTTTTCGAGTTGTTCTTCAACGACTTCGTCTGTTCATCCGACATACAGCCACCCCAGTCTGTCCGGTCTAATTGGTGTGAGGCCTATCACTTTGATTTATCGTCACCTGCAATCGGCACCTTGATCGACCGCTGACACAACGCTGTATCAATCCATGACTTAGACGCTGAATGGGATTTCGTTTAGCCCGGATCCTGCACCAGAGTTGACCATTTCGTTAGATGCGGCGCACGAGATTCCCCACAATTTACTGTGGTCCAAACGGTTGATTGATCGGAGTTGTAGTGTGTCCTCGCGTCGCATCCGAGAATTCGGGGGACAAAGTGTAACCGCCCAAGGCGAGCTTTTCCGATACGCAAGTTATAGTGGGTTAACATGTTACCGGAGATTGTCCGTGGGGCTTGTGAAATATCCGGGTTAGAGCGATTGTCAGAATTATTTTCCGTTTGGATTTCTAAACTCTGTCATCCCCGTCGGTCGTGGCGGACCGAGACAGTGTCGTAATTGCTTGTG
>CAYTTY010000042.1:0-35619 GCA_964440935.1 uncultured Ignavibacteria bacterium | reverse complement strand
GATGATGCAGGAGATGCACTCAACCCGTTTTTACAGGAAGATTATGACTTGACCGAGTTGTTGCCACTGCTCACCGACATGGCTCACACGACTCATATTGACACCAAGGACCGTTTTTGGCCCAAGCAGCCGAATCAACTCACGCGCCTGCTCAATGAAGTAAGTGCCACTCTGGCCGAGCTGGGGTACTTCGTGGATGTGGACCGAAACCGATTGGGCAGCCTCGTCACGCTGCGTCGTGAGAAGGGGGGTGACGATGATTGATCCACCGTCACCACATCGTCACGTGTAACTGTTTGCACGACAGGTAAGGGTGACGGTGTGACGATAGTGACGATGATTGTCTCTCTTTATAGGAGAAAAAGAAGAGATGATCCCAATGGAAGAAGGACTATGCAACGCAGCGGCGACAAAACATCGTCACCATCGTCACCGCAGCGGCAACCGACAGTGGTTTAATGACTTGTATGATGACGATGGTTGTGACAATGCGATCTGTAGTCCGTCACAGACCCTCACGAAGGAGTGAATGCCAAATGAGTTTACACATCGAACACCTACCGATCGACCACCTCAAACCCAACCCGCGCAACCCCCGCCAGAACGACGCGGCAGTGGACGCGGTGGCGCGGTCAATCCAGGCGTACGGGTTTAATAACCCGGTGATTTGCGACGACGAGTTGAACGTCGCGGCCGGACACACGCGGTTGAAAGCGGCCAAACAACTCGGCATGACGACGGTACCGGTGATCCGCGTCCCCGGACTGACCGGTTCGAAGTTCACCGGATACGCCATCGCCGACAACAAGACCGCGGAGATCGCCAATTGGAACGAAGACTTATTGGCACAGATCGTCAACGAATTGAACCTGGACATTGACTTCAACCTCAACGACCTGGGCTTCAGCGACAAGGAACTGACCGAACTGCTCGACTCCTGCCTTGACGAGGTGACCAACAACGAGGATGATGCGCCGCCCTGTCCCAAGACGCCGGTCACACAGATGGGCGATCTCTATGTCCTCGGCGAGCACCGGTTGCTATGCGGTGATGCCACGTCGCTCGACGATGTGAAGCGGCTGGTTGACGGCGAGAAGATCTCGTGTCTCCTCACCGACCCGCCGTACGGTGTCAGCTACCACTCCCGGGGGCAGCAGCGTGAGGAGTGGGGCGGCATCCAGAACGACGACCTCGACCCCGAATCACTGGAGCGGCTGCTGCGTGCGGCCTTTGACAACGTCGCGTCGGTCTGCCGTCCCGGGGCGGTGGCGTACGTCTGTCATGCCCTCGGTCTTGCCGGTGTGCGTCCGGCGTTTGAACGTGCGTTCCTCGGTGCAGGATTCCATCTCGCGGCTACCATTACTTGGGTAAAGCAGTGTGCCTCAATGGGATGGTCGGATTATCGACATGCGTCCGAGCCGCTGCTCTACGGATGGATCGGCGACGGTCATCGGAAAATAAAAGATCGCACGCAGACGACCGTGTGGCATATCGAACGCGAGGGCAACTACCGCCACCCAACTCAAAAGCCCGTAGCCCTGATGTCACGCGCACTACGCAATTCAACCGTGCGCGGTGAGTGTGTGAGTGATGTCTTCGCGGGATCCGGTTCCACTCTCATCGCCTGCGAACAACTCGGACGGCGCTGCTTCGCCATGGAACTCGATCCCAAGTACTGCGACGTCATTGTTCAACGCTGGGAGCAGTACACCGGACGTCAGGCCCGACGCCTGCAGGCCGGGGAGGGATGTACCGTTGACACCCACGTCTGATCAGCCCCGCCACGAAGACGAACGGCACCGGCTGGCCTTCGAGACCTACCACGCGCTCGGATCGGGACGCACCTACCGTCAGGTGGCCGACAAACTCGGCGTGTCGGTCAGCACGATCAAGTTGTGGTCACGCCGGTTCGGCTGGCGGGACCGCATTGCCGATCGGGAGGCCCAGGCGGCGCGTGATTTCGCCGAGCAGGGCATCGAGGTGACCGCTGCCGAACGCGACCGCGACCGCAAGATCGTCCGCATGGCCAAGGCCCGGCTGACCAAGGACATCGCCGAAGGACGAGTCAAGGGACGCCTGCCCGATCTCGAGTTGTTGATGCGACTGGAAAGCTATCTCGCCGGATTGGACGACAACCATCTCAGTTGGATCGACCATGAGACCGATCCGGACAAACTGCGGGCCCGCCTCAAGGAGATTATGATTGCAACCGGCACGACGACACCCGAGCCCACGGCAGATGATCACGCGGACGATGACGGCACCGATTCCGGGGCAGACACCACAGCGGTCGATCAACCGGGCAACCAAACAAACACGGACAGCAACAGTCGCAAGGAGATCACCGATGACCATGACTGACGTACGCCATCTGCAATGGCAACTCATCGAGGCGGAACGGATTGCCGCCCGCTTGGCGCAACTGCAACAGTGGGAATACCACCCGCATCCGGGTCAGGAGGCGTTCCACCGCTCGCCCGCTCGGATCCGCGCCTTGTTCACCGGCAACCGGTTCGGCAAGACCTATGCCGCCGCCCACGAATGCCACTGGTGGGCGATTGGCCAACATCCGTACGGCGCAACGCCGCCACCGCCGGTCCGCATCCGTGCGGTCGGCGACGGCTTCGACTACGGGGTGGAGAAGGTTTTGATCCCGACCTTCCGCGAACTGATCAATCCCGACTATCTGAAAGGCGGATCCTGGGACAGCGGCTACTCGGCCGGCACCCACACGCTGCATTACGCCAACGGCTCCACCATTGAGTTCATGTCCTACAAGCTGAAGGATCTCGGACGGGGGGCGCAGATGTTTGCCGGGGTGGCGTTGGATCTGATCTGGCACGACGAGCACTCCCCCTTTGACATCTGGCAGGAGAACCTCACGCGCCTGGTCGATCGCGGCGGCCGGGCGGTCATCACCCTGACGCCGATCCTCGGCAAGACCTGGGAGCACACGGAAATCTACGAGCGCTGGCAACGGGGCGAGGCCGGTGTGGAATGCTTCACCGGGGCGATGTCGGAGAACCCGCATCTGTCCCCGGAGGCGATTGAGCAGTACCTGCAGGGCATTACCGATCCGCAACTGCGGGAGGTCCGTGAGCAGGGGGTGTGGGTCGCCCTCGGTGGAATGGTCTACGCCCGCTGGAATCCCCGGGTGCATGTGGTGCCCTACGATGAAGCCCGCGTCCGTGACGCAACGAAGTACGTGATCATCGATCCCCACCCCGCCAAACCCACCGCGGTTTTGTGGTGCGGAGTCGACCCCGATGGGACAATGTTCGCCTACCGCGAGTATCGTCAGGCGAAGTTGATTCCGGAGATCTGTGAGGATATTCGCGAACTCTCCCGCGGCGAGAGCATCCTCGGCTACTTGATCGATCCCCACTGGGGCTGGGTCAACCACGCCGAGACCGGACAAAGCGTGCATGAGACCTACCGGAAAAACCGCATCCCGGTCAAACCGGCCTCCTCGGACAAGTGGGGTCGCATGGAGCAGATGCGGGTCGGGCTGTCCGCCGTTCCCGGCACCGGGAAGCCGATCTTCACGGTGATGCAGTCCTGCCCCCGTCTCGCGTGGGAGTTTGCCCACAAGAAGTTCAAACCCCAAACCGCGGCGATGAAGGCCGGCGACCGGTTGGCCACGATCGACGAAGACGATGACCTGCTCACTTGTGCCGAGTACTTCGTCATGGCGGCACCAGACTACATCGATCCCCACCGTGAGGAGGAACCGTATTGGGCGTGGGCCAACAGCATCCCGATCGAGGACTGGTATGATTACACGCGAGGCGGCTTCGGAGAGGACGACGATGGTCCGGAGTTTTATTCCTGGTTCACCATGGAATAATCGGGGTGTCACATGTGATCGACAGGCCGTTGTCCCTCCGGCCGCGATATGGGCGGAAAGGGACAAATGAGGACACGCCGACAAGACACCGCGTAAGGTCACAGAATAACACTGTAACCGTTTGGGTCATTGAGTGTTAGCGTCACTGCCACCGAAATCACCGGCGACGTTCGCGTCCGGCCGATTGTCCCTCATTGTCCTGCGATTGTCCCTGAGGGACAATGCCGGACACCCCACTCAACCGGCTGATTGTCCAAGAGTTATGGTGATATCGACCCCGCGAATTGTCCCTTTGGCGGGACTGGGACGGACAGGGACAAATCGGGACAATCGGGATTTGCAGGGTCGAATAAACGGCGAATAAATGCGGGATTGTGCAGGGTCGAATAAACGGCGAATAAATTCGGCGTAAACTCTTGCGGCACATCGGATAATGTTGCTTATGCGATATAGTTTCTCGTATAGTTGCGTCGTAAGTGACGGACACTCATCGCTGTCTACGCCGACACCTTGTGACCTTTCTGTAGGAACTCCGAGGCGTACTGTTCAAGTTGTGGCTGACGTATACTGCCATTGTATCCCATGCGTCTAATGATCTCATTCATCGTTTCCGCAGCTTCCTTCGCGGCAGAGTTGACGAGAGAACTCAGGGGAATTCGACGTGTGAGAACAATCGTAAAGTCTACATATTCTGAAGACTCGAATATCCTGAAGTCCGATGAAACAGAGGCAACCTTTGCTCCATTAACACCTGTGAGTCGTAATGTAGTTTCTATCAACTCGTCGTACGAAGTCTCAAGCATTTCATACATTAATCCAACAGAACGAAGCGCCTCAGCGAGGAGTTCAACTTGGGCTTTTGGGTCAATGCACTTTGCATTCCCAACACTTGACTCGGTTGTGAGATCCTGTGAATAGAATTCCCCCGTGGTGTATCGGAAGATCCAAGAGAAGAACAGAGGCCTCGATGCAAATGGCTCGTTTGAGTACGCCTGAATACAGCCATCCCCGTGTTTAGGTGCTGCCCATGAGCTTGTTGGGAGATAGAAAAGATATGGCCACCCACGATGGTCATAGCAGGAGTTGGCTAACGCGTTGTTTACAACCTCAATCGGACGTTCGCTCCACTTCGAGGATGGAAGAAAGAGCAATTCACGGAAGGCACCATGCTCAGTGCCGTCGGGTCTCCACTTTACTGCCCTTTCACTGAGACGATCCATGATCACAAGTGGAGCGTCCCGTGGAATACTTGAAGATGAAGCAAGATTCTCCTGACCTTTGATGATCCGTTCAAAGTCACCGAGCAGCTCGTTGCGCTTATTGAGAGTGCACCTCCTGATCAGGTCTTGCCAATCGTGTGAGTCCGCAATCTCTTCACAGGACTTGTTCTTATTGCGATAGTAAAGTGCCCCGCGCCTAAGCACGAGATTGCCCTTCGAATCATTGTGATCTTTGGTGGAAATGTGAGGCACGCTCGCATTTGGTGGGACTCGAAGCACGATAAACGTGACTTGACGCTCGGGATCCAACAATTGAAGAACATCTACATCTAAGGGCGGAGAGCAATGATTGTTGAGGTCTCTGGAGACATTCGTCACTTGCCAGGAGTCTCTGTGTTCACTGAGCACACCGGCTGCTCGCGTTTCCTTATCGGTTCCCTTCTCGTCGTACCCGATGATAATATAACCCCCGCCAGCATTTGACATTGCCAGCATGGCCTTTATTAGCTTGTACCTAGTGTTACCGGACCACGGGGCGCTTCGCTTATACTCAACATCAGTTCGCTCGTGGTCCCCGTATATGATTCTCAAAATAGCCACGTCATCCTGCATATCTCGAGTCCTTTGAAATCATTATAGAAGCACGGGCCAACACCCCACTGCAGCTGAAACAGCAGATCAATCCGCAAAGGGAATCTCCACCGTTAAGAAGTAGAAGCACTCAGGAGAAGCCTAAATCAAGAGCCAAACTTCGACCGATAATGGAAGCACCGCGTTCCCTCCTATCCCGCATGGACGCCACGGTTGATACAATCTGCCACCACCCACCGCCTTACACAGGGAGAGCGCCTCCCCGATACTTCAGTGGGTTACTTCTTGTAGGATTACCTGGGCCAAGGAGAGCGCTCTCGGTGGGACCTGTAATCTGTATCCGCGAGCCCTCGGAGTCAACGTCAACCGCCATTCTCCAGCGGGATAGGGATTGACCAGCACCAGGGCCGGATGCATCCTTCGATCGACTCATCACGGAGAGGAGATCGACACCATGCCGCCACGCAGAAGGCCCACAAGCAACACCAGGACACAACCGTTCTCGCTGATTCTCGATCCATCGGAGTCGACCGCCCTGCGCCGCATCGCCAAGGCCCGAAACACCTCCATGGGTGCCCTTGTGCGAGAGGTGATCGCCACCGTGTTGATGGCGTCGGATCCGGCCTACGGTAGACGGATCATCGAGCGCGATGTGGACCGCTTCCTGGACCAAGTCTCTGAGCGGCTGCCGATCGTAAAGGTGGACAACAGTCTACGGCGGAGATTCAAGCGACTCGTCACTTCTCAGGCCAAGCTTTGAGTCTCACTGATGGGTACCGACCGAGAATCCAGGGCAACCATGGTCCGGCATCCTATCGTTTAACGTATGCCAAGCGCAACCAGGAGGGAATGCTCCTGTTGGTACAACGGCGGGCATCATGATTCCCCGCATGCCCGCCGTTTCTTTTGAGTGGTTGTCCGCAGGGCTGGAATCACGATTCACTTGATTTCACAGCCCACCGTGCGGTTTATAATCGACGGCAACAATCGTAGAACCGTGGGGGAAGTCCGAATGGCTTGGTTCTTACTTGCTGTGAGGTATACCCCATGCTTGGATCAGATGCACCCCGCAAGGAGCGCTGGCACGCCTGTGCCCTGCAACGTCTGTCGCCGGAGGAACTGACATCGGTCGTCAACGGCATTCTCCGGGGCGAGTTGGACTTGGTGACAGCGGCACCAGAGACACCGGGTGTCCCCGTTGAGCCGCTCGACAAACGGAGCAGGCGGGTGGCGGCCATCAGACGCCACTTGGGACCGCTTGAGTCGGCGCAGTAGGAGATTCTTGGTCCCCGGCCGTGTGGCCAGAGTCCTCGGCCCCTAACCGTTCGAGACCATCCCCGGCATTTCGATAGTGTCAGTCCCACGATACCTGGCATCAATGGCAGCGCCGCCTCAGCGGGGGAAGCCAAGGCGGCGTCCGAAAACGTAGCCCAGATACGGTAGAGGTGGATCGCAGCATAAGGGATACGGTCCGGGGCGGACGCCCCGCTAGCAGATTTTGGATTCCGAGAGCATAAAGAACCCCGCCGGATTCTCGCCAATCCGGAGGGGTAGCGACGTGGAG
Organism: uncultured Ignavibacteria bacterium; assembly: GCA_964440935.1. Taxonomy (GTDB): domain Bacteria; phylum Zixibacteria; class MSB-5A5; order WJJR01; family WJJR01; genus WJJR01. Next base: position 28,397 of record CAYTTY010000042.1, on the reverse strand, counting down.
CGCGCACGGCGGGGTGCGCGAGCCGTACATCTCCTGGAGCGGTGCACGGAAGGACCCGCTTGAGTGATTCAACCAGCCCCACAGTGGCAAACTGACCCACCACCGACATCCGATTTGTATAGGAATTCGGTTCGAGTATCACGATCTTGCATATGTCCACATCGTTGCGACTTCCACACAAATCCGGCGTCAGGGATGACCCGGAAGAGGATCATCGAATGAACATCTATGTAGGCGGATTACTGCCCGAAGTGACGAACAAACAACTCCGGGAGGAGTTTACGCGTTTTGGTACGGTCAAATCGGCGGAGGTCGCGAAGAGCCATAAGGGTGGCGCGCCTCGTGGGTTTGGATCTGTCGAGATGCCGATTGAACGCGAGGCGGTTGCCGCGATTGCTGCACTCAGAGGAGCCACTCGGATGGGAAGCGCTCTCGAAATCAATGAAGTCCGGCGCCCGGCTCCAAACCCACTATCTCGCCCATTGGTGAGCCCAGCCTTCCTGCTCCGCAAACGCAAGGGTACATCGTCCTGAGATATCGTAGGCCGTGTGAAGCGCCCCACAGCTCCCTGTGATCGATTGGTTCTTCGTCGATCATGATGGCATGCCCCGATCATCTTGACCATTGCCCATAGCTGCTGTCGGCTGGGCAACCGTCTTGTATGTACGAATAGACACAGGCCCCCCTCGATGAAACGACAAACTCAAAAGAGAACACCAGAGCAGATCCGGACTATCCCGTCAAAGGGACCCGGCCAAGCAAGAGACCGCCAACTACGGCAGGCACCAAAGAAGACCAATAAGCCGGGCGTTGCAAGGAAGCAGAACACACTTCCGGCGTCTAACGAGTTGGGGAGAACACAAGGGGCGCCCCGTGCCACCAGTCCATCGCACCGCGTCGCCTCCACCACACCGCGTCGCCTCCACCACACCGCGTCGCCTCCACCACACCGCGTTCCGTTATCTTCACTCTGGATGCGCCACTGGTGCGCAACGTGTCAATCAGTGGGAGCTTCAACGATTGGACACCGCAAGCCATGACCAAGGGGGCCGACGGACTCTGGCGCATCACCGTCCAACTGGCGCAAGGAACCTACGAATACAGGTTCCTCGTTGACGAAAAATGGCGAGACGATCCCAACAATTCTCGCAAGAATCCAAACATGCTCGGCGGTTACAACTCGATTTGCACCGTGCGGTAACGTAGCACACACGCGCCGGTGGATACCTCAAATTGCCGCCACCGCCCGCTTCAACTCGTCGTCTGCGACCCGAGCATACACCTCGGTCGTCGTAATCTGCCTATGCCCCAACGCCCGCTGGACGAGATACAGGTCCCCGGTCTTCCGGTAGAGCCGCGTCGCGAAGGTTCACGGCGTGCTGGAGGACTGCTTGATCTTGGTGAATTGAGTTGCTTTCATTGTCGGTAGTCGATGGGCAAGAGGTAACTCATATGGCATACTGGCTAACGACGCATTGGCCCCCGCGTGAGAATGAACCTGAGACGGAGGGATCAGGCATCTGGCTACCAGATGGACGCGAGATCCCTGGTTCAAGGCTCGCACCCGGCGACCTCGTTTTTGTGTATCAGGCAGGTTCCGGTCGTCCTCTCATACGGCAACTCCCGGACGGCACGACGTGTCGCATCCGGTGTCGACGTGGGCGAGAAGGAGTAGTTCACCTCGGTCGAGTACGTACGTCCCTCACTGCTGACCAAACCACTGAACCCGAACAGTATGCTGATGGAACGTCGATCTGGTGGCGGTGGCACTCACCCGTGGACGTATTGACTCGCTCTGGTTTCATTCCACGTAAGGACCTTGCGGAGATACTCGGGTACAAACGTAGCTACCCATTTCGAGGTTTTGGGGAGAAACGCTCAGGCCTCCGTGAGCTTACTGAATCCGAGTTCTTCGCTCTCAGAGAGCACTTTCGGTCGAGTCGACCGCTCGTACTCCAAAAGCGACCTGTTCCGCGACGAGCTCATGACGGAATCATTGGTCTCGAATCCGATGATCATCGAGTACTGAAGGAGTTCGTTGCTGCCAATCCAGTCCATGCACTCGGAGAGCCCGGCATACGTACGATAGCAATTGAACACCCATTCCCGACGGGGGACCGCGCTGATATCGTCTTGGCCGACGAACATGAGCGTATCATCGGAGTAGAGGTTGAGCCTGCTGTGGGCGACAGCGATGATATTGGGATTCTACAGGCCATCAAGTACCGACGTATGCTGGAGTGGACTGCCGACAGAGCACCTGGCGACAGTCGTTCCATGCTTGTCGCCTACAGGATCTCCGGGGAGATGCGGCGTCGTTGCGAACAGTACGATGTCGAGTGCTTCGAGATACCTCGACGGCGTGTACAGCACACACTCTCGGAGAAACTTCGATCGTCGTAATCAACCTGTGCCCACCTCGATGTCACACATCACTGGATCAGGTTTAGGCTTGGGCGGAGTACTACCCTAATTTGCTGTCGGAACTTGGCTTGCTGGCCCGAGGAAGGAAAGTACACGAGCCGCCCGTTGTTGAGTACCTCAAAACCGTCTTCGGTCAACTTCGGTTCGAGCAAACGGCATACGTTGGCCCTCTGTGCCAATTAAAATGAGACACGATTTGAGACTTAACTGGGACGGCGAGCAGACATTGGATTCGATGTTATGGAACAGAGTAATGGCTAGTGCAGACAGCGGGAGCGGGAGACCAACGCGGCCTATTGCGGCCGTCTGTATGCCGTTTTCAGAGGGAGCCCAGAGAAGCGACCAGACTCTGGCGCAGCCTCTCTGGGAAATCCGTTGATCCGAGACCTGGTATCGTCTGAAATCGAACATCCTTCCCCCGAATTGCCTCCTCAAGTCGGTGCACAACATCGGAGCCTCGTGGATCCGCCACACACAAATGTCTAAGGTTTGACGCGGAGCGACCGAGAAGCTTCTTTACGTCGTCGTCCCCTTCTGGAAGACTGTAGCCAATGACGAGCCAGATCGTTGCGACCGATAGAATACGTTGAGCTAGACTGAAGACCTGTCGAAAGGGCTCCACAGTCTCCCCGCCTGGCGGGAACACTGCAACTCTATACCGCCGTCCGCGGCTCGGTCTACAGTCTACGTATTGAACCAAACCGCCATCCTCGGCGAATGCCCAATTTAACGACCCATGCACCTTCGCCAGCGGGACACGGCCCGTCATCTCGACAGGACCATAGGCGCCTTGAGAACTTGTGTAGTGTCGACCAATCAACAGATCGCCCACTTGACCATAATTGAAACCACCGAGGCGCCCGAATTTCCTAGGACCAAGGAGTTTCTCGACTACAATGTCGTAATTCATTGTCACGATGCCGACCAAATCAGTTTGTTGCAGATGATGAATCAAGTCGAAATACGCGGAGGGAATGCGAACTGACCGCGCAACGTGGTCTCCCGTGCCCCACTTGGTCTGTTGGGCTCCGCCTACATGCCATAATCGAGAAGAGACCCGAAGTGCTACATACTGGACGAACGGCTGAAAGAGGTCGGTACCTTGTAACTGTCGACCGAATTCATCCACGCTGCCCTGGTGCTCCTTCATTTGTTTGCGCCATAACGACTTGATCTTCTCGATAGTCTTCTTCTGCCAGACGCCTGGGAACGTATTGTTCTCTACTTCGTCAAATCGCATTAACTCTGCGGTGAGCGGAAGTCCCCACGGTTTGGAGAATCCAGCACCAATCACAACAGCAAGTTTCTCGTTCATGGTTGTGAGGGTCGCCGCTGACAGATTTTGCCTGTCTTCGCCGGTATTCGCGTTCTTCCTGCGGCCTCGTTGAAGAGAGACACCCACTGCCGGTGTCGACACTCGGCCTTGGGGATGTCCCTCCCCTTGGAGCATGCACAAATGAACTGCGCCACCCACAGCATGTCAACACCAGACCGACTTGCCGTGGCTTCAGCGCTCTCGTGAAATGATCCAATGTCTTCACCCTCTACTCCCGAGTAGAGACAGATCCTGGAAGAGATCCGGCGGTACTGGTGCCAACCTGGCATCATGCCGAAAGTGTGCAATGTGGCCGAGGCCATAGGTGCTGCGGCATCGACCGTCCAAGTCTGATCACGCATTCCTCGCAATGTACAGGAAGTTAACGATTTACACATGGTAACGGGAGAGTTTAAACGTCCTACCTTCGGACTATGAGCCCACCGCTGGACGAGGTACAGATCCCCGTGTTCCGGTCGAGGCACATCGTGGAGGTGTCGTTGAGCGAGGTATCGTGGGAAACTCTGTCCGCCCGGCGCTGGCAAGTGTCGAGACTGGTACAACTATAGGTTGATAGGCAATAGGTCTGTTTCGCATTATCGTCCGGGATGAGCAAGCATCAGAGATCGCGGCGGGGCCAATGCCATATCTGTGGTCAACACGGCGAACTTAGCTTTGAACACGTGCCGCCAGCCGCGTGCTTTAACAGCACGAGGATTCGGAGCTTCGGTTTTTTCGACTGGCACCAAAAACACTCTGGTGGCCGTCCAAAGGGCACGATTAGCCAGAGGGGACTCGGTGGTTTCACACTCTGCCCAAGTTGCAACTCGAAGACCGGGGCCTGGTACGGAAGTGACTTTGTGCAATGGACCGTGAAAGCTATCCCAATGTGGCAGGACATTTCGTCAGGATCGGTGGCTGTCAAGTTCTGCGCCTATCGCATTTACCCGCTCAGGATACTTAAGCAGATCGTGTCGATGATGCTGTCAATCGGAAGCAATGACTTCATAGAGAAACATCCGGAGTTTACACGGTTCTTGCTCGAGAAGCGCTCTCAGGACTTCCCGGAAGGTTTTCGCATCGGACTGTACATATTCAAGGGTGAAATTGAGCGGCACGTTGGACTGGCTGTTTTTTTCGATGTCTCGACCGGAGCCGGGAGAGTGTTGAGCGATATAACTGGTCGTCCGTTCGGTTATATGATGCACGTCTGGGGAAGACCGCTTGATGACCAGCGCTATATCGAGGATTGGAGTAAGTACGGATACGAAGAGCAAGTCGACATGCGCCTGTGTGTACCGGTTCATCTCGGTGATACTCCATACCCGGGCGTTTACCGGAATTTGAATCCTGAATCCGAACAATAAGCCGTCGTCATGGTCAGTTTCAGACGTGAGAGTTCTGATGTAGCATTCTTCTTAGCGAGGGATGGCTTTTAGGAGAGAGTCAAAGCTCGTATCAGCGAATCATCCGAAACCCGCGCATACACCTCGGTGGTCGTTATCTGCCTGTGCCCCAGCGCCCGCTGGACGAGGTAAAGGTCCCCGGTCTTGCGGTAGAGGCGCGTGGCGAAGGTGTGCCGGAGGGAGTGGACCGATACTGACTGCCCTGATCCGCCTGAGGCGGACAAGATCCCCGCCTCAGCGCACCACTTGGCGAAGTTGAGCTGGATCTGGCGTGCACCGAAGCGGCGGCCGGACTTGGAGGCGAAGAGGGGCACAGGAGCGCCTGTGTGGCCCTGTGCGGCGATTTGTTCGAGGTGGTGGGCCAACATGGCCACCAGCGTAGGATTGAGGAACACGCGCTCCCGGTGGCCGCCCTTGGCGCGGATGTGGAGAGTGGCCGAAGCGAGGTCTACGTCGGCGATGTTCAGCCCCACCAGCGACCCCAGCCGGACGCCGGTACCCAGCAGCAACTCAAAGATCAGCCTGTCCCGCTCTGCCAAGGTGCCAGTCTTCCCTGCCAGAACGGCACGGATCGCCTCGATGTCCTCGGATTCCAGGGTCGTCGGCTCCTTCGGCGTGGCCGGGCTCGACCGGATCAGCCGGGCCGGATTCTGCTCCAGAAACCCCGACTCCACGCAGAAACCGAAGAACGACCGCAAGGCCGACTTGGTCCGATTGACCGAAATCGCCGCCCTCGGCCTGCCGTCCGGGGTGCGGTGCACCATGTCGGAGATCAGGAACCTGGCCAGATGGTCGGGCGCAATGGCCGAAATCTCTACATCATCGCCCAACCAGCGCCCCAAAGCCCGCAAATCGCGCGCGTACGCCGCCTGGGTGTGCCACGACCGCCCATTTGCCGCCAGTTGGCGGGTGAATAACGGGATGGTCTCAGATAATCGCATAATTCCTCCCGGGTCAGTGTGGTAGACGCTACACTGCGATCAGGCGATTGTGCAAATCCACGCCCGTGGTGGCGATTTTCGGACATAGGTCGCTGATCTGAGGGTGATTTGCAGGCTTGATCGGGAGTGATCTGGTCTATTCATTTGCTTATGGGGCCAACAATAGGAACACGATAGCGAGGAAGACCGCACATGGCCAGCAACGCCGATTCTGATCTCGAATACGCCGCCACGCTCTGGAAGGCCGCTGACGCGTTGCGTGGGCAAGTCGATGCCGCCGAGTACAAGCACGTCGTGCTGGGGCTGCTGTTTCTGAAATACATTTCCGACTCGTTCGAGGCGCGTCGCGAGCAACTCAAGGCCGAGCTCGAAGCAGAGGGAATCTCCGGCAAACAGCTCGATGGCCTGCTTGAGAACAAAGATGAATACACAGCCGAACGAGTGTTCTGGGTCCCGCCCGAGACGCGCTGGAGCAACCTGCAAAACCAGGCAACCCGTCCGGAGATCGCAACACTGATCGACGATGCCATCCTCGCTGTCGAGCGCGACAATCCCATCCTCAAGAACAAACTCCCGCGCGATTATGCACGTCGGGGTATTGCACCGGAGAAGATGAAGGGATTGATCGATCTCATCGCCGACATCGGCTTCAAGGGCGAGCGCGCCAAGGCCCGCGACATGCTGGGCCGCGTGTACGAGTACTTCCTTGGCAAGTTCGCTCAGGCCGAGGGTAAGCTCGGAGGCGAGTTCTTTACACCGCGTTGCATTGTGCGTCTGCTGGTCGAAATGCTCGAGCCCTACGAAGGCCGCGTCTACGATCCGTGCTGCGGGTCGGCTGGGATGTTCGTCCAGTCGGAGCGATTTGTCGAGGCCCACGGCGGCAAACGCACAGACATTTCCATTTACGGTCAGGAGTCCAACCCCACAACGTGGCGGCTGGCACACATGAACCTGGCCATTCGCAGTATCGAGGCCAATCTCGGTTCGCAGCCTGCCGATACCTTTCTGCGCAATCTCCATCCCGACCTCAAAGCCGACTACATCCTGGCCAATCCACCGTTCAATGTCTCCGACTGGTCGGGCAAGTTGCTGCGGGACGACGTTCGCTGGCGTTATGGCACGCCGCCTGTCGGCAATGCCAACTATGCCTGGATCCAGCATTTCACCCATCACATGGCTCCGCCCAATGGTCACGGCGGTGGAGTGGCTGGATTTGTCATGGCCAATGGCTCACTAGCCACTGCTTCGGGCGGCGAAGGCGTGATACGCCAGCGAATCGTTGAGGCCGATTTGGTTGATGCTATTGTGGCGCTGCCCGCCCAGCTCTTTCTCACGACTGGCATTCCCGCGTGTCTCTGGTTTCTCACACGCGACAAAACCGGCAAGAACCTGAAACACGGCGGACGCGATCGGACCGGTGAGACCCTCTTCATCGACGCTCGCAAGCTCGGCACCATGCAAAACCGCACGCTCCGTGTGCTGACTGGTGGCGGTGACGGTGAGACAATTCTTGCGGACGGGATCGGCGACCCAAATCACGATTCCGATATTGGACGCATCATCTATGCGTTTCGTCAATGGCGTGGCGAATCAGCGCCCCCTTGGTGGAATGAGTCGGAACACGGGAAATGGGAATACCATGACATCCCCGGTTTCTGCAAGAGCGAGAACATCAAGGGAATCGGCAAACATGGATTCGTGCTCACGCCCGGGCGCTACGTTGGGGCAGAGGAACAGGAAGACGACGGCGAGCCGTTCGCAGAGAAGTACCCGCGATTATTGGCCGAGTTGGAGGAGTGTTTTGCGGAGGGGGAGCGGCTGATGGGTGCGGTGCGGGAACAGCTGATGAGAGTGCACACGTGAAGCTGATACGACTCGGAAGTGCTTGTACGAAGATCGGAAGCGGTGCAACACCGAGGGGTGGCGGTGAAGTTTACTTACCACATGGCGTGACTCTGATTCGCAGTCAAAACGTCTACAATGATGGTTTCCGAACGGAAGGGTTAGTCTATATTGGAGAAGAACACGCTGCGCAATTGGCCAATGTCGCTGTCGAGCCCAGCGACATTCTCCTGAACATCACTGGCGATTCGGTGGCACGCTCATGTCGAGTACCCGGATCGGTCCTTCCCGCGCGAGTAAATCAGCACGTTGCCATCATCCGGACTGATCCCAACCACCTGGATCCTGGTTATCTGCACTACCATCTGATTTCACCAGCCAAACAGTCATCGATGCTCTCTTTAGCTGGTGCCGGAGCGACGAGGAATGCCCTTACAAAGGGCATGATCGAAAACTTCGAAGTCCCAGCACCCACAATTGTGCAGCAACGTATCATCGCCGCAGTCCTCGGCTCGCTCGACGACAAAATTGAGCACAACCGGAAAACGGCAACGAAACTGGAAGAACTGGCACGGGCGATCTTTCGCACATGGTTTGTGGATTTCGAGCCGGTGAGGGCCAAGGCCGACGGTGTGACCTCATTCCCCTCTATGCCAGAGGATGTCTTCGATTCCCTGCCGACACGGTTCGTTGACTCCGAGATTGGGCCGGTGCCGGAGGGGTGGGCGGTGAGGGCGCTATCTGAGGTTATTGATGTCAACCCGACTCGTTCGCTCAGGAGGGGTGAGTGTGCTCCATATCTCGACATGAAGGCAATGCCGACGAAGGGATATGCGCCGGAGTCGTGGATCGAGCGCCCGTTCGGCTCGGGCATGCGCTTTACGAACGGCGATACGCTGGTCGCTCGCATCACACCGTGTTTGGAGAACGGAAAGACCGCTTTCGTTGACTTCCTGGCCAACGGCCAGATTGCATGGGGCTCGACCGAGTACATCGTGCTTCGGCCAAAAGCACCGTTGCCGCCTATCTTTGCATACTGCTTGGCACGCACTGGTGAGTTTCGCGATTTCGCAATCCAGAACATGACTGGCACCAGCGGACGGCAACGTGTCACGGTCGATGCAATGGACCACTATCGGATTGCCACGCCATCTGCGCAATTGGCGCTGGAGTTCGGTGACATTGCACAGCCGTTGTTCAACTGCATCCGCGCGGTGATGGACGAATCTCGCAAGCTTGCTGAGATGCGCGATTACCTCTTGCCCAAGCTGGTCTCCGGCGAAATTCACGTGGCCGCAGAATGCGACAATCGCCAGAAATCTCAAACCAACAAGAGTATTGGGTGACAGATGCGGATTACGCGTATAACCATCAAGCAGTTTCGCGGTATTCGGGAGGCGATCGTGCTCTTGCCGGGGCACGGCGTGCTGATTGGCGACAACAACACGGGCAAGACGACCCTGCTTGAGGCCATTGACTTGGTGCTCGGGCCTGATCGCCTGAACCGTCAACCTCCGTTTGATGAGCACGACTTCTTCCAAGGCAGATACCTAGCCAGGACCGATGATCCTCCTGCGAAAGCGGAAGAAGATGATGAGGACAAAGCTGAAGTAGGCGCTGCCCAACTGGGCCCCGACCCTGAAGGCGCCGCCGACGAAGCGGTGGCTGTTGCTGGCGAAGAAGCACCCCGGATCGAAATCGAAGTCGCCATCTCGGATCTTGGAGAGGAGCAGAGGGCCAGGTTTGGTGACTACATTGAGTTCTGGGACGCCGAGACCAATACATTCTACGAAGAGGCCAACCCGGCAGGTGTCGATGCAGCGAACATAACCGAGGCGCTCCGCGTGACCTTCCACGGCTGGTACAACCCGGAAGAGGATGATTTCGAGGGCAGGACCTACTTCACACGCAGCCTTGCCGAGAGTGACAATCCTGTCACGTTCTCCAGGAAGGACAAGCGGGTCTGTGGCTTCCTTTATCTGCGCTCCTTGCGCACGGGCACGCGCGCACTGAGCCTGGAGCGGGGTAGCCTGCTGGACATCATCCTGCGCCTGAAAGAGGTCAGGCCACAGATGTGGGAAGACACCATCACCAAGCTCGCCCGTTACTCGGTCGCGAGCGATCCGGTGTTTGGAATCGCCGGCGTGTTGGAGAGTATCAATACCGCGCTGAAGAAATACGTCCCTAAAGAATGGGGGATTGAGCCCCATCTGAAGGTGACGAATCTCACCCGTGAACACCTGCGGAAAGTCATCACCGCCTTTATCGCTACAGGTGAGGGGAGTCACGCGGCACCGTTCTATCGGCAGGGCACGGGTACCATCAACATGCTCGTCTTGGCCATGCTCTCCCAGATTGCGGAAGACAAGCAGAATGTGATCTTCGCCATGGAAGAGCCAGAGACCGCCATTCCACCCTACGCTCAAAAGCGGATCGTTCACGAGATCCGCAAGCTGGCGTCGCAGACCCTGTTCACCTCGCACTCCCCTTATGTACTGGAGGAATTTGCGCTCGACGAGACCGTCGTCCTGACAAGGGATGCTGATGGGGTGCTAGCCAAACGCGACATCGCGCTGCCCAATAGCGTTAAGCTGAAGCGCTATCGGCGGGAGTTCCGTACCCGCTTCTGCGAAGGCTTGCTCGCTCGGCGCATCCTTGTAGCCGAAGGTGCAACAGAGGCGTCTGCGTTCCCGGTCGTCTGTCGCCGGTTGTCGGAGTTGAGGCCCGACACCTACTCCTCGCTGGAAGCCCTCGGTATCTGCACGATTGACGCCGGCAGCCAGAACAACATCCCCGACATGGCCAAGCTCTACCGTGAGCTCGGCAAGCGTGTATTCGCCATCTGCGACAAGCAGGATGCCGCGAACGCAGCGCTCATCGGGGCCCAAGTCGAATTTATACTGATGCACGAAGAGCAGGGCTTTGAGGACCTCGTCCTGAACAACACCACCGTGGAGGCGCTCACGCGTTTCGCAACGCTAGTCGACTGGCCTCCGCACCTCATGGAGAAGCACCCGGACGTGACGGGGGGTGCGCAGGCTGCAGTCGCAGACTACTTCGGCTGGACGAAGGCCAACTGGGGCATTGCCGACTTCCTCGCCCAGTGCAGCGAGGCGGAGATCCCACCGTGGCTTAGGGACGCCTGCATTCAATTGAAGACCACCTGTACGCCCGCTGCGGGTGCCGAGCCGAGAATCGGTGCGGATGCAACTGACTGAGAAACAGCTTGAGATCATGGTGGCCAATGGGCACCTGCTCGTCACGGGAGGACCGGGTTCCGGCAAGACGACAGTCTCCATTCTCAAGGCAGCGCAGATTGCCGAGCGGGACCTGCGGCCGGGTCAGAAGATCCTCTTCCTCAGCTTCGCCCGCGCAACCGTCTCCCGCGTTGTCGAGACCATTGAGTACGAGCAACAAATCCCGCGTGAACAGAAGCGGAGGATCGACGTCGAGACTTACCATTCCTTCTTCTGGCGCATCCTGAAGGCGCATGGCTACTTGGTCGGACTCCCGCGCCGGATAAACATACTGGCGCCGCCCGGGGAAGCAATCGCCCTGTCGGACATCCGCAGTGGGTATGCCGCGGCGTCGAAGCTGACCGATGCCCAGAAGGCGGCACAGAAGACGGCCGTGGAGACCGAGCGTCTGCGGCTGGCCCGCGAGGACGGGTGCATCTGCTTCGACCTGTTCGCGCCGTATGTCGGGGACATTCTCCGCGGCAGTGTGCGCATTCGCACTTTGCTGGCCACGATGTATCCCGTGATCATGTTCGATGAATTCCAGGACACAAACGCCGAGCAATGGCGCGTCGTCCAAGCAATGGGTGGGTCTAGCACCCTTCTTGCCGTTGCGGATCCCGAGCAGCGCATCTACGACTTCATCGGCGCCGACCCCGAGCGCCTGAACCACTTCAGGGCGGCATTCACGCCAACCGAGGTGGACCTCGGTATGGACGACAACCATCGCAGTGCGGGCACGGACATTGGAAGTTTCGGGAATGACCTTCTATCCGGCAGATTCCGGAAGGACAGCTACAACGGTATCAAGTGCCTCTTGTATGAGCCGTACGCCAATCAGGCCATGACTGCACTAATCACGACGGCCTATGCCGCACGGAAGCGGCTCGTCGATGCCGGTCGTAAGGATTGGTCGCTGGCGATTCTGGTTCCTACCAGGAAGATGACCCGTCTCGTGTCGGATACGTTTCGCGCGCCGCCGGCGGGGATGACAGAGATTCCCCATGTCGCTGTCATCGAGTTGGAGGCTGCCATTTTGGGAGCCGAGATTATTGCCTTCCTGATGCAGCCTGATGCCGATGGGCGGCATTCCGAGCAGTTCTTCACCTTGATGCGCAACTACTACCAAGGCAAGGGAGGCGATGCTCCAACACTGGGCGACCTCAGAGAGGCAAAGTCCCTTCAGAAAGCCTACAATGACTGGCTGGTCCGCCAAGCGGCCGGCAAGGAAATCAAAAGGAACAGCATCCTAGTCGCGATGCTGGGGGTCTATGCCGCGGCTCGGGCACTTGTGCTTACAGGTGATCCCGACAAGGACTGGCGAGAGGTGCGGCGCATCCTGGAGCAGGGAACATGTCCCCGTCTGAAGGGACTCGCAAGAGAAGTTCGCAATATCCGACTTCTTGAGCGCGGAACGCAGCTCCGGCAGGACCTTTCGCAGGATTGGCGGGACAACGGCGCCTATGCCAACGCCCTCGCGATCACGCAGCGTGCCTTCGTGCGCGAACATTTCTCCACCAACGCCAAGCCGGAAACGGGCGTGGTGGTTATGAACATGCACAAGGCCAAGGGCAAACAATTCTGCGAGGTGATTATCTTCGAAGGTTGGCCACGCGTTGCCAATGGTCAGATCAAGGCGAATTTCGACCGTATCGTAAAGTCGAACTACCTTTCTGAGATCAATGACCAAGCCCGACAAAATTTCCGTGTCAGTGTGACGCGGGGGAAACTGAAAACCACAATATTGACGCCCAAGAACGACCCGTGCGTTCTGCTGTGTGCAGAAGGACCTGAATAAGTATGTCCTTCCCAACCGAACAGCTCGTAGAGGACATCGCCTCCGTCTACTTCGGTGCCGTGGGCGCAACGACCAAGCGCGGCGTCGAGATCGATGACGCCGGCGAACGCAGCGACACGTCGCAGTGCATCCTGCAAAGCCGCTTCGGGGCCGCTTTACAGAGACTCAATCCAGGCCTGCCCCATGAGACAATCGAAGAAATTGTGCGCGTGGTCTCACGACCAGCGCATCCGACTTTGGGCCAGAACAACCGCTGGTTTCACACTCTGCTGACTGACGGCGTCGAAGTTGAATATCGAGACGCCAAGACAGGAGAGACACGCGGCGGACGCGCACGCCTGATTGATTTTGAAAATCCGAAGGTGAACGAACTGCTCGTGGTTCGTCAACTCACCGTCACCGGTGCATCGGGGAAGTGGATCCGTCCGGACCTGACCGTGTTCCTCAACGGTATCCCGATTGCGGTGATTGAATTGAAGGACCCCACCGACACCGAAGCCGATCTGAACGCCGCCATCGATCAGCTTGGCCGGTACATGCAGACAGCACCGGACTTGTATGTCCCCAATGTAATACTGGCGGTTTCTGATGGTTTGTTGACGCGAGTCGGATCAATCACCAGCGGCCACGACCGGTTCATGCCCTGGCGTCCCGCCGATGGGGGCCAACCGACCCTTGAAGCGTTGATTCGCGGACTGTTTGAACCGTCGGCCCTCCTTGATTACTTGCAGACGTGCGTCACCTTCGATGAAAACGAACGCGGCGAGATCACCAAGAAGATCGCCGGGTATCACCAATTCCGCGCGATCCGCAAAACGCACACGAGTGTGCTCAAGCATCTGAAAGCCCCCATCGGCGATGGCGACGGGCGAGGTGGGGTGGTCTGGCACACGCAGGGCTCGGGCAAGTCGCTGACGATGCTCATGCTGGCCGGGTCACTGATCCGTGAGCCGGTGATGGCCAATCCGACGATTGTGATGGTGACCGACCGCAACGATCTGGATAACCAACTCTTCGACACGTTCGCGTCGGGCCGGGCATTGTTGCGCCAGGACCCCATTCAGGCCGACAGCCGCGAGCATCTGAAGGAGCTTTTGGATCGTGCCGCCGGCGGAGTCATCTTTACAACGATCTACAAATTCACCGAAGGACATGGGGCCATCTCCGATCGGGCAAATGTCGTTGTGATGGCCGACGAGGCGCATCGCAGCCAGTACGGATTCAAAGAAGGTGGTGCCCGGTGGATGCGTGACGCTCTTCCGAATGCCACGTTTGTCGGCTTTACAGGCACACCCCTCGAACGCGACGACAAGAACACGATCCATGTGTTCGGCGAATACTCCGATGTGTACGACATCCGTCAAGCGGTCGAGGATGGAGCAACCAAGCCGCTGTATTACGAGTCTCGGATTATCAAGCTGACGGTCGACGAGGCGGGAGTGACAGAGGCAGAGGCAAGGCTGCAAGGTGCTGCCATGGCTGAGAAGACAGGCGCTGAACCCTCAGATCAGATCCTCATTCCGCTTGAAGCGCTTGTTGGTGCCCCGGAGCGAATCGACCGTCTGGCCGCATTCATTGTCGAGCATTGGGAGAAGCGGCGGGCGGCCATGGAAGGCAAGGCAATGATCGTGACCATGAGTCGCGACATTGCGGCACGGCTGTACGAAGCGATCACGGAACTTCGTCCGGACTGGCACGACTCGGATGATGAACGCGGGATGATGAAGGTGATCGTCCACGAAGACTCGCGGGACGACGAGATACTCAAGCAACATCATCGGATCAAGTCGGCTCGTAAGCGGCTGGCGGAGCGATTCAAGAACCCGGATGACGACTTCCGCGTGGCGATTGTCTGTGATATGTGGCTGACCGGATTCGACTGCCCACCAGCACACACAATGTATCTCGACAAACCACTCGCCGGGCACAGCTTGATGCAGGCGATTGCCCGGGTGAATCGAGTGTATGGAGAGAAACCTGGCGGGTTGATTGTCGACATGCTCGGTCTCGCGGATCAGCTGGCCGACGCACTGGCAACGTACACACAAGCTGGCGGCACGGGAGAAGCTGTCAAGAAGGTTCAGGATGAAGCGGTCCCGGCAATGCTGGCGGCATTTGAGAAGCTGCGGTCATTCTTCCACGGTTGTCACTACGAATCCGCACTCGATGCACAGCCGCGAGATGTCTTGCCGGTCTACTTGCAGGCCATTGACCATGTGTTCGCCCAGCCGGAAGGCTGGAAACGATTGCGGACACTCGTCAAAGAGTTGTCCGCCGCATTTGCTCTCTCCGTGCCACGACCTGAAACCGAGCAGGTGGTCGATCATCTCGTGTTTATCCAGCGAGTCGCCGCGATGATCCGCAAACGCCTGACAGATGAATCCAACGGTGGAGCCAGACGAAGACAACGCGATATCGACGCGGCGGTGCGGCAGGTTCTGGGCAATGCCGTCGATGCAGACGAGGTCATCGATCTGTTTGCCGTAGCGGGACTGGGCGACGCACGGCTTGATATCCTGTCGGATGATTTCCTTCAACGAGTCGCGGCTCTCGAACACAAGAATCTCGCGCTCGAAACCCTGCGGAAGCTGCTGACCGATCAGATTCGCATCACCGAGCGATCGAATATCGTGCAGAGCAAAAAGTTCCGTGAGGCGCTCGAGGACGCGATGGTGCGATACACCAACAAGGCGATCACGACCGCCGAGATGATCACACGGTTGATCGACCTGGCCAAGCACCTGCGAGAAGCCCAGCGACACGGCGAAGATCTCGGCATGTCCATTGAGGAAACGGCATTCTACGACGCGCTCGCGGAGAATGGTTCAGCCAAAGAGATCATGAAGATGGACACACTCCGTCTCATGGCCCGTGAACTCGCGGAGATGGTCAAGAAGATGCCCAAGCTCGACTGGACACAACGCGAGTCTGTCCGGGCAACACTCCGCCGTAACGTGCGCCGGATGTTGGCCAAATACGGCTATCCACCCGATCTGTCTGAGGACGCGACACAGTTGGTCTTGAAGCAGGCGGAGATGTCGACGGAAAATGGGGTTGTTTGGTCGTGAGCTGTAGCAGGACGGACTTGAGTTGACACTTGCGTAAAGAGTGAGTGGTCATTTACCTCTGCGGGTTTTCAGTTACGCTGCCAGTTTCTCCTCATTCGTCAGATTCGCATTGCGTGCCAAGTCCAGACTGTCCGTGAAAGTCGCCAGGGGGGGGCCGGCCTTCCCACCGTTTGCCCTGATGGGTGCGAACATCAGGCTTTGTCATTTTGAACGAAAAGCTCTTGACTTGGTACCACCCCAATCTTAGCTACACTATAAGTAGGTAAAAGACTCGCGCAGACATTCACAACTCGCAGAGCACAGCAGCGGGCAAATCGCAGTGTTCGTACAGGTAGTGTCTTTGTGAAGCAATCCACACGCTTCTGGGCGTGAACGGGTTTGTGTATTTGATCGATTGCCACAGTGGCCATGAACTCCACAATAAACACTCGCGTCTCCATCGTCCTTTGCACACCTCATCCGGAGGGAATAGACATGAACTCAAAGGATACAATGTGTTGCCACACAGTAGCCTATGCCCGCACTGTGAAAGTGATACTTTCCGCATGCCTGACCTTCATCTTCTACATGCTGGTAACAGTTGGCCAAAAAGCAGACGCACAGGAAGTGCTTAAGTCTGAGACGATTGTCGAATCCGATAATCAGCTTGCTCCCGGCGATACGTTGATTAGGGCTCCACGTCCATCTATCCCATTCAGCGCAAAACACGTTGCTATGCAAGCCTCAGATCCGCAATTGCGACGTTTCGCTGATTCAATTGCAATCTATATAGACTTATCTAATCCGGATTCTCTGTATGCCATGATTCCAGCGAAGAGATTGCCACACTTATCTGCGCTTGGTGTTGCGTACAAGGAACTTATCCCTGATACGGCACTTCAGTATAATCCTGCTACACCGTCACCTGATCAGGATAGGCTTCCCCGTATGGATAAACTGGAACAAAAGGACGCTTCTGGTACTGTCTGTGACGTCATCTGGGTCGACGCGGATGATCCAGCATACATATACGATATCAGTGGTGACTATCTGATACCTGGCAAATGTGACGTCGCCCCATACATCAATCTAAGCCCAGACGGTGGGACAGCTAACTGTGTGTGGCGTGTAGATTTAGCTACGGATCCTTGCTTTGATTACGCAACCAGCATTCAAGTCCAATTCTACGCCAATGAGATGTGTACCTTTCACTTATGTGCTGACCCGACGGTCTTCGCTTACAACTGGTGCACAGGCTCCTACGACTTTAACTGGTCCTTCGACAAGTCTGACGGGTGGCATTACGTCGATATTTCTCCTTCATGTCACGTCAGTTCGGGTGGTTGGTTCTACTATGGCGTCTGGGTTGACACTGATGCCAACCTCTGCGTGAAGTATGCTGACGTCTATTACTGTTACTCCGAAATCGGTCCTGTGTGCGATGTTGCGCCTACAAGTCTGACATTTCCCTCGACGAATGTGGGATCTCAAGATTCAGAAACATTTGAAATATGGAATACAGGCTGTGGCACGCTGTCCGGTAGCATTTCAGAGAGTTGCAGTGAGTTCGATGTAAGTCCAACTTCTTACAGCATTACCTCAGGTAACAGACAGGTCTTCACTGTCTATTTTAATCCAAACTCATGCGGCAGCAAATCATGCAACATTTCTTTAGGAAATGGTTGCGGAACGCTGCCTGTAAGCGGAACAGGAACGACACCTCCCGACTGTCGACTCTCGCAAACGAGTCACAACTTTCAAAGCACTGACCTCGATGCCACGTGCCCTAGGAAAGACATCATCGTGTACAATGACGGATGCGAGACTCTGTCCGGGCCTATCGACGACGATCCTCCATTTTACGCATCCGAATCGTCTATTAGTGTGCCAGGGGGCGGACAAACGACTGTCACACTGATCTTTTGCCCTTCAGAGTGCGGCCAAGCAAATGGCTCTATATCCTTCCCAGGTGGGTGTAGCATAAGCTTGTCTGGCACTGGCACTGACGATCCCGAGTGCAACCTATCGGAAACTAGCATAGACTTCGGACAGGTAGACGTCGGGCAGACAGTCTCAACTTCCTTCTCAATTACAAATGCAGGCTGTGGAACACTTAGTGGAACTATCTCCTCTGGCTGCCAAGAACTATCGTTCAATCCTTCTTACGTTTCGTTAGGTGCAGGTCAGTCCGAGACGATCCAGGTCTACTTTACAGGATCGGACTCGTACTGTGGCACACGTACATGTGACATTAATCTCCCTTCTCCTTGCTCATCGATTCCTACGACTGCGGAGGTCAGATGCGTCGGCACGATACGAGGCTATGTCTACGCTAAAGATGGAGTTACAGGTGTAGGAAGCGTAAATGTCTGTGCATCAGGGAATGGGTTCTCAGGTTGCGACCTGACCAACACATCCGGCGCATTTGAAATACCCAATGTCCCTTACGGTTTTTGTTACACTGTTACGCCTCAGCTAACTGACCATCTCTTCGACCCAGCAACTGATAATTGCTGTATCAACTCGACATCTCCAGAATGCAGTGTGGTGTTTACCGACACAACAACGAGACGTATCGCTGGATACGTTCGCTACACGACATGTAACGACGCGCCATCCGAAGGGGTTGACATCTACCTCAATGGCGAGCATTGCGCAACAACCGATGCCACCGGTTACTACAGTTGTTCTGGGTATTTATTAGAAGACTACAATGTATTGGCGGCCGAGGCAGGGCATATCTTTTTGGATCCCAATCCACGAGAGATTCACCCGCTTACCAGCGACCGGGATGATATCCACTTTTGGGATGACACGAAGTGCTTTCTATCGGGTATTTGTAAGACATCTTGTGACGAACCAATTGAGGGAGTGGTTATAACAGCCACTAACAACTTCTGTGAGGTATCATCAATAGCAACTGGAGCTGACGGTCTCTACTCATTAGATCTGCCTCCAGGCAACTATTCTCTATCAGCAGTGAAGACTGGATATTCATTTGATCCTGCGGAGATCACCTGTTCTCAGACCGAAGAGCATGACTTTGTCCATGAGACATCGTTAAAGCTCGTATTTGAAACTGACGATCCTGGAAGCCCCAATTGTCCCTTGCTGCCATTTATCGCATCCGGCCAAAGTCATACTTACCAGGTTTGCGTCAAGGATGAATTCGACTGTCCTGTATCAGGAGCAACAGTAATAATTCGCGATGAAGTCTCTCACTTGGATGAGACAACTCCTCCAATTGACTCTACCGTGATTCCTGGCGATTGCTTTGAGTACACCATCGTAGGTGGCATGCCACAACAGGATAAACGCCTCCAAATGTCGGTCTTTAAAGGTGGATACGACAATGACAACAATGAAGGAATCGATAAGTACATTACTGTCACAGGTCGACGATGGTTCGGTGAGACGTTCACTGTCCAGCTCGAATCAACGACACCACTACTGATACTCTACGACCCACCGGGAGATCAGAGTTTTTCTGAGTGGGAGCAGGACTTAACTTATTTTACGGGATTCGGTTTAGGCTTCACAACTGAGGCAGGAGTCACCCTCGAGGCACATGCGGGAGTCAGCAAGATTGTGTCATTTGGGGTCGGCGGTAAGATCGATGTCACAGCGCGAATGTCGAGTATGTACGACTACAGATTCGATATGACACACACAGACATTTACAGAACGGATCAAAACGAAGATCCCAAATTAATTGGTCCTGACGGTGGAGCGTTCTTTGTCACCGCTGGGCTCAAGCTAAAGTATGGCAAGGCCCTTGAGACTTGGGTTGACACATCTCTATGCATTGTGGACGATTCAATCGTGCTGGCCTTTGAGCCAAGTTCTGATCAGACTGATGTCGTCGATGTCTTTGTTTCTCGATGGTACATCGAAAATGACATTATGCCTCCGCTACCACCTGACGAACAGGCAAAGTGGCAACAACTACTAAGCTTCGATGTCACTGATGACTGTGAATTAACAAACGACGAGGACTCTCTGGTAGTAATGCCCCCAACGGAGAAAATCTGGTCTGGAGGTGGCTGCCGGACCTTTGAGGAAATTACCACTGTTAGCCGGGCACTGCGAGTAGAATCCGAACTTGAAATTGATGCTGAAATAGCAGCTCATTTTGGCCTTGAGGTACTGGGAACTGGCGCCGGCGGGAAGGTCACGGTCCATGCTAAATTGGCACTTGGCGGGTATATTGCTGAAGGGTTTTCGCACACCAATAGGATCGCATACACTTTGTGCGACAATGATGCCCCTGACGGTTTTCATACGCTCATATACGCCGATTCCTCCTATGGCACTCCCGTCTTTTTCAATGGAGAAGGCACACACACAATGTGCCCTTGGGAAGCATGTACTGATGCAAATGAAGGCATTGATCTGATCAATTCGAGTGGCATCTGGGCCGACACAGTCTGCCCAGGCGATTCCACCGTCATCGACTTCAGACTTCTCTTTACTGGCCTACTTAATGGAGGCTCGGACTTTTGCATTTGGGCGCCTCCTGATGACAATCTCTGCGGAGCATCAGTGTCCTTCAATGGGTCAGCAAACGAACTCTGCAACATCCATGTTGATCCAGGGGACTCATTCAAAGTGAATGTAGTGATCACTCCAAACTGCGCGTGTGGTCCAAACGAGCTAAAGATCTGTGCAAACGCTCAATGTGATGACCAGATCTACTCGTGTGAGACAATCACCATTTACTGCGATCCGTCAAACTGTCCCTGCTACGTGGACATTACTACACCTAATAGCAGCACTCTGCCATACTCAGGCGATATTGCAGTGTGCGCAAATACGAGTGAAAGTCACGACGGAATCCGCTTCTATCAGCAACGTCTCGGCGGGGGTCTTTCGCTGATTTGCTATGATTCCACTGGGGAAGGCAGTGGAACCCTATCTTACTGCTGCGTATGGGAATCCAACACTTGGCAGGATGGCTCCTATGACATCATCGCCGTTCCAGTTGCAAATGGCAATGAGAATTGGGACTGTAGTGATACGGTCAGAGTAAAGATCGATAACACCTGTCCACGTGTTGTAGCTACCATACCTGATTCAAATGAACTGTATGTAGACAGAATCGAGATTGAGGTCAGTGAGATTCTGCACGAGGATTCAATGACCTGCCTGGCGAAGTGTTTCCGAGTTCGGGATCTGACTACCGGGACGGAAATTGTGTGTCAATCAATCACACACCCATCTGATCTCTTATACAAGTTCATTCCCTCACCCTCTCTTCCTGATTCACACAATTTTGAGGGCATTCTCGAGGTCTGTGCAACGGATCCTGCGGGCAATCCGCTGTGTTCTGAGTATCGGTGGCCTTTCACAACTGTTCCGCCCGAGTCAGGTTGTGTATGCCCCTTCTCGCTAAGACACAGCCCAACTCCCTCATCTGGTCTCATGAAGGGCAATGCACTCGTTGATGGAGTGCCAGCGGGCGAAAACGACTGTGTTGCTGCTTTCGACTCAAAGGGACAGTGTGTCGGATTCTCAACAATCACATATGTAAATCCGCCAACTTGTGATAGTACTGTTGCCGGCTTTAGCTTCCAGATCTATGGTGACGACCCTACAACTCCAGATGTTGACGAGGGTATGAATGAGGGAGAGTTGTTCACTCTCAGATTGTACGATTGCTCGGAGGATGTGGTGCGTGAGTATCCTAGGCCGTTGGAATGCTGGACAAACACCAATAGCTTCCCACTGCCATCTCCCTGCGATAGCATTTGCAAGCCGTATGATTTCATAGACGAGTGCGCCGACTCAGTCGATCTGCCTTGTTCGTGGAGCCTGATCTCGTTCTGTGCACTCAACCCAGACACAGCGACAGCTGACGTTTTTGCCCCGATGGGAGGTAACGTTGGATGGGTGGCGGGATTCAAGAACGGATACGTTTGGTGGGATCCCGCCGATCCGCTCTTCTCACCTCTTCAGACCCTCGATCCATGCATGGGATACTGGGTTAAGACCAATGTGCCACCGGATGCTCTCTTAGTTGAGGGACCCTGTGGAGGTAGCTGCAGTTGCATGGATTTGGATCAGAACTGGAACCTGATTGGCTATTGTCTCGAGTCACCAATGACGCCTGAGGAGGCATTTTCCGAGCTAATCTCCGCTGGTACGCTCCAGTGGGTCAGTGGCTTTGGTTGCGTTGGTTATCAGTGGTTTGACCCATATGATCTTCCGCAAAACAACACTCTGACCCAAATCGAGAAGAATCAAGGATACTGGGTAAAGCTGACGGACTCGGTCAATTGCTTCACCTACCCAAACCCAACTCAGATCCTGACGAAGATTGCTCACACTGGAACACCGTGGCCGACACTCGCCTCCACAGAGAACCTTGGTCCATTCTCTTTCAGACCGACCCAAAAGGCCAGTCGTATCTCCGGACGAGTTCTCGTGGATGGAGCACCTGCATCCGGCTCAGATCTCATTGCAGCGTTCGACGCTCAAGGCAATTGTGCCGGCGTTGGTCCCATCAACCTGCGTGATGGACATGCCCTGTTTGCTCTCGAGATCTACGGTGATGATCCTACGACAGCGGTGGATGAGGGTCTCCAGTCGGGTGAATCAATCCATCTCAAGATCTTTGATGCCTCGACGTCACAAGTACTTGATTACGACAGAGAGTTCTCAGGATGGCAGAATAGGAACGGGGCTCCGCTCTACAATGATCTCAAAGGCAAGCTCGTCATTGATTTCCTTTCCGAGGGTGCTGGCTCTGAGAGTACTCCTCAGAGCTACTCACTATCCCAGAACTACCCGAATCCGTTCAATCCTACGACATCCATTGACGTCTACCTCGGGCAAGCATCCCACGTCAGCCTCGAGATCTTCAATGTGGCAGGGCAACGTGTCAGGACCTTGGTTGCTGGTGAACTCACCGCAGGACGTCATGTCGTTGTCTGGGATGGCACCGACGACCTTGGATCTCCAGTTTCATCCGGCATTTACCTATACCGTCTCAGTTCCCCTGAATATGTGGAGACAAAGAAACTCGTTCTTTTGAAGTAGTACAAACACATATGGACCTCGGATGGGAGCTTTGGGAATTCCCTAAGACTCCCATCCTAAGGGATCACAATTGTAACAGTTCCCAACTTCTCAGCGGGAGCCCTGCCATCAACTCGGGAGTCACATATGAAAACTGCAAAGCTGTTGTCGGCTGTACTTGCAACCATGGTCGTTATCGTCACCATGACTGTCGATGCAAGCGCACAGTGCCCATTTGCGTTAACGCACTCACCAACTCCACAGTCTGGTTTGATGCGTGGTCAGATTACCATCGATGGTATCGCTGCCACGGAGGACGACTGTATCGCCGCTTTTGATCCTGATGGCCAATGTGTCGGCGTGGGAACCATAATCGTATCTTCCGGGGACGCTGGATTCAACATGCAAATCTATGGGAACGATCTAACCACGGATACCATTGATGAGGGAATGGACCCCGGTGATGTATTCACTCTTAGACTGTATGATCAATCAGCCGATGCCATATTGGAGTACGATCCAGACTTCGACTGCTGGACCAACACCAATTCCTTCCCGTTGCCGGATTCGTGTGGAGACGCCGGTCAGGTTTACAACTTTACCTCACCAGGTGAATGTCCATTTGAAATTTATGCCGTAACACCACAAGCTGGCCTGATGCGAGGTCAGGTAACCATCTGTGGTGAGCCGGGTGAGGAGGCTGACTGCATAGCCGCCTTCGATTCGACGGGCACATGCGTTGGTACCGCTCCGCTCGTCTTGGTGCAAGACGCCGCGACCTTTAGCATGCAGATTTACGGCGACGATTTAACTACTGCGAACGACAAAGAGGGTATGATTGAGGGTGAGTACTTCACGCTACAGCTGTTTGCTTCCTCCAGCGGGCAAGTAATTGAATATCCGGATAGCTTCTGGTGTTGGACGAATACCAATTCATTCCCCCTTCCAGACCCATGTGGAGACGGTAGCCAAGTCTACGATTTTGGTGTGGAATGTGATAGTTGTGCCAATGACACAGTCGCCCCGACATTATCGGGATGTCCATCTGACACCGCGGTAATCTGCCTTGCTAAAATTCCGAATCCGTCGAATGTAGAAGCCGCGGACAACTGTCCTGATGTCAACCTTCAATACACCGAGACCGATAACACGGGTGGTATTCCGTGCGGCGGTACGATTGAGCGCCTGTGGGTCGCTACAGACGCGGCCGGCAACGCCGACACCTGCATTCAGATCATCACGGTTGATGACACCGAAGCGCCGGTCGTTGAATGTCCGAGCGACATCGTTGTCGAAGAAGATTCTCCGGGCGCCGGCGCGGTGGTTGATTTTGCCGATGCGAACGCGAGCGATAATTGCGATGCCGATCCAACCGTCACGCAGATCGCCGGCGATCCGTCGGGCAGCACCTTCCCGGTGGGCGTGCACACGATCACGTTTGAAGCCGTTGACGAATGCGGCAACGCCGATACATGCAGCTTTACGATTGAAGTGACCGAAGGCCAGGTTCCGGTCGTGGCGGTGTGCCAGGATGTGCTGGTCGACGCCGATGCGAGCTGCCAGGCCGACGTCACGGCTGAGGACGTGGACAACGGCTCGACCGGGTACACGACCCTGACGCTCGAACCAGCCGGTCCGTACGAGCTCGGCGATACGCAGGTCATGCTGATTGCATCGAACGACGAAGGCGAGGCCGACACGTGCGCCGCGCTGATCACGGTGCAGGACAATACGCCGCCGACAATCACATGCGAAGGCGACTGGAACAGCCAGAATGATCCTGGCGAGTGCGGTGCCGCCGTTGATTTCGAAAGCAACAATTGGGCGACGGCGACCGACAACTGCGATCAAGATGTAACCATCACGTTCGGTCCGCCGTCAGGTTTCTTCCCGCACGGAACCACACCGGTCATGGCCATTGCCACGGATAGTTCCGGGAATGCCGATACATGTAACTTCAACGTGTTTATCTTCGACGACGAGGATCCGGTGATTTCGTGTCCCGGTGACATCACCGTCAACGAAGATGTGCAAGGTGGCGGTACGGCGGTCGTGAACTACAGCGATCCCACGGCCACAGATAACTGCGATGCCGATCCGACCATCGAGCAGACTGCCGGACTGGCATCGGGGTCGGCCTTCCCGGTGGGTGTGACCACAAACACCTTCGTGGCCACCGACAGCTCCGGCAACGCCGACACGTGCTCATTTGACGTGACGGTCAATCCGCTGTCCGATGAACTGGTGGCGCGCTGCCAGAATGTGACAGTGGATGCCGACAGCAACTGCGAAGGCAACGTCACACCGGAGATGGTCGACAACGGTTCGACCGGCCAGGACATTTCGCTGGCGCTCGAACCGACGGGACCGTATCCGCTCGGCCAGACGCAAGTCATGTTGATCGTGACCGAGCCAACCGGTGCGGCCGATACCTGCACGGCAACGGTTACGGTGGAAGACAACACGCCGCCGTCGATCTCTTGCCCGGCGGATATCGTGTTACCCAGTTCTCCAGACACATGCGGTGCAGTTGTGTCCTTCATGGCGCCTGTCGATGACAATTGCGGCAGTGGCTGTGCGGATGTGGTCTGGGTCATTGATGGCTCTGGATCGATGGGTGATGATCAAGCAGCCATTGCCAGTAACGCCACACTGTTCTTCAATGGACTGCACGGTGGCGATTTTCGGCTTGGCGTTGCTGCATACACCCAGCAAGCGAATCCCGTAGGAACAGATGGGATTTTCAAACCCGGTCTGCCTGGCTCCGGGGAGTTCACACAAGATCAAGCAACGTTTGCGAATATGGTAACGGCAGTGGGGGACACGGGGGCAGGGACAGAGAACGGCCTTACGGCACTTCGAAATGTCCTCGACTGGTATCCATTCCGTGAGGATTGCCGTAAGGTCCTCATCCTGGTCACTGACGAGGATGCAGATGATATCGCGAACTTCAACTTGCTTGTTCCCGACCTCATCGCATCCGGAGCCGAAATCCATACGGTGTTCAATTTTGCCGATTCTACGGGCTACTCGTCATTGGCGCCTTCCACGGGGGGTGCTCAGTTCGACATTACAGAACCGTGGGGGGCAAATCTGAGTGTACTCGCATCACAGGTATTCGCCATAGCGGAATGCACGCCGCCATCAGGCTCATTCTTCCCTGTTGGCACGACGATTGTTGAGTGCGTTGCAGAAGACGTTGCCGGAAATCGTGACTCATGTCAGTTCTCAGTAACTGTCGCCGACATGAGTCCGCCGGTAATCATATGTCCAGGCGATACCACTCTTCAGTTGGGCGTTGGTGAGCAGGAGGCGATAGTTGAGTTCGCAGCCTGGGCCAACGACAACTGTGGCATATCACACATCGACTATACTCCGCCATCTGGATCTGCCTTCGCGCCTGAATCGACGCTGGTCACATGCATTGCTGAAGATCCATCGGGGAATGCAGACACTTGCGGTTTCTACGTCGTGGTGGAGAGCACCGAATGCGATTCGATCTGTGGCTATACGACTCCGGGCGCGTTTGTTGAGGCCTGGTCATCATATCCCGATAGTCAGGTTATCGACACGGCGACCACCAACGAAAACGGCTACTTCTGCATCGGCCCGCCAGTCGCTGACGGGTACGATCTCCGTATCCGGAAAGACGGTTACTGCCCCGAGATCGTAGACGTGGAATGCGGCGACTCGCCTGAGGTTTTCCTCGGAGAACTGCCCACGATCCCCACACAACCCTACGGGGCCGATTGGTATTCTGCCGCCTCGACAATTGAAGGGACACCGCTTGTTCCGGGTGATGTGATCATCGCAATTGATCCTGATGGTGTCATTTGTGGTGTCACGGCAGTTGAGACTGATGGAGAGTACCTGATCCATGTGCTTGGAGATGATCCGAACACCGAAATGGACGAAGGTGCCGAACCGGGTGATGAGATCACACTCTACTACAACTGCGATTGTCCTCTCATCGCACCGCAACAATGGTCGCCATTCGACAACAATCTCTTCGATGCCGCGTTCGATTGCAGCATCGACTCAATTGTGATCCCGCTGTGCGATACATGGACCCTGATCTCGTTCAACGTGCTTCCGTCAAGCCCTCTTATTGGCGATGTACTCCAGAGTATTGATAGTGAATACCGGTACTTGTATAGCGCCACGTGCGTTGAGGGAATCATCACTTGGGCAAACGATCGGCCTGAAGTACTCAATGACATGGAGACGATGGACCCGTGCCACGGCTACTGGGTGCTTCCGACCGGTCCGGGCGTTGGCCCGATTGTGATCGAAGGCGCGCCGGTACCGGTGGACAAGTCGCTCAACCTGTGCGAAGGCTGGAACGCGATCTCGTATCTGCCCAACGAGTGGGATGGACGTGCCCACGCGCTGGCGTCGATTGACGGCGATTACGATTACCTGTTCACCGCTGAGTGCGACGGAATCCAGTCATGGTCCGCGGATCGTCCGGCGGAACTCAACGACCTGATCTGCATGAAGCCGACCAAGGGCTACTGGATTCGCATGACGACAGCGGCCACGCAGACGTATCCGCTGAGCGGGTACAATTGTACCGAGATCCAGGGCAATGCCAAGCTGTCGAATCCGACCAACCGCGCGACGATCACGAATCGCTTCAGCGACTTCTGGTCAGCGGCCGACATGAGCGAGACCGGGCTGCGCCCGGGCGATGTGATCACCGCCAAGACCCCATCGGGTCTACTGGTTGGTGAAGCGGTGGTGAACGATAAGGGCTGGTTCCTCCTACATGCCTACGGCGACGACAAGACCACGAGTCATGTCGACGGCGCTGTGCCGGGTGAAGAGCTGACCTTTGAGGTCAACGGCATGGCTGCCGGTGTCAGCGGCAATATCCGCTGGACCGAGCAGGAATCGAACGAAGTGACAGTGTTTGCAGCCGGTTCGAACCCGGTTCCGACCAGCTACGCGTTGCTACAGAACTACCCGAATCCGTTCAACCCGTCGACCACGATCCAATTCCGTCTACCGAAAGTGTCAGAAGTCAACCTGACGGTCTACAACGTTCTTGGTCAGCAGGTCCGTTCGCTGGTCGCGGACGTGAGGGAAGCCGGTACGCACACCATTGAGTGGGATGGTCGTGACGACAACGGTTCGACAGTCCAGAGCGGTATGTACTTCTACCGCATCCAGATGCCGAACTTCACTGACTCGCGAAAAATGACATTACTGAAGTAAATTAGTTCAACAGTAGCGCCCGTCACCCTCGCCGGTGACGGGCGCTCTCTGAGTTGTATTCCAATGGGCATTAATAAGTTGCACCGGATGGCCTTGATGCGGTCAAGTCATAATCTTCCTGTAAAAACGGGTTGAGTGCATCTCCTGCATCATC
>CAYTTY010000041.1:0-36017 GCA_964440935.1 uncultured Ignavibacteria bacterium | reverse complement strand
CGGCATGACAACGAATGAGCCGTTCACACTTCAACTAACTTTGGGATTGACCCCCTGCTGCGCCACCTGATACAGGATTCGTATTAGTTATTTCTGGCAACTCCAATCCAGCACGATCACACGTCACAACCTACGATACACATGGGAATCTGAAGGGCCAGTATGTGAATCAGGGCCAATATCATCATCTGGCGATCCGAGTGTTTGATGTGAACGGAGACGACAACGAGGAGCTTCTTCTGGGAGGGGCGAACAATCGACTGGGGAACGCCTGTTTCACAATACTTGATCCACGTGATCTGCGAGGTTGTAGTCCCCCTTGGGATCACGAGTACTTTATCCGCTCCGGGCTCGGCAGGGGACGCGAACTTGCATACGTCACCGTAGAGCAGACTCAGCTTGGTCAGATGCTGTCCCCTGTAGCAATAGTTGCAATGTTCGAGCCTGAGGCGGGGAGGGGATATACGCTGCACGTTGAAGAATGCGAGTCATATCCACACCTGTACTATCACCTCGACGCGTCCTTTGTCTGTGAGTCCGTCACCTTTGGAGACGGCTTCACTGAGCGCTACACACAGCATCTCTCCGTAGCTCCGCCACCGGATTTGACAGATTCTTTAGCCGCGGGAGTTACCGTGTGGTATAGATCGCCATCATTTTGAGATTTGATCACTTCGCATTGCTGTCTCTTTGTTTTAGCCAGTGTTCTACAGATCACGATCTTCGACCCTATCTCTTGCATGAAATGCGTGATTGTGTGCCGATTGACAGGTGCGTCGCATTTTCGAGAACCGCAGCGAATTGCGAATTGTGTATCAGTCACTTTCATTCAGACGGAGGTAGAGATGGTCATCGATTCCGAGATCACGAGCTATGCGACGATCTTGATGAGTGGGACGCAAAAACAATGCAGACGGACTATTAAGCGCATTGTGATCGCTGTGTTCATTCTGATTGTATCGTTCGAGAGTGGCAATGCCGCCAGCAGCTACGAGTTTGTGGTTGACACTAAGGACAATTGCGTTCTTCTGGACAGTTCGCCTGCCGTCCCGATCTTCAATCTACCTGCGGACACATATGCCGTATCTGTTTCTGGAAGCATCGAATCAAGTCCAGGTATATCGATCGAGGCTGTGTTGCTTCGTTATCACAACATTCTACCGGGCCCAACGAACAAGAATGATAGAGTTGACATTCCGGGGATCGCCGCCTTCCCAATAGGTACCTCGGCTGGCTACAGCGCATACGCAATGCTATGTGATATTGGTCCGACGGCTGACAACTCAGGGGCCTGCACTGTGTACGTTGGAGAGACTGAGGTCGTACTTGATGCGACTTCTGACTGCATTTCAGTTAATGACATCCCTGCCGTGACCGCGAACATACCAGGTGGGACCTACGTGGCAGACGCTACGGGCTGGGGGCCGAGTCAGTTTCAGCAGTTAGTCGTGACCTACTTGGCCCCGGATGGACCAAAGACGACGGTCATTGAGTACGGCACATGGCATGTCCTGCAGATTGAAGAAAGCACTGACGCGAATCTCTTCGCATACTTCCTCGACTGGTCAGACATCGGAGATAATTTTGGTGAAGGAACGCTTACTATTAGTACCTGCTTCGATCGCTTTGCCGACCTCAACTGCGACGGCGTCTCCGATGCGGTTGACCTCAATGCCTTAATCGACCATCTGTTCTTCAACGGCACGATCCCGCCATGCACGGTCGACCCGCTGGGGCCATAACCAGCCAGTTGGTGTAACGGTACGCCGATGCGTACGGACACCAGTGAGGGGGAGATGCCCGGGCCAAGCAGGTGGCCCGGGCTCTCTTGTTATGTCGCGGTGCTTACTTGATGTTTTGGTTCATTCGGAACAGGTTGTCCGGGTCGTACTTCTTCTTCGTTGCAACCAGCTTGTCGTAATTGGGGCCGTAGGCGGCCTTGATCCGGTCGGTTTCTTCTTCGGTCATAAAGTTGACATACACTCCGCCTGTCGCAAATGGCAACGTCGATTTGTAGAGATCGCGCGACCATGAGATGACGGCGTCGTCATCGGCTGCGCTCTCCCAGCGGCCGTGCACATTCATGACGAAATTGGCATCACGGTGTGCGTATGCCATTGCATCGGGCGCGACCCGTCCGACGGCGCCTCCGAGTGCACCTACGAACACTTCACAGTGATCGGACGGCAACTTTGCTGCCGAGGCAACCAACGCGTCGATGGCCCCATCGGAAAGCTCCGCGAAGTTGTTCGACTTCCAGTAGTTTCGCACTCCCGGGGTCAGCAGCGGATCAAAGGCCTGTTGCCAGTCGGCAAACGGCATCATGCCGACA
This sequence comes from uncultured Ignavibacteria bacterium, assembly GCA_964440935.1. GTDB lineage: Bacteria > Zixibacteria > MSB-5A5 > WJJR01 > WJJR01 > WJJR01. The sequence continues at coordinate 33,685 of CAYTTY010000041.1, read as the reverse complement.
TGCTCTCCGGCCGGTGTGCCGAAGCCCCGAATCGTATCCAGCACGGCTTCGCCGGACTTCTGATCACCGATATGACAGGTTGCGAACACAAACACATCTGTGCCATGCACGCTCTCCGGGAGAAACGGCAGCGGCGGGGCTTTGCGCAGGACCACCCACACACAGGTGTCGTCGTTCAACGACTTCGTCAGTTCCCGGTATTTCTTGAACAGATCGCCGGCGTCAGTCTGTGGATAAACAATGAGCCCTGCCAGCACATCCGGGCCGACCGGATGCAGTGAGAACTCGAAGCTGGAGACGATTCCGAAGTTTCCGCCCCCTCCCCGGATGGCCCAAAAGAGATCAGCATGATCGTTCTCGGAAGCCGTGACCTTTTCACCATCAGCCGTGATGACCTCGGCAGATACAAGATTGTCCACCGTCAATCCATGTTTCGGAGAGAGCCAGCCAAAGCCCCCTCCCAGGGTCAATCCGGCAATTCCCGTAGTCGAATTGATGCCGGTTGGAACAGCCAGTCCGTGTGCCTGGGTTGCCTTGTCGACATCGGCCAGCGTCGCACCCGGGCCAACCCGTGCTGTCCGTTTGTCGGCGTCCACGCTGACATTGTTCATCTGCGAGAGATCGATCATGAAGCCGCCGTCACAGACAGCGTTTCCGGCGATGTTGTGTCCGGCCCCTTTGATCGAAACGAGCGTGGCGTTCGCCTTGGCAAACGTGACGGCGGCGGCAATATCATCGTCATTCGCGCATTGAGCGATGAGTGCCGGATGCCGATCGATCATTGCGTTCCAAATCGTGCGCGCGTCATCGTATCCGTCGTCACCGGACAATAAGACTGATCCCTTCAACTGGCTTCTCAATTCATCGACCGCCTCGGCGGCGACTGTGGTCGTTCCGCCATTGAGGCCGGAAATGGTGGTGTCACCCATAGTATTGGGCTCCTTAGTGAGAGTGCGATTGTGGAGCGCGAACAGGATCAATACGGACTGTTTCTCTCTTTATTCAAGATTTCTTTTGCTGTGGTGCTGCTTATTCGAAGTAGCGGGCAATCGAGGGGTGAACTGCAGATCTTCCCTTTTTCCAGCCCCTCCGATCACCTATAATCCCCGATCTTTTCGTCGATGGATTCAAAGAGCCATCGGGCGATGTTGTGACTGATTGAACGAGGATTGCTATTATGCGCATGAGCCAGACATTCATCCCGACTCTTCGGGAAGACCCCGCCGAAGCCGAATTGATCAGCCACAAGCTGCTGCTTCGGGCGGGATATATCCGCAAGCTGACCGCAGGAGTGTACATCTACCTGCCGTTGATGCAGCGGGTGATCCACAAGGTCGAGCAGATTGTCCGCGAGGAAATGGATCGCGCCGGTGCATTTGAAATCACGATGCCGGTGCTGGCACCGGCTGAGGTGTGGCAGAAGACCGGACGGTACTACGACATCGGTCCCGAACTGATGCGTCTGCGGGACCGTCATGACCGCGACATGTTGCTCGGCCCGACGCATGAGGAGATTGTCACTGATTTGGTCGCCGGGGAATTGCGTTCCTATAAAAAGCTACCGCTGAACCTCTACCAGATTCAGGTGAAATTCCGTGATGAAATTCGCCCGCGTTTCGGGCTGATGCGCGGGCGCGAGTTTATCATGAAGGACGCGTACTCGTTTGATCTCGATGAAGACGGTCTCGATGTCAGCTACAACAAGATGGTCGATGCCTACTTCGTGGCGTTCAGGCGCTGCGGGCTGGACACGGCCAAAGTCGAATCCGATACCGGCGCGATGGGCGGCACGTCGGCGCATGAGTTCATGGTGATTGTCGAAACCGAGGGTGGTGAGGAGACGATCCTGTCATGCATGGGGTGCGACTACGCTGCCAATATCGAACGCGCCGAATCACTGCCAATGGGTGGAAATCCGGTCAAAGAAGAGCCGCGCCCGCACAAGAAGGTCGATACACCGGGTCACAAGACAGTCGAAGAGGTGACTGCATTTTTGGATGTCAAGCCGAAGCAGTTGGTAAAGACATTGATGTACAGAGCGGGTGAGAAGGTAGTTGCCGCGCTCATTCGTGGAGATCGTCAGATCAACGATACCAAACTGGCCAATGCCTGCAAAGTGGTTGGTGTTGAGATGCTCGATGACAAAGGTGTCGAGCAGGCCACCGGCGCACCGGTCGGTTTTGCCGGGCCGGTGGGGATGAACAACGATGTTCGCATCATCGCCGACCCGGAAATCAAAGAGATGACCAACTTCGTCGTCGGCGCCAACGCCAACGACGCGCACTTCATCGATGTCAATCTCACCGATTTTCGCGTCGATGAGTGGGCGACGTTGCGCCTTTCGGAATCGGGTGAGGTCTGTCCCCGGTGCCAGAAAGACAAGTTGATCGCTCGCAAGGGAATCGAGGTTGGCAACACGTTCAAGCTCGGCACGAAGTACTCGATGTCGCTCAATGCGGTCGTCCTCGATGAAGACGGTAAGGAGCGGCCGCTGGTGATGGGCTCGTACGGGATCGGCATCACGCGCACCGCTCAGGCGGCTGTGGAGCGCGGTCATGACGACGATGGCATCATCTGGCCACTGCCGATTGCCCCGTTCCATGTCCACCTGGTTTGTGTGAACATGAAAGATGAGGAGCTGGTGGCGACCGCCGAGCGGCTCTACACCGAGATGCGGGCAGCCGGTCTGGAGGTCCTCTACGATGACCGTGGGGAGCGTGCCGGGGTCAAATTCGCCGATGCCGACCTGATCGGGGTGCCGTGGCGAGTGACCGTCGGCTCCCGTGGCCTCAAGGATCGGGCCTGGGAGGTCAAGCGACGCGGCCAGGAGGAGTCGGAAGCAATTGCGGCTGATGCGTTTGTGGTGACGATGGCAGAGCGGGTGAAGGGGGAGCTGGGGAGTCTCCAGGTTTCCTGATTGTTGTCGTAACGTATTAAGCGACGACATCTTACTGTGCTGTCATTCCCGTCGGCCGCGGCGGACGGGAATGACAGCGAGTGGCGTTTGCCGGGAGAAAGTTAGGGTGAGGGGGCGCCGAGCTGGCATTCGGCCCGCTCATACTGAAGGTCTCGGCCCTGTGGGGTGCTCCGACGATTCCTCTTCGGGAACATCGATCTTTATTCTTGCGTATCAGTCTCGGGTTCAATAGAATACTCAGTTTGGGAGTGGGTCGGTCCCACTCCTTGCTCATTTGAGGCGTAACTCGAAGGGCAGGTAGTTATTATGAGTGGCGTCAACGTGGACGTTGAGGCCCGGTTACAGAGTATTGGTGAAGCGGCGGCTCACAGCCGGGGTGTGGAACTCGTGGAACTGAAACACATCCGGGCCGGACGGCGGCAGATCGTGCGGGTGATCGTGGACAAAGTCGGCGGCGTTACCATCGATGAATGCGCGGAGGTCTCGCGGCGCATGTCGGCGGATTTGGATATGAGCGACCTGCTGAGCGGCCGTTACACACTGGAAGTGTCATCGCCGGGGATTGACCGTCCACTCAAAACCGCGGCTGATTTTCGCCGTAAAGTCGGACGCGACGTTGCGGTCCGAGTGGCCGGCGACGCCGAACAGGAAGAAACCATCGAGGGTGTCATCGGTGATGTCACCGACGATCATGTCGTCGTCGGTGAGACGCCGATCCCCTTGAATCGAATAACCGAAGGCAAGCTCGTCGTTTAGGGCTCCTTCACAATCACAACTTAATACACCGTGGCGATTGCGCATGATCGCCACAAGCCGTTACGACAACGGCGGGACAACTGAATATGGCTTACGAATTCGACATTATGGAAGTGGTCCACCAGATCACGAAGACCAAGAACCTCGATCCCGAGTATGTACTCGAGACGATCAAAGAGGGGTTGATGACCGCGGCGCGGAAGAAGTACGGGCCGGAGGTTGACAACATTCGCGCCAACGTCGATCTGCGGGACGGGGACGTGTACATCGTGGCCACCAAAACCGTCGTCGGGTTTGTCCAAGACCCGCTGCATGAGATTTCGTTGATCGACGCGCAGGAAATCGACGAGGAATCGGAAATCGGCGATGAAATGGAAATCGAGTTGCCGCTCGAAACATTCGGCCGCAATGCCATCGCCGCGACCAAGCAGATTCTGATTCAGCGCATCCGTGAGAAAGAACGCGAGCAGGTCTACAACGAATACAAGGACCGTGTCGGTGAAGTGGTCACGGGTGTGGTGCAGCATATCGATAAAGGCACAATCATTGTTAATATGAGTGGCGCCGAAGCGGTGGTGCCGCATAAGGAACAAATTCCGCGCGAACGGTTCCGTCAAGGGGATCGCATCCGTGCGATCATCTCGGATGTGCAACCGAATCTCAAGGGGCCGCAGATTGTCCTGTCGCGTGCGCATCCGCAACTGCTGATGAAGCTGTTCGAACTCGAAGTGCCGGAAATCTTCGAGCGCATTGTTGAAATCAAACAGGTGGCGAGGGAGCCGGGCGAGCGTTCCAAAGTCGCGGTGGCCTCGATTGATGATCGCGTTGACCCGGTGGGTGCTTGTGTGGGTGTGAAGGGTGTTCGCGTTCAGTCGATCGTCCGTGAATTGGCCAATGAACGGATTGATATCGTCCAGTGGGATTCCGATCCGGAGATCTTCGTGCAGCGAGCGCTGGCTCCGGCACGGGTTGTACAGGTGCGCACCAACGAAGACGATCACGAGATGACGGTCATTGTCGACGACGAAAAACTGTCATTGGCGATTGGACGCAACGGTCAGAACGCGCGCCTCGCCGCGAAGTTGACCGGCTGGAAGATCACCATTCGGTCCGAATCGCAGTATCTCAATGAACGGACCCGCGCCGCGGCCACAGCCACGAGTCTGAGCGAGTTGCCGGGCATCGGTGAAACGACGCAGGAGAAGTTGGAAGCGGCGGGTATTACGGCGATTGAGGATCTTGCGTCAAAGACGGAAGAGGAGTTGACAGACGTCGAAGGGCTTGGTCCGAAGACGGCGGCCAAGTTGATCGAATCGGCGCAAGAGTGGGTGTCGAAGAATCTCGACTTTGGTCCGTTGGAAGAGGAGAAACCACCCGCGCCACTAACGGCGAATGACCTGTTCAGGGATGACGAATCGTCCGAGAGCGAATCAGAAGAGGCAGACAACACGACGGATGATGAATCAGAGGAAGATAAGTCGGAGAGTAGTCCGCAAGCGCTGTAATAATGATGCCGGAAGCGGGAAGCAGTATCACTGACTGAATGAGGATGTATGGCAAATAAGCGGCTTTACGAAGTAGCACGAGATCATAATCTGTCGGCGGACGCTTTGATGTCGATGATCACGCGTCTTGGTTTTGATGTGCGCAGTCATATGGCGGTGGCGACCGACGAGATTTTGGAAGCGGTCGAATCGGAATTCTCGCGACAAAAGGAAGCCCTGAAGGCAGAGATTGCCAGTCGCGAGAAGAAGACGCGCGAGCGCAAACAGCGGGCGCGCAAGGCGGCCGAGTTGCGCAAAAAACAGGAAGACGAACAGGCGCGTCAGGAGGAAGAAGAACGCCGCAAGGAAGAAGAGCGCAAGGCCAGGGAAGACGAAGAGAAAGCGGCCGCCAAGGGCGTTACCGCCGCTCCGACTGTTGAGGATAAGCCCAAGACGAAGCCGAAGCCGCAGACGCAGCCCAAGCCGACCCCGCCGGCCGAAGAAGCGCCCAAGCCGCCGGAGCGCAAAACACTCAAGCCAGCCGCTGAGTCACCCACACCGCCGCCTCCGAGACCTGCACCGCCGAAGAGTATTCCCGGTCGTCCCGCCGGCGCACCGACTCCGCCGCCGCCAACCCGACCGGCCCGTCCGAGTAGGCCCGCTGCCCAGACACCGTCGACGCAGCGGCCCAGTCGGCCGGCCAGCGTGCCGGGCCGACCCGGAGCTCCGCCATCGCGTCCGGCCACACAACCGGTAGTTGGTGGGGCACCCCCACGCCGTCGTCGGAAACGCGGGCCGAAGAAGAAACGTCAGCGCGTCGATCAGCAAGAGGTCGCAGCGAGTTTCCGTCGGACGATTGCACAGCTCGGTACCAAGTCAAAATCGCGCAAGCGTCGGCGCAAAGAAGAAGGCGATGCGGTCGATTTCCAGGAGCCAACCCGTTCGATTGAAGTCAACGAGTTCATGTCGATTTCGGAACTGGCCTCCAAGATGGGCGTCAGTCCGACCGAAGTGGTGGCGAAGTGTCTCGAATTGGGAATGCTGGCCACGGTCAATCAGCGCCTTGATCTCGATACCATTGAGACGATTGCACTCGAGTTCGACTACAACATTGAGGTCGTGCAGGAAATCGGTTCGGAAGAAATCGGTGAGGAAGAGCAAGACGACGAAGAAGATCTCCAGCCGCGTCCACCGGTTGTTACGATCATGGGCCACGTCGACCACGGAAAGACGTCGCTGCTCGATCATATTCGTGAATCGAACATTATCGCCGGTGAGTCCGGCGGGATCACGCAGCACATCGGGGCCTACTCGGTCGAAATGGCGGGCAGTGGTGGGCGAATTACCTTCCTGGATACTCCCGGTCACGCCGCCTTTACGGCGATGCGTGCGCGCGGTGCGCAAAGTACCGACATCGTGATTCTGGTGGTGGCGGCGGATGATGCGGTCATGCCGCAGACCGTCGAGGCGATCGACCACGCCCAGGCCGCCGGAGTGCCGATCATTGTGGCGATCAATAAGATTGACAAGCCCGGTGCCGATATCGAAAAGGTAAAATCACAATTGGCGGAACGTGGTCTGACGCCCGAAGACTGGGGCGGCAAGACGATTATGGTTCCGGTTTCGGCGAAGACCGGTGAAGGACTCGAGAAGCTCCTTGAAATGGTCTTGCTACAATCCGAAATACTCGAATTGAAAGCCAATCCGGATCGCCGTGCACGCGGTGTGATTATCGAATCGCTGCTCGACAAGGGCCGCGGCGCAGTGGCCACCGTGTTGATTCAGAACGGCGCTCTCCAAGTCGGAGATTACTTCGTTACCGGTGCGCATTCCGGTCGTGTTCGTACCATGGTTGACGAGCGCGGCAAAGCCATCGAGACAGCGGGGCCGGGCTCGCCGGTTCAGGTGACGGGCAGCGGTGGCGTTCCGCAGGCGGGCGATACGTTCGTCGTGTGCGAAGACGAATCGGTGGCACGCAACGTGTCGCAGATGCGTGAACGCGTCAAACGCGAGCAAACGTTCCATCGCATCAGCAAGACATCGTTGGAAAATGTCTATGAGCGCATTCAGGAAGGGGAGACCAAGGATCTGAAATTGATCCTGAAAGGTGATGTGGATGGATCGGTCGAGGTACTGGCCGATGCGCTTGGCAAGATCGGTTCAGATGAAGTCCAGGTGAATATCATCCGCCGTGGCGTCGGCGCCATCAGCGAATCGGACGTGTTGCTGGCAACGGCATCCGAGGCCGTCATCGTTGGTTTCCACGTACGTCCCGATACCCGAGCGCGCGAATTGGCCGCCAGCGAGGGGGTCGATATCCGTTTGTACGATGTCATTTATGAAGTCCAGGACGACATCCGCAAGGCGCTCGAGGGCATGCTGGCGCCGGAAGAGGTGGAAGAACCCGTCGGTTCCGCGGAAGTAAAGGACATCTTCAAGATTTCGCGTATCGGCACGGTGGCCGGGTGCGAAGTGACCGAGGGCGCGGCCCGTGCCAACGCACGCGTGCGCGTGGTGCGCGACGGTACTGTGATATACAACGGCAAGGTTCAGACATTGCGTCGATTCACCGACGAGGCGAAGGAAGTCATCGCCGGGCTCGAGTGTGGTATCAAAGTCGAGAACTTCAATGATCTTAAAGTGGGCGACGTCCTCGAGATGTATCGCGTCGTGCAGCACGAACGCAAGCTGGTGTAGGTGATCTGTCGGGGGGGATCCTCACACCATACGATGGACTCAATGATCCCATGATTGGGAGTGTCCGCCTCGAGTTGCGTCTACCCGCCTGTCGCAGTCTCAAAGAAAAGCGGAGCGTGTTGCGGCGCTACATGGAGCGTGTGCGTAAGACGTACAATGTGGCTGTCGCCGAAATCGATGCCCAGGATGAGTGGCATACGGCCATTCTTGAGGTGGCCGCGGTGGCGAATGAGCGTGCTCATCTGCATCGCGTGATCACGCAAGTGGTGAATGAGGCGGATCGACCGGGGGAAATGAATCTGGTCGATAGCGAGATTGAAATTTGACCCTCGTCATGGGGCTCTTCTCAGGGGGCATTCAGTGTCAACGGTCATGGGGTTCAATACGTACACGAGTAATCGCTGAGATCCTCACACGTGTTGGTCTTGGCAGTCCCCGAAGCGGGAGATCGGTGGGGCAGTGCGACGGTTCGAACGATCACAGCGGGTGAGTGAAGAGATCAAGAAGATTGTGGCTGAAGTGATCCAACGTGAAATCAAGGACTACGATCTTTCTTCGATCACCATTACGAGAGCCGAGGCGAACCGCGATCTGAGTGAGGCGACCGTTCATTACTCGGTGTTGGGCAATGAGGAGGAACGGCAACAGTGCGCGGACATTCTCAAGCGCATCGCTGGTTTTGTGCAGAAACGCATCGGTGACGAGTTGCGCCTCCGGCAAATTCCGCATTTGAAGTTCGTATTCGACAAATCGATCGCCGAAGGGGCACATTTGGAAGAGCTATTCGACAAGATTGCGCGCGAACAGGACGATAATGACCAAAGCTGAAGCCAAGCGAATTGACAAGACGATCAGTAAGTGCAAACGGCTGTTGATCACGGCGCACAAGGATCCCGACGGAGATTCGATCGGGTGCCAGATGGCGTTCTATGAGTATTGGACGAAGCAGCGGCGGAAGAAAGCCGACATCGTTAATCACGGTACTCTGCCGCGCAAGTATCGCTGTCTCGATCCCGGGAATATCATTCAGCCGCCGACCAAAATGAAGAAGGCCGGTCCGTGGGATGCAGTGATCGTTTTTGAGTGCTCAAACCTGGATCGCATCGGAGCTGTGCAGTCACTGATCGACGACGGGGTCCCGATCGTCAACATCGATCATCACGAACACAACTCGCGTTTCGGAACGATCAACGTGTTGGATAAGACGGCTGCAGCGTGCGGTGAGATGGTGTACGACATGCTGCGCCATCTGGGCGTGAAGATGAATGATTGCATCGCCCAGCAGTTGGCGGCCGCCATTCTGACCGACACCGGACGGTTCCATTATCGCAGCACCACCGCGCGCACGCTTGAAATGACGGCCGATCTGGTTCGGCATGGTGCCAATCTGACGCAGCTCACCGATGAGATCTATTACTCTTACCCGACCCAGCAGTTCCGCCTCATGCAACACGTCTTGGGCAACGCGCAAATGCGATCGGGTGGCAAAGTGTGTTTCCTGACGTTGGACGAGAAGACCCGGCGGCGATACGGTGTGCCATTACGTGAACTCGAAGGTCTGGTCGATTACACCCTGTATTTGCGCGGTGTGCGAGTGGGCGCGCTGTTGAAAGAAATCGCCGATAATAAGACGAAAGTGAGTTTGCGGTCCACTGATTCGATCAACGTGGCCGAAATCGCCCGTCAGTTCGGTGGCGGCGGTCATCAAAATGCGTCGGGCTGCGTCGTCGATGCTCCCCTTGATCACGCCGTGAGAGTTTTGGCCAAGGCGATTGGGCAGATCAAGTCCCGGAAGAAGAAGGTCGTCGCTTGCTGATGCGAGTGTGCGCATGACCGCTGTGGCCGAAGATCCCGCCGTGTCCCGTCACGCTGAAAGTGCGGACTCTGTCTCCGGAGTCCTGCTGCTGGATAAGCCCTCTGGAATCACCTCCCATGATGCTGTCGATATTGTACGCCGGCGCTTCAACACCCGCCGGGTCGGCCATGCCGGTACGCTCGATCCAATGGCGTCCGGGTTGCTGTTGATCATGGTCGGCCGGGCCACGAAAATCGCACGCTATCTCACCGGTCTGCCCAAGGCATACACAGCGACCATTCGTGTGGGGTGGACGTCGACGACAGGTGATGCCGAGGGGGAACTCCAGTCCGATGGCGACGCCTCCGCGTTCACGGAAAAACAAGTGGCAGCGGCAGTGGCGGCGCATCATGGACGACTGACGCAGGTGATACCCGCCTATGCGGCGAAGCGAACGAAGGGGAAACGCCGATACGAGTTGGCCCGGGCGGGAAGGGATCTGCCCAAGATGAGGCAGGAGGTAATCGTCCACTCGATTCAGTTGACCTCCTGGAATCCCACCGATGCGACGATTCGCGTCGAATGCTCATCCGGTACCTATATCCGATCGCTGGCGGAATCAATCGGATGTGCGGTGAATTGCGGCGGATATCTGACTACTCTGAGGCGTGAGGCCATCGGTCAGTGGACTGTTGGGGATGCGGAAACAATGGAGACTCTGGAACAGTCTCCCGCCCTGCATTCCATCAACGAAGTACTCACGTTTCCTCGACTCGTATTGATCGATGATTGTGAAAGTGTCGTCGCACGAGGCCAGCCCTTACGACGGCGATATGTGAACAACTTTGAATGTGACTTCACGGAGAATGATATTACCGTGGTGTCAGACCCCGCCGGCCGCGCGCTGGCGATCGGACGAGTACTGGTGCCGTCGACAGGCTGGTCTGAGATAGACGACGACGCGACGGTGTTTCGATACGAACGGGTGCTGATGTGACGGTTAATCCACTCCGCCAACCGCCGGTGATTACTCCGGGCGTTTATGAGACAGTGGCCGCTGATGTCGGTGTGCTGTATGATGGGGGGGCGGTAGTGTGCGTCGGGACATTCGACGGCGTTCATCAGGGACATCAGGCGATTCTGGCCAAGGCCCGGCAGGTCGCACAGGACGAGGGTCTGACGCTGGTCGTCGTGACGTTTCATCCTCACCCGAAGTCCGTGGTGGCCTCGGCGAAGGCACCACGACTGCTCACGGCTCCCGATGGGAAAGCGTGTTTGCTGCGTCAGTTTGGTGCCCAGCACGTGTTGATGATGCGTTTTGATAGGGATTTGGCCGCTACCTCGGCGACCGATTTTGTTGAGACAATCATCCGACGAGACCTTCGTGCTGAAGCGATCGTGCTAGGCGAGGACTTTCGCTTTGGGCGGGGACGGGAAGGTACACCCGAGTTCCTGTGCGAGTGGGGCGATGAGCGCGGCCTACAAGTTTATATGGTCGAGGCGGTTAATGATCCTGAGCTGGAGTGGCGCATCAGCTCCAGTGCGATCCGCAGCCTGCTGACAGATGGCCGATTCGAGGATGCTATCCGTTTGCTGGGCCATGCTTTACCCGTCAGTGGCCGGATCATCTCCGGTGCCGGGCGGGGCAAGGATCTCGGATATCCCACTTGGAATCTCCACCCCTTCGACCTTACATTGCCCCCGCCGGTGGGGATTTACGCCGGTTGGGCGGGACGTGCAACACCACGGCCCGCAATGGCGTATTATGGTTCCAATCCAACGTTTGGCGAGATGATGCCGAAGTTGGAAGCGCATTTGTTGACGACGGATGATGGCGCGAAGCCGGCCGAAGAGGAAACGATCTGGCTGAGTGCTTACATCCGTGATGAAATAGTTTTTGATAGTGCCGAGGCGCTCACCCAGCAGTTGGCCGAGGATGAGCGCCGCGTTCGCCATATGTTGCTAGGGAAAACGACGGAACACACCAACGCACAGGAGAGGTAAGTGCAGCACGACTCAGCAAAGACAGCAGAGATTGTCAATGCGTACAAGCTCCACGATTCGGACACCGGATCGCCGGAGGTACAGGTCGCTCTGCTGTCATCGCGCATTAACCACGTGACCGAGCATCTCGCGAATCATTCGCGCGATTATTCCTCGCGTCGTGGCCTGTTGAAAATGGTGGGTAAGCGTCGCCGGCTTCTGAATTATTTGCGGAAGACCGACATCGACGCCTACCGCCAGTTGATTGACAATTTGAACCTGCGGAAGTAAGGGAACGTTGGCAGAGACGGGGAATCGGTTCGCGGCGGGACCTGGGCGATTACTGAGATACCTTGGCCCCGGGGCGAGCCGTCCACCCCTCCGCGTGTGACAGTACACACGCCACCGACGTAGCAACCTGCCTCCGCTCACTGCGGCCACTATGTGGATGGCTGCCGGAGCATTTATCATGGAACGTTTGGAACTGGAGTTCGGGGGACGCCCGTACTCGCTGGAAACCGGTCATGTGGCCCGTCAGGCGAATGGATCGGTGATCTGTCGTCATGGCGACACAATGGTCTTGGCGGCCGTGGTCGCCACCAAGGAACCACCACCCGACCGCGGCTTCTTTCCGCTGAGTGTCGACTATCGTGAAAAGGCCTATGCCGCGGGGAAAATCCCGGGTGGGTTTTTCAAGCGCGAGGGTCGTCCGTCGGAAAAGGAAACGCTGTCGGCGCGGATGATCGATCGACCGATTCGTCCGTTGTTTCCGAGGGGTTACAAAAACGAAGTGCAAGTCCACGTGGTCGTGCTCTCGTCGGATCAACAAAACGATGCCGACGTGCTCGGGATGACCGCTGCATCGGCCGCCTTGGCGATTTCGGACATTCCGTTTGAAGCCACTATCGCCAGCGCGCGCGTCGGACGGATCAAGGGCGAGTTCAAGATCAACCCGACACTGGACGAGTTGGAAGAGTCCGATATCAACCTGGTAATCGCCGCCACCAAAGAGGACGTGATCATGGTGGAAGGCGGTTGCCTCGAAGTCTCTGAGGATGATCTCGCCGAGGCCCTGGAATTTGGCCTGGGCGAAGTCCGCAAACTCATTGCCGCGATTGAGGACCTTCAGTCGAAAGTTGGTAAGGCTAAGACTGAGTTTACACCGCAGGAAATCGACCCCGAACTCGACAAGAAGGTTCGGGAACTGTCGGAGTCGCGCATTCGGGAAGCGAATCAGATCGTTGATAAGCACGAACGCGAGGATGCCATCACCGCGATCACAAAGGAAGTCCTCGAAGCGTTGGCGGAGGAGTTTCCCGATCAGGAGCGCGTTATCGGCGGCATCCTTGACGATATCGAAAAGGTTACTTTGCGTGAACGTGTGCTTCGCGACAAGATACGGGCCGACACACGCGCACCCGAAGAAGTTCGCATGATCACGGGGGACGTTGGGATATTGCCACGCACGCACGGGTCAGCGCTCTTCACCCGTGGTGAGACGCAGTCGCTGACGGCGGTGACCCTCGGGACGAAAATGGACGAGCAGCGGATCGACGATTTGTTAGGTGAATCGACGAAGAGTTACATGCTGCATTACAACTTCCCCTCGTATTCGGTCGGTGAAGTGCGTCCGATTCGTGGACCAGGCCGTCGTGAAATCGGTCACGGTGCGCTGGCCGAGCGTGCTCTGCAGCCCGTGATTCCCAATGAGGACATCTTTCCATACACGGTCCGCGTGGTCTCCGATGTGCTCGAATCGAATGGTTCGTCGTCAATGGCTACCGTCTGTGCGGGGTCACTGGCATTGATGGATGCCGGTGTGCCGCTGAAGGCGCCGGTGGCGGGAATCGCGATGGGATTGATCAAGCAAGACGACCAATATGTTGTTCTCACCGATATTCTTGGCGTGGAAGATCACTTGGGCGACATGGACTTCAAAGTCGCCGGCACCACTCACGGCATTACCGCCTTTCAAATGGACCTCAAGATTCAGGGTCTGCCGTTCGACATACTTCGAGAGGCCTTGCGGAGAGCCAAGACCGCGCGTCTGCATGTCCTCGACAAGATGGCCGAAACGCTGGCGATCCCGCGCACTGAACTGTCACCGTACGCACCGCGGATTATCATCTTCAAGATCAAGCCGGAGCGCATTGGTGACGTGATTGGGCCGGGTGGAAAGAACATCCGGGCGATCACCGAGCAGACCGGTGCGAAGGTGGATATCGACGACGATGGCACCGTAATTGTGGCGTCGGTGGATCAGGCTGGCGGTGAGGCGGCCCGCCAGATGGTCCTACGGTCGGTGGAGGAGCCGGAAGTCGACAAGGTGTACGAAGGCAAGGTGCGCCGCATTACCGATTTCGGTGCATTCATCGAGATTCTGCCCGGTACAGATGGCCTGTTACATATTTCCGAGATGGACTACGCACGGACGGAAAAGGTGGAAGATGTGTGCAAGCTCGGTGATACCCTTGAGGTGAAGGTCATCGAAATCGACCCGGCGGGCAAGGTACGGCTGTCGCGTAAAGCCCTGCTGCCACGTCCGGAGGGATATGTCGATCCGCCGCCGCGCGGCCCGCGACGTGGTGGCAACGACGGTGGCCGTCGCCGGCGCGGAGATCGTCCACCGGCACGCAATCGTTAATACGAACCTGATCACTTGAAAGGGGCAGGTGCTGTTTGAGTAACGGGAATATCGAAAAGACAGTTCTGAAAAACGGGCTGCGGGTCGTCACCGAGTCGCTGCCCACCCATCATTCGGTTGCGTTGGGCATCTGGGTCGACGTCGGGTCGCGCTATGAGCCCGATGCGATCGCCGGTACGTCGCATTTCCTCGAGCACATGGTGTTCAAGGGGACGCCGACACGGAACCCGGCCGACATCGCACTCTACCTCGAACGGCTGGGCGGTGTGCTCAATGCCTTCACCAGCCGGGAGCACACGTGCTATCACGCGCGGGTTCTCGATGAGCATCTGCCCGAAGCGGTGTCGCTGTTGGGCGATATCGTGACCCGTCCCACACTGCCGCCGCGTGAAGTTGTCAAAGAACGCGGAGTTATCTGTGAGGAAATTAAGGATACCGACGATACCCCCAACGAGGCCGTGCACGATCTCTACACCGACAGTCTGTGGCCGGGCCACCCGATCGGTCGGCCCATCATGGGATCGCTCGAGACCGTGTCCTCAATGACGCGCAAGACGCTCGCGGATTACCGTCGCCGTCACTATACGGCCGACCGGTTAGTTGTCTCGGCGTCGGGCGGTGTGTCGCACAAGAAACTGCTAAGCTTGTTGAAGAAGAACCTCGAGTTTCCGGATACTCCGTCGGCGGTGCTATCAAATGACTCCCCGAACGGTGTGCAGCCAAAACGCCAGGTCCGGTCACGGAAAATCAATCAGACGCACGTTTGCCTCGGTGTTCCAACCTGGCCGTTTCGGGATAAGCGGCGTTACCCGCTGCTGTTGGCCAATAGCATTCTGGGTGGTGGCATGTCGTCGCGTCTGTTTCAGACCGTGCGCGAGAAGCGGGGATTGGTGTACACGATCTTCGCGTTTCATGACTTCATGAGCGATACGGGCCACTTCGGCGTGTACTTCGCCTGCGATCCCAAGCAGACAGTCAATGCGGTCGAGTTGACATTGAGGGAATTGGGACGGATGGCGACGAAGCCGGTGACACCGACTGAACTCGATAACATCAAGTCCCAGCTCAAGGGAAACATGGTATTGGGATTGGAGTCGACTCAGGCCCGCATGCACCGGCTGGCGCGCCATGAACTCTATCTCGGCGAGCACATTCCGGTGGAGCAGACGATGAAAGGGATCGATTATGTGACCGGCAATGACATCGTTGATATCGCCCGACAAGTCTTCTCACCCGATCAGTTGGCGCTCTCGATTGTCGGACCGATCACCGACGAAATCTTCGATCATATCGATTGGAGCAAGATCCGACCGAAAGGCTCTCGTTCCCGTTCCCGCGCGCGCAGCGCCGCCTGAACAATGATTAGATCACGAGTGACTTACGCCTCCCGGATGCCGATACTACTCCGGGAGGCATTTTTCTATGTTCGAGGCGGTTGAGCTTGGGCAGACCCTGCCGAAGCGTGACTATGACGAGCAATTGCTGCCGTTGCGGGCCGACTTGCTCAAGGTTCAGCGTGAGCTTGCCGGAACCGACTCGCGGCTGCTGCTGATCATCGCCGGGATGGATGCGGCCGGGAAGGGCGAGTGTGTCAACCGTCTGAGCGAGTGGCTCGACACCCGGTGGATCGATACGCACACCTACTGGCTCCCCTCCGATGAAGAGCGCGAACGTCCGCCGTACTGGCGGTATTGGCGGACCTTCCCGACGCGCGGTCGTATCGGGATCCACTTCGCCGCCTGGTACCAGGATCTGATTCCCCGTTTTGCCGAGGGCAAAATCGACATTCCAGAGTTGGATGCCGAGTTGGCACGTGCGGCCTTTTTGGAACGCATGCTGGTTGAGGACAAGGCGTTGATCCTCAAGTTCTGGCTGCATTTATCGGAGAAGGATCAAGAGAAGCGTCTGAAATCGTTATCGAAGGATCCGCTCACACGGCGTCGGGTTACGAAGTCTGATTGGAAACACCACAAACACTATGATCGCTACGCGGCCGCGGCCGAACGCGTCATCCGGCTGACGTCAACCGGTGAATGCCCCTGGACATTGGTCGATGCCGGGAACTGGCGGCATCGCGACATGACGGTCGGGCGGACGATACTCACTGCGTTGCAGGCGCATCTGCAAAACGGGAGCAGGAGTACGGTTCAGGTTCCCGATGGTGTGTTTGTCCCGGCCACGTCGCCCGGCAATCGGATTACGATCCTCGACGGGGTCGATCTGTCTAAGGCATGTGAGCGGGATGTGTATGACAAGAAACTGCGCCGCTACCAGGGGACGGTCAATCGTCTGGCCTGGGAGGCGTACGGAGCCAAGCGGTCGAGCGTGGTGGTGTTTGAAGGGTGGGATGCGGCCGGGAAGGGCGGATGTATCCGCCGGTTGACCGCTACGATCGACGCCCGTCTCAAACGGGTGATCAGCGTCTCGGCACCCACCGACGAGGAAAAGGCACATCACTACCTGTGGCGGTTCTGGCGACATGTCCCGGGGGCTGGGTTTGTGACGGCCTATGATCGGTCGTGGTATGGACGGGTGCTGGTCGAGCGCGTCGAAGGATTTGCCAGTCCGACGGAGTGGCAGCGGGCGTACCAGGAAATCAACGATTTTGAGGAGCAACTCGCCGAACATGGCATCATCTTGACCAAGTTCTTTCTGCATATCAGCAAGGATGAGCAATATCAGCGGTTTAAGGCCCGCGAAATCACGCCTCACAAGCAGCACAAGATTACCGACGAAGACTGGCGGAATCGGGAGAGGTGGGACGATTACGAGGCGGCCGTCAACGAGATGGTTGCTCGGACAAGTACCGAGTACGCCCCGTGGTACATCATCCCCGCCAATGACAAGCGCCACGCCCGCATTAAAATCCTGAAGACCTACTGCAAGCGAGTCAAGCGGGCGCTCAAGTAGGCAACGGACCGCCCAGCACTAGCTCGGCGTGCGATCCCCCTCACCCTAACCCTCTCCACCCAAACAACAAGCCGTTTGGGGGAAAGGGAACTAGTCGTTTAGAGGAATTGTCAGAGATAATTTCCGATTAACCAACGACGTAGCACGGGCGTCTCGCCCGTGCGGCATGGCCGGGACGGCCATGCTACGGTCTCGTGAATCGGAAAGTTCTTCTGACAATCGCTCTAGAATTGAAATCGTCGATTGCCTTGGCGTCGAGGTTTTTGCCCCCTCTCCCCGGTGGGGAGAGGGCTGGGGTGAGGGGGCTATTGAGATCCATCACCTGCTTACCTGATTACCCGCTTCAAATCCCCTTGACCGCCGCTGGCGAACCACCAAGATTATCCCCATGAGGCGGGCGTAATTCAGAGGTAGAATGCAAGCTTCCCAAGCTTGACGTCGTGGGTTCGATTCCCATCGCCCGCTCTGTGTGATCTTGTAGGGTTTCAAGGCCCATTATTCGCTCCCCAAACTCCGCAGTTGCCAGGGTCTGGCAGTGCCTGTGGCCAAATACTTTCCATCATGGAAAATAAAGACTTGCCAATATGGAAAGTCATCCGTATATACTTTCCGACATGGAAAGCGATTACACCATACACACGGAGACATGGACTCATGACAGACCGTTCACATCTACCATCCGCCCATGAAGCACGCGATTCGCTGGCGAGTGTCGTCAGGATGCGGGCCGCCGGTACCCGGCGCGGCATTTTCCCGCGCTGGATTTTGGCGTCCAAGACCCTTTGGGTTGGACTGATGCTCGTCGGATTTGCCTACGAATGGCAGCTCCGGTTTCTGTTATTGCTGTTGGGAGGAGTTGGCGTGTTGCTTCTCCGGCGGTATCGAGATGCCATTCCACACGAGTTCCATGGCCGAGGCTATCTCGCGGCCAAGATTACGATCATACTCTCATTGATTGCCTTGTTTATCTTCGCCCGCATAGCCTGGAGAGATTATGGACTCGCCTGGGCGCCAATTGTTGCCGGTGCCGTGGCGAGTGTGGGTTTGTTCGTCTGGCTCGATATCAAATTCCGATCGTTGCGTGAAAATTATTCCGGAGAGCCCCAGCGGTGAAAACGGTCCAATTCGATCCGGTCATCCACGCTCCCAAGCGCCTTCAGATCTGCGCGCTCCTGGCACCATTGGAGGAAGCGGAGTTCCGGGTGCTGCGAGAGGAGCTGGATGTCAGTGACTCCGTCGTATCCAAACACATCAGCCACCTCGTGGATGCGGGATACGTAAAACTGCGCAAGAATGCTCTAAACGGACGCCAGCGGACATGGGCACGCTTGACCCTGAAAGGTCGCAGGGCATTTGCTGCCCATGTGCGGGCGTTGCAGGAACTTGCCGGTGTGGGGGAGAGCTCATCTTCCTCCAACCGTTGATGCCGGGAGTCAACACACCGCCGCCAATGCCGTATTACCCTCGATGCCGATCGTCAAGCACATCCACGATACCCGTTTCTTCCCTGAGGGCGAGCTACGTCCGGGCGATGAGGTCGTGCGGATCAATGGGGTCGTCCTGCGCGACGTGATCGACGCGCGCTTCTATGCCGCCGATGAAGAACTGACCATGACCGTTCAGCGGCCCGACGGGACCGTGACGGAATTGGAGATTCTCAAAGATTTCGACGACGATCTGGGTATCGAATGGGAACCCGACAAGATTCGCATCTGCAAGGCAAACTGCGATTTCTGTTTTGTCCATCAGCAGCCGAAGAAGAAGCTACGTCGCACGTTGTACATCAAAGACGACGATTACCGGCTGTCATTCCTCCACGGGAATTTCGTCACGTTGACGAATATGACCGAGGAGGACTACCAGCGGGTGTTTGAGCAACGCTTGTCGCCATTGTATGTGTCGGTGCATTGCACGAACGACGAGGTACGTCGCATCTATCTGCGCAAACCCGACGCCGAGCCGATTCTGCCATTGCTGAAACGCTTGCATGACCACGGGATCGATACCCATACGCAAATTGTCGTCACGCCGAAGCTCAATGATGGGGATGTGCTGTGGCAATCGTTTGATGATCTGTTGGCGATGTACCCGAACGTTCCGTCGGTGGGAGTCGTGCCCATCGGCTTGACACAGCACCGCGCCAATTTGCCCGATCTGGAATTGCTGAGTTCTGAATCGGCCGCACAGATTTTGCGTGAGATCGACAAGCGCCAGGCGATGATGCGCAAGAGACATGGATTGGGCGCGATTTACGCCGCCGACGATATGTTTCTGATCGCCGGACGGCGTCTTCCCGACGCCGACTACTACGACGATTTCTGCCAGGTGGAAAATGGTATTGGTATGCTGCGTCAGTTGCTCGATGGGTTTGCAGAGCGCTTTGAGGATTTACCGACATCGATTAAGCGGCCGAAGCGATTGTGTCTTTCCACCGGCGTGACCGCCGGTTCGTTCATCGCCGATCTGTGCCAACGCACGATGGAGCGTACAACGAATCTCGAATTGATTCCACTGATCGTGAAGAACGACTTCTGGGGTCACACTGTGACCACGTCCAATTTGCTCGTCGGCGGCGATATCGCCGATCAATTCAACGCATCCGGCATTGACGCGGATCGTCTCATCCTGCCGCCCGATTGCCTCAACAGCGACGGCTTGTTCCTCGACGATGAAACACCGGACTCGGTCTCCCAACGTATCAACCTCCCGGTGCAACGAGCGGAGTATGATTTTGTGGAGACGGTGTTGCAAGCGCTTTAAGTCCCGCAGGGGTAACACAAGCGTGTCGCCGTGCTCAAGACACAATTTGATTGTAGTTCGGCCGCCTCGTGTGGATAGAGCGGCCGGGGAGTGTCAGGAGCTCCGCGCATCAATGCGTCACTTCGATTCCGACCCTTGATGACGCGCGGTGCTTCTGACCTACAGGCCTGAAGGTGCGCTCGTCGTAGTCCGGCCGCCTCGGCCGGCCCGAGCGGCCGAGGCGGCCGCTCTACAATTAGCTTGTTTACATCATTAACGTGATATACCACTTTGTGCCCATGAAACTCTCCCCCTCCGATTTCGCCTTTCTCTATCAGGAGTGCAAGCGCTGCTTTTATTTGAAGGTGAGACATCAATTCCCGCGTCCGCGCACCGGGATGCCGGGCATTTTCTCGGTGATCGATTCGAAGATGAAAGACCGGTTCATGAACTCGCGCACCGAGACCGCGACGACAGAGTTGCCGCCCGGCAAGTTTGCATTGTCGGGGAAATGGGTCCAGTCGGTGCCGATTGCGTTTGAGGGGATTGAGGACACGTGCTACATTCGCGGAGCATTCGATACGGTGATTCAATTCGATGACGGCAGCTATGGCGTGATCGACTTCAAAACATCGGCCGTGAAACCGTCATCGAAGTTCATCTATGCACGTCAACTCCACGCCTACGCGTATTCACTGGAACATGCCGCACCGGGCAAACTCGAACTGGCGCCGGTCTCCAAGTTGGGCTTGCTGGTTTATGAGCCCACGGGCTTTGATCATGACGGCGACGGTGCCGCTACGCTCGGCGGTACCATCACCTGGGTGGAGATCAAGCGCGATGATATCGCCTTTCTAAAATTCCTCCGCGAAGTGATGACCGTTCTGACGCTTCCCGATCCGCCGCCCCCATCGGAGAAGTGCCTGTTCTGCCAGTATCGTGAGGCAACCCGTGGGTGTGAGTGGTGATCCCTTCAGATGACTACTGCAATTGTTTGCCAACCTCGGCGAGATACACGGCTGCCAGAAGGCCATTCGGCCTCATCTGGCTGAGTCGTCGACGTCGCGATAACTCGACCACTCGCCGTGTGGATGGTGTCAGGTAGGGCAGAATGTCCCTACGCTCCATGACATCCCCGACCATAACCGTGCACGGATCGATACCGTCGGCGAATAAACTGTCGATGGCCAACGGGTGCGATTGTCGCTGTCGACTACTGAGTTGACGTGCCGTTTCGAGAAGACCGAGCGTGTTCAGAAGGTTTTTGATGTGATGGTGTTTTGCTCTGCCCGTATTGGATGTGCCGCGGGTTGTCGGTATCTGCCCTAACGGTCCGTATCGGCCGGAAAGGATTGTGTTCTGTGCAGTTGCCACATAGAGACGTTGACCGATACGATCACTCAACGGGGTGTTGGCAAACAAATCCATTAGGCCGTAGTCGAACAACGGGAGGGTCCAATCACAATTCATGAATTCGTACGCACGCGCATTGTTGACGATGAATTGGGATGTACGGTTATCCAGCTCCCAGGCTTGAACACAATCGGCGTCCGTGGTTTGCTGATTTGTTCGATACGCGTCCAGATCTTCAGGGATCTTACAAAGAAGAGACTTGGCCGGCGCGTTCTTACCCGTAGCCCAATTGTTAAAGTTCCAACGACATGCGATCCGCGCCAACTGGTTGGGGGTCCGGCGCGTTTCCGGATCGGTCAACTCGAAGGAGATGTGTGAGCCGGCCAGAAAATCGCCTGAGTGCCCTGTGATCACCAGTGGTCTCGGGCAATCTCTAAGATCTTTGCAGACAGCCTCAAGCGCGGGGAGATCCTGAATATGGGGGAGGGACGCACACTGTCCGGCCCACTGCCAATACGCGCGCATACGGGGTGAGTCAATCCACGTTTGCCACATCTGTGATGTGTACGGGATCCTGATGTGCGGGACGCCCAACGTGTCGGTGACCTCCCGTGCGAGACGGACGTCGTCGAACGTGTCCGACCCATAGGTGAAGGTCATCAGGTTCCGGGCACCCTGGCGATGCAAGATGGCCAGCACCAACCGTGAGTCGAGCCCACCACTGAGGGAGACCAGCAGCGTTCGGTCATCCGAGCTGTGTGTCAACGGAGCAATAGCGGCATCGAGCCGGTCGTGAAGCTCCGACTCTCGCGATTCGGGTGATGTGACGGCGTCTGACGTTGGGAGAAATCGGTAGTAACTTCGAATACGGAGTTGTGACACGTGCTGATCCGGCGAAAGTTCCAGGTACTCACCGGCCTTCAGTTTGTTGATCCCGGAAACCAGCGTTTGGTTGCCAAGAGTGAAGCCACCAAGAAGGAGTTCCAATGCCGAGGCATCGACGATACGAGGATTATCGACTCGACTCAGAAGCTCGGTCATTGTAGAACTCACTGTCAGATGGCCGTTGCCCACAGCGTAAAACAGGGGAATACCTCGAATGCGGTCGGTGGCACAGAACAAACCGCCCGAATCATGTTCGATGACAAGGCCCCAGCATCCGTTCCAATCGGCAATCGCCTCTCGCAGGGGGACAAGGGAATCGTCCCATGATCGGGAACTCAGGTTTCGTAGGACCTCATCTGCCCAGTTTTCTGCGTACAGGTAGCGGTCACGGCGCACGCGGTAACCGCAGGCGTAAATCGACCACTGATTGTCAGAGACATTCACCCAGCGGCGGTGTTGATCGTTCAATAGCACGGAGATAGGCATGAATCTGAACCGACGGACCCATCACAGACAACGTCCTCAGCGCGCTGCGGCGCCACAACGGACGATGCGAGTTGGACGGTGTCAATGAACTTGCAGCAGCGTTTGTCAGTGTGTCCAGTCTGAAATGTCAAAAGTGGATGGATTGCGCGATATTTCACAAAACTCTGCTTGACACACTTAGCTGCGCCTAATAATTAGTTGACTGTCCCTAACACGGGGAGATTGCAATGGCCAAGAACTTGTCACCCAATATGGAAATGTACCTTAAGACCGTGCTGCGTCTGGGGGAGGGAGGCAACCAGGTGCGGGTGAAGGCCATTTCGGAGGCGCTGGGGGTGACGATGCCGAGCGTATCGGGCGCCCTGCGCCAACTTAAATCGAAAGGACTGGTCCATCATCCGGCCTATGGAGCGGTGAAGCTGACTCCGCGGGGCCGCCGGGCAGCCGGCGACATCAATCAGCGCTACGAAGTACTCAGACGATTCTTCGAAGAAGTGCTGAATCTCGATGTGCGCACGGCCGATCGCGACGCGTGTGAGATTGAGCACGTGGTCAGCCCGAAGACACTCGACCGGCTGATCGCCTTCATGGATTATGTCACGCGTTGTCGGATGGATGTCCAGGAGGTCATCGCTCATTTCCATGAGTATCTTGAGTTGCGTCTGAAAGGCGGTCAGTGTGAGGAATGTGAGGCGGTCGACCCCCAGGAGATGCTTAAGAGATTAGATGTGTAGTACGAGTTTTTTTGGGCTGAGAGTTAGCGGCGGCTAACTTATGGCAACGATGCGATAGGAGAACGGGCTTCTCTTTTATTTTTAGAATGACAGTTAGGTATGACTAACATTAGCGTCGGCAAATAACCGAAGGGAGTACGAAATGAAACGGCGTCTGAGTGGTTGGGGTTTTGCAACGGCCTACATGGCATTGTTCACGGCCATGGCCGCAATCGCATCGTCGGGGACATTGGCTGGTCGAGTCGTCGATTCGGATACCGGCAAGCCGGTGATCGGAGCGTCGGTTCAAATTGTCGGAACGCGGACAGGAACCGTGGCAGATTTGGATGGCCGATTTGAACTGCTGTCGGTGCCCACCGGTCCCGTAACGCTGCGAGTGACCGCTGTTGGATTCGAGCCGGTGGAATTAACGACGACGATAGCCAGCGACAGTGGGACGTCTCTCAGTGTCGAACTGGTATCGCACGCTATCGAAGGAAAGACCATCGTGGTCACGGGCACCGGGACGCCGCGACTGTATAAGGATGCGCCGGTACGCACATCGGTTGTGCCCGCCGAACTGATCGCGATGACCCAATCCGGGAATCTTGCGGACGCGCTCTCATTGCAGACGGGTGTGCGCGTGGAGAATAACTGTCAAAACTGCAGCTTTACACAGTTGCGGTTGCTCGGTATGGAAGGGAAGTACAGTCAGATTCTTGTCGATGGGGACCCGGTTGTCAGTTCGCTGGCGGGTGTGTACGGGCTTGAGCAGTTTCCCGATGAATTGATCGAGCAAGTCGAAGTCGTCAAGGGGGGTGGATCGGCCCTCTATGGTGGTTCGGCCGTGGCCGGAGTTGTGAACATGCGAACACGCCGACCATTCGAGGACGCGATCGCGCTCGAGTATGGTCTCTCGCTCATCGGAGATGCCGCTGAGAATTCTACGAGTTTCACGGTCTCACGTCTGGGTGAGTCGAGTACCGCCAGCGGGTATGTGTTCGGTTCCCTGACACGCGGTCAGGATTGGGACGCCAACGGCGATGGTTTCACCGAGATTGGCCGTATCGCGAACGAGTCGATTGGGACCAGTGTGTTTATAACGCCGTCGGCGAATACGGAGATAACGGTTGGGGCTCACTATATCCACGAAGACCGTCGCGGCGGGAACCGCCTCGATGTTCCGCCTCACGAAGCCGATGTAACGGAAGCGGCGGAGACCCATCGCTATGGCGGCTCTCTGAACTGGTCCCACCAGGTGTCCCCCACATTCAACTACAGCACGCGTGTGGCGCTGGCCCATCTGGAGCGCGACACTTACTACGGTTCACATCGCGATCCCAATGCTTATGGTGCGACGAAAAACCCGCTGGGATTCGCCGGCATTCGTGCAATCCGCCTCATCGGTTCCCATGAGGTCATTGTGGGTTTCGATGCGAAGCTGGAGCGCCTGGAGGATCGCGCCTTGGGGTATGATCATGTCATCGATCAGACGTACTCGACGATCGGCGGCTATGTACAAGACAGTTATAGCTTCGGTGGCGACGATCAATTCGAATTTGTAGCGGGAGTGCGTCTCGATCAGCACTCCGAGGTAACCTCGGCGATCGTCAGCCCACGCGCCGCCGGCCGAATTCACGTGTCGGAGGCGCTGACACTGCGGACGGGTGTTTCAACCGGCTACAACCCGCCGCAGATCTTTGATGAGGACCTGCACATCCTGATCGTGGGTGGCGATCGCCAGACAATTCGCAATGCGGAGGATCTTCGTGAGGAACGTGCAGTGACCGTAAACGCTGGTGCCGATTACAATGTCACGATTGGTGACGCGGATGTCGAGATCAGTACGAACGTGTTCTCGACCCGACTCTCCGATGCGTTCCAGCTCGATGAGCAGGAGTCCGATGCCGGAATCCGTCTGCTGTACCGGGTTAACGGCGACGGTGCCGATGTGCGCGGTGTTGAATGGGATATGACCATGCGGTATAACGACTGGCAATTAGTGGGTGGTCTGACCCTGCAACGCAGCACGTTCGATTCGCCCGACCCCGATTTCCAATCAACCAACTTCTTCCGGACCCCGGACGTGTACGGCTCATTGCGCAGCCTGTACGATGTGTTCGACCGGTTGAGGGTGCTGGCTGCCATGAAATATACCGGTCCCATGGACCTGCCGCACTATGCGGGATACATCGAGGAGGATCGGTTGGATCGCAGTCCGTCGTTCGTGGAATTCGATCTGGACGTGTCGTACGACATTACCCTGGCGTCGGGTCGTCAACTGGGTACGCTCTCGGTCGGCGTTCACAATATCACCGATGCCTATCAAGATGACTTCGATAGGGGTGTCGACCGTGACGCGGGCTACATCTATGGACCACGGTATCCGCGACGGTTGGTGATGTCGCTGTCGTCGCAGTTCTGACTACATTACCAAGTGAGGAGAATAACAGTGCGCTCAAAACCCATACAGAGAGGACTTAACATGTTAGGCGGGCCCAATATATGCGTGTGATCAATCAAGCAGGTGTGATGCTTTGTCTGATGATGCTGTTCCCGGCCGGTGATTCCCCCCGCGCATCGGGATTGGACAGCCTTAAGATCGGTGGGTATGGCTCACTGGTTTATTCCCACTTCGACTACGGTCCCGATCAGAAGTCGGGTGAAAACGGGTCCCCGCCGGACTCGCGCGCGATTGTCGACTTAAGACGATTCATTCTGGAACTCGAATGCGCATTTCCGAGTGAGTTTGAATTGGAAGTGGAGATCGAATTCGAACACGGTGGCACCGGTGGTGCACTGGAATTGGAGTACGAAGAGTTCGGGGAATTTGAAACGGAGATCGAGAAGGGCGGTGAGGTGGTGTTCGAGCAGCTCCATCTCACGCGCCGGTTCTCGCGTGCGATCAGTGTTCGCATTGGACACTTCATCGTTCCGGTCGGATTCACCAACCGGTATCACCGCCCGATGTCGTATCTCTCCACCTCTCGCCCCGAGTCGGAGACGGAAATGATTCCGCTTACGTGGCACGAGACGGGGATCGAAGTGTTCGGCCGATACCGCGATGTGTCCTATCGTACACAGCTTGTGAACGGGCTCGATGGAACCGGCTTCAATTCGAAGTATTGGATTCGCGATGGCCACCAGCAGCGGTTCGAGTTGACACGGGCCACGGACATGGCGATTGCGGGACGGATTGACTTCCATGGCATCGAGGACGCCGTGCTTGGAGTATCCGGCTACTACGGGAACACCACAGGCAATCGTCCGAAACCCGACATGGAGGGTGTCGACGCGTATGTGTCCATCATTTCGGCACACGGCCGATACACCCCCGGCCCCTGGCGCCTTGCGGGAATGGTGATGCGCGGGCATTTGCAGAATGCCGCTGAGGTCAGCCGGAAGAATTCCGGGTTGTCGCGCAATCTTGGTGTGACACGCACACCGGTCGCCGAGGTCGCACTAGCGTGGTGGCTGGAAGTCGGTTACGACCTGGTGTCGCTGTTTCATCCGCAATCGACTCATCAGATGCAGTTGTTCGGACGGTATGAGTACCTCAATACCATGCAAGGAATTCCGGAAGGGGGATTTGCCGATCCTCGCTTCGAAAGGCGCGTGATCACGGCGGGTGTATCCTACCGGCCGATCGATGAGATCGTCCTCAAAGGCGATTTCAAGCACCGTTCGTTTGGGCTCGAACGCTACAACACGGAAAACACGCTTAGTCTATCCAGCGGATTCATTTTTTAACTGAAATACTTCATTGAGGAGGGACATCATGACTCACTTCGTTCCGCAGCGTTCTACCGGAGCGCAAATTACGACTCTTTTTGTCGCCATACTCGCGCTGTTTGCCTTCAGCGGATGCGGTGACGATTCGACCAGCGGACCGGACGTCACCTACGACTTCTCGGCGACTTTAGACGACTATGTGGAGCATGTGGTTGTCGCGACATACGCCGATCTGCGCGACAAGAGCGCCGCGATGAAGTCGGCAATCGACGCATTTATTGCTGATCCAGTGTCTCAGGCCAAGCTTGATGCCGCGGCTGATCTCTGGGTGCAGACACGCAAGCCGTGGGAGTCCAGCGAAGCGTTTCTGTTTGGCCCGGCGGCGTTTCTTTCGCTCGATCCGGCGCTCGACAGCTGGCCGGTTGACCGGCAGCAGCTGGACGATGTGCTGGCGAGCAATCTCGATTTGAATGAGAGTGCCGTCGATCTGCTTGGCCCGAGCGTGAAGGGTTTTCATACGATCGAGTACCTTCTGTTCCGTGACGGTCAGCCGCGGGAGGTCAGTACCGTTACCGTGCGTGAGCGTGAGTACCTGGCGGCCGTTGCTGCAATTCTGGCCAATGACTGCGAATCGTTGTGGTCGGCGTGGGCGGACGGCTACGATGGCGGTCCCGCCTACGGCGAAGAAATGCGCAAGGCTGGTTTGCCGGGCAGCCGCTATGTCTCCCAAGTCGATGCCGTGCTGGAGATTGTCGAAGGCATGGTGGCTATCTGCGACGAAGTGGCAAATGGCAAAATCGCCGATCCCTTCAACGAGCAATCGGTGAGTCTGGTCGAATCACAATTCAGTTTCAACTCTCTCAGCGATTTCAAGGATAATATGCGTAGCGTCCGCAATAGCTACACTGGGGAGTACGATTCGGCTGTTGATGGAACAGGTATCGATCAATTCATCACCGCGCGCGATGCGAACGTGCACGATGCGCTTCTGGGACAGATGAATGAATCGATTGCCGCGATTGATGCGATCCCAGAGCCATTTCGCGACAACCTGAATCGCGCAACGGAGATCAATGTGGCGATCGCCGTCATCAACGATCTTTTGCAAATGTTGGAAGAGGATTTGAAACCCCTGATCAGCGCCCAATAAGGTTGGGCGGTGCCGATGTGCGAGGTTGACTATGTTGTTCGCACCCAGCAAGCGGAGGGTACTAGGCCGAGAGCAGACGTATGTGTTTCTATGGGTTACACTATTGTTGGCGGTGGGATGCAGTGACTCTCCCAACAGACCGTCCGGTGAGACTCCGGATCGGTCACGGGCCGGCGGGGATATGACAGTCGATAATGCGACCAATGCTGCATTTTCTCTTCCAGCGCCGAACACTCGCGACATGGCGGCACATATGGCGGGAGACGCGGCATTCGATGCCGAGTTTGTATCAGCACCGGCGGAAGTCAATCCGGGGCTGGGTCCGGTGTTCAGCAGTAACTCGTGCGTGAGTTGCCATCCCCAGGATGGACGGGGGCGGCCAACGACAACGGGTGATGCGATCTCGATGCTGTTGCTTCGCCTCAGTATTCCCGGCGAGGGACTCCGTGGTGGACCCAACCCAGTGCCGGGCTACGGTGTCCAATTGGGTGACCGGGCGCTCTTTGGTACGATCCCGGAGGGACGGATTTCGGTTTCGTACACAGAACACGTCGAGACATTGGCGGGTGGCGAGATTGTAACGTTGCGCAAACCGGAATACACGATCACGGACGCGTATAACGCGTTTCCTTCAGATCTTATGATCTCACCACGGATTCCACCGCCGGTCTTCGGACTGGGATTGCTGGAAGCCGTAACAGAAGCCGAGATCATCGCCCGCACCAATGAGAGCGACTCCGATGGCGACGGCATCTCCGGACGTCCGAATTACGTGTGGTCGGAAGTGCACCAGCGAATGATGATTGGCCGGTTCGGCTGGAAGGCGAACGCGGCGACACTGCGCGACCAGGCGGCGGGCGCTTACAATCAGGACATTGGGATCACAAATCCGGTTTTACAGCAAGAGAATATGATCGGCCAACCACAGCACGATGGTTACAGCGACGATCCTGAGATTAACGACACCATTCTGTCCGAGGTGACGTTCTATTTGCAGACACTGGCAGTTCCGGCCCCACGCCACTTGGACAATCACACAGTGCGACGCGGTGAGAAGCTGTTCGGAGACATCGGATGCGCATCGTGTCACACACCGACCATGCAAACGGGTTCATCCGGAGACGTTCCGGAAGCCCGAAACCAGACGTTCCATCCCTTTACCGATCTCCTCCTGCACGATATGGGGGAAGGACTTGCCGATGGGCGCCCGGACTTTGGCGCGAGCGGACGTGAGTGGCGTACGGCCCCGCTTTGGGGGATTGGTCTCACGCGCATTGTGAACGGTCATGAATTCTTTCTGCACGATGGGCGTGCGCGCGGATTGCTGGAGGCCATCATGTGGCACGGAGGGGAAGCCGATTCGACGCGCGAGCGGTTTCGCGCATTGTCAAAGACCGATCGCGAGGCACTGATCATGTTCCTCGAATCACTGTAATCTGATCCGGAATTGTATGTCTCGATGTGCTGTTGAAAGAGACCAAAAACGTTTATTGCCGGTTCGTGTGATTCGGATCGGCCCACATTGGAAGCGGAGGATGGCATGAAGAGTACGGCACGAGTTCTACCGAGTCTGATCATTGTGTGTTTGATCTGCGGTTTCGGAATGGTATCGATGGCAGTTGCTCAAACGGGCACAGTCAGCGGTGTCGTCACAAGCGATCAAACAGGAAAGCCCTTGGCTGGCGCTAATATTATCGTGGCTGGGACCGACCTGCGCACGGCGACTGATGCTGACGGCCGGTTTATCATTGAGACGGTTCCTGCTGGTCCTGTGATGCTGCAGATCAGCCGGGTCGGATTCGAGACCGTCACGCGCGACCTGAATATCACCGAATCGGAATCAGTGCAACTCAGTGTTGGACTCGCTGTCAAGCCGGTCCTGTTGGATGATGTCATTGTCAATCGCACGTCGCTCGTTGGCAACAGGGAGCGTCTCTTCAAGACGCCGGGCTCGGCCCACTATATTTCGGCCAGTGAGATGGAGAGGTTTGAGTACAACGACATCAATCAGTCGTTGCGCGATATTCCCGGGGTGAACATCCAGGAAGAGGATGGCTACGGACTTCGTCCGAATATTGGCTTCCGTGGGTCCGGTGCGGAGCGAAGTCAGAAAATCACCATTATGGAGGATGGGGTTCTGATCGCGCCGGCGCCCTACTCGGCGCCCGCGGCGTATTACTTTCCAACCGTAGGACGGATGAGTGGCATCGAGGTGCGCAAGGGATCGAGCCAGATCAAGTTTGGACCATTTACCACCGCGGGTGCGCTCAACATGCTGTCGACTCCGATTCCACCGGAGTTCCGTGGCCAAGTCGAGTTTCTCAGTGGAGAAAATAATGCACGCCGCATCCATGCCACCGCCGGCGAGAGCGCACCGCACTTCGGGTTTGTTGCGGAGACGTTTCAGGATCGGGTCGACGGGTTCAAAAACCTTGATGGCGGTGGACCCACCGGATACGACATTAAGGACTACATGGTCAAGTTGCGGCTAAATACGGCGACCGACGCGACGGTGTATCAACAGGTCGAATTCAAGTACAGCCAAACCGATGAGATTTCCAATGAGACCTACCTTGGTCTGACTGATGCCGACTTTGCCGAGACGCCGTACCGTCGCTATGCCGGATCACAGAAAGATGTGATGGACGCCGACCACGAGCAGTTCCAGGTACGGCACTTCGCAAAGCCGTCAGATCGCTTTGACGTGACAACGACGTTTTACCGGAATGTATTCACGCGCAATTGGTACAAGCTCGATCGTGTGCGGGGCAGCGAAGATGGATCCAATGTGTCGATCGGGTCGATCCTTGCAGATCCCGAAACGTACGCTGCCGAATATGCGGTTATCGCCGGGGACGCGGGGTCCCACGCCAACGCTCTGACCGTCAAGTCCAATAACCGCCAGTATTACTCAATGGGGCTTCAATCGGTGGCGGGATTCGATCTGGGACGGCACAGTGTCGAAGCAGGCATACGGTACCACGAGGACGAGATGGACCGATTTCAGTGGAATGATGAGTATCGGATGACCGACGGGGTCATGATGCTCACCCTGGCCGGGACACCCGGCACGGAAAGCAACCGGATCGCGCAGGCGCAAGCGTGGGCGGCATTCGCGGAGGCGCGGTTGTCGTTTGACAAGCTGACAGTCGTCCCCGGATTGCGGTTTGAAACGATGAATTTGTCGCAGGATGACTATGGCAAAAGCGATCCGGGGCGGACCGGCAGCGACCTGTCCAGCCGCGAGAATGATGTCGACGTGCTAATCCCCGGTGTCGGGATTGACTACCGATTCAGTGAAGCGGTCAGCGGATTCTCCGGGGTGCACAAGGGATTTGCGCCTCCGGGTTCGACGCCGGGAACCGAGCCGGAAGAGAGCATCAACTACGAAGCGGGGCTGCGGTATCGTGACGATGCCTTGACGGCGCAGACGGTCGTCTACTTCAATAATTACACGAACCTCCTGGGCGCCGATCTTGCGGCGGGCGGTGGCACCGGCAGCGGTGATTTGTTCAATGGGGGAGATGTGGATGTAAAAGGTCTTGAGTTGTCCGCGGCATACGACATCGCGTCCCACTTGGATACGCCGGCGGGGCTCTCTGTACCCGTCAGCGTGGCATACTCGTTCACGGATGCGAACTTTCAAAATGCCTTCGAGAGCAGCTTCGGTCCGTGG
Source organism: uncultured Ignavibacteria bacterium (assembly GCA_964440935.1). GTDB lineage: Bacteria > Zixibacteria > MSB-5A5 > WJJR01 > WJJR01 > WJJR01. Next base: position 1,765 of record CAYTTY010000041.1, on the reverse strand, counting down.
GGAACTGTCGAGGAAGGAGACGAACTGCCGTATGTGGCGAGGCACCAGTTGTCACTCGGTGCCGACGTTGCCAAGGAACGATTCCGGATCAGCGCCAATGGTACATACAAAGGGAAAATGCGCACCAAAGCCGGGCAGGGGTCCTATGACGACACCGAAGCCACCGATGCTCACCTGGTGCTCGATCTGGCGGGCGAATACTCTGTCACCAGTCTCGTGAAGGTGTTCGGCGGGATCCGCAATGTGTTGGACGAGACGTACATTGCGGCGCGACGCCCCGCCGGAGTGCGTCCTGGGCTACCGCGGACTCTCACAATCGGTTTGAAGACTGGCTTCTAGCGTAATGACATTGCAATCCCGACAACCTGTCCACGGTGTGGTTTAATTGAAGGACACGCCCGGATTTTGTGTTGATGCAGCGATTAGAGTGATTGTCAAAGGTGTTGTCCGATTGCACAACGATGTCGCACGGGCGTCTCGCCCGTGCGGCATGGCCCGTTCGACCAGGCTCACGGCAAGCGGGACGGCCATGCTACGGTCTCTTGATTCGGAAAGCATTTCTGACAACCGCTCCAGTGCCGTGTCCCGGACATAGCTTAAAGAAGTCGCCTCCACGCCGCGTGCCGTCACGCGCCCTCGCGTGACGGCTCTTTGGTACCCGGACAAGGTGTCACCCCAAGGCGGGTGACACCACGGGGTGCAATTTTGTACACAAACTGATGAAAGGTGTTTCCGGGACACGACACTATCAGTAATGGCCATTGGCCGGGATCCTGCATCCGGTGGACGCAAGAGGCCGCATACGGCAAGTGTTGGGAATCTGTTGGCGGCGCAGTTGCATTTCCATCGGTTTGTATTCGCAATGCGAAAGACGCGATCGTCAAACGATGATCCAAGAATTCATCGACACAAATCCGGAGGTCATTACTCTCTATTGATAGCCGTCAATTTGTACACGCACTTTTTTCGATAGGGAGCGATTTTGATCGCACACTTTGGCGTAACCGTCGTATCTGATATGGCAACGGCTCAACGAAATAAGGGGGTTGTGCCTCTTGACGACACGACATGACTTAGACAACGGATTAGAGGATTGTCTGCAAACAATCCTGAACGTGCTCTCCGAAAAGGAAATCGTGTGGCGTAAGGATCTGACGACCCGGATGAAGACCGGATGTTCGTCGTTGGCGTGTGCTCTGAAGCGACTCGATGAGCAGGGCCTGATCGAATGCGAGCCGCGCAAGCCGATTCAACTGACGTCGAAGGGGCGTGTGCTGGCCGAGGGCGTTGCCCGCCGTCATGAATCACTGCGCGGGTTCTTTTCACGGGCGCTGGCGATCGAAGCCGCATTAGCCGACGAAGCGGTCTCGCGCATCGAAAAGGCATTGCCGCGTGATGTGCTGACGCGTTTTCAGAGTTTCGTCGAGATTGTCGAAGCGGATGTCACGGGCGATCCGCCCGAGCTCGAATTCAAGAATTTGTCGTTGTAGGAACAGCTACAATACAGGCGACCGGGCACCGCTCCCTGCGGTGAAGCCGAAACTTGTCATTGTCGGCATCGCCTGAACCGTGCATCTTCACAACAACATATTCGATCCACGGGTGCACTCCAACCGGGCATCGATTGGCTTGTGGCGCATCTGACGGGGGACGGTTTATGCTGCGTAATCAACGAATGTCGAAGAAGATTCGGTTGAAACCCGGCGTATTGGTCTATAGCAATTGTCATAAATCCTTTCCGTTTGGATCAGGGTGCCACGGGCCT
>CAYTTY010000040.1:0-38112 GCA_964440935.1 uncultured Ignavibacteria bacterium | reverse complement strand
ACACACGGTGCCTCGCTTCCCCTCAATCGGAAATCTATTCTGACAACCGCTCTAAAAGCCGCACCTACACGGCGACGGACAAAACCGTTCAAATTCAGTAGTCGCAGTCGTGCCAAAGAATGGTTCTTTCTGCACGCCCCGATACGCTGTGCACTACGGTGTCAGACAACGTGTGGACCTTCCTCTCCCTCGGTCGAACCGGCACCCACCTCGTCCTCAGCACGAGGACCAGACTCGGGGAGTTTGGGAGAACGCTGGAATGCCCACGTCAGGATCGGCGGGGTCATCATCGTGGTGATAATCACCATGATCACGACGGCCGAGTAGACACCCGGCGTGACAATCGGTTCGGATCCGATGTGGAGACTGAGACCGATACTGGCAAAAATCAGCCCGACTTCGCCGCGCGGGACCATCCCCAAGCCAACAATCCAGCGATTGGTACCCTGGGCCAGCACACCAAGCGATGACAGCTGCTTGCCCAGAATGGCACCGATCGTCAGGATCGCAGCAAACCCCAGCACGGCCGAATTGCCGAATGTGCTGAGATCGACTCTCATGCCCATATGCACAAAGAAAACAGGGACCAGAAACATGGCAATCGGCTGAAGCACCTCTTCGAGATGGTGTCGGGTCAAGTTGGGCAGGTCGCGATAATAGACCTCGTCGAGGACGAGTCCAGCGGCGAACGCACCCACAATCGGCGCCAGACCGGCAACCGCCGCCAATACCGACAACGCAAAGCAAGTGATCAATCCCATGATCAACAACATGCCCTGCACTCGTAGGTAGTTTGCAATCCGAAACAGGTGCCGGTAGACCAACCGGCTGACAACGATCGCACCACCGAGGAATAACACCGCCTTGGCGATGATCCAGAGAATTCCGAGTGAGGTGAGACCCTCCCCCCCACCAGCCGATGATATAACCCCGGCGACCACCGCGAGGATGATCAAACCCATAACATCATCAATGACCGCGGCCCCCAAGATGATTTTGGCCTCACTGGTGCGCATTCGATTAATGTCTTTGAGCACTCGAGCGGTGATTCCCACAGAGGTGGCGGTGAGCGTTGCGCCGAGGAAAACGTGTACATAAACCGACGATTCCGGATAGAACCACGCCCCAATACCCCACCCCAAAAAGAACGGCGCGACGACTCCGAGTAAAGCCACCAGCAGCGATGACATCCCCACCTTCATCATCTCACCGATGTTCGATTCCAGACCCACCTCGAACAGGAGAATGATCACCCCAATCTCGGCGAGAATTTCGATGGTGTGGTACCCCTTAATCGGCTCGAACCAGTCCAGGCCAACGAGAGCCAGACTCCCCAACACAACACCAATCACCAACTCGCCCAGTACGGCCGGCTGGTTGATCCGTGCGGAGAGATCGCCACCCACCTTGGCGGCAACCAGGATCACGACCAAGGCCGTGAGGATTTCGACGACCCCTTCGCCGCCGTTCTCTCCATCGGCTACGCCAGTCACGGACATGGCAACCGACACGGAAAGAAGCACCGCCAGAATAGCGATGCCCAGAATCGATAATGGTCTCTGTTGTGTCATAGCGGATGATCGTAGGGTTGCATGGCGCGGTTTTGAAGCAGTTTGTCGATCACTTTGAACAAATTGACATCATGACTACAACCGGTCAGGTATCGCCACCATTCGTGCTGAGGAAGATGCAGCGGCCCAACTCGGGGGCGTAGGCCTGGCAGCGGGCATAGTCGCCAAAGGGAATCTGGCCATCAAACGCAAAGCAATCCAAGTCCAAATCACGACAGGGAATCTCGCGCCGTTCCGGCCAGATAATCGAGGTTGCTGGAGTGCTTCGTTCCAGTGTGAACGTCGTCATGTTGTTCGTCTGACAGCCGGCGCAACGGCAATCATCGTGTTTACCGCATATTCATCACCAAAATACAATTCGAATCTGTACATCCCGGCCATCGCCGATGCGACCGGATGCGTGTGCCACGGCAGTGTGTATTGACCCGGCTCCTGCACTCCGAGCGGCATGAGAATGATGATTTCTCCGGCGACCGTCATGAACCGGGCTTCCACATTGGTGGTTTCGTAGACCGTGTACCGTATTCGGTTGCCAAGCCACGCGGCTTGATCTCCAATGAAAAAGTACACATCACCGACCTCAATCGTCCGTTCACCCGTGCCGTCCTCATCCTCGCAATAACCCGTCAACGACGATACCAGCAGTACACCTGCTGCCAACATCATCATGATGACACCCATCTGTGTTCGAGTACAACGCAACATCGTGTTCATGCTCCTACTGTCGATTGTTTGATACCGACGGCGCGTCCGACGAACGAGCAGCTTGCGGCTCTTTCAGACCGTACTCATAGAGCTTGTTGCGCAATGTCCGCGAGGAAACCCCCAATTTGTCGGCCGCCTTGGTTTGGTTGCCGCCCTCCGCTTCGAGTGTCGCCAGTATCAACTGCTTTTCCATTTCATAGATCGACATCCCTGCTTCCAGCCCCGCGGATTGCTTGCGCGGTCCACCCGTAACCAATTCACGCGGAAAATCATCGGGTGTCAAGGTATCCCCGGACGCCGTGACGATGGCGCGCTCAATGAAGTTCTCCAATTCACGAACGTTGCCCGGCCAGCGGTACTGCTCGAACAGCTTCAATACACTGTCAGACACACGTTTGACGCTGCGGCCATTTTCGGCATTGTAGCGCCGAATGAAATGCTCCACCAGCGACGGAATGTCGTGTACGCGGTCACGCAAGTGCGGCAAATCGATCGTCACAACATTGATACGATAGTACAGATCTTCGCGGAAATTCCCGTTGGCTATCTCGGTCGGAAGATGACGGTTCGTCGTGGCGATCACCCGCACGTCGATGGGGACCTTCTTATCCGATCCCAATCGCTGAACGTATCGCTCCTGCAACACGCGCAGCAATTTCGCCTGCAGGGTGGGTGGTATCTCCGAAATTTCATCCAGCAATAGTGTGCCGCCGTCGGATGACTCGAACAGGCCCTTCCGTTGACGAATCGCATTCGTAAAAGCGCCCTTCTCGTGCCCAAACAACTCACTCTCAAAGAGTGCCTCGGGAAGCGCCGCGCAATTGATCGCCTCGAATGGACCCTCACGACGCGGCCCACGATAGTGAATGGCCCGCGCTACCAACTCTTTGCCGGTGCCTGATTCCCCGGTGATCAAAACGGTCGCGCGAGACTTGGCAACCGCATCAATCATGTCGAACACTTTGCGCATTGGCAACGATTGGCCGATCAATTGATCCGCGGAGAACCGTCGATGCACTGCCTCACGCAACATCCGGTTTTCGACCTTGAGCCGGCGGTATTCCAACGCCCGTGACACAACTGCCTCGGTGGCTTCGGCCCCGACCGGCTTAACGAGGTACTCGAACGCACCCGCTTTCATGGCACGCACCGCATCGCCGATCTCACCAAACGCCGTCATGATGATGATCACCGTATCGGGAGCGAGACGGCGGACACGGTCGAGCAACTCGAGTCCATCCATCCCCTCCATGCGCACATCGGAAATGATCAGATCGAATTCACGATTATCGATGTGTTCCAGTGCCTCTTCGGCCGAATACGCCCGAGACACATCGAGGTCCGATTCGGTGAGTGTCGTCGCCAAAAAGTCATTGACCAGAGGATCGTCATCAACGATCAAAACAGATGCGGGCATGAATTATCCTTCCTCACTCATGGGTGGCAGAACGATCGAGACGGTAGTGCCGACCCCCGATTGGCTGTCAATCGTGACCGTCCCGCCATGTGCTTCGATAAACTTCCGCGCGGTTGCCAGTCCCAATCCGGTGCCCTTCTTCTTCGTCGTTACAAACGGCGAAAAGACCCGTTCGAGCATGTCGGCATTGATCCCGGGACCGTTATCGGTGATGCAAACGGATAGCGCACCGTCGGTCAGCACCTGAGATTCCACGTCCACCTGACCGTCGTCACGAACCGCGTGCTCGGCATTCTCCAGAACATTCCAAATCGCCTGACGCAGACAGAGACCATCGGCACGACCGGCGGGGAGCCGTTCCGGAAGCCGTCGCTTCAGCGTCAACCGTGCCCCACGTCGCCGGGCATTGTCCTCGTACTGGTCCAGCGTCATTTCCAGGAACGGCCGCCACTCGAGGGGACGTAGAGTCAACTTCGGCTCACGGGCGAAGTCAAGCAACCGATCAACCAGTGTGTTGAGGTGTTGGGCGCCGGTCACGATTTTGTTGACCATGTCTTTGTGCTTCGGGTCACCATCCGAGTGCCGCGCCAGCAGCTCGGCAAATCCAATAATACCCCCGAGCGGATTGCGGATTTCGTGCGCCACCGTTGCGGACATCTCGCCCAGCGCCGCCAGGGTACGCATCCGCGTCAACTCGCTGTGCATCCGTTCGGATTGGGTCATGTCGGTGAAGACCTCCAGCGCACCATCGGACGGGGATGTCCCCAGTCTGATGGTCGATACGGAGACGACCAACGGTGTCGCGCCCGCCCGTGGGTACTCCCGCCGTTGCTCACTGACCGGGTCAGACCCTTGGACGCACGCCAGCGCCGTTGCGTGATCATCCCGACGTTCGGGCCACACTTCTTCGTAGGAACGGTTGAGCACCGCATCGGGCGACTTATCGAGCAAACGCGCCGCAGCAGGATTGAACAGGCGGACAATACCGTTGCCATCGACCGTGATGATACCGGCGGTCACGGCCGCCACTATGCGGTCACGATAAGCAGCCAATCGGCTGTTGGCCTCCGCTGCCAAGTGGAGGCTTTGGTTCATCGAAGCCAGCTCGGCATTCAGCTCAGCGTGCTTCGCCTCCAACACGGCGTAATCGGCCTGCAACCGGTCGATCATCCGCGAGAAGGCCTCGACCGAGCGAGTCCACCCCTCGATGTTTTTCGTCTCTATAACGTTTTGCTGCGTCGTAACGCGAGAAGACTGCTCCGGCATACGGACCCCCCAATGCGGATCAATATATCGGGAGCGCGAATGTACGCAATATCTAATGCCAGTGATGACGAATCCTGCCGGACACACAAAGGTCCTTGCAAGTCATTGACAGAAATAAACTTACGGGCGCAATCCCGATTCAGTTTATTTCCGGAACCCGGGATCGTCCGGCATTCTGCGCCCGATGCTCCCGCAGTTGGCCCTCGATATCGGTGATGCGGTCACGCAGGGTGTCGATCTCCGTATGCAGTTCCTGCTCCCGGATCGCCCGGTCGACAATATCCCGCAGATCCTGGAGCTTGAATGGTTTGATGATGTAGTCATAGGCGCCCAGGCGCAACGCTTCAATCGATGTGTCGATCGTTGGATAACCGGTCATGATAATGACCGGCGTCTTCGTGTCGATGGCGCGGATCTCACTCAGCGTCTCAATGCCACTCTTGCCCGGCATTTTGAGGTCGACCAGGACCGCACTGAATGTTCCCCGTCGGAAGGCGTCAACTCCGGCGTTCCCATCCGATGCGGTTTCCACTTCGAAATCGAGCTTATCGAAAAAGTCGATCAACAGGTCTCGGACAAAGACTTCGTCATCGATGACAAGAACACGCCGGTTCCCACGGTTTGTCATGTCGTCTCCTCCTGGTTGCTCCCGGCTGCCTGCCGAGCGACGGCGGATTCGACCGCCCGGCGCAAATGGGTCAGATTGACCGGCTTGATGAAGTAATCGTCGACCTTGCGCCGTAGCGCTTCGATGGCAGACTCAACCGAGGGATAGCCGGTGAGCAGAATAATCGGCAGGTCGCCGTGGTGCGTACGGATCTCTTTGGTCAACTGAAGACCGTCCATGTCGGGCATTTTGATGTCCAGGATGACGGTATCGAACGATTCCTCGTTGATAAGCGAGAGCGCACTCTGGCCGTTCTCGGCAACGGTGATCTCGAAATCCCGCGCCGAGAAATAGTCATACAGCAAATCGCGGATCAACAGCTCGTCGTCCACAATCAATAAGTGCGGCCGGTCGCTCATTCGGCCGACTCCTTCGTCCGATGACCATCACACACGACAACCGACGTCATTTGGCTCCGGCTGTTGTGCGAACGTCCGACAACGCCGACACGGCTGCATCCTCGGCACTGAAAATCTCAAACACATTCGCCAACTGGGTAATCTCGAAGATTTCCTGTACATACGGAGCGAGATTTGAGAGCACGAGTCGTCCGCCCGCCAGACGCACGTCTTTAAGAATCGATACCATGGCTCCCAAGCCGGAGCTGTTGATGAAATCGACACGCTCCATGTTGAGCACGATATTGGTCCGCTGCCGCTGCAAACGTTCGCGAATGTTGTCCTTCAGTGCATTCGACGTTACGAGGTCAATCCGCCCCGTTACCCGTATCACGTCGACATCGTCAAATGATTCGACTCGTGAATCCATTGTTCGTCCTCCTTCACCGGTGCGCGCCGCGCACCCTATCGCCTGATTCTGGGTATGATGACTACTTTGTGTTTTGAATGACATGCTGACCAGTGTCCCCCCGTCATCCCATGGACGGATGTCGTAGGAGTGTGTGAGTTGCCGAATCAACTCGAGTCCGCGGCCTCCCGTCTGTTCCCATTGCTCGGGCGTCGGTGGTTTCGGCGGTGACCATCCCCACCGCCCGTGGTCACCGACATCGGCCCGCATTGTGTCGTTGTCCAACCACAGAGACACAAAGACCGTTGGTGACGCTGTATTTGGCTTGGCGTGGATGACCGCGTTCGTCACGGCCTCCGTGACCGCCACAAAGACCCGATGACCGTCGGCAAAGCCCAATCCGCCCGCCGCGCACCAGTCTTGCAGAATGGGATACAACTGATCCAGAATAGACAGGTCGCTGGGTAGTTCCTTCTCGTAGAAGCAGTGCGCGGTGGTCACGATCCTGCCTTTCCCAGTTCCACAAAGACCGCGGTGACGTCATCTATGTAATCGGCATGAGTGTAGTCGGCCTCAAGGGACCGGCGCAGCTTCCGGAGGAACTCGCCGGGCGATGTATCACCGTGGTTTTTGAGGAACTCCTCCAGCCGGCCACGACCGAACAACTCGCCCTGTTTATTGGCGGCCTCAACGACACCGTCGGTATAGGCCAGGAGTCGGTCGCCATGCTCGTAGTGGACCGTTGACTCGATGTATTGGAAATCGTCGAACTGGCCAAGAAAGACACCGCCCTGCCCCAGTTGCTCAATCTGGCCATCCCGGTCTCGTCTCAGCAGTGATGGCAGATGACCCGCGTTCGTATAGGTGATCGTCCTGTCCTGCGGATTGACCAAGGCGAGATAGAAGGTGATGAACATCTCTTTTTGATCCGTCAAATCGGCACACACGACGCGATTGATCTCGTTGACGATGTCGGCCACTGAACCGGTGCGCTGGGCTGCGCCACGGACGACCGACCGCGCCGCCGTCATCAACAGGGCCGCTGGGACTCCCTTGGACGAGACATCGCCGACCGCCAGGAAGAACGAGTCCCCGGGTCCGGGCAAAACATCGAAGTAGTCGCCGCCCACCCGGCGTGCGGGGATATACAGCGAGTCGACCGTCGCCCCAGACACATTGAGCTGAGCTTGGGGTACCAGTGTTTGCTGGACGTCTGCCGCCAGGCACAATTCCTGTTCCAGTCGCTGCTTTTCGAGAGATTCTGACAGGAGACGGGCGTTTTCAACTGCAACCGACGCAAAGCTCACCAATTTGGCGAGGAGATCGTGGTCACGATCACCGAAGTGACCACCGGTGAGCTTGTTGACGATGACCACGCATCCGACAATATCGTCTTTGCCACGAATCGGCTGACTCAGCACACTGTCGATCTGCAGGACAACGCCTTCGATCGCGATGGGAGATCCCCGGTACGGTGCAAGTTTCGCCCCTTCGCCGGTCTCGACGGTCCGGCTGACAATCGGCTGACTGCCCCAACGGATGCGCGGAAGAACACGGTCATCGAGCCCATACGAGATTCTCGGCGTCAAACCATCCGCTGTCTTCAATACAATAGCACCGACCTGCCCGCTCACTGCACGCAGGGCCATTTCCATCAAAGCCGCGAGGACTTCCTCCAGATTGAGAATGGACGCCAGCATCGCGCCCATGTCCGCGAGTCCGTCATACTCCGCCGACAGTCGATCGAGTTCGATTTCCAGTTCGCGAATACGCTCTTCGTAATCGACGACTGCCGTTGCGGTCTCTCGCTCCGCGCTCAGCATGTCTCGGTCCCCTATCGTTACTTCACACCACCCCATGTATTTATCGGACAACGTGTAAGAACCTGAAGGGACCGGCGTTGAGAGTGTGGCCACCAGTGGGATTATCGATTGACGTGGATGTCATGCCCGGGTGTCGCGGGCCTTGAGGACGTGTTGAAAAACGCATACCTACATCGCGCGAATGCGGCTCATAGAGCGATTGTCAGAAGTCTTTTCCGTTTGAAGCCAACACGGTGGTCATATGTGGCGTCACCCGCCCTCGGGTGACGCCTTGTCGGTACGGGAGATAGCCGTCACGCGAGGGCGCATGACGGCACGCTGGAATCGGACAGTTCTTCTGACAATTACTATCGCCGCACCGGTCCGGCTAAGAGCCGGACCTGCGCGAGGTTACAGTTCTCTGATTCGGATATATCGTTTGATCCGGAATCAACACCGGACCTTTTCAACCCGTCCTCAAGGCCCGTGACACCCTGCCTGCCGATAATGCAGAGATTTAACCGGTCGTCAGATCTTCCACTGCACCTTCATCCTCTACCGGCTCGCGGAGGAAATGGCGGTACACGTCGAAAACACCGACAAAGACGGCCGAGACAACGGGGCCCAGTATCAGTCCCAAAAAACCGAAGACCTGTAGTCCCCCCAAAATCGAGAAGAACATCAACAGCGGATGGATATGAGTGCGCCCCGAAATCAGCATTGGGCGGAGCAGATTGTCAATCTGGGAAACGACAACCGTGCCAAACGTGATCATGATGACCGCTTCAATGTACTGACCGGCTACGGCCAGCATGATCGCCGCCGGAATGTAGACGACAAATGCACCAATAAATGGCAACAGAGAGAAGAAACCCATCACCGTCCCCCAGAACACCGGGGACGGTATACCCAGAATCCAGAACAGAAGTCCTCCGAGTGTCCCCTGAACGGCGGCAACGACCAGCCCGCCATAAATGGTTGCACGGACGACATTGGTCAGGTGGTCGAGAATCTCGTGCGCCCGGTCGGGCGGCAACGGAATCGAATCGCGGACGGTCCGCATGAGCCCTTCACCGTCGCGGAAGAGATAGAAGATCGTCAGAATAATGAGTGCAAAATGGAAGACGGCAACTCCGACGTTCGTGATGACCTTCGCGGTATTGCTCACGACAAAGCCACTCACCGATTGGAGCGCATTCGACACGGCGTTCTTGAGGTCCCAATCGGAGGTGTCTACGATGCCATCAAGTCGGCCGAGGATATTCTGGACGATCGGGTGGTTACGCAAATCTAGCCATGAGAATGTTTCTTCGGAGAGACTCTCTTGGACCCGGTCGTACAAATTCGTCGCTTCTCCGACAAGGGCAACCCCAAGGTAGGATAATGGCGCGATAATAACGACGAAGACGAGTATCGTAAGCGTGAACGCCACCATGTTCTTCCGCCCGTACTTCTGCACCGCCCACTTGTTCAGCGGGTGAATGGTGACGACCAGGATGACGCTCCAGGCGATCGGGATGAAAAACGGCTCCATGATGCGATAGAACAGCACGAAGACCGCCGCCATAAGAAGCAACACGGCCACGGCAAACAACACTTCGCGCTTGATCAATTGCGGCATCCCGGCACCATCCTTGGTCGTTCCGTGCAGAAAACGCCTACAGATTACCTAGTCGGCAGGGCGGCGTCAATGGAAGACCCAATCAGAAGGGGTAAGTCCTGAAGCAATCTGACTCGCCCGAAAGGTGCGCGTGCCACTGACCTTGATCAGTGTGGACACGAGCTTGCTCGTCGTGTCAGGGAGGGAGCACCAATAGCCTCAGATCGCCGCGGGATTCTTACCACATTGGATCAGGTTGTTGCACCTGTGTCACTGACCACTTGTGCTATAGCAATTGTCATAAATCCTTTCCGTTTGGATCAGGGTGCCACGGGCCTTGAGGGGCGTGTTGCAAAACCCCCGAGAATCACAGCCTTCGGGAGGGCGAGCCTCCCGGCGAGCCGCAACGGCATGTTCCACACGGCGGCTCGGCGGGAGCCTCGCCCTCCCCAGTCTGAGGTGATGATAGTCAGCAGGCTTTTCAACACGCCCCTTGAGGCCCGTGGCACCCTGATGTCATCACGATACACACGGTGCCTCGCTTCACCTCAATCGGAAATCTATTCTGACAACCGCTCTAAGCGTATCGAAGCAAGGTACAGTGGCACACGCTGATGCATTAACGGTCAGGAGGTCATGTGAACGCAACGTGTCCCACGGTAGAACCCTCGGGCCCCGGGCCGTTTGATCCGAAGATTGTCTTTCAATAGAGATATGGCTAAATTGGGTGGTGTGGTCGATTGACCTCTGAGGCCCATCATGCTTACCGGAGTCCACATCCTGCTGACGTACACCTGCAGTCACGAGTGTGATCACTGCTTCCTCCATTGCAGCCCCCGTTCGTCGGGCACTTTTGCGATCCAGCAGTTACGGTCTCTTTTCAACGAGATCGAGAAGATCGATACGGTTGCCTCAGTCTACTTCGAGGGCGGCGAATCGTTCCTTTACTATCCCCTCCTGCTCGAAGGCATCCGCCTGGCACGCGCACGGGATTTGGACGTAGGGATAGTCACTAATGGATACTGGGCAACGTCGGTCGAGGACGCGCGACTGTGGCTTGAACCGTTACACAAACTGTGTATTGCCGACTTAAGCGTCAGCAACGACGAGTTTCACTATTCGGGTGACGGGCCGAAGCCCGCCGAGGCGGCTTACGACGCGGCAACGGAGCTTGGCATGTCGGCAAACATAATCCGCATTGAACCGGCCACTGGTATCTCTCAGATCGCCGATGAGATCTCCAAGGGTGAGCCCGTTATCGGCGGCAACGTCAAAATGACAGGACGGGCGGCGGAAAAACTCACCGAAGGTCTGCCTCGACGGCCATGGCAGTCGCTGATATCCTGCCCGGGCGAAGAATTGGAAGAGCCGAAGCGAGTCCACGTCGACGCGTTTGGGAATGTTCACATGTGCCAGGGACTAAGCATGGGCAACATGTGGGACACGCCCCTCTCCGAACTCGCGAAAAGCTACCGTGCGTCATTACATCCGATCTGTGACGCGTTAGTGAGCGATGGACCGGCAGAATTGGCCCGGCGATACGAGATCAGTCACGACGATGAATTCGTAGACGAATGCCATTTCTGCTACACGCTTCGGAAGTCGATCATTAACGAATTCCCGCAGTACCTTGCGCCGAGATCGGTCTACGGGTTGGAATAGAATTGATTCCCTGCATCCGGGACGCGTGGCCTGCACCGTCGGCTATGTGGAGAATACCACTGGAGTTGATACCCGGACCAAGGGGTGTGATGAGGAATCCACATCTAGGTCGCGTAGGTGCATCTCTCAGCAGCACCGGTCCAGCTATGGCGATTGTCAGAAATACCTTTCGATTGAGTGGTCGATGTAGCACGGGCGTCTCGCCCGTGCCGCATGGCCTTGACGGCCATGCGACGGTCCCGACAGCCGGAACGGAATTCTGACAGTCGTTTTAAGAGCCGGCCCCACGCGGGGTTACAATTTCTTCCTTCAGCTACACCGTGTGGTCGTGAAGCAGGACACGACTTTTTTTTCACACCCCAAGGTCCGGACCACTCGACGTGCTTTCAATCATCTCACTCCCACTCAATTGTGGCAGGGGGTTTCGACGAGATGTCGTAGACGACACGATTGATGCCGTTGACCTCGTTAATGATGCGATTGGAGATGTGTTGCAGGATGTGATTGGGGATTTCGGCCCAGTCGGCGGTCATGCCATCGGTGGAGGTGACGGCACGTAGGCCGAGGACACGTTCATAGGTGCGGCTGTCACCCATCACGCCGACCGAACGCACAGGCAATAGAACCGAAAAGGCCTGCCAAATCTTGTCGTACTCACCAGTGGTCTTTAGTTCCTCGATGTAGATGCGATCTGCTTTGCGCAACAACACAAGATCGACACGGGTAATTGGTCCCAGTATTCGCACCGCCAGTCCCGGCCCCGGGAACGGATGGCGGCCGATGAGGCTCTCGGGCAGACCAAGATGACGACCGACGTCGCGGACTTCGTCTTTAAACAGCCACTTGAGTGGCTCGACCAACGTCAAGTGCAGGCGTTCGGGTAAACCGCCGACATTGTGGTGTGATTTGATCACCGCCGACGGTCCCGCCACCGATACACTCTCAATCCAATCAGGATACAGCGTTCCCTGCGCCAGAAAGTCGATCTCACCGAGTTTGCCAGCTTCTTCCTGAAATACGTCGATGAACAACCCGCCGATGATCTTGCGCTTCTGCTCCGGATCGGTAATGCCCTCCAGCTGATCGAGAAACCGATCGGTCGCATCAACCACGGTTAGTTCCACACCGGCCGCGCGGAGCTCGTCTTTCACTTCCGCCGCTTCGTTGTGACGCAGCAGTCCGGTGTCGACCAGCACCGGATACGATTGTTCACCGATGGCCCGTTGCAAGAGCACCGCCAACACCGACGAATCAACACCACCGGACACGCCCAGGATCACCTTACCATCGCCAACCTGATTGCGAATCTCGGCAATCGCTTCGTCGGCGAACTGCGCGGTATTCCAGCCGCCCTGGCAGTGGCAGATGTCGTACAGAAAGCTCTTCAGTATGGTGGTGCCGTGATCGGTATGTCGCACCTCGGGATGAAACTGCACGCCCCAAAAGCGACGCCCGGCATCGGTTACCGCAGCCGCCTGAACCGTTGCAGTTGAACCGATAATCGACATACCCTGAGGGAGTCGCTCAATCGTGTCTCCATGACTCATCCAGACATTGCAGGACTCCGGGGCGTCCTGCAGTAAGAGGTCGGCACTAATCTTTTGAAGAGTTGCGCGCCCATACTCGCGGATTTCCGACTGGGTCAGCACCGCGCCGCGGTGTTTCGCGTAGAGATGCAAACCGTAGCAGATGCCGAGTTTGGGAATCTCAACCTCGTGGAAACGCGGATCGCAGGCCGGTGCACCGGGTGCATCGACAGAGGCCGGCCCGCCCGAAAAGATGATCCCACGTGCAGTCGACCAGTCGATACTGTCGAACTCAACGGAAAATGGTACCACCCGCGAAAAGACACCGAGCTCACGCACACGTCGTGCTATTAGTTGTGTGTATTGCGACCCGAAATCCAGAATCCAGATCGCTTCGGTGTGTGCAACGGTGTTCACCGCACAGGGCCTCTCAATTCACTGTCGCGCTTCCAGTGTGCATCATCGGGCAACGGATAATCGAGACGGTAATGCAGTCCGCGCGATTCCTCTCGCAATAACGCACTGCGTGCAATCAAGTAACCGACCAGCGTTGCATTACGATACTCCACCGTGTTGGCATTGATACCCTGTTTGCGGAAGCGATCCTCCGCCTCGCGCCGCAGCTCACGCAGGATTTTGGTTGCGCGCGACAGGCCTTTCCGGTCGCGAATGATGCCAACATCGTCCCACATTGTGTTCTGCAACCGTTTCCAGCCGGTGTGTCGCTGATGAATGGGACCAATCGGAGGTAGACGCTTAGCTGGTGGTTTGTCGGGCAGATGCCGGCGTAAACGCGGCATCGCTTTCGCCGCCGACTTCGCCGCTTGCGACGCCAAGAACATCGCTTCCAACAGCGAATTCGAAGCCAATCGATTGGCCCCATGCAGGCCACTGTGCGCCGCTTCGCCCGCCACCCACAGCCCGGCGATGCTTGTCTTCGCATTCAAATCGGTGGCAATGCCGCCGCACATGTAGTGAGCCGCCGGCACAACCGGAATCGGTTCGCGGGTGATGTTGATGTCAAGTCTGAGACACCGCTTGTGAATGTTCGGAAACCGTTGACGCACAAATGCCGGACGCAAATGGGTGAGATCAAGCCAGGCGCAGCGCGAACCGGTCCGCCGTGCCTCGGCGACAATCGCCCGGGCGACGATATCGCGTGGGGCCAAATCACGCTTCGGATGATACCGTTCCATAAATGCTTCGCCGTGACGGTTCCGCAAAATGCCCCCGGCCCCTCGCACCGCCTCGCTGATCAGGAATCGCTGCGCATGCCGATGGTAGAGCCTGGTGGGATGAAACTGCACGAATTCCAGATTCCCCATCACCGCCCCGGCACGGCACGCCATCGCCAGACCGTCGCCGGTCGCAATCACCGGATTGGTCGTGTGCCGATAGACCTGGCCCGACCCGCCGGTGGCGAGAATCGTCACCGGCGAGGAGATGCGCCTGATGATCCGACGTAGACGGTCAAAAACAATGGCGCCCACGCACGCGCGCCGGCCGTCATTGGGGCCCAGCATCAGATCGATGGCCAAATGATGGACATACATCTCGGCATTCGGATGCTCACTGAGTCCCAGCAGCAGTGATGTTTCGATCTCCTGACCGGTCAAATCGGCCGAGTGAACGACTCGCGGTGCACTGTGTCCGCCCTCCAATCCGAGATCCAGGTTGTTCACCGTATGTTTGCCGGAGGAGTAAGTAAACTGCACGCCGGCGTCGATCAAATCATGCACCAGCTTAGGGCCGGCGGCAACGATCTTACGCACGACTTTCGGATGGCTGAGTTCGCTTCCTACCGTCATCGTATCGGCAATGTGCTGATCAATCGAGTCAAGCTGGGACATGACCGCGGCGATACCGCCCTGGGCGTAGTTCGTATTCGATTCGGCTTCATCTTTCTTGGTGACGACCAGTACCCGGCCGTGATCGGCCAACTTGAGCGCCGTCCACAAACCGGCAATTCCTGATCCAATGATCAGAAAATCCACGCGCTCGTCGACCTGGGAGGATGATGGCGACGGTCGACGAGGGGTCATTCATTCTGCTCCAGAATGACCGACAACATATCGGCCCCGCGGGCCAATTCAAGCGATATTCGCAGAATGTACAGGGGTAGACCGCCCAGCCAGTCCGGACGGATCTTGACGGCGTCCTTGTGCGTGGTCAACAGCCAGGTGGCGCCGTTCTGCCGTGCCTCCGACACAACCGCGGAGATGTCTTCCTGTGAATAGCGGTGATGGTCGGGATACGGTCGGAAGCCTCTCGGTTCCATACCCAATGATTGGAATGTGCGTTGAAAACGTGATGGATACGCCAGCCCGCAGAAAGCGAACGGGGTGGTCGCTGGCGGCTCAACCTCCAACAATTGTCCCGTGTGATCTAATCTCGCGCATCCGCATACCCTTGTCTCATACCAGCCGGTCGGCAGGCTGATGCCCCAGGAGGCCAGCGTTGCGGTGTGTTTCTGCTGACGTCCAGGAGTCGTGTGTTGAGGATCGTGGATGATCGCCACGCCCTGTGCCGGCAATGCATGCTTTGGCGGGATACGCCACCGTCCGGCGGGAAGATAACGTATCGGCAATTCCAAGTCGGCTGAAGTGAAGACCAGAATCCGCCTCTCCCCGTCCCAACGGCGGGTCACACCGTCATCGAGCAGGATGAGATCGACACTCGCATTGTTGGCCAAATGTTCAATCACCCGCTCAGGATAGTGGGCAACCGTCACCGACGATTCGGTCTGTTGCGCCAGCATAACCGCTTCATCCCCGACCGTGTGGACGTTGCTGCCATCGCGCTTCACGGTCACCGGTGACACCGACGGCTCTTCTGCTGCATAACCACGTGTCACGACGGCCACACGATGCCCCCTTTCGGTCGCATCCTGCGCCAATTGCGCAACCAGCGGCGACTTACCTACACCACCAACGAGTGGCGACGCGATAACGGCGATCTGCTGTTTGGAATTAACGGGAAACGGCTTTCGCCGATTGATGGTCCAACTCACACCGACTCCGGCACGATACAACCACGATGCCGGACGTGATGCCATTCCGAACAAGCGAGGCGCCAACCCGAGCGACTCCTGTGGACGATGATGGCGTTCGGTCCACGTGAGATACGTCTCGCGCAGGAATCGCTTCATTGTCTCCGGGGATTGAGTGAATCGTTACAGCGACGTTGATGCCGCCCGCGACCATGTAGTGCCATCCTGCAACCGCGTAATCAGATCCGTGGCAACCCGTGCGCGTGTGTCGGCAATGTACGCCCGAACCGTATCCCCCCGACGCCTGCGTTCGTCGACCGTACCAGATGTGCGCAGAAGCTCAGCGGTGGCCAGAGCGAGTGATTCTGCCCCCCAAACTTCCGAGGACAGCCCGGTATTGACGAGTAACTCAACCGCGTCGCGTTGATCGTCCATGTGATGACCAAAGCAAACAGGAGTCCCCGCCAGTGCCGGTTCCAGCGGATTGTGCCCACCGTAAGGCAACAGACTGCCACCGATGAACGCCGCGTCGGCATGTTGATACAAATGCGCCAGGATACCCAGACGGTCGATTAAGACGATTGGCGTCATCGCCACCACGCGTCCGCTCTCATCCAAATCCGACAGGCGAACCATCGAGCGTCCTTTTGATTCCAGCAGGTTGGCCACGTGGTCAAAACGATTGGCGTGTCTCGGCGCCAGCCAAAGGCGCAGGTTCGGAAATTCTTGGCGTAGCGTATCGAAGGCGTCGAGCACGATCTCCTCTTCACCGGGACGTGTACAACCGGCAATCCAGACACGGTCGTCGGTCTGTTTCAACGATTGGACTAGTGCCGCGGCGCGCGCATCCGCTTGTGGATCGGAGAGACTCTTCATCGTGCCCAGAACACTGATGCGCTCATTATCGACCCCAAGGCGGCGCAGCCGGTCGGCGTCGTCTTCACTCCGCATGTAAAAATAGTCCACGGCGTTGAGAATCCGTCGCCAGTAACCACGTCCCAGGCGATATCGGCGGAATGCCTTTTCAGAGAGGCGGCCATTCACAATGAACACCGGCAGATTGGCGCGCGAGGACTCGATTAGGAGATTTGGCCACCATTCTGTTTCAACCAACACGACTGCTTTGGGCGTGTAATGCCGAATCACCCGCCGGATCGGTCCGGGAAGATCGAACGGTACGCGGAATGACGGCGAACTGTCAGTGAAGAGGTCACGGGACAGTTGATACCCGGCCTCGGTCATAGCCGAACAGACGACCGACTGGCCGCTCTTGCGCAATTCCTCGGCGAATTGCCCGGCAATCCGGACCTCACCCATTGATGCCGCGTGCATCCAGATCGGCGGTTGTATCGGCGCATCGGGGAGTTCCCGCGCCCAGCGTTCCTTGAGACCGTCAGCGGGCCATTGTCCCGACCGTTTGAGCAGCCAGGATCCGACACTCACGACTCCGGCGGCGGCAACGGTGTAGACTCCGGTAATACCACGGGTGATCGGGCTCGGGCGGAGGCGATCCGAGTTGTGATTGTGTCCGTTCTCAGGCATCGTCACCAACATAACAAATCAGGCGCTCTGAATCCACTCTTCTACGGCCGAGGCGGCGCGGGCCACCGCTCCCGGAGAGCCAAGTGCCTCACGGACTTCGGCTAATCCGCGTCGCTGTGCCGCATAGGCGTCTGGATCGGTTAGGAGAGCGATCGCGTCCTGTGCGATTCTCGACGGCGTGGCGGCGTCTTGAACGTGCTCCGGTACGACCTTGCGTTTCATCACCAGATTCGGCATCGCGATATGCGGTACATCAACCAGGGATTTGGCGATCAGATATGTCAACCGGCTGGTGCGGTAGGCAGTGACCATCGGCGTCTCCAGGATGGCGCATTCGACCGTTGTGGTGCCGGTCTTGGTGATGACAACATCAGCGGCCGACAGTAAATCATATGTCTCCGGTGTCACCGACAGTGGCACCGGCCCTTCGGAGACGCGCTTCGTTACCTCGGCAACCGATGGACTGACTCCTATTGCGCCATGGACATTCGGAACTGATTCCGCAATCAGCTTCAAGGCTTCGGTAAACACCGGTAAGTGCGAATCATAATCGTGACTGCGCACACCGGGCATCAGCGAAACCAGCGTGTGCCCATCGGGCATGCCGAGTTGTCGACGGAACTGCTCAGGTGGAGTTGTGGCCTTGACTTCATCGACAAAGGGATGTCCCACCCACTCAGCCGGGACACCGTGTGATTCGAAAAACTCCTTCTCAAAGGGAAATACCACCACTGTACGGTCAACGTGCTTTTTGAACACTTTGATGCGACGTCTCCCCCAGGCCCACAGTTGCGGGACGATGTAGTACATGACGGGGATTCCCCGTTTCTTCACGCGCGGAGCGAGTTTCAAATTGAAGCCGGGATAATCGATCAGAATAACACCGTCGGGCACCCGTGACTGAATCTCGTTGTCGAGCTCCGAAAGACGTTTATGAAACAACGGCAGCGTCTTGATGACTTCAGCAAAGCCCATAACCGCCCAGTCGCGGGCGTGTTGCCACAACTCCATGCCCGCTGCGGCCATACGATCACCGCCGAGTCCCCAGATCGACCAATCGGGATGACGCGTCTTGATTTCACGGATCAGCCACGCGCCGTGCAGATCGCCGGATGGGTCTCCCGCGACAATGCAAATTGATTTCGTTGCCATGGAATGATGAACAGACCGACCAGTCATCGATCAGTCACTGGTTCCGGATGAGGCAGAGACACCTTTGCGATCTGGGCTTGATCACGGCATGCCCGTGCTACTACCAGCGCCACATGCAGTGACTTCGCCGCTTCAGTCAAATCAACACGTGCGGCTGCTTCGCCCGCGATCGCCTGACGGAAGTTTTCCAATTCGGCTTCGAGCGCATCATACGGTTCGAGCGGCGCGGTCCACCGGGCAATCTTCTTCCCTTCCGATTGGGCCAACACCCAATATCCGGGTTCCACCGAGTCGACGTCTTCGGCGAACAGCTTGTATGACTCCACACTCTTGGCTGAGAGATCAATCGACGTATAGTGGTCTTTCGAGAAAATGCGAATCTTGCGCATCGGTTTGGCGGAAATCCGAGATGCGGTCAGATTGGCGACACAGCCGTCGGCGAAGGCCAATCGGCAGTTCGCGATATCATCGGTGCTTGACAGCACCGGCACACCGGCCGCACGAATCTCGACCGGTTCCGAACCAACCATCCACCGCACCAGATCGATGTCATGAATCATCAACTCCAGAATGACATCGGTCGCCAGCCCACGGGATGAAAACTGATTCAGGCGATGCGCCTCGATGAACCGTGGCGTACCGATCCGTTCCCGAATCGCATTGATGGCCGGGTTGAATCGTTCGATGTGACCAGCGGCGTGAGTGACTCCCGCATCGGTCACGATGCGAACAAGCCGATTGGCTTCGTCATCGGTGGCGCATATCGGCTTTTCGACAAAGACGTGCTTGCCACGCCTGGCGGCCTCGCTGGCAATGTCACAGTGAGATTCGGTGGGCGTACAAATCGTAATGGCATCAACATCCGCCAGCAGCGATTCGCATGAATCGAATGTCCTCAATTGGTATCGATTGGAAACATCGACATTGCGTTCGGGGTTTGAGTCAAATACCCCGATCAGATGCCACCCGTATGATTCGTGCAGAATGCGCGCGTGATGAGAACCAAGATGCCCGACACCGACGACACCGACGCGGGGCTTTGATGCACCGTCACCGCTCATCGCATCACTCCGCGCTCAGATTGGTCGTAGAATTTAATCAGATGCCTGACTTCATCGGTGTGCGGCCCTTCCTCCCGCAGCTTCGTCAACGCCTGCTTGGCATTTAACTTGGAACGGTAGAGCAGCCGATAGGCGCGCGAGAGAGCATCGAGTTGCTCTTTGTTGTAGCCACGCCGTTCCAGACCGATGCGATTGATCGAGATTACACGGAGAGGATAACCCGCTACGAACGCATACGGCGGGACATCCTGTGTCACCCGAAAGCCGCCGCCGATCATGGCGTGTTCGCCGATCAGCGAAAACTGGTGCACCACGACGGCTCCCCCGAGGATGGCCCAGTCACCGATGTGGACATGGCCGCCCAACTGAACCGCATTGGCCAATATGACACGATCGCCGAGCACACAATCGTGCGCCACATGCGCGTACGCCATAATCAAACAGTCGCTGCCGACAGCAGTGTAACCGAGTTCCTGGGTGCCGCGATTGAGCGTCACAAATTCACGGATCACCGTCCGGTCACCCACTCGCAATTCGGTGAATTCACCACCGAATTTCAGGTCCTGCGGAATCATGGCAATCGACGCGCCGTGGAAGATCTTCACATCATTGCCGATCCGCGCACCGGAACCGATCCGTGTGCTCGATCCAATGACACACCGGTCACCGATCTGGACGTTGCCGTCAATTACGGCGAACGGCTCTATTCGTACACCCTCACCCAATTCCGCGGAGGGATGAACGATTGCCGTCGTGTGAATTGTCGTCTCAGTCGTCGAATTCAAAATGCAACCCCAAAAACGATGGATGTCCTGCGGTGGTTTGTTGTCACTGCCTAATGGATCGTATCACTTACTTTTCCATCAGCATCGCCATCATCGTGGCTTCGGTGACAAGTTCGTTGTCGACATACGCTTTCCCGGCGATCTTACACATGCCGCGACGAAAAGTCACCATGTCGACTTCAAAACGCAACTGATCCCCCGGATGCACCGGCTTGCGGAAACGCGCGTGGTCGATTCCCATGAAATACACCACCATCTCCTGCGGATTCTCGATCATATTCAGCAACATCAAGCCGCCGGCCTGCGCCATCGCCTCGACAATCAAGACACCGGGCATCACCGGATGGTTCGGGTAGTGGCCCCTGAAGAACGGTTCATTGAATGTGACGTTCTTCAACGCCGTGACATGCTGTCCCGGTTCGAGCGACAGAATCCGATCGATCAGCAACATCGGATACCGATGCGGCATAATGTTGGCAATCGCCTGCGCATCGAGCTGAATGCCCTTCCCTTCTGACGGGGGCGCTTTGTATTTCGTGGCGAGTTGCTGCTTGTCGATGTCCGCGCGAATCTTCTTGGCGATGGCGACATTGGCGGCATGTCCCGCACGTGCGGCCATGATGTGTGCCTTGATCGGCCGGCCCACCAACGACAAATCACCGATCAGATCGACCACCTTGTGGCGCACCGGTTCATTGTAAAATCGCAATGGCACATTGTCGAGAATACCGGTCTCGCCGATCTTGAACGGCTCCGGATATCCGATGGCTTCACGCAAACGATCGGCGTCGGCTTGCGAATAACCGTCGTCACAGATCACCACCGCCGAATCGAGTGTTCCGCCCTTGATTAATCCCTGCTTATGCAGAAACTCGACCTCGGAGAGAAAACAGAAGGTCCGCGCCGGTGCGAATTCCTTGGCGTATTCCTCTTCGAGCGAGGCCAATGTTGTGTACTGTGTTCCGAGTGCCGGGTTGCGGTAGTCGACCATAAACGTGACGCGGAAATCTTCCGACGGCAACACGATGATATCGACGCCGCGGTCACGTTCCGAATAGCTGATCAACGATTCGGGTTCAAAGTACTGTTTCGGTTCGCTCTGGTTTTCAATTTCCGCATTGAGCAAGACGTCAACAAACGGTTTGCTGGACCCATCACCGACGGGTGGCTCGATATTATCGAGTTCGCAAAGACAGTTGTCGATTTCCAATCCGGCGAGCGCCGAGAGCACATGTTCCACCGTGTGCACCTTGGCGTCGCCATCGGCAATGGTGGTGCCCCGGTTAACGTCGATGACATGCTTGATATCGGCCGGCAGATCGACCGTGCCGCCGTTGCCGGGGACGCGAAACACGACACCGTGATTCGGCGGCGCCGGATTAAACCGGATGGTGCTCGGCACACCGGTATGCAAACCGGTCCCGGTGAATTCCGCCGTGGTTTTGATTGTGCGTTGGTGTTTGTTCATCGAATGATCATGTACTCGTCACGATAGGCTGATCACATCCGCGCCAGCCACGCCCGTACGGCCGTCTGAACCAACAGGATGTAATCACCCACGAGGTCCGGGGCAACCCGTTTTACGCGTCCCTTCAACGCTGCCAGCTTGTTGATCGGTGTGGTGAATGACGCCGCGTCGCTGGACTTGAACATGGCCATCAGCAGCATGAGTTGATCGGTCAGTTGTGACTTGGCGTCCTCATCGCCTGTTTGGGCCATCTGCAGTTCGGTGAAGAACGAGTTCAGTTCCTCTTCGAAGTTCGCCTCGATGTCATCATCGGCGGCCTGTTTTGACGGAGGCGCGCCACCCATTCTTACATTCAAACGCTCCGGCTTCTCCTCGTCCTCGGTCTTGCCCGATGACTCCTCGTCGACGCCAAAGCCGACGCCGATCTGATCGTCTTTGATCTTCATCTTCACCTTATCGGGCGGCGTTGGCTCTTCGGTCTCGCGCCGGGAGGTCGATACGGGCGTGTCTCCAAATCCGACGCTGAACTCACCAACTCCACCGCGCGGAGGCTTGGACGCTCCCCCGCTGGGCCGGTCCTTGGTTTCGCGCAGACGGAGATGGAATGCCGTCGGATTGCCATACGGATCGACCGAGGAAGCCTTACCGGTCACAGTGCCATCGACAATCAGTTCGCCGATTGCATTAAGCAATTCCTGTTCATTGACTTGCGGAAATTTTCGCATGATCAGATCGGAGTGCACCGACTGTTCGGGGGCACGTGTGCAGAAGTCCTCAATCACCTGCCAGACAGCATCTTTGAGATCGGGATGGACCATATTCCTGCTCCTGTAACCACCGCTATCGGTGTGGGTGGATGGATACCCCGGCGGAAGTGCCGCTCCCGCCTGACGGATGTCGCGATCATCGCGCTGACGGGAGAATACGCAATACGGGGGTTGTGAGGCAATGGGTTTGGCGGATAATGCTTATCCGGACACGCAGACTCAGTTAGACAGTGGAGATAGCAATTGTCAGAAGAACTGTCCGATTCCAGCGTGCCGTCATGCGCCCACGCGTGACGGCTATCTCCCGTACCGACAAGGCGTCACCCGAGGGCGGGTAACGCCACATATGACCACCGTGTTCGCTTCAAACGGACAATACGTCTGACAACCGCTCTAAGGCGGCGATGAGGCGATTATGGCCTCACCGTACAGAACTCAATTTACGAAAAAGGGGCGCTTGGGGAGCGCCCCTGGATTCAACAGGTGACCTGCAATCGCTACAGTGAGTCGACGAACATCGTATCTGCCCCCCAGTCGCATTCAATCGTCCGCTCCGATCGTCGCCACGTCACCTGATCGTTGGTCGGGTGCGGAACCTGAATCGCCGTCGTATGGGACAGATGACGCTGCCGGTCGTCCACCCACGGGCAGTTGCTTGAGGGATGCATCACCCGGTACTCGACGATGGCGCCGTTATCGCGATTAGTGTAATCGGTCAACCAGATGCCGCCGCCCCAATGATCCTGCTGGGCCGTACTCAGAATGATGACGGCATAGCGTTCAAAGTCGACTCGCGGTGGAATCAGCGTTGCGTTGTCAGGACGACCGGGAGTGATGATCAGACTGTCAGTTCCCGGGAGTATGCTGGAGTCAACAACCACTGAATAGACCGTGTCGCAACCATGCACGTCGTTGAACCACTGTCCCCACTCCAGTTGATCGGTGATCAACTGCTCATTTTGGACTGGGTTGCATGGATGAAATGTGTAGTCGATCGTAATGGGAAGATCGCGAATTGGTGTCCGGCATTCGTACGACACGTCGGAGCGTTCAAATCGATACTGGGACGTCGACGGTTTCTCGATCATCACCGCCAGCACCGGCGAACCAGCGCCTTGGATAAACGGCGCCATGATCATGCCGCAACAATCGCCCTCCAGACGGGTGACTTCGTATTCGATTGCGAATTCAGAACCATCCATCCCCGCACCGGCGAAGTTGACACGCCGCATACAGAACGCCCCGGAATCGTATTCGACCCGGATGGCCGCCACGATATAGCGGCTGAAATCGACTTGTGGTGGATCGAAACGGGAACTGTCGGTCCAGGGATTACCGTGCCAATCGGGTGGGATTGTATCGCGCCAGATCGTATCGGTCCCCGGACCACCCCAATTGGAGTCCGGCCAGAGGGTGTCAGCCGCAGCAATTTCCGGGTGATTGGATCGATGATGCCGATGACGCCAGCCGGGAGGCGCGCCGACCGTGTCGGGACCGCCGGGGAAATCCCATCCTGTATCCGGTCGGGTTGTATCGCGACTCCAGAGGCAAGCGTGAGCTTCATCCCACCACTCGTGCCATGAAGCCGAATCGGTGATGATTTCTTCACCCGGGTCATCGGCACAGTCGATTCTGTGGGCAAACAAAACGCGCCAATTGACGCCGATCGTGTCGGGATGCATGGGGGGCATCGGGTCACGGTCGATACCGAAGGTATCCCACTGATCACGTCCATCAATTGGGTCATCAGCGGCCAACCGCCCCCCACCGCCGAGGGGATCGATCTCCGTTAACTGATCACTTGTGCCGGTCGGACCGTCACCTGAACAACTCCACACCAGCAAGCCCAACAGGGCCGCTAAGATCATGATTCGCTTGAATATAATGAGAACTCCCGCGCGCTGCCTGGGTGTTCGGTGTCCCTGCTGTTGTTTTATACGCATCGGGAGACAGCCTATTCCCAGGTTTGCAGTGAATGGGATGGCTATTGGCGCCGGGAGCGGTTTCGCTGCCGCTCCCAGTAGAGGCGCTCGGTGAAACCTCCCTCCTGTGTGAAGGCGGCAGCCTGGGCTGCCAACTGGCGGTCCAAAAGGAAAGTGGCCACATTGATTAGGGCTAATAAACCGTTGGCGGCGATTTCTTGATCAGTGGACATATTGGACGAAGTGGACTTAGTGGACACTGAAGGCCTTTTCTGTCCACCTTGTCCGCTGAGTCCACTTGGTCCACTCCTCACGCCCTTCGCCCAGCGCGCCACTTCATCGGCGGCTTTGGGCCGGCGTCGGATCAGCTCTGCCCGGCGCGAGTCATTTCTGCCCCACTGAGGCAATCTTCGCTGTCTTAAAAAATCTTCATAGTCTCTGCGTAGCTCTTCCAAGCTGGCGCGGGCCACGTTTGTTAGTTTCATTTCCATCTTCTTCGATGTCCCGGACACCTGACTGCCCTCAGCTATATTCTGAACTCCTGATCTTGCCGCTTGGACCATTTGATCATGCGTACGACTGCGTTTATCGATGTACTTATTGCAGAACCGCACCGTGACATCAAAGATCAGCGCGGCCATCTGAAAGCTCTTCAACTCTCGATACCCGCCGTGCCTCTGGATGAGCGAGTTCGGATCCATTCCCTACACCCACAGATTCCGATCCAAATTCCGATACTGAATCGCCTCGGCGATATGCTGCGGGTGGATATCTTCGGTCTCAGCCAGATCGGCGATGGTGCGGCTGACCTTCAGGATGCGGTCGTAGGCACGGGCGGAGAGGCCGAGCTTGGTGATGGCACGGCGCAACAGGTCGAGTGATTCGTTGTCGAGCGGGCACAACGTGCGCAGATGTTTTGACTCCATGTGGGCGTTGCAGTACATGCCGGGTTCGTTGTTGAACCGTTCGAGCTGGCGCTGGCGCGCCCTGTTGACCCGTTGACGGATCACCGCCGACAGTTCCCCCTTTTCGGCCGACGACAGTTCTTTGAATTTCACGGCGGGGACTTCGATGTGGATATCGATGCGGTCGAGCAACGGTCCCGAAATCTTCGACATGTAGCGCGTGATCTGCTGTGGTGAACAGGTGCACTCGTGGCTGTCGGATCCGCTGAAACCGCACGGACACGGATTCATCGCGCCGACGAGCATGAAGCGCGCGGGAAATGTCAGTGATATCGCCGCACGCGCAATTGTCACGGTACCGTCCTCCATCGGCTGACGCAGCACTTCCAATACATCCTTGTTGAATTCCGGCATTTCATCGAGAAACAGCACCCCATTATGCGCCAGCGAGACTTCCCCCGGCCGTGGCGTCGGTCCGCCACCGACCAGGCCGGCATTCGATATCGTGTGATGCGGTGAGCGGAACGGACGTGTCGCAATTAACGCCGCACCACTGGGGAGATTGCCCGAGACCGAGTGGATTTTCGTCGTCTCGAGCGCTTCTTCGAGGGTCATGTGCGGCAGAATCGTCGGGAACCGTCGCGCCAGCATCGTCTTTCCCGATCCAGGCGGCCCGATCATGATCACGTTGTGTCCACCGGCAGCCGCGACTTCCAATGCACGTTTTGACAGTTGCTGGCCCTTCACGTCAGTGAAGTCGACCGGATATTGCATCGCACTCGAAAAAACCTCGTCGACATCAATCGTGAAGGGCTCGACGGTGTCGCCGTCTTCAAGGAAGCGTACCGTTTCATTGAGCGTCTTGACCGGAAAGACATTGAGTCCCTTGGCGATTGCCGCTTCACGCGCATTGTCTTCCGGGACAATCACGCCCTTCTTTCCATCCGCGAGCGCCTTGAGCGCCATTGGCAGCACCCCGTGGACCGGTTTCAGACGCCCATCGAGCGAGAGTTCGCCGATCAACACCATATCCAGAAAATCTTCGCGCAACACCTGGCCGGTGGCCGCCAGAATTCCCACGGCAATCGGCAAATCGAAGGCCGATCCCTCCTTGCGGATATCCGCCGGTGCGAGATTGATGGTCACTTTCTTATTGGGGAAAAGGAAATCGGAGTTCTTGATCGCCGACTGCACCCGTTCGCGGGCTTCCCTCACCGCACCTTCGGGCAATCCGACCGTAATAAACTTCGGCATCGCGGGGGCGATGTCCGCCTCAACTTCGACTTCGTACGCATCAATACCCAAGACGGCCGATGAGACAACGCGAGACAGCATAGTATCTTCCTTTGTTGGTCGCGGCAGCCAACGTGCATTGTCTGCCCAGGTAAGTTCGGAAGATAGTATGCGGCGGTGAAGGGTTCAATCAGTTTTGAGAGTTGTGGCGCACCGGGCCCTTCGAGTGAACCGGCCAAACGCCAAGTCGGTGCCGCCTAAGGGTCTTGATCAATTTCAAGGGTGATTTAAGTAAACCCTGATGGGCAAACTACGCCCATCAGGGCCACACTGGCTGGGATGATTCTGAGTGCCGAGCTGGGGTTCGACAGGCTCACCCTAAAGGGCTCAGTGCTCCATTTCTATTCGGTGTAGTACGGCGCAATCCCATCAATGGCCGCATTCAGCTTGGAGACATATTCCTGGTCGGCGTGCTGTTTACACTGCATCGCGGCGATCATCACCGCATGGTGTTTCGCCAGCTTTTCGAGGTACTCGTCGTATCCGTCGGCTCCCTCCTCGATCGGCTTCACGCGTTGTGCAAAGAAGTACTCCGAAACGGTCGTGATGATATAAGACGCGTGCATTTCCTTGTTGTTGACCCAGCGAATGAGCTGGTTGTTGCCCTGGGCATCGGTGGCGTCGCTCAGTTGATTGATGTTGGTGATCGCCTTTTCGATGGTCCGCGAGTGTTCGTGCAGTTCGGCAACCCGGGCCGGGTCATCGTAGATGCCGCACGGGATTTGGCAATGGCTCATGACCGCATCGGGGGCAAATGCGACCGCAGCCGCGACCAACCCAATCGCAATAATCGTCCAAGTCGCAGTTGTCTTCTTCATGCTGGGCTCCTTTCGTATTCCATTCCGGTATCGTATAGCTCATCCTTGCGGTGCAGTGCACAATGATCGATCTTCACAATACGCAACTTGGAGTGAACCTGCAAAGCGATACCCGGTGCAGACATGACTGAGCCCACACATTGGCTGATTTGGGATGGAAAATGCGGGTTTTGCCGCAGGTCGGTGGAGTGGGTCAAATCGCGCGATCGGGACAATCTGTTTCGCACCGTGCCGTTTCAAGAGGCGCCATCACCACCGATGACACCGGAGCTGTACGAACGGGCAAAGAAGTCGGTGCAAGTCGTGTTGCCTGACGGGCGTGTGATCGAGGCGGGAGAAGCGAGTGCCTATCTCCTGGGACGAATCGGGTACCGTTGGCTGGAACGGATTATGCGCTTCCCATTGTTTCGTCCCATCACCGAATGGGGATATCGACGCGTGGCGAATAACCGGGACTTCTTCGCGAAGATTCTCTTTCGAAAGTAATGTATTGAAGTGGCCCTGATGGGTGCTTTTTGCCCATCAGGGTTTACTCAACTCACACTCCCGGGAACAACAAGTTCAGAAGACACACGCCGAGCCAGGGCTCGGCGGTCCGCATCTATCACCCTTGTTTCATCTGGGCGAAATACTCCTGCGACCGCTGCCCGATCTGTTCTGGGGTCAGTGCTTCGATACGGCTGGCGACCGACCAGTGGTGTCCGAACGGATCGGTGAACTTGCCGTAACGATCGCCCCAGAAGGTATCCATCGGCGCCAATACTTCGGTCGCGCCATTGTCCATGGCCTGCTTATAAACCGCGTCAACGTCTTCGACATACGCGTGAATCGCCGACGCTTTTTCATCGGGCTTCGGACCCACCGATCCCGACTGCGGAAACTCGTCATTGAGCATGACATGCGAATCGCCGACACTGAGACGAGCATGCATGATAATGTCGGTGCCGGGCATCACCATGCGCATCTCCTCCCTGGCGCCGAGCACCTTCGCATACCAATCGATCGCGTTCGCGGCGCCCTTGATGGTGATGTGCGGTGTCAGTGTATGAATGCCTTCGGGAATGGGATTCACATTCGCCATGGTGACCTCCTTTGTAAACTCATTGATACAGGTACGGGATGCCGTTTCGGGCATCCCGTGTCGCGTTTCTGTGAATGAGAGCAACAATCTATAAAAATGGTATCACTTTAGGCCGTCTGCGGACCATTAGATCGCAATCATCTCATCGATCGAGCGCCGCACCCACAACCCGCCGGTATCATACCACCAGTCGAAATACAGGCACTTGCAGTCGATCTTGGTGCGGCCAATCGGCGGATATGGGAGGGGCGGTACCGGTGATTGAGACGGTTCCGTCGATGAATGCCCAAGATTCCCGGCGGTCCTTGTCGTCAGGGGCTCGGCCAACAGATCGTTGACCGGCACCACGCCCATCGCGGAAACATTGGGACTGATCGGCAGCATGACCGCAGTGACCAAAACCAGCATGGCGAAACGCGATGGTGTCATCATGATACCCCTCCTGTGTGAGGCCCAACCGCAACCGAATCGTCGGAACCAGCCGCGACCTATACCTATACTCCAATACGCCGATTGGATCAGGATGGTTTCACTCCCGCTTAAGAGAAGAGTTTCACAAAGCCGGAAGTTATTCAATTTTGCATAATAAGACGGATTCTCTCATGATTTCCGTTTGACTGATGCGCCGGGCATCGTACCATGAGCAGTTCAACTGTGATCGGAGAGGTTGCCGCGACGCCGTTGAACAGAAGAACAGACATTCAGCCGGATTCGGCTCCCAGTTTGAACGGGTCCGGTCCAGACGGCATGTCGCTGATTGAAGAGAGTTTGCAGTATGGACGTTGACAGCTCCGGTGGCCACAGAGAGTCGTCCGAAGAACGGCGACCGTCGTTCACAACGGGCACGATTGTCTCTCACTATAAGATCGTCGAAAACATCGGTGTCGGCGGAATGGGCGAGGTCTATCTGGCCGACGATACCCGGTTGAACCGGCGGGTGGCGATCAAGTTTGTCTCGCCCCAGATTGCCGCCGATCCCAATCAGCGCGCCCGTTTCATGCGTGAAGTGCAGGCCGTCGCCGCCCTCAATCACGAAAACATCGTGCACATCTACGAAGTCTCCGAGTATCAGAACCGCGCTTACTGCGTCATGGAGTATGTCGAAGGGCGGTCGCTGCGCGATGTGATCCGCGAGAATCTGGTCAGCTACGATGACATTGTTCGCATCGGCCTCGGCATCGCCTCCGGCTTGGAGGCGGCACACAGTCTTGGTATTGTGCATCGCGATGTCAAACCAGCCAACATCGTGCTCGACCGCAACGGACGGGTGCGCATTCTCGATTTCGGTTTGGCCAAACGATCGACCGATCCCGACCTCACGATGGTCGGGTCGACATTGGGAACCGTGTCATACATGTCCCCCGAGCAGGCGCAGGGGAAAGACGCCGATCTTCGATCGGATATCTTTTCGTTTGGCATTGTCCTCTATCATTTGACCACGCGCCGATTGCCGTTCAAACGCGCTTTCGACGCGGCCACACTGACGGCGATTGTCAACGATCCTCCTCCCCCGCTGGCCGAGTATCGTCCCGATGCTTTGACCGGATTGCAGCGCATCATTGACCGGTTGCTCGAGAAAAAGGTCGACAAGCGCTATCAGTCGATGACTGAAGTGCGGCGCGACCTGGAGCAGCTTGCCGATGATCTGCGTAGTGGCAACACCGGGCCCACACCAACGCCGCGCAAGGGTCGCAAAACCGCTATCTGGATCGGCGTGGCAGTTTTAGTGGCAATCAATGGCGCCGTTGGTTGGCATCTGCTGCAGTCGTTGCGTGAATCGAAGCCGACACAACCGTCCACATCAGCGACAAGCAAGCAACCGGAGCTGGTGCAGACGCTGCCACCCGATACAACAACAATCGCAGCGACGCCGGACACAATACCGACTGAGGGCGTTGATGATGCGGAACCAACACCGATTGACAGCTCCTCGATTCTCGCCGCACTCGAATCTGAAAAGCGCACCCAGGCATTGCAGGACAGCCTCAATCGGCTGTCATCGGCGATGCTGGAAGCCGAACACCAACGCGAACAACAACGCATTGACGATTCGATCCGTCAGGCGAATGCCATTGTTCCCGATGAGCAACCGGAAGACGACGTCGGCGAAGAGACGGCATCGATTGACGAACCGGTCGATGCGGGTCCGACGCCGGAGGAATTGGACGCGGCGCGACGTGACGACTCGACGCGAGCGCTGGCCGCGATCGAATCGTTCTGGCGCGCGGTGGAACGCCAGCAGATCGAGGGATTGCGCTCATCCTTCCCCACCATGCCCGACAACGTGGCCGACAATTGGAAGACATTCATGTCGAATGCAAAGGACCTCGATGTCACGCCAAACGTCAGCCGTCTGGCGATCAACGACGGGACAGCCGAAGCGATGGTTCGCGTCGCAATGGCGTATCGCGATTTTTCCGGTCAACGAAATCAAAGTCTAAACTACACAATGAGACTCCGAGACGCGGGAGCGTCGTGGGAGATCACCGACGTGGTGGCCCAACGATAGGCCATCTGGGAGGGTTATTCGCAATGAACGTTGTAACGCGCTCTGTGTTGTGCTCAGTGTTTCTTGGAATGGTCATCGCAATATCAGTCGTGCCCGGAACAGTGTTCGCCGACGGTCCGGCTGACGGACTCGATTACATTTTCGATTACGTGTTGGAGGATGCCCTCGAACTGTCGCCCGGAAATCACGCCAACCACTATCTGCCGTCGCGGGTGGCATCGAGCCAAAGGACCATCGATGCGCTGAGTAATTTCATCGGCACCAACGTGTCGACCTTTCCCATCAGCTCGACGGCCACCGGCCTGACCTTCGACTTTTCCAGTGGAGTGCCGGTACCGGTCAGGACGAGTGCCGGCCCGATATTCGCTGAACGCGCGAAGACGCTCGGCCGCTCGAAGCTGAACATCGGCGCCAACGTCTCGTATCTCAGTCTCTCCAGCGTCCGTGGCGTCAATACGGAGGACATTACGGTCAACATGTTTCACCAAGACGTGGCTGGCCCCGGCTTGGGAGATCTGGATTTTGAATACGACTACATTGCGTTGGACATGAATCTCGATTTGGATGCTGTAGTGTTCGCCACGTATGCAACCTACGGAATTACCGACCGCATCGACGTTGGTGTGGCTATCCCGGTAGTCAATGTGTCGATGACAGCGTCACCCTGGGCACAGATGAACAGTTACACATATTCCAAGAACGGGGAAGCGGACCACTACTTCGGCGGATCCGAAACCAACCCCACACTCAATATCGCCGTACCCGACGTCGACGAGACTGCCACCGGTCTGGGCGATATCGCCGTCCGTGCCAAGGCGCATCTGCTGCAAGGGACCAATGCCGATGTGGCGGGATTAATCGAGGCGCGCCTGCCGACCGGTGACGAAGAGAAGTTCCTCGGTACTGGCGACGCCAGCATCAAGCTGGGAGCAATCGTGTCGGGTTCGTACAACGGATTTAATCCGCACGCCAATCTGGCCTATACCATTCGCACCAGTGATCTTGATCGCGACGAAGTTGAACTGACATTCGGCTACGATCAGAAACTGGGCGACAAACTAACCATTGCCGGCGAGTGGATTGGCGCTTATGAAGTCGGGGCAGAAATTGCCGAGTTACAGTTTCCCGAACCGGTTCATATCGGTCCGGATGGTTCGGCGGGGAATGCCACCTACGTCATCCCGTCAACGTCGATCCCGTCGTACAGCGCCGATCACATTATCAATACATCATTCGGAATCAAGTACACGCCGCAGCCGAATGTGCTGCTGTTGGCCAATCTGATCTTCCCGATCAACAATGGCGGCTTACGCTCGGATGTGATTCCGACGGTGGGTGTGGAGTTCAATTTGTAATGGACAGTGATAACGGGTGGGGTGTTCCCGAGAACGCCCCATCCATTGTTCATTCGATGTGCTCTACAAACCATTCAATCAACTCCGCCTGATCGACAATCGTCCACGTGTGCGGTGATGATCCTTCCTCGTAGCCGTCGCGTTGATTGTGTGTCGTGATCAATGCGGCGCGTTCATTGCCCATCAGCTTCAGTTCATTGATCAACGCTGCCAGGTCAATCGAATTCATGCTGTAGTAGTCTTTGCGACGGTTGTCGATCCACCAGTTGACGTCGGGCTCGTGGTAGGCGCGGATAGCAGTGCTCTTCAGATGCTGTGCATTTCCCCCATTCGGTTCGCCATAGGTGTAGGGTGAATACGCGATGTATTGATCGCGCGCGGTCTCGGGTGTTCCGCCTAAGTTGGTTTCCAATAGATACGTCACCCAACGCCCCTCATCGGCGGCGGCGGGATGAAACGCGATGTCAGCCGCGCGCTTTTCCGCGTACCAGAAACGAATCATATCCAGCGGTGCATCAACCACCGCCACAGCGGCGGTACGCAACCAGAACTCTTCTTCGTGTGCCATTAGATACTCTGCCAAACGGAGGGATCGTGTTCCGGCGAGCGACAACCCCACATGACAGAGCGGTACATCGCGCAAATGGTAGGTCTGCAAGACTGATTGAATGCGTAAGGCCACATCGTGAACGATCGAGTCGGTGAAGAAGAAGTCGAGCGGATTGCCGGTGGTCAGGCGCAGAACGGCCAAACCCTGTTCGATCGCCATGGCCTCCAAGGATGTGCTGTCGGCGAGCCAGGGTGTCGGATCCAGCGGCATACGATCAAGAAACACAATGACTCCGCGTACGGGCGGCTGTTCGGGCAGGATGAATGTATGTCCCTTATCAACGAGCGGAATTCGCCGTTTCGGTTCGGGGCCGATGCGTAACAGACCCTCGACCGGGATGTAATCCCGGTCGACCGACTGTGCCGAAACGACACTGGCGCCGAGCAGGCATGTTAAGACCAAACTCAGCGCCAGTGCTAGACATCTCGTATTTGTCGAAACGATCACTACTTCCAATGTCCTTTCACCCACACGTACCGTTTACCGCGCTTATCCCAATGGCCAGCGACCCACGTTTTGCCTTTGGCGTTGCGTACCCAGTGGCCGGATTTCCACACGTATCGTCCGCCCTTCCACTCCCAGTGGCCGCTCATCCAGACGGCTTTCGGCCCGGGTTTGGCCGGCTTGGCTTCCTGCTTCGGTGGCGGCGGTGCTTTGTCGACATATACGGTTCCGGCGCAGCCGGCACTCAGGATGAACAAGAACGCCGCCAATGCCCAGCCACACAATCTGCGTTTCATGGCTCCTCCTCCTCTTCGATGCGCTTTCGTATTCATACCGTTTAGTGGAATGATCGGCAAGATGGAAGTAGGCTTGCGCATTGCGTTCGTTTCCCCCCTCATACCAGCCCTCGTCTAACCAACTGATCACGCCCCTCCAACTGCTTTCACAAGGGGCTGATCTCGCGCGAACAATCCATTATATTTGCTTTCCACGATTTCACGAACAATCCCAGGAGGTCCCCATGCCAACAATGCGCGCCATGCAGATTTCCAAAGCCGGTGGTGACTATGAACTGGTCGAACGGCCCATCCCCGAGCCGGGACCGGGACAGATTCGCGTGAAGGTCGAAGCGTGCGGCATTTGCTACAGCGACCGGTATGTGAAGGATGGCCTCCATCCGGCGGTCAGTTTCCCGCGTGTGCCCGGACATGAAGCGGTTGGCATTGTCGATAAGCTTGGTGATGGCGTCAACATCTGGCAGACCGGCCAGCGGGTCGGCGTCGGATGGCAGGGCGGGTACTGCTTCTTCTGCAATCCGTGCAAACGCGGTGACTTCATCAACTGCCAGCATGCGGGGACAACCGGCATCACACATGACGGTGGGTACGCCGAGTATATGGTTACGCCACAGGAGGCCGCTGCGCCGGTTCCCGAGGGCATGAGTGCGGTCGAAGCCGCGCCACTTCTTTGCGCGGGCATCACGGTGTTCAATGCGTTGCGCAATAGCGGCGCGGCCGGCGGTGACACGGTGGCCATACATGGGATTGGTGGACTGGGACATCTCACCATTCAATTCTGTGATAAGATGGGATTCCGCACGATTGCTCTCTCCAGTTCAAGCGATAAGGCTGACCTGGCGCAGAAACTGGGTGCCGACATCTTCATTCCGACCAATAACGCAAATCCAGTCGATGAGCTGGCGAAGCTCGGAGGCGCCGATGTGATTGTCTCTACCGCACCGGTCGGCGAAGGTGTGGGCGACTTGCTTGGCGGCCTCGGCCCCAACGGACGCCTGATTGTCCTCGCCGGCACCGGCGGCCAGACCGAAGTAATGCTTCCCGCATTGATCCGCGGCCGCAAGTCGATCAAAGGCTGGGCCAGCGGCAGTGCCGTCGACTGGGAAGACACGATGAACTTCTGCAAACTCACCGGCTGCCGCGCGATGGTCGAGGAGTTCCCATTAGAGAAGGTCCAAGACGGCTATAATAAGATGATGCGGAATGAAGTGCGGTTTCGCGGGGTGGCGGTGGTGTAGTGCCTTCACATGGTCCTCCCCGCGAACGCGAGTTGGCGATGGTCGAAACCTCAATCTGTCATCCCCTCGAACGCGGGGATCCAGTGTCTTTGCTGCGTTAACAGATCGTGCAGGATCTGGGGGCAGTGGGTGGCCGCGATCTGTGATCGCGGTTCGCCTAGGGCGAACTACAGACAGAACCGATTGAGGAGTCACCCCCGATACGAAGGATACGATTGGTTCGAATCCTACAGACTTTGTTTGTCCCGTTATGCGGGACTGCGATCAGAGGGGGTTGTTGCAAGACCCATGGGTGCATCGCGTAGGTGCGGCTAAGAGCCGCACCTACGCGAGGTTATGACTTTCTCATTCACTTACATTATCTGGTCCGGAGTTAACACACGACTTTTTAACAGACCCCAGAGATCGCGGCCACCCAGTGTCCAAAACAGCACCTACTTTTGCGAAGTCAGAAAGACTTTCCCATTCAAGAGACCGTAGCATGGGTGTCTCGGCCCTGCCGCACGGGCGAGACGCCCGTGCTACAATCGTTGTCCAATTGGACAATATTCATAACAATCGCTCTAATACCCCCCCTTTGGGCGTTGAATCTCACATCTCAGAATTCCTGACACTTTCCCCTGTCTCATGGTGTCTAAGACAGTGAGATGACGGGTTTCGGCGACGACTTTTCAGCGATTTACCGGGTGTGGGCGCCACGGATATTCAATCATTTCCGGCGATTGGCGTGGGACCCTGATGATGCATCGGATCTGACCGCCGAAGTCTTTGCGACAGCATGGGATAAGCGGGAGCAGTTGCACGACTGCGAACGGGTGGGCGGCTGGCTGTGGACGATCGCCGGACGGTTGGCCGCCAACCGCGTTCGCAGCGACAAACGCCGTCAGGCACGCCACGAGACGGTGGCTGTGTCGGTGTCGAACGATTCCGGATCGGCCGCAACCACCCGGCAGTGCCTCTCGCGCGCGTTTTCCGCATTGGATGACAAGGACCGCCAATTGCTCCTGTGGCGGGAGCATTCCGGCTTGAGTTATGCCGAGATATCCGAACTGACCGGCCAAACGGTCGAGAGTGTGCGTAGCGCATTGTACCGTGCCCGCGAACGGTTGCGCACCGAATTCCACAAACGATGGGAGTGATGCGATATGACGTGCGACCAATACCGCGAACTGATTTCCGCCGATCTTGACGGTGAATTGCAGCCCGATGAAGAGGTAACACTTTTCACGCACCTCGGGACCTGCGACGATTGCCGCGAGTGGCGACGTGATCAACTGATGCTGCGCACCGGCATGCACCAATGGCCACAGGAAGCACTGCCCGAGGCCATCGCCGTGCCGCCAACAATGGCACAGTCGACACCACGCAATAGCTATCGAATCCCACGCGTGTGGGCATGGGCGGCGGCGGTACTGCTACTGATACAGAGCGCTCTAACCGTCTCATCGTTCACATCCAATAACTCAGACACACGGGTCGCGCTCGATGACGCCCACGACGCAACGGAGACGATTGTCCTAACCACTGAAGACCGTACACGATACACAGTCCAGTCACTTCCGGCGGTGACGCCAGTCAATGATCCCACTCAGAACGGAGGATGAGATGAAACGCGCCCTTCAGTTAATCGTCATCGCCGCAACTTTGATGTCCGCCGTGGCGCATGCCGCCGATGTCCGTCCGGTCAACTGGACACATACATCAACCTTCGTGTCCACATCCGATGACCTGTGGCATGTGAGCTTGTCGTATGAATCTTCATTGAACGCGTCATGGACAATGCCGTCGGATGAAGAGGCGGCGGTAATCCTCTGTTTCCGTGAGGGTGGGCAATCGGTCGTAGTCTGCGGCACCGACCCGTGCCAACTGCGCGATCGTTCCTGGCCGTGCTGGTATCGCGGCAGTCAGCCCGAATCACCTGAGTTTGCCGTGATTCTCACGACGCGGATCGAATCCGTAGATGAGAATCGCATCGCGGTGCACGGTAACATCAACCGGATGTTATTGGTCGGCTCACAACAGCGGCAACAATACGCATTCGAGGAACAGTCATTCACACGCACCGTGCGCATCAACGAGATTTGGGATCTCAGCTTAGGCGAAGATTACGACGGTGAGGAGTACATTGTCAGTGTGCGCGTTGATGGGCGCGGCACACCACGCACGGAACGTGCGCAAGTATATTCAGAGTACGTTCATGTCAGCGTTCGGCATGAAATCGAAGACCTGCGTGCCGATCACGATGAACCGCTGATCATCAGACGCGGCGGTATGGACATCGGTCCCGGTAATGAGGATGCTACCAGTGTGCGTCTTGAAGCACCGCTTACACCTCATCGCGGTGATTCGACCGTTCTCTTCACCGAAATCAGCTTTCAGGATGTACAGATTCGCGAGCGGGGCCGCGATGATTTGCGAATGACGACCACATTCGTTATGGAACGGCACTTGGCCGTCGGTGTGCAGCCCGAAAAGAAACCGGGTATGACGTCCATTGACGGCAACCTGATCATGAGCACATTCGAGAAACGCATCACGCTTAGCCCCGGGAAAGCGTTGCGCATCGAAATTCCATTGCAGGACGGCGAGGACCGCTACATTGACACTGACGAAGTCTTGGAATTGGTACTCGATGATCGCGATGGGAAATCGTAGGCCCTTGAGGTTAAAACGCTGTGGGGTGGCGGCGATCTGTGGAACGTGTTGAAAACGTGGTGCGTCGATTTCCGACTACACGATGTCACGGAACAGGGAATTTCAACCTCGCGTAGGTGCGGCTCTCATCTGGACCTACGCGACGGGAGAAGTGTTTTTTTCAACACCACGCCCCAGAGATCGCGGCCACCCGGTGGTGGACGGCATCGGGATAGGGGCCTCAGAATGATTTCTGAGGACCCCTCCCACACCACCCGGC
>CAYTTY010000039.1:0-40013 GCA_964440935.1 uncultured Ignavibacteria bacterium | reverse complement strand
GAAGGCTGTGATTCTCGGGGGTTTTGCAACACGCCCCTCAAGGCCCGTGGCACCCCGATCCAAACGGAAAGGATTTATGACAATTGCTATAACCTAATGCGTTGTACCACAACAAATTCGTCGCAGTTTCTTTAACGCTACAGAAATTGTAAGGATTGACATCGGACCGGAGAATCCGCTTGACCGAAACCAGTCAACTCTCCTACTTCTTCGCCTATGACGAGTTTGTGACAATTCAGGACAAGTTTAAGTGAATTTCTTCACCAAATTTGAGTATAAAAATTCAGAATTAGGAGAGCGGACAAAATCGATTAACTGATAATACTACTGGAGGGAGGTAACACACCGTGAAACGTACCGCGATATTCCTCGTGATTGCACTCATCGCCGTCTCCTTTGTCGGCATGACGGCATGGGCTCAGGAAGAAGGGAAGAAAGCCGAGGAAGCCAAAGCCAAGCCCCAGCCGCTGAAGCCGGATACGCTGAAGTGGGCCGAGGAGAACTTCGATTACATCGGCGATGCCAAGTGCAAAATGTGCCATAAGTCGGAATTCGCCTCTTGGGAAGAGTCGCCTCACGCCAAAGCATGGGAGACTCTCTCTGCTGAAGAGCAAAAGAACGAAGAGTGTATCGGTTGCCACAGCGTCGGTCTCGATGAAGATGGTGAACTGATTACCGGTGTCGGCTGCGAAGCCTGCCATGGTCCCGGCTCGGAGTACAAGAAGATGAGCATCATGAAAGACCACGACAAGTCGGTCGCCGCAGGGCTGATGAACCCCGACGAACAGTGGTGCAAGCGCTGCCACAATCCGAACAATCCGAATCACAAAACTTTCGTCTTTGAAGAATTCATGAAGACCGGCGTTCACGAAGTTAAGAAAGAAGAGAAGAAGTAGCGTGATTCAGGGCAACGATAGCAGCGACGGCGGTTCTGGAATGGGCCGCCGTCGCTTTTTGGATGTCATTCTGGGTGGTGGGATTGCCGCCCTGCTGGCTGGTATCGTCTATCCGATTTTGCGCTTCGTGATTCCACCGGCCCAAGCTGAAGCCGATGCATCACGGGTCGTCGCCGCCAAGGCAGGAGAACTGCCGCCAAACTCATCGAAGATTTTCAAGTTTGGTAAAGATCCGGCGATCCTGGTACACACAAAATCGGGCGAGTACCGCGCCTATTCGGCCATCTGCACACACCTCGACTGTACGGTGCAGTATCGTGATGACCTCGAACATATCTGGTGCGCCTGCCACAACGGGCACTACGATCTCAACGGTAACAATATCTCCGGCCCTCCCCCGTCGCCACTGGCCCAGTATGAGGTGACCGTACGGGGTGAAGACATTATCGTATCAAAAGCATGACCGAATCAAAGCGTCCATCGACCATGTGGAGTTGGCTCGACGAGCGTCTGGGCCTCTCAACACTTAAAGAAGTGGCGATGCACAAACGAGTGCCGATACATAAGCACTCGATCTGGTACTATCTGGGCGGTATGACGCTCTTCTGCTTCATCGTCCAGGTCATCACCGGCATCTTTCTGCTCCTGTACTATCGCCCGACCGCGGAAGCGGCATTCGAGTCGGTCCAGTTCATTATGACCGACGTCAAGTTCGGCTGGCTGATGCGATCGATCCATTCCTGGTCGGCCAACCTGATGATCTTTTTTGCCTTCGTGCATATGTTTTCCGTCTTTTTCATGAGGGCATACCGGAAACCGCGTGAACTCACTTGGGTGTCTGGCGTACTGTTGCTCATGTTGTCATTGGGTTTCGGTTTTTCCGGCTATCTCTTGCCGTGGAATCAACTGGCCTACTTTGCAACCAAAGTCGGAACCGACATTCTGGGCGAAATTCCCTTGATCGGCCAGTGGCTCCTGACAGTGGCGAGAGGTGGGGACGATGTCACAGGTGCAACGCTCACGCGCTTTTTCGGTGTGCACGTGGCTGTGCTCCCCATAATCACGACCGTGTTTCTGCTCGTGCATCTGGTACTCGTTCAGAAACACGGGATGAGCAAACCAATCGGAAAGGAATACGAGAACACACCCCAAATGCCGTTCTTCCCGAACTTCGCCATTCGGGATCTGGTGGGCTGGACACTGGCACTCGGGATTCTCGTCACCTTGTCGTCGCTGTTCCCCTGGGAACTCGGAGTCAAAGCCGATCCACTTGCTCCGGCGCCAGCAGGTATTCGGCCCGAGTGGTTCTTTGTTTTCATGTTTCAAACACTGAAATACATCCCCGGCCAGGTCTTGTTCATCAATGGTGAGTTGTTGGGTATTGCGGGATTTACTTTGGGTGGAATTGCGCTCATTCTCGTCCCGTTCTTAGACCGTCGTGCACAACGGGAAGAGCGAAATGCCGTCATGTCGGCCATTGGGTGGACCGTGTTGCTCTATATGGTGGTGTTCACAATTCTTGGTTACATGTAGTCGGAAAGCCAATACAATGAACATTCCCTACCACCGATTTACACTGCTCATCTTAGTGCTACTGGTCGTGCTCTGTTTACAGGCGATCGGTGCCGCGGAGAATAGCTGCATTTCGTGCCATACCGATCTCCCCGTCG
This sequence comes from uncultured Ignavibacteria bacterium, assembly GCA_964440935.1. GTDB lineage: Bacteria > Zixibacteria > MSB-5A5 > WJJR01 > WJJR01 > WJJR01. Next base: position 37,447 of record CAYTTY010000039.1, on the reverse strand, counting down.
ACGAATTGAGTCAGCCGGCCCAGAACTTCACAGCGGATTTGCATAACCTGGCCGGTTTTAGCTGCCAGGATTGCCACGGCGGCGACCCAACCCGTGGCATGGACGATTACGAATTGGCCCACAGTGCAGCGAAGGGATTCATTGGCGTACCGGACGAACAGGACATCCCGGAATTGTGTGCCTCCTGTCACGCTGATGTTGAGTTTATGAAACAGTACGATCCCAAGCTGCAGGTCGATCAATTGCTCGAGTACCGTTCCAGCCATCATGGGAAACTGCTGGCCGAAGGAGATGACAAGGTGGCAACATGCGTCTCCTGTCACGGCGTCCACGGCATTCGTCCCATTGATGACACTCGCTCGAACGTGTACAAGACCAACATTGCCAGGACATGCGCTAGTTGTCACTCAGACGAAGACTATATGGCTGAGTACAACATTCCAACCAACCAGTTCGCTCAGTACAAAGAGTCCATTCATGGCAAAAAGCTGATGGACGAGGGCGATCTGGCCGCCCCAACCTGTAACAACTGCCATGGGAGCCACGGGGCGACACCACCGGGACTGACGTCGGTTTCCAACGCCTGTGGTAGCTGTCATGCCAATAATCTTGAATACTTCAATCAGAGTCCACACAACGACGCCTTTGCAATGATGGAGATCGGGAAGTGCGAAACATGCCACGGCCATCATGACGTCGAACAGCCGACGCGACAAGAGTTCGGCATCGGTGAAGAATCCAAGTGCCTCGATTGCCACAGCGAGGGCGACGCCGGTTACACAGCCTCAAAGGTGATGGCCGAGGGCTACGATTCGCTGGAGACGACGCTTGATCAGGCTCGTGAATTGATCGAGCGAGCGGAGCGCGGCGGGGTAGACGTGTCCCTGGGCAAATTCGATCTTCACTCGGCTGACGATGCCTTGATCAAGGCCCGTACGGCGGTTCATTACTTCGACACCACGAAGTACAACGAAGTCATTCAGGCCGGCCTCGTTGACGCACAGAAAGTGATCGAACAAGGCCGCGAAGCACTCGATGACTTGGAGATGCGGCGTATCGGACTGGCGTTCACAATCCCGGTCATCTTGCTCGTGGCACTGGCCCTGTACCTGCGGGTCCGGCGGATGGAGCGCTCCAAGCCCTACGCCTAGAATGAATTGCCATACCCGACGCGTTTTATCCTTGCTCGGATTTTGACAGGGGGCTAATGTCTTAACAGCACAGCGTGCCGATCAATCTAATGATCAGGACTGTGTTAGTGGTGTATCGGGACCAGGCCAAACGGAGGGGGTCTTCATGAGAAATTGGATAGTCGTGGTCGCCTTTATGGCCATGATCGTGGCGTCTTTGCCGGCGGAGGCGACCGTGTTCTCCGGCCGGGTCGGGTTGTCGAGTTATTTGTGGGAACGGGCTGAGCCCGACTCCACCGAAACACGGCACACCCAGAACACCGGGACACTCAATCTGCGTCTGGCTCGCATCGCCGGCAAAGACATCTCGATCAGCACGTCATTGCGCGGACGATACGACATCCGCAATGCCGGCGACAATGTCGACGATTACCGTTTCTACACCCTTCAGTTTCAGTGGCGCGACATGTTCGACCACGCCGACCTGACCGCCGGTCGTCAACGCGTCTACTGGCCAACCGGGACCGTGTCTATCGATGGCGGCCAACTCGACATCCGTCCATTCTCGCGCGTTGAAGTGTCGGGCTACTACGGTCTGACAGCGCCCGATGACGGTACACTCCGAATCAATGAGCACGACGAGGGCCACGCGTTCGGCGCCCGTGTCCAGATTCGTCCCATGAATTGCCGGCTGGCGTTGTCATTTGCACAATTGAATCGTGCTCGCAGTTACCAGGACTTCGAAGTCGATGATTTGGCCTACCGGAGATTGGCGCTCGATTGGCGGCGCAAGATCCCGGGATTTGGGACAGCGTACGGCAACCTTAGTTATGATATGCCGAGAGAACACATCAACCGCGCTCACGTCTCGTTGCGCTGGCAGGCGGCTTCTGACATTTCCGTGAACGGCCAGTTCCGGTACCGCCGTCCGAATCTCTACTACAACAGCATCTTTTGGGTGTTCGGCGACTCCCGGTACTACGAGGGGCGCCTGCGCATCAACTACCGCATCGATGACACTTGGTCGGTCAACGCCGGTGGCGCGCTGCTCGACTTGGCTGATGACAACGCCACACGTTTCGACCTTGGCGTCACGCATCGCTACTTTCACGCGATGCTCCACGGAAAGACCGGCTACGCCGGAGCGACCATGGGTGTCAGTGGCCAAGTGCTGTATCCGCTTAATGAGAAATGGCTGCTGCGTGGGGGAACACGATTCTCAACGTTCGAACTCATCGAAGATCAGGACGAATCGAACTTCGAGGTCTCGTCGTGGGCCGGATTCCAGTGGCGCTGGATCGAACAGTCGAGTCTCGATGTTGAAGCACAACTCTTAAATCACGATATCAAAACGCAGAACGACGTCTATCTGGGCAGCGACAGTGAATTCCGTCTGCTGGCGCGCGTGTCGTACTGGTTTTTCCGCCGTCTCGACGGCTAATGTTCACCGGCCACGATTGATCATGGAGTGATGATATGATGATGACACGAATCATAGCACCGGTCACCATGGGACTCGCGGCGGTGGCATTGGTCATCGGAACGGCGAATTCCAAGAAGTCGGGCGACTTCTTCTCGCATAAGCTGCATATCGAAACAGTCGGCCTCGACTGTGACGCCTGCCACGGTGGCGCTGCCGATGCAACCGATGCATCGGTCAATCTCCTCCCCCCGGTTGAGGATTGCTACGCTTGTCATGAGGAGTCCGATGAATTCACGCAAGAGTATGCCGCGTACGAACCGCCCTGGCGTGATGTGATCTTCTCGCACCAGCAACATATCGGCCAAGGTATGGACTGCCAGGCCTGCCACGCCGGCATCGAGCAGTCCGAGAACGTGCCATCGGAGGCCATGCCGCCGATGGACATGTGTGTTGATTGCCATAACACACAGCAGGTGGTTAACGAATGTGTCACCTGTCATGTGCACGTCGAACTGATTATTCCCGACAATCACGGTCCGGACTTTATTCTGGATCACGTCGAACTGGCGCGACAAGACGACGAGGACTGCCGCACCTGCCACACGCAGACCTACTGCCAGGAATGCCACGATGGCGCCGCTTTAGTGCAATCAGTAAGAGAAGAAGATCGCGAAACGATGGACCGCATCGGGCCGATGGCCTCGGCGCATGATGGCAAAGACATTCTCATCCTGCAGCGCGTCCACGATCTGAACTACCGCTATACACACGGCACCGATGCCCGCACCAAAGCACAGGAATGCGCGGTCTGCCATGAGACGACGGAGTTCTGTGTGGCGTGCCACCGTCCGGAAACCGACATGCAGCGCAACAAACCGATTTCACACGAGATGGCCGGCTGGGATAACCAGGGCCATGCCGAAGTCGCCCGTAACGATATCGAGTACTGTGCGGGCTGCCACGACGAAACCGCCGCCGAACCGAGCTGCATGCGCTGCCATCAGCGCATCGTTTCACCGCATCCGGAAGGTTTCATGCAAGATGTCCACGGTGACTGGCACGACGATAACAGTTCGGTTTGTTTTGTCTGCCATGATACACGCAGCCGTGTAACCGGAGTCGGCTTCTGCACCGCGTGCCATTCGTTGCCGCGCTGAGTTGTAGTGGACTTAGTGGACTCAGTCGACTCAGATACGGGGTACCGCTGTGTCCACTAGTGTTATGTCACGCGCGATATGTCGTAGGGCAGGAGCACTGCGCGTCCATGACTTCGGAGACTGCGGGGGGCGCTGGCAGCGCAGGGCTCCTGCCGATGGCGTTGTCGCCTGTCCGGCAGGAGCCCCGGGCGGGCCAGCCGAATTGACCATGCCGAGCTCGCATGGCGCCCGGTGCTCCTGCCCTACGGAATTCTGTCCGGCTCTTGGTGCATTGACATGACACTAGGCCCACTTTGTCCACTCCAGATTTACACTCACTCCGCCGCTGCACTGCTCGAATTCGGCACTTCATAGGAAATCTCAATTCGCCGATTGGCCATGCGTCCTGATGCCGTCCCATTGGACGCGATCGGTTCGGCTTCGCCCCGACCCACCGCATTGATTTGATCTTCCGGGACCCCGGCTTCGACCAGGTAGTCTTTGACTTTGGTGGCGCGCTTCTGGGAGAGAATCAGATTGTCGAGATCGGTGCCGATGTTGTCGGTGTGGCCTTCAATGAAGACCGTGGCATTCGGCATATTGAGCAGGCGATTCGCCAGATCATCCAGAATGAGCATACTGATCGAATCGGGATCGGTCGTTCCGCTTTCATATTTGACTCGCAACACAAATCCTTCGGACCGGGCGGTCAGCTTCATACATCCCGATGCATCCACCGAATACCCGCGCGGGGTGGCAGGACAGTCATCATGCGCATCGAGAACGCCATCGCCATCGGTGTCGGTGATCGGCGGTTCATACTCCTGCAGTTGCATCAATTGCTGTTGCGGCGGTGTGTGGCGACGCTGCTCCGGGACCAGCGACGCAAACAACTCCCCCGTCGTGGGTCCGTGATACTCGTGCATGGGACTCGCCGGTTCGGTGACCTGACCGGATGACTCCACGGCAAACTCACTCCGGACCGATTCCTCCGAGGTTGTCTTCTGCTGGGGACGGATAATCAGCGGATCACGGCCGGCGCCATGACCGTTATTCCGAATCGAACCGAAACTGTACGACAGTCCAAACGTCAGCCCCACGAGAAAATGAGACCGGTCATCACGGAACTCATCGGGGAAGTCGAGGCCGACACCGGTGAAGTAGTCGGCTTGCACTTCAATGCGCGCGTGAACATTGGAAGTCAGCGCCGGTTCAAATCCGAATCCGCCAACTACGAGTAGCTCAGATGCCGAGTAGCCCTCGGTACGTCCGTCCGATATCGACAATTCAATCGCCTCATAATCCGGGTACGACTGCACCTCCCACGACGCCGTCCCAACGCCCAGGCTCAGATACGACCCAAGGTCCTCGAGGAATTCCGGATGATACTCGCTCATCACGCGCAGTGACGTTGTCGTCCAGGCGCGAGTCGTCTCAGTGGTACGATTGGCGAACTTCACCAGCGACGTCGACGATGTGTCATCCCACAAACGGCTCCATTCGAGACCGAATCGTAATCGCCAGCGTTCGTTCAAGCCCAGCGACACGGAGCCACCCGAGGTCACGCCCACGGCCCACACGCGGCCGCTACGTCCCATCGATTGCTGCAGCGCGCCAACGTGTGAACCGATGGTGGTGTACGCAGAAACCTGCGGCGCCCACAGCAATACCATCGCTGTCGCAACGACAGCATACCAAACGCGTTGTCTCACGATCCCGCCCCCCTTTAGCAGGTTCGAGTGTCAGCAGTAATCTAGGAGTGTGGCCCCTCAGAGCAAGTGATTTCAGTAAGCTCGTTCGATGCGAACGCCGGTGTAGTAGTGTTTCAAAATGCTGCGGTACTGCTCGCCGGCCCGTGCCCGTCCGATCATGCCGCACTGACACATGCCAACGCCGTGGCCATACCCGGTTCCCCGCGCAATCGCTTTGACAATCGACCCGTACTTATCGCGAGTCAGATTGAGCACAAATCGCGATGAGGGCAGAATCGAACCCGGCCGCGTCGGCCGCCCCAACGCCCAACGAATCTGATCCGCAGCGATCGGCCACTCACCATCGGGCGTCACCACAACCATGCGACGGTATCGTTTCCCCGGCGTTTGACCCTCGAGACGGATGTCCAGCACGCGGTCGAAATCCGCGATCGGTGCAATCCCAACATGATTGCGATAGGCGCGCAAATTGCCCACCAATGTCGACTCGTCGAAAATCTCTACCCAATCGCTGTATTTTGACCAATTGCACATGGTGTCATCATCGACGGCGACGAGATATGGCCGTGGCGGCTTCCCCCAAACGTCCTCAATCGCTTCGGTCTGACCGCCGCATGTGGAGTGGTAGTACGCTTGGATCAAGCCGTGGTTGTCGACCAGCACTTCGCCCGTTGTTGCTTCGACTGCACGGTCAACCCAGTCCCGTTGCCACGATGCGCCAACATAGATCTGATCTGACACATCCGCGCGGAGATCGTACGACTTGCCGCCGTACTGCCCGAGATGAGCAATCGCGTAGGTCCGAGACGCCACCGCTTGCGCCTTGACTGCCTCGAACTCATCGGAACGTCGTTCCCCCAATTCCGGTGTCAAAACGCCCTTGAGGTACTGTTCGAGGTACAGCCGGTTGATCAGACGGAACTCCCCGCCTTCAAAACCGAAGACAAACGAACCGTAATAGGGCTCTTCATTGACCTGAATCAGCGACTGTGAATCAGTCGCATAAAGCACCACGCCGTGCGCGTTCTTCGCAAGCGTGACACCCTGATCATCGATAACATTGATGGTTCCAGAAGAGACACTCAAGGTTGTTGGACGGTGGGTAGAAAACGACTGCTCTGTCCCGAGCGTGAAAACGCGCAAAATGATCCGTGACTCGCTGGTGATCTGGTAGCTGGGCGCTTCGGCTTTCAGGCGCACCCGCGCCACCGGCGCCTGCCGACGTTCTTCTTCATACAACCCATGAGTGGTTACCATTGGCGAAATGCATCCGCCGCTAAGGAGACATACGAGCAACGACATCAGGACGATGAATTGCGATGTGGGGTGATGAGCCGTCATGCGATGTAAGGTAATGAAATCGAACCCAAAATGGCAGGGCTAGCGCCGGTGGCGCCGCCCCAATTGCCGGGACGCCCGCGCAGCGTTTCGTGTGCCAACGCCGCGAATCCCGCCGGCTCCACGAACTGCGGATCAATACCGGCTGTCGAGGTATCGGTGATCTTCCAGCCCGGAAGGTGAGTCGTGATCGCTTCCACCAATGTTGTATTCTTCACGCCGCCCCCTGACAGCAGCAAGGACCGCGCTGGACTGAATGGTTCGACCCAACGAGTGAGCGCGCGCGCAACCTGACTCGCTGTAATCTCCACGGCTGTTGCGAGCCAGTCGGGAGCAATTTGCGCGCTCGGCTTCCGTCGGCCGAACCACGTGCTCATTACGGCGTCGCCGAATTCCTCGCGTCCGCATGTCTTGGGCGGCGATTGACGAAAATACGGATGCGCCATGGCCCGTTTCAGAATCGCATCAATCAGCGTCCCCCGACGAGCCGCTTTCCCACCGGTGTCGTATCGTCGATTCAGTGTCTTTCGTGCAACCGAATCAATGAGCATATTTCCCGGGCCAACATCGAACGCCAGTATGTTCAACCTTCTTCGACGTCGCCGGACAGCCGAGATGTTGGCAATACCGCCAAGATTCAGTACAGCGTGCTCTTCTCCGAACAGCAGATAATGATAATACCCCGACAACGGCGCCCCCATACCTCCCGCAGCAATGTCGCTACTACGGAAGCCGCTCACCGTTGTGATCTTGGTCTCCTGCGCCAACAGCGGACCGGAGCCAAGCTGCCAGGTGGTGTCGCCACGCCAGCAGTCGCCCCGGCGGGATGTCATTCTCGGATAATGCGCAACGGTCTGTCCATGAAATGCGAGGGCGTGAATGGCCCTGCCGTTGGGTTGGCGCGTTCGAAAATCACTCACACACCGGGCAACCCACTGTGTGTACTTCATTTCCGTCCGCAAGACGATCTGCTTATCGGTGTCCACTGCACTAACCAAATCCCATAGCTCCTCGCGCAGACGTTTGGGAAACGGCACCGACGTCACCTGCAACACGTCCGCTCCGGCCATTCGACCCTGTGCCTCAGTGAACCGCACCAAACACAAATCAAGTCCATCGAGCGATGTTCCGGTGTTCAGACCAAGAATGTTCAAGTGAGTCAGCGAACGCAGACGGTCGAATGGATGGTGACAGGTGCGGCTCATGAGATACGCTGGCCCTCGTCGCGCCAGTACGTGACAGCCCGTCGCTGCAACTCGCGATCATTGCAAATGATCGTACGATTGCAGCCCGCGTGCAGCGCTTTCGGAATCACGTGTTCGATCTTGTGGTACTTTATGATGGCGCCCATCGCTAGGTCATCGGTCATGATCAACCCCAAATACCCTAGTCGCTGACGCAACAGTACACTGACAATAATCGGAGACAAACACGACGGATTCTCCGGATCGAATCCCATCATGACCTGATGGCCGATCATGATCGACTTCACACCCGCAGTCACTGCAGCACGAAACGGAATCGCATCGAGGTCTTCCCAATCCGATGGTGGGGTGCGCTCAGCGGCTTTGTCGGTATGAGGATCTGTGGCGACACCGTGCAAACCGGGGAAATGCTTCGCGCACGCGATAACCCCCGTTTCCTGAATGGCCGGAATTACTGTGGCCGCCATCTCCGCAATCTGCTTTGGATCGTCCGAGTACGTTCGTGGATCAAGCCACTCGGTTCCGAATCCGCCAACATCGAGTACGGGAGCCAAAAGAAGGTTGATTCCGAGCCGTTTCAGCCGTTCGGCGACAGCGACATAGGCATCACGCACTGCCGTGACTGGCTCAGCAGTATATGTGCGCAATTCCGGCATTGACTCCGGTGCCTCGGGCAACCGACGAACGCGTCCGCCCTCTTCATCAATCATAATGTGAAATGGCCCGGGACTGGCGGCTGTCAGTTTCTCTGTCGCGGCACAAACCGTGTCTTCATCGGGCGCGTTGTCCTGAAACAACACTACACCGGATACCAGGCCATCACTGATCCACCCCAACAGCTCGTCATCCGGCGTCGGACCACTGTATGAGAATACGAGTGGTGATGCGACGTTTTCCGTATCAGCCATTACGCGTTACCTCCTACAGTAAGAATCACTCACCGTGTGAGCGGCGCAAGGATGGAATCGGCAGTCAGAGGGGATTTGCTAGGTGGTGCAGACGAGGTTCTTCCCCGCCCCCTTTGCGCGGTACAGGGCTTGATCGACCGAATCGACGAGTGCCTCTTCCGGCCGCCCGTTCTCGGGAAAACACGATGCCCCAATTGACACTGTCAAACGGATCGGCCGGCCATCGGCGGTCGTGGCCAAATCGGCTCGCTCGACGGTGCGTCGAATGCGTTCGCCGATCGTGTGCGCTTCCTCAATCCCGGTCTGTGGCAGGATAATGATGAACTCTTCGCCGCCGTATCGCGCAAGAATATCAACGTCACGGATACAGCTCTGGATGACCTCAACGAGTCCACGCAACGCCGCGTTGCCCATCTCGTGCCCATACTGATCGTTCAGGTGTTTAAACCAATCAATGTCCACCATTAACAGTGAGAGCGGCTGATCGTAACGTACCGAACGCTTGCGCTCATCTTCCAGACGCGACCGGAAATAGCGGTAGTTGAACACTCCGGTTAGTTCATCGATAACGGTCAGCTTCTCCATCCGCTGATGGAGATCGGCGTTGACCAGGGCCATCGCGGTCGAAGCGGCGAGGATCGAAAGCACACGCTCCTCACGGTCGCCAAATGCATTCACTTTGGGGGACTCAGCGCTCAATAACCCGACGACACGCCCCTCCGAAATCATCGGCACCAGCAATTGCGACCGGAACGGATGCCCATCAATGATCTCACGCCCCGCATGACGGTCGACCACGCGGCCAACCTGTCCCTCGTCAATCACCCGGCGGAACTGATCGTTCATTTTTGCACGGCGCGGCTGTGCGAAGTGAGAGCTTTGCTCCGGATCGGCACGACCCTGCAACCAGAGCGTACGGGCATGCGAATCCCAGGTGTACAGTTCGCAAATCGGAAAACTCAGAACGGATCGCGCGATGTGGAGTACACGATCGATAACCACTTGCACCGACAGCACTTCAGCAAGCGACCGTGATGTCTCGTAAATGGTTTCCAATTGGCCGTGGGTGCGCTCGAGTTCCGTCGTGCGTTCGTTCAGCTTGTCAAGCGCGCTCAAAAGCCGCGTCTCCGACTGACGGATAATGCGCACGGCCGACCCGGTCGCCACCGTGAACAAGCCCAGCATGATGACGCGGAAAGTGAAATTGGACAGACCGTTGGGCTGGGCGTGCGGCAACGCCACAACGTAGTAGCAGACACAGACCACGACCGCCGCCAACATCCCCATTCGCAATCCTTGATAAAAAGCCACGAACGGGACCAGTGCGAAAAACAGTAAATAGAAATTGCTGACCATGCCCCCCGTCAGGTAGATCAACCATCCCACGCAGAATAGGTCGACTGCCAATACGGGCCAGAAAACGGCGATGAACCCGATCAGGTCCAGACGGGTGAGAACAAGTGCAGTGGCAATTGCCAGCAGGTAGCCGCCGACAATCCACATGCTCGACTGCGTGAGGTGAATGCTGGACCACGAGAGCAATACCCAGGCGAGCAGACCCAACATCATCAGGCCATGCAAAGCCCAGAAGCCATGCTCGACACGAGGCGCAAAGGAGGAGTACGAGGAGCGAATCCAGCGCATTGACAGACGGGTCCCTTTCGGGTCTTCACGACCCTGTAACTAACTCTTTGTATCGGCATGAGATAGGCCACCCTGCACTCCACCTGTGAAGAACTCCGGCACCGTTGGCAGATCCCTCAAACAGGTGTAATGGAGTCCTCTTATAGGTAAATTCTGTTGCTTTCGGTGTGCATGCGCGTAGTATTCGCGGGTGGAAACAATCCCCTCCAGTGCACGTAATCAGACAGTGGACGGGACCTTGGTCCCAGCTAATTGGGACAGAAGGAGTTGAGACGGATGCCCAGAAATCGCCATAACCGGTTACGACAGGTCATTTCGGTCGGCGCTCTCAGCGTCACCATCGGGCTGTTCATACTGGCCGCCGGTAACTACGCCTCCGCGACCGAATTCCGTGGCGGGGATGCCGTCCATTTGCGCGATGGGGAGATCTTAGACGACCTGTTCATCGCGGCCGGGGACGTCAGCGTCAACTCCCATATTGTCGGCGATCTCTTTGCCGCCGGCGCAACGATTACGGTTGGTGATTCAGCAGTGATCGAAAACTCGGTGGCCGCGGTCGGTCAGCGGGTGGACATCAACGGCAACATCATCAACTCCGCCCGCGCTTTTGCCCAGGACATCAGCGTCCGCGGGCATATCGAACGCAATCTCATCGCATTCTCGGCAACACTGATTCTCGACGAGACGGGCTGGATCGAAAACGATATCACGGCGTTCGGCAGCAAGGTGATCATCCGTGGACGTGTCGGCGGCAACATCACCGGTGAGGCTGAAGAATTCGTCATCTCGGGACAAGTCGACGGCGACATCGATGTGAAAGCCGGTGAGGTCATCGTGCTGTCCTCGGCGATCGTCGGTGGCGAACTGCGTTACGAATCGGACCAGGAAGCGAACATCGACGAGGGCGCGCAAATCTTCGAAGGTGTCGAACGGGTTCAGCCCAAAGCGAAGGACACCGGCTATTCACTCGGCAGCCTGCTCTGGGATGCGTGGTGGTTTCTGGCGGCATTCATTGTCGGTGTCGTGATGTTGGTGCTGTTCCGGCGCTTCACACTCGATGTCAAGGACACGGTCGTGTCATCATCATTGGTGAGTCTCGGACTGGGATTTCTGTTTCTCGTATGCCTTCCGGTCGCCGCCGGCGTCCTGGCCATTACCTTGCTGGGGGTTCCACTGGCAATCCTCGTGATGGCCGTCTGGGCAATGCTGTTGTACCTGGCCAAGATACTTGTCGGATTTGCGGTGGGTGAATGGCTGCTCGCCCGGTTACGGGGTGGTCGCACCTCGTCTCCGGTACTGTCGCTTATCGTCGGGTTGCTCATTCTGACGTTTGTCGCGTTGATACCCTATGTCGGGTTCCTTGTGAAGGTGATGATCGTTTCCCTCGGATTCGGCGGATTCTTCATCACGGCGTACCGATACCGGACACGGGCAGCGTAAAGGCTCGTGTTCAGAGAAAAAACGTCGGCTGTGGGTGCCACTGACCTACGCCGCCCCACAACACTTCTTGTACTTCTTGCCCGACCCGCAGGGACACGGATCGTTTCGTCCGACTTTTGTGGTGGCGCGTTTGGATGGCTGCTTCTTACCGGTAGTGCGCGACTCTTCGGGATTGCCGGCGTATCCCAGGGCCGTCGCTTCTTCGTGGATTTCTCGGGTCGGCGTTTGCTGTGTTTGTTGCGCCGGTGGCGGTTGCGCAACCTGCAGACGGAAGATCATCTCCACCGCCTCCCGATCGATCGTTTGGATCAGATCCATGAACATGGCGTATGCTTCTTTTTTGTACTCGATCAACGGATCCCGCTGACCGTATGCGCGCAGCCCGATGCCCGTCTTGAGCTGATCCATTTCGTAGAGGTGCTCTTTCCAGCGTTCGTCGATCACACGCAAAATCGCAAAGCGTTCGAGTTGACGCATCACCGGCGGTGTCACCGCCTGTTCTTTGTTTTCATAGACCGTCATCGCCTGCGCTTTGACATGCTCGATCAACCCGGCGTGATTTAGCTCTTTCACCTCGGGCTGCTCGAAATCGATATCGACGAAGACCGTCTTTGTCAAATCGAGGCGCAAGGACGCGGTGTCCCAGTATTCGGGTGCCGACGGATCGGCGCAGTGTTTGTGCACCAGGTCCTCGCACACATTCATGATCAGCTCGACCGCCTCTTCGCGCATATCCTCCTGTTCGAGCGATTGCGCCCGTCGGTCGTAGATCACCTCACGCTGCTGATTCATCACGTCGTCGTATTCGAGCAGGTGTTTTCGCACACTGTAGTTCTGCGACTCAACTCGTTTCTGCGCGCGTTCGATCGCCTTGGTCACCATGCCATGCTCGATGACTTCGCCTTCCTCGACACCAAGACGATCCATGATCCCGGCAATGCGTTCGGACCCGAAGAGGCGCATCAAGTCATCTTCCAGCGAGAGATAAAACCGCGACGATCCCGGATCACCCTGGCGACCCGAACGTCCGCGCAACTGGCGATCGATGCGGCGCGCCTCGTGACGTTCGGTGCCGATAATGTGCAACCCACACGGCACCTCATCATGACATTGCAATTCGTCAAGCAGCGGGCAGACGTCTTCGGTTTCATCCGGTTTGATGATCAAGGCGCAATTCGGATGCTTAACCACGCTCTCGGCGAGTTTAATATCCGTGCCGCGACCGGCCATGTTGGTGGCAATCGTAACGTGACCCGCTTCACCTGCGGAACGGACGATCTCCGCTTCCTGCTGGTGATACTTCGCGTTGAGTACTGAATGGGGAACTCCGGCGCGCTTCAACATACGTGCGAGCGTTTCGGAGACCTCCACCGAGACAGTGCCAACGAGCACCGGCCGGCCGGCATTGTGCTGCGCAGTGATCTCCTCGACGAGAGCGTTGTACTTTTCGCGACGTGTGCGGAAGATCACATCTTCGTAGTCGATCCGACGCACCGGTTCGTTCGTCGGAATCGATGTTACATCAAGCTTGTAAATATCAAAAAACTCGCCCGCTTCCGTCACGGCCGTACCGGTCATTCCGGCCAGTTTGTCGTACAGTCGGAAGTAATTCTGTAGTGTAATTGAGGCCAGTGTCTGCGTTTCGGCTTCAATCTTGACCTTCTCCTTGGCTTCAATCGACTGGTGGAGACCGTCGGAGTAGCGCCGTCCCGGCATCATACGTCCGGTGAATTCATCGACAATGACAACCTTGCCGTCCTGCACGACATACTCAACGTCCTTCTCAAACAGTGAGTACGCCTTCAGTAATTGCGAGACGATGTGTACCTTTTCGGAGCGCTCGCCATGCGTGAGGTACAGATCGTTCTTCGCTTTGGCCTTCTCGGTCTCACTGAGGTCTTCACGTTCATCGATCTCCGCGACACCCTCGCCAATATCAGGCAATTCGAACAACGCCTGCTCTTCCGGTTTCAGGAAGTTGATGCCATTGTCCGTGAGATCGATCGTGTTATCGCGTTCGTCGATCGTAAACAATAACAGCTCGGCGATCTCGGGCAAGCGCTTGTCGCGCGTGAAGTCGGCCTCCACCCGTTGCAACACACGCTTGACCCCGCCCTCTTTGAGGAACTTCATCAAGCGCTTGTTCTTGGGCGCGCCTTTGCGTGCCGCCAGCAGCTTGATCCCGCCTTCGTATGTTTCATCATCGTCCTCGGATTCGAACAGCTTGATCCCTTCGCTGACGAGATCACTGACGATCTCAGTCTGCCTGCGCATCAGCCGTTCGACCATGCCGCGCATTTCGGTGTACCGCGACATGTCGGTCCGTCCGGTCGGACCGGCAATGATCAGCGGCGTCCGAGCCTCATCGATCAACACCGAGTCGACCTCGTCGATGATCGCGTAATGGAACGGACGGTGCACCCGATCTTCCTTGCGGACGGCCATATTATCGCGCAGATAGTCGAAACCGAATTCGTTGTTGGTCCCGTAGGTGATGTCGCAGTTGTACTGCGCGCGACGTGTCGGGGGGTCCATATCGTGTTGAATGCAGCCGACGGTCAACCCAAGCCAGCGGTAAACCAACCCCATCCATTCCGAGTCGCGACGCGCCAGGTAATCGTTCACCGTGACGACATGCACGCCCTTGCCTTCGAGCGCATTGAGATACACCGGCAGTGTCGCCACCAGTGTCTTACCTTCACCGGTCGCCATTTCGGCAATCTTGCCCTGATGCAGCACGACACCGCCAATCAACTGCACATCGAACGGGATCATGTTCCACGCCATCTGGTAGCCGACAACATCGAACGTGCTCCCCCACAGACGGCGGCAGGTGTCTTTCACTGCGGCAAATGCTTCCGGCAGGATATCGTCGAGTTCCTCGCCCTCATCGAGCCGACGGCGAAACTCATCGGTCTTCGCCTTCAACTCATCATCGGAGAGCGACTGGTAGTCGTCGTAGTATTTGTTAATGGTCTCGACAATCGGTTCGATTTTCCGAATGTCGCGGTCGTGCTTCGACCCAAAGACCTTTTCGAATGCTTTTTCGATGAATGTCATATAATTCGGTTCTTCCGCCGTTGTATGTAGGGCGGGCGCCTCGCCCGCATTCGGCGGGCGAGGCGCCCGTCCTACAAGAATCCCTAAATCTCCGTCCGCCCCTCCAACGCCCGCAGCACTGTATTGGCATCGGCATATTCGACATCGCCGCCCATCGGCAGCCCCCGCGCAATGCGTGAGACCGAGACACCCAATGGACGCAGAATCTTGGCCAAATAGACCGCTGTCGTTTCCCCCTCCGCGGTCGGGTTGGTCGCGATGATCACTTCGTTGATCCCGTCGTCCTTCACGCGCTTGACCAATTCTCCGATTTTCAACTCATCCGGCCCGATACCATCCAGCGGGGAGAATACCCCCCCCAGCACATGATACACCCCGCGAAATGATCCGGCCCTCTCAAAAGCCAGAACATCGTGGGGTTCCTCAACCACGCACACCAGTGATGTATCGCGATCGGACGACCGGCAAATCGGGCAGGGATCATCATCGGTCACATTGAAACAGACCGAACAAAACCGAATCTTCTCTTTGACGGCAATAATCGCATCGGCCAGCGACCGCGCCGAATCAACCGGCGCCTGGAGCACATGGTACGCCAGACGGTACGCTGTCTTCTTGCCGATACCGGGCAGCTTGGCAAACTGCTCGATTAAGTGTTCGAGTGTGGCGGATGTGTTGGCCATTGGTGTTGAACGTGAAAGAGTCGAATCAATCTACTCAGTTACCATCAGCGAAAGATTTACCCCCTCACCCCAACCCTCTCGCCCACGGCAAAAAGACGCCGTGGGGGAGAGGGAGATTCGTAGCTCCCTCTCTCCATCCGGCTTTTTTGGATGGGGAGAGGGCTGGGGTGAGGGGTAAAGATCGATATCGGCTTCGCTACAGTCCAAAATTTACCACCGGTCTAAAATACTCGACTGATCCCCGGCTCCCCTGCTCAAAAACCCATGCCGGGCAGCGGCATCCCACCGGTAATCTTCGACAGGCTTTCCGTCTGCAACTCGGTCGCCTTCTCGATCGCCTGGTTGACCGCTGAAACTACCAACTCCTCGAGCATTTCGGTTTCTTCGGCATTGACTACTTCCGGGTCGATTTTGATTTCGAGCAGATCGCGGCGACCGTTGACAATCGCACGCACCATTCCGCCGCCTGCCGACCCTTCGACCGTCTCGTTTTCGAGCTCGGCCTGAACCTTCTCCATCTCGGCCTGCATCTTCTGCACTTGCTTCATCAACTGATTCATGTTGGCCATGGTATCCTCCGGACTCGTCTATTCGATAATCTCACCGTCGAAGCGGCGGATAATTTCCTGCAGATTGTGGTCGCCGGCAACAGCGTCGTCGAGGCCCTGTGATTGCGTTTTCACTTTCGGCTTGTGTTCACGCCCCTTCGGCGACGGTTCCCCCTGCTTGACATGAATCGTGACGCGCACCCCTTCACCCAACGCCTGCGCAATCTCTGCATGAATCAGGTCACGCACCGGCTTGGAGCCAAGCTGTTTTTGATGAAACGGCGATCCGTGATAAACATTCAAATCGAGCGTGCCCTCACCGGTGCGTACAAGTTCGGCCTGCCCCAGGATGGCCCGCAGCGTTGGCCGCGACTCACAAATCGATTCCAGAATGGGCTCAAAGTCAATGTCCGGACCGGCTTGTTTTGGCCGTGATGGCGTCTCGTCGACATCGTCCGATGGTGGCGCCTCCATCGTCGCCACCGCACTGGCTTCAGCCCGCGGACGATTCTGATATCCGCTATTGCGCGAACTGGTGGACGGTGAACTGGATGGTCGTGCCGTCGGTGCCGATGCACGCATCGCCGGCGATGATGACGGTGTTGGACGCGACGCTGTCGGATGCGATGTCGTATTGTTCGACGATCCGAACAGCGACGGTTCACCGCCGCCGATGTTATCCAGCCGGTCAACAAGGGTGCGAATATCAATCGAGCGATCCATCTTGCTCGCCCGCATCACATACAGTTCCACTTCCAAACGCGGATGCGCGGCTTTGCGCAGACGATTCACCATTTCGACGGTCATCGTCACCAGACGCATCAGGTCGTTTTCTTCGAAGGCACCCGATGACTCCCGGTAACGAGTCACAATGTCCTGGTTGAGCGATTCATCGGCAAACCGATCTCCCAACGCGCGGGCAAACAGCAGGCGTTTGATATGCTCGGCGAGTTGACGAACATACTGCGTCAGGTCACGTCCCAATCGTGCGACGCGTCCGGCCACGGCCAGGGCGGCTTCGGCATCGTGCGCCGCGAACGCATCGGTCGTTTCAAACAGAATCTCAGTATCCACCAATCCCAAAGCCTCGTGCACCAGCTCGGCTGTGATCTGCCCGCCGGTGTACCCGGCCATCTGATCGAGGAGCGACTCACCGTCACGCATCGAACCACCGGCTTCGGTCGCCAGAACCGTCAGCGCATCGTCGGTAATATCGATTCCTTCCTTGTCAGCGATATTGCGCAAGGCGGCTTCGAGTGGAGCGTGGGAAATCAGCCGGAAATCGAATCGCAACGTACGCGAGCGTACCGTCGGTGGAACCTCATTCGGTTCGGTCGTCGCGAAAATGAAGACCACCGATGGCGGCGGTTCTTCGAGTGTCTTCAGCAGAGCATCGAACGCCGAGCGCGACAGACGGTGAACTTCGTCGATGATGTAGATTTTGTAGCGTGCCGACACCGGCACATACCCCGCCCGCTCACGCAGATCACGGATATTATCCACACCGGTGTTCGACGCGGCGTCGATTTCGAGCACATCGAGGCTGTTGCTGGTTCTGATCGCTTTGCAGTGCTCACATTCGCCGCAGGGAGTCGGCGTCGGGCCGTTGACGCAATTCAGCGCCTTGGCGAGGATGCGGGCGGTCGTCGTCTTACCAGTCCCCCGCGGGCCGCAGAAAAGATAGCCGTGGTGAATCCGTCCGCTCGAAATGGCATTCTGCAGGGTTTGGGTGACCTGCGGCTGTTCGAGGATTTCGGCGAATGATTGCGGACGCCACTTGAGTGCGAGGGCTTGGTAATCCATCCATGGTCCTCAGAAACCTAAGTCGTTCAAAAATTTAGGGTCCGTGCACCCGCCGTTGACCCCGATCGATCGGCCCGACCGAACAGCCAACTCCAACCGGGCAACCCTACGGCACACGGAAGCGGTCGCCGACCGCTGCTACCTTCCGGTCCTGACGGGGTTAAGCGAGTTTCCGTTGCGTAAGACCCGGCCATCAACATCGCTTATCCGGCCGGAGACCCACCAATCTGGCAGGCCGCGGGCGGTTTTCAGCCCCGGTATAGCGGGTTCCGGGTTACAGGGCACCGCTAACTCCCCACCTAGCACGAACCCACACGAGTATACGCCTCAGGAAGGGGTGCTCTCAAGTCATTTTGGTACATACACAAGGCAATGTCGGGTCATCAGGGCGTTACCCGTCCCCGGATGTGGCCACGTCACTACCACGAAGGCAGCCGACCGGTGCAACTTCCTGGCACGATATCGCCCTGAACGGCTCCGAGCCTCACTTTTTTCTGGGAAAATCCGATCTTGAATTGTAGAATTGAAAAGATGCGCATCATCCGAACCATCTGCGCCCCGGCGCTTGTCTTGGCCATGCCCGCCTTTCTTACCTTTCAGATTGCGGCCATGCCGATGGTGTCCTGTGATCAAGACGCCTGCGAGCTGTGGGCGCAGATTATGCCCTGCGCGATGGAGCGGGGTGATGCCGTTGACGAGCCGATCGCGGAGATGGGCGGATGCTGCCAAGGAAAGAAAGTCCCGTCACCAGAACCGTCCGGATGTTGCCAGTCGGACAAAATTCCACCGTCGCGTGGGGGTTGCGCCGGTGGTGGAGCTGCACCACCGCCATGTGCGCAAAAGACCGATCAACCCGACACACCGGACAATCCTCAATGTCCTGAAAATCAGCCACTTTGCGGTCTCTGCCCGTTTGTCCCGGTGGCCGCCGAGGCAGCAACGAAACCACGGGCGCCGGAAGTCCGAACGCAAATCCTTCCGGCGATTCATATTCCGACCATTCTATCCCAGTCTGTTGAAGGACCATGGGAGATTCGCAATCACGCCCCACCACTGACAGCGTTGGTCCGCGCCGGACCGGACCGTCGGGTCGACCTCTGCTCATTTCTGCTATGAGATGTCGCTCCATGTGCTGCCGGGTATGATCGTGACGATCATGCTGTAACTAATTGAACATTAAAGCATTGGAGAGACATTAGATGAACAGAACATCACCCACCTTGCGTGTCGCGCTGCTGGCGGCATTCGCTTTCAGTTTGCTGTTTGCGGGCTTCGCGTTCGCCGGGGAGAAGTGTGACCCGGCCGCCTGTTCCGCCAAGTGTCAGGCGGTCTGCCAGGATACCACGCTGACACAGGCCGAGCGCCTCGAAAAGTGCAAAGAAATCTGCAAGGAGCATGGCAGCGAAGCATGCACTGAGCAGTGCAAGGCGAACTGCGAACACCACGGCACCGCGAAATGCCCACACGGCGCCAAGGCAGATGCCTCCGACGCGTCGAGCGTGATCCACAATGCCGCGGCCACCGGAGCCGAAGCTAAGGCCGCTTCGGTAACATCGGGTTGCGCGAAAACATGTGGTGCGGAAGCCGCGAAGGCATGTGCAACCACCAGAAAGGCGTGTGCCATGAGCAGCAAGGCGAAGGAAAAACCGGAATAACGGTCGAACCAACGCGACGTCTCGAAGGCCGGTGGTATTGCCACCGGCCTTTGTTATTTGACAGTACTCAGTCTCATCTCGGCGCGTGCGGGTGCCACAGACCTTGGTCAGTGAAGGCACGAGCCTGATCGTCGTGTCGAGGAAAAACGAGCGTTGATTCATTCTCCCGACGTCTGTCTCGGTGTCCCGTGCACGCATTGAGGCCATGGTAGCGGTGCCACTGACCAAGCTACAGCGGCACACTGGATCAGTACGGTATCGCGCCTACGGCACTCCCTACAAAGACAACGCGAGCCCGATTGTCCGGACCCGCGTGTAATCTAATGGAGCAGAGCGGGATCGAACCGCCGACCTGTACGTTGCGAACGTACCGCTCTCCCAGCTGAGCTACTGCCCCATAGTAACGGCCCGCCCACGGGGCGGCCGCTTATTGTCTATCCCGAATATATCGGATCGTCACGCTCCGAAGCAAGGGGTTCAAACAAACCGCGGACGGCCGATTGCCCCTCTCACTGGAGCGCTAACAGCAACCTCTGAAACGTACTGACATACAGGTGGTCATTGCTGCTAATAAAGAACATCTCCCGTCATCCGGTTGACCGCATAAAGTGAACCGCGCGACTCGTGTCCCTCATCGGTCCCGAACATGAGCAGCGAATCGGTCACAACGGGATGTCCGTGAAACGGGGTGGCGCCTTCTGGTTCCACGTCGCGCGACCACCGGATCTCGCCGGTCACCACATCAAAGGCATACATCATACCGGCACACGATCCCACATACACCCAATCGCCCACAACTGCAGGCGCGATATAAATTCAGCCGCCGGTGTCGTAGTGCCAAACCTCGGTCAGGGCGTGCGCATCATCCGCGATGGTGTTCCTGATGTGTCCGGCAGTGGCATCAATCACGATGACAACACCGAACACCAGCAAACGAGCAATCACCATACGCACCCCTTTCGTGGGCAGTCCTTCCAATGTCGCTACTGACGTCACTACGAAAGCAATACCAAAATCGTCTCCGATGATCAAACCGGACCCAAGCGCGTTGGAAGCAGACAGCATTGAGTGCGCCGCGGTTGTGTAAATATCCTGTGCGCCGACGATAAGACTTCGGACAATCGTCTGGTACAGGTTAGACCGAAATGGCTGTCGTCCTCGCTCAGTCGAACAACCTGTGTGAGATCACGTTTCTCGTCAAAACCCATATCGTCTTGTCAAAATGACCGTTCAGACGATTGCTTTTGACCGCGTTGTCACGTAATCACGACGGTTAGTCCCCTGTTTGGGACAATCGTCGGCCGAATGGGCCGTTAATCGCAACGATATTGTGAACTTGTTCACGATACGCCGTTGAAACATAAACACGTAGCAGACCGAGGACAATATGTACAAGATACGCGAACGAACCGACGTTGCGCCCGACACCGTGATGTTCCTCATCGACGCGCCGATGGTGGCGCGCAAAGCCCAACCGGGAAATTTCGTTATCATCCGCATTGATGAGGATGGTGAACGAATCCCGCTCTCGCTTGCCGAATGGAATCGCGAAGATGGCTGGATTCGTCTGATTGTGCAGGGCGTCGGCTATACCACCAAGAAGCTCAATGCCATGAAGGTCGATGACGCCCTCCTCGATGTGGTCGGACCGCTGGGACGCCGCACCGAGTTGCCGGAAAACGACACGCTCGTCGTCATCGGTGGTGGCTACGGCGCCGGTGCCGTGTTGCCAAACGCGCGTGAAGCCAAGGCCAATGGACGGCGCGTGATCGGCATCATCGGTGCACGCACAAAAAACCTCGTCTTAGTCGAAGACGACATGCGCTCCATTTGCGATGAAACGTACATCACCACCAACGATGGATCTCATGGGATCAAGGGCTTCGTCACACACGCACTGGAACCGTTGCTCGAAAGAGAAATTATCGGCGCCATCCTCGCGGTCGGCCCGGTCCCGATGATGCGCGCGGTCAGTGACATGACGCGCGAAAGACAAATCCCCACCATTGTCTCACTGAATGCGGTGATGGTCGACGGGACCGGTATGTGCGGCGGCTGCCGTGTGACCGTCGGCGGTGAAACCCAGTTTGCGTGTTTCCATGGGCCCGATTTCGACGGTCATCAGGTAAATTACGATGAGCTGGTCTTACGCCAGAAAATGTACACACCGCAGGAGAAAGCCGCACTCGATCATTCCTGTAAAATTGATGAACAAGTCGTAACGCTGACGGAATAGATAGAAAGAGACGACAATGACCTCTGTGAATCCACTGACACCGAAAGAACGCATGCAGGTTCCCCGGCAGCAGATGCCGGAACAGGCCCCCCAGGACCGTGTCCGCAACTTCAAGGAAGTACCGCTGGGACTAACACCGGAAATGGCCATGCTCGAGGCGCGTCGCTGCCTCGAATGCCGCAAGCCGACCTGCATGAGCGGTTGCCCGGTCGGCGTCGACATTCCGGCGTTTCTCTCCCTAATCGTCGAAGGCAAGTTTGCCGAAGCGGCCTGGAAGATCAAAGAGACCAATATCCTCCCGGCCATTTGTGGACGGGTGTGCCCGCAGGATGAACAATGCGAAAAGCTCTGCCTGGTCGGAAAGAAGAAACATCCAATAGGCGTTGGTATGCTGGAGCGCTTTGTCGCCGACTATGAACGCAGCACCGGACAGGTCCGAATTCCCGACGTTGGTGAACCGACCGGGTGCAAGGTCGCGGTGGTGGGATCCGGTCCGGCGGGGCTCACAGCGGCGTTTGAACTGGCCAAACGTGGCCACAAAGTCACGATCTTCGAGGCGCTGCACCGTCCCGGTGGTGTGCTGTTCTACGGTATCCCGCGTTTCCGTCTGCCCGCCGAAGTGATTGAAGCGGAGATCGACGTGCTCAAGCAGATGGGTGTTGAGATTGTCCTCAATGCGCCGGTCGGCAAAGTGGTCACAATTGACGAGTTGATGAACGAAGAAGGGTACGATGCAGTCTTTGTCGGCACCGGTGCGGGGTTACCGTGGTTTACCAATCTCCCCGGCGAAAACCTCAACGGCATCTACTCGGCGAACGAGTATCTCACGCGCATCAACCTGATGCGCGCCGACCAGTTTCCGAACAACGCCACACCAGTCCACTGCGGCAAACGCGTCGCCGTGATTGGCGCGGGAAACACCGCGATGGATGCCGCACGTGTGTCGCTGCGCATGAGTCCGGAGGAAGTACACATCTTCTACCGCCGCACACGCAACGAAGCACCCGCTCGTAGTGAGGAACTCGAACACGCGATACAGGAAGGTGTCGAGTTTCACTGGTTGACAGCCCCGACCAAGTTCATCGGTGACGACAACTACTTCGTCAAACAGATCGAAGTCCAGAAAATGGAACTGGGCGAGCCCGACGCCTCCGGACGCCGCCGTCCTGTTCCGATCCCTGACTCCGAGGAACTGTATGACGTTGACACTGTCGTTTTAGCTCTTGGTTTCGGTGTCAATCCATTGATTGCCGATTCGACACCCGAAATCGAAACGAACAAATGGGGTGTGGTTCAAGTGAACAAAGAGACCGGAGAAACATCAAAGGAAGGTGTCTTCGCGGCCGGTGACGTGATCACCGGCGGGGCGACCGTGATCCTGGCCATGGGCCAAGCGCGCACCGCAGCGCTCGGTTTGCACAACTGGCTGATCGAACGCAAAGGGCTCGACATGCCGGTTGAAGCAACCGCGCTTGAAGCGGTATAAACCCACGATCCAAAACCATCTTCACTCAGCAGCACCTGCACAGGATAATGCGGGTGCTGTTCTTGTAGAGCGATTGTCAGAATTCTTGTCCGCTAGCCCGAGTATCACTAGTGCATCAGCTGTCCCGTCACTTCCCTCCACCCACGGCATTCCCGGCATTCGGCTACGTAATCCAGAAAACGTCTAACTTGTTGTCATTCCCGTCCGCCGCGGCGGAGGAATCCATTTGAGTCTCTTAGTGCGTTCAAAATGGATCCCCGCGTTCGCGGGGATGACAGCGGTGAGCTGTTTCACCCGAATGGATCGCTGAGGCAAACGGACAATATTTCTGACAATCGCTATAGTAGAGTGGTTATCAGAAGTCTTGACCGTTAGAGTGACTTGCATAATTTCTGTCCGATTCCGCGATCTGGCCAGTGCAATTTACCCCTCACCCCAGCGCCCGCTGTCATCCCCGTCCCGAACAACACTCCCCACAACCTCTTGACTTCCGGACTGAATCCTCTATCTTGCTGTCGGGTTACGAATCAGCGAGATCAGGCACACGCACAATTGAATTGTTCTCGCGCCACTGGGAAGGCGCACACGAGAGTGCTGTACACGCCGGTGTACACATCTGTGCAACGACGTGAACATCCACGGAGGGACCGCGATGTGCCCGCTCACACCGCACTGCCGGACTCCACCTGAAACGTGATTCCCGCATGACGGCACATAATGTGCCGCAGGACACGTCACCTTTCCCCGTCTTTGTCTTTGGACAACATAATGGAGGATCTATGTTGAATCGCAATGGATTGGTACTCGCGCTGGTGTTGTGCAGCGTACTGGCTGGTATCATCGCAAGCCCGACGTCTATTCATGCCGTCGTCGGTCCGCCACCACCGAAATTGAGCTACTGTGAAACACCGGATGATGAAGGTATTATTGGGACCGCCACAGGCGATCTCGGTGATGTAATTGCAATCCCCGTGCACATCGGCAGCGACAATCAAATCGAAGCCTTCCGTTTCCGATTTGATGTTCCCGATTTCCTCACCTTCGATCATGCCGAGGAAGGCAAATGGGAACACGGCTTCGGTCCGTGGTTCATGGAGGATGGGTATCTGGTGATTGGCCAGCTCGATGAGGCGCCGACTCCGATGCAACCGGTCATCACCGATACCTTCCTGACCCTGTATTTCACGACCACGTGTGAGAATGTGCACAACATCACCGAATCAATCGCCTGGGCGCCGTCGGATGACCCTTTCTCGCCAACAACCTTTCTGGTCAACGATGGCGGCTGTCAGACGGATCCCATTGAAACGAAGACGAACGGATCCGTCACCATCAACCCGATCGACATTCACTTTTCGATTTCTCACGACACCGCGTTGGTGGGCGAAGAAGTGACCGTCACGGTGTCGTGCGAAAACGAGTTCCTCTTCAACTCGTTCGTTCATCGTCTCGCGGTCGACGGGAATATCCTCACCTACGCCTTGCCGCTTCTCACGCCGTCTGATCGATTGTCCGCAGGCGCCCAGATTTACTGGAACGGCCCTGATGACTTCATTGTGCATGATGCCGATCCGGACGGATTCGGTACATCAGCGGCGGACGGACCGGAGTTCTATCAACTGAAGTTTCTCGTGATTGAAAACAGCGATGACATCTCCAGTGCCGTGTGGTTCACCTCTCTGCCCGAAGTCACTGCACTCGACTGCAATCAGGAGCTGCACAACTTCAATCCACCCGCCGTGTCATTCGAAAACGGATCTGTCACGGTTCCACCATACGAAGCAGAGTTCGATTTCGGCGAAGTGGAATGGAACAACCAGTCGACCTGTGAATTCACGGTGCCGCTGCTATTGCGCAGCAATTACCCGATCAACAACCTCCGATTGGCGGTTGGATTCACCGATACCGATGCCAACCCGCTGGAATTCATCGACGTGACTTCGGCGTATGCAATTACCGGCGACGAGTTCTATTGTGCGGCGTCCGGTCTTCCCTATGCGTTGATCAACCCCAACGGGGCGATCAGCATTCCTCCCTCAGAGGCTTTTGACACGATTGCGCATCTGCGATTCCGGAATGACGCAGCCAGCTCGGACGACATTAACTACACCCTCGAGCTGGTCGAGTATGGTTGTGAGCCGGACGACCGGACATTTGTGGAGTCTCCCGGATACCAACAGGCACTGCGCTATCATCTCACCGATGCGCAACTCGACAGCGACACCGGTGGTATTGTCATCGGCGATCCGTACACCTCAGTTTCCGTCCCCGGATGCCAGTCGTCAACCTGCAAGTTTCCGCCGGATTGTGAATGGTGGGCGTATTCGGGTGTGTATGTGACATCGAATCAGGATCTCGACAGCATTTGGTTCGATCTGGATTGGAACACCGATCGCTTCTGTGTGACACTTGAAAACGTCGACCCGAATCTGTACTACAGCGGCGGGTCGAACAGTAGCTACGCAATGCGAATCGACAATGTCACCGCAGGCCCGACACGGCATTACGCCACGGTGAAAGTGACGAACGGTAAGTACTCCGACCAATGGGGCGATTTCGCCCTCAGCAATACCAGTGCGTTCGAATCGTGTACACATGGATCGACGGCATCGAGTGGCTCAGGTGGCGGGATTTTCACTTACGCCCTACCGCTCCAGTATGCCTCCTGCATTCCGAACACTCCCATCGAGAAACCGGCAACGGTTCCGCGGGCGTCCGAACTCTTGCAGAACCACCCCAATCCGTTCAATGCCGGAACCATTATCGAGTTCACCCTCTCGGACGAATCGCATGTCCGAATGAACATCTTCAATATCATGGGGCAACGCGTGCGCACCCTGGTCGATGACGTCCTCCCTGCGGGCGAACATTCGATCGCGTGGGATGGACGCACGGCCGACGGCCGCGAGGTTGCCACAGGTGTCTACCTCTATCGCATGGACGCGGGATCCTACACGCAGACACGCAAAATGGTGCTCCTGAAGTAATTCTTAGGTGCATCGCCCTGAGGTACCGCAGCACCTCACAAAGCCGGGAGGACGGATTCTCCCGGCTTTTGTCTTGCCTGTCACTTTTGCCTTCCACCGAGAGCTTACATCGGCCTTATTGTCGGGCTGGTCAATGTAATCAGCAATTCGCTATGATGGACCCGGATTCACCAAATTTCACGCTGCACTTAAGCGACCTGAACAAATCTTTCGGACGCCGCATCATCTGCCGTGAGGCGACTCTCACGTTGGCCACAGGACAGTCGCTTGCGATTGTCGGGCCGAATGGGTCCGGCAAGAGTACGATGGTGCGGATGATCGCCGGATTGACACGGGCCGACTCGGGTGAGATCAAACATGAATTTGATAATGTCGAAGTCGCACCCGGTGAGTGGCATCGTCATATCAGTCTCGTGTCGCCGGAGCTGGCACTCTACGAGGAATTGTCGGGGGTCGAGAATCTGACGTTCGGCAATCGTGTCGGTGGGTGGGGCAAATCACCGGAGGAGTACACGGCGCTGCTCGATGAAGTCGGCCTGGCCGGACGCGGGAATGACATCGTTGGCACCTATTCATCGGGTATGAAACAACGACTCAAATATGCGGTCGCCTTTCTCAAAGATCCGGCGCTGTTGCTGCTCGATGAACCGACCGCGAATCTTGATGAGGATGGCATTGCGCGCGTGTGGGCATCGCTCGAACGGCGCAATGTCGCGCTCATCATTGCCACCAACGAACCCGAGGAGGCCGAACGTGGCGAAAGCCGCTTCACCGTTGGTGGCTAAATTCTGGGCGGTCTTCGAGAAAGACACCCGCTCAGAGTACCGCACCCGGTACGCCGTCAACACACTGCTCCTCTTCGCGCTGGTGACCTTGACCGCGCTCTCATTCGCCACCGGCGGCATCGGTCTAACACCACTGCTGGCCGCGGTCTTCTTTTGGATCATTGTGTTTTTCTCGGCGCTGTCATCGCTCGCGCAGACATTCGTCAAAGAAGTGGAGACCAAAACCGCAACGTTTCTGAAACTGACCGCTCCCGACGATGCTGTCTTCTTCGGCAAGTGGGGATTCAATCTGCTTTTGATCGTCCTGCTCGAAGCGGTCCTGACACCGCTGTTCACGATCATGCTCAATATTGAAGTCGCACGCTGGGATGTCTGGATTGGCACATCGATTTTGGGCGCATTGGGCTTGGTGTCGACCTCCACTCTGATCGGCGCGTTGATCGCCGCCGCCGGTGTTCGCGGTGCGCTGTTCTCGGTCCTGTCATTCCCCGTACTGCTGCCCCTCTTGATCGTGTTGATTCGCGCCACCGAGGTGGCCTTCGGCGGCGGGCTGGAGCAGGGCGTGGGCGACAGCTTCGCCGTCCTGGGCGCCTATGCGGTGATCACGACGACGGCGGGATGGTTGCTGTTCCCATTTGTGTGGAGAGAGTAAGAGTGTCTCCCCGGACGGAACCGTCGAACCGACCGACTATAGCGATTCTCAGAACTATCTTCCGATTGAGAAGGCGATGTAGTACGGGCGCCTCGCCCGTACCCTCTGGCCTGGACGGCCATGCGACGGCCCCGAACACCGGAACGGAATTGTGATAATTGCTATAACTCATTGTCATTCCCGCGAAAGCGGGAATCCAAGTTCAGACTTTGAGTGGTGCCAAAAGCAAAATGGATCCCCGCTTTCGCGGGGATGACAGCGGGGAGCCTTGGCGACAGTACGGATCGGAATACCAAACGGAAAATGCTTCTGACATTCGCGCTAAGAGACGTTGCCGGCGATCGGGAACCCCAGAGGTGCCCGCCGGCCTTCGCCCAGACTAAGATCATTGTCAAAGGAACATCATCATCTGTCCTCACGCCCTGCAAGGGACATCGCCTAAGCTCGTGCCCCAACTGTCACCGGACCAATGAGGCGAGTCTTGGAGAACACAGTACGAGAAAGCGGTTGTATTATGTCTCATTTTGTCTATATTGCCTCTGGCGAGGATATTTCACTCCTGATTCCACAACGTGGTCCAGGCCGATTCGCCACTTTGAACAATTGAAGACTTCGTTCGTTCACGCCACGGGTTCGTCTAGCGGCAATCAATTTCTGTCTCTTCAGTCACGGTGGTCTGTCAACGCACCAAACGTTGAAGGATCCAACCATGGGGAAATCCCATGTCTGTCGTTTGCGTGCAGTTTCTGCCACGGCCACCAGTATGATTGCAACGATCCTCACTTGGCTAGTCTGCCCGGAGCAGGCTGGGTGTGCGCCTGCTCTCGATGGATCAAACCTGATATCGTCCGGATCCAGCGCCTGCATGGAGAACCGTGGCCAATGGGACGAACGGATTCTCGCCACGAGCGTCCTTGAGCATTCGGGCATTACCTGATGAGCTGGGAGCAAATACGCCGCCGGTCTGTGAACCGCTTCAATCAATTCCTGTATCCACAATCTCACTTACTTCCTCTCGGAGGTCTGGCAGTATGAAACGATGTGGAAGGTTTTTAGCGGAAAGTTGTGTTCTCCTGGCTGTTGCACTCATGCCATTGCAATTGGCCGCAGACGCCGTCGGCGTCTGCACACCCGTTCTCTCGTGGCAGTTTGACGGCGCGGCCGACGACGACGCACTTGGCGAATCAGTTTCGAATGCGGGGGATGTCAATAACGACGGCTTCGACGATCTGATTATTGGTGCGTTACGTGCCGACCCGGGCGGACTGAGTAGTGCGGGATCGG
Organism: uncultured Ignavibacteria bacterium; assembly: GCA_964440935.1. Lineage (GTDB taxonomy): Bacteria > Zixibacteria > MSB-5A5 > WJJR01 > WJJR01 > WJJR01. The sequence continues at coordinate 8,332 of CAYTTY010000039.1, read as the reverse complement.
CCTATGTTTACAGGACCGATGCCCCGACGTGTTACGCCGATGCCGACGGTGACGGGTACGGCAATGTGTCGGTCACGCTGGTCCAGTGCAATCAGCCCATCGGGTACGTCACCGACAGCACCGATTGCGATGATACCGATCCCGATGTCCATCCGGGGGCTGCGGAGGTGTGCAACGGACTCGACGATAACTGCGACGGATCAATTGATGAGGGCGGCATTTGTTGTTCGTGCCCATTCCAGGCCGACTTCAATGCCGACAACTTCCTCGATGCGGTCGACCTGAACGCGCTGATCGATGCGTTGTTTTTCAATGGTCCTGATCCGCAAGATCCGAATTGCCCAACATCGCGTGGTGACTTCAATAACGACGGCGTGCCCGATGACACTGATCTTAACGCGTTGATCGATGCGTTATTCTTCAATGGTCCGGACCCCTGCGATCCGTGTGACCCGGTTCAGGCGTCGTGTGGCCTGTAATTCATCAAGCCGATCCGTAGAGGGAACCAAAGCCCGCGAGCATTCGTGCCTCGCGGGCTTTATCTTTGGTTTGGAAATGCTCAGAGAGGCGGGGCGAGTGAAACCGTCTTCAGAATCGCACATGAACCAACATGTTGGGTTTTTCAAGTTGCTTCACATTTGCACAAGTTAGAGCAATTGTCAGAAGTCTTTTCCGTTTGTATTTGGGTGCCACGGGCCTTGAGGCCCGTGAACCGGGCGCGTGTGAACGTGGAACCACGGGCCTCAAGGAGCGTGTTGAAAGACCCCCGAGAATCAGAGCCTTGGGGAGGGCGAGCCTCCCGGCGAGCCGCAACTGCCTGTTCCACACCGCTGCTCGGCAGGAGCCTCGCCCCCAGTCTGAGACGATAATGGTCGGCAGGTTTTTCAACACGCCCCTCAAGGCCCGTGGCACCCAAACCTAAATACCATGTGAAACAAGATTCGCTCTTTCTCCATCCGACAGGAAATCTGACAATTGCTATAGAAGAACTTTGCGATTAGAAATCCGTTAGAAACACAAAGCCCGCCGGCAACACACCGGCGGGCCGATCCCAATCACAAATCGGGACAGGGAGCATCTTCCCAGGGGACTATTTTGCGTGATTGGCCAACCAGTGTGATCCCATCTCCGTACATGTAGGGTCTGGGAATCCGACCTCTCCCCTGATATCTCAAACTTCTTGGGAGGTCCTGACTTAGACGCTTAGAGAGAGGATCTGTCGCCAAATGACGCCCGTTTCTGACATCCGCAATCTGGCCATTGTGGCTCACATTGATCACGGCAAGACCACACTGATCGATTCGGTCTTTCGTGCAACCCGGACATTCCGCGAGAACCAGAATGTCGCCACACGGCTGATGGACAACTATGATCTCGAACGGGAACGCGGGATCACCATACGGGCCAAGCACTGTTCGGTGACATGGAATGATCACCTGATCAACATCATCGATACACCCGGCCATGTGGATTTTTCCGGCGAAGTGGAGCGTGTGCTGTCGATGGTGGATTCGGTGTTACTTCTGGTTGACGCAAATGAAGGTCCGATGCCTCAGACACGGTACGTTCTCATGCGCGCCCTGCGTCTTGGACTGCGACCGATCGTAGTGATTAACAAAGTGGATCGGCCCAATGCCCGTCCCGATCATGCCCTGAATAAGACGTTTGATCTGTTCGTTGATTTGGGCGCAACGGATCAACAGGCGCACTTCCCTTTGCTTTACGGTTCGGGACTGGCGGGATGGATGGTGCGCGACCTCGCCACGGATATCCACAAGGGCATGGATGCTCTGTTCGAGACGGTCATCGAAGAGGTTCCGCCTCCCCAGGTTGATGAAGACGGTCCCTTTCTCATGCAGGTCAGCACACTCGCCTGGAGTGACTATGTCGGTCAGATTGGCTGCGGGCGCGTGTTGCGCGGATCACTGAACAAAGGCGAGCCGTTTCATCGCATCGTGACACGATGGAATGATCCTTCGACGCCAGAGTCCGGGTGGCATGTGACCGAAACGTCTCAAGAGAAAGGCGTGCACATGTGGGTGACACGCGGTCTTGACCGAATCGAGGTCGACACGATCAGCGCCGGAGATATTGTATGGCTCGCCGGACCGGACGAGATTGGTATCGGCGATGTCTTTTCCGCTCTCGAAGAACCAACGTCCGCACCAAAGCCCCTGGAGATCGAGGAACCGACGGTCTCAGCGTTCTTTCTGGTGAACTCGGGTCCTTTCTCGGGACAGAACGGCACAGCAGTGATGCTGCGTGAATTAAAGGAGCGTCTGCAACACGAGCAGCGCGTCAACGTCGCCCTGCGGGTGGAGGACATCGGCCGTTCCGACGGGGTCAAAGTATCGGGACGGGGTGAATTGCACCTCGCGATCCTGATCGAAGAAATGCGGCGTGAGGGACTGGAGTTTTGCGTGTCGCGCCCGGAAGTCATTACGCATGTCGACGCCGAGGGACAGATCATAGAACCGCTCGAACAGCTGATCATTGATGTTCCTGAAGAGTATCAGGGTGTCGTGATCGAGAAGCTGGCACGCCGCAAGGGGACAATGCGGACCATGGAAACAGTCGGCACCGGGATCTTGCGCATCGAGTTTGAAATCCCCACGCGCGGGCTCATCGGCTATCGCTCGGAATTCCTGACCGACACGCACGGTCTGGGGATTATGTCGTCACGCGCCGTTGGCCATGGACCATGGCAGGGCACGATTGCCGCTCGAAACCGAGGATCAGCGGTAAGTATGGAGACTGGCCCTGTCACCGCATACGCCATTGAAGGACTGCAGGAGCGCGCCGTCATCTTCGTTGAGCCGACCGATCGGGTGTATACGGGCCAGATCATCGGCGAGAATTCACGCCCGGGCGATCTAATGTGCAACCCAACCAAGCGCAAGAATCTCACCAACCACCGGTCGTCGACGAAAGACGTCGGTGTCACACTCGCCGCGCCGCTGCGAATGGCGTTGGAACAAGCGATGGGTTGGATTGCTGACGATGAGCTTGTCGAAGTCACCCCCAAGTCAATCCGGATGCGCAAAGCGATTCTCGACGCCGATGAGCGCAAACGCCATCAGAAGCAACAGCTTGGCGCGTTGACGTAACTGTTTGTGCGAGGCCACTCATGGATCAGTTGTGTTGATGGAGGGCCCGCCATCAGGCCCTTGCCATTGGTCGGTTCCCACTAGATGACGCCGACGGATGCCGCCTCTGACTCGTTGGTATCGTAGCGACCAATCACCCCTGCTGTTTCACTTCGTTCATAGATAGTGTCATGTCACGCACCAAGAGCCGGACAGAACTCCGTAGGGCAGGAGCACCGGGCGCCATGCGTGCTCGGTATGGTCAATTCGGCTGCCCGCCCGGGGCTCCTGCCGGACACGCGACAACGAAATCGGCAGGAGCCCTGCGCTGCCATCGCTCCCGCAGTCTCCAACGTCACGGACGCGCAGTGCTCCTGCCCTACGACATATCACGCGTGACATAGTACTAGAGGTCCGTGGCACCCTGATCCAAACGGAAAGGATTTATGACAATTGCTATAAAGGCCCGTGGCACCCGAATGGAAACGGAAAGTTCTTCTGACAATCGCTCTATGTACGGAGACGGCAATGACACCCCTTGTTCAACACGCCGTGAAATCGGGTGCCGGAATCTACGTTTCTGCGAAAAACCGTTTTAACGGTTTGGTGCCCCGACTTGCATACACCAAAATGCTCTAATCCAACGTCCCCGACAAAAACGCTTCGAGCCGCTTCGCCTTCTTGGGGCCAATGCCGGGAATACGAGTCAGGTCTTTGGCGTTGGCGGAGAAGACGCCTTTGAGGGTGCGGTATTTCTTAAGCAGCGCTTTCGCCGTTGATGGGCCGACGTCGGGAAGCGAGGTGAGAATGTATTCCTGTAGCTCGTTGAGGTCTTTCGGCCGGCCGTTGCCATTTCCGTCGTCCGGTGCTTTGGTGGCCGGTGTCCCGTTGATGCTCTGTCCCATGCCGGTTTGGGCTTGGTTCGCCATGATGTAGAGCAGGTCGGCGGATTCGCCGGGTTTGTCGGCGATCAGAATCGGGATGTGATTGCTGAGCGCGATAAAGGCCATGGCACTCCGCAAGGCAGCGCCCGATACGCCATTGCGATGTTCGTCCGGGTCACCGTCGACAATGACCACCGGCTCGGGTACCGACTTTTTGAATTCGATCACGCGTCGGAAGATCGACTTTTCCGCCACGTATTTCATGAACTGGTCGGCCGGCAGGAACCAGATCCCGCAACGGTCGGTCACGCGGAATTGTTCGAATTTGAGGTTGGATTCCACCAACTCGACACCCTTGTCGCGGAGCTGATCGGCGATGGGATGTTTCGACGTGGGTGTATCAACGAGAATTCGGAGCGGCTTCACGACGCACATCCTTCCTGACGGAAAGAGACTGTTGATCTTTCGCTGTCTGTTATCACACAACCGCTAGAAGCGGGTTGGGGTTCCACTTGGGGATCACAATTCGCCCCTGAATCGTGATCCGCGGGGACAGCCAAGTTGCCCCTCGTGACGAACGCGGCCGGTCTCCTTCCGTGATGCGATCTCGGCGGCCGCGCAAGCCCGGTGATACTCCGTCTACACGACGACGTACACTCCTAATGTACTACAATCGGCTGGATCGGCAAGAGTCTGTGTGTCGGAAAGTAGGTGGGGGGAGGATTTCGGCGGGATGCCAAGATCGGCGATAGAGCTGAAATTAGAGCTTTTTGACATGCCCCAAAGGCCCGGGCCACCCGTCGGGAGGGCGATCCGCTCTGCTGTGGGTCGATCAGAATGCACGGCAAGACCCCTGATGCCCACCCTACTTGATAATCACCAGCTTCCCCGTCTGGCTGCCGAGCCGCGAATCGACTTTCCAGATGTAAATGCCGGACACCGCCGCTTGCACATTGCGCGTTACCAGGTCCCAGCCGACCGACGATGGATACGTGGTCAAGAACGGATCGGGATGATGAATGCGGCGGACCAAGTCACCGTCGAGAGTGTAGATGCTGATTGTCGCCGTATCCGGCAGATTGATGAAGTGAATGCGGCGGTCCTGCTCGGCGAACTCGACCACCTCGCGTCCCTCGTATCCCTCTTGGTAATACGAGTGCCAGTTTCCATGTATGTCCTGATAGGCCAGTTTGTACGGATTGGGGAAGACTGTCACCTTGAGTCCGGAGTCCACTACCACGTCGGGTGTGTTAATGAACTCGACGTATTCGGCCTCGGCACTGGGACCGGACTCCGATGCAGGGAAATCGCGCATGATGTCACCATAGTCGAAGGCACTGACGCCGATGTACAACGGTATACCCGCGTTGAAGCCGGAGAGATGAGCCCGATAGACACCGAAAGTCAGGGTATCGTCAGCAATCACCGTATCCCGCTCGCCGACTCGCTGAATGATGTTGGCGCGAATCCTGCCGTTATCATCGTACTCATTCCCCTGATTGTAGTCCTCCGGCGCCCAAGTGGACAACCGTTCCCGTTCGGTGATAGCGACAATGACCCCCAGTGTATCGCGCAGTGTATCGGCAACGATATCGACATAGGCATTCGCGGGGTCCTGTTCCAGATAGTCAGTGACGTTGAAGTGGTCGTCCGGGATCAATGCGCGCCACTCATCGGGCGTGTGGGGATATGAGATCGGGCGCCAGCGGCGGGAGCCGGGACGGTATTCCATGCGGACATAGTCTTCGCGATCCCAGGACGCGAGGAGCGACATCTGGTCGTCTTGTGCAAACCGTCCGGCGTACAGCCGATACCCCTCCCAGTCCCGCTGTTGGGAAAAGGCATCCTTGATGGTCTCCGAGCGGGCGCCGGTCCATTCCACAATCGCTTCATTCGGATGAGTGGTAATCGTCAATCGCGGTGAGGGTGGCGGTCCCGGACCGCGCCAGTCGGGCACACCGTCGCCTTTGTAGAATATCGAGTCGCAAATTCCGTTCTCCCGGCAATTGACCAGATAGGCGCGTCCACGATACCCGTCGCCGTCGGTATCCACGCCCGGATTATCAAACCACCAATCAGCCCAGCGGGCATTGAGGTAGAGATTGGAGAAATCCAGGTTGGACAAATACTTCGACGGGTCATGAACATTGAGATTGTTGGCGTAATTCGACGGATCGGTGTGAAAGTCGGGTCCGGCGACGAATGCGACGGTGAACGGAACGGAATCGCCGGGTGCGATGTCGTCGATCGGACCGTAGGAGAGAATGAACTCGGGCGCCGAACCTCGGGCGATATCCTCTGCAAGATCGCTATCACGCGACGGCGATTCCCAGCCCTCAACGCTGAAGTCGATGGCGGCATAGGGTGAGTCATAGTCAACTTCACCGTTGGTCATCATGTAGTAGGTGCCACGATCACCGACCGGGAATCCTACAGAGCCCTCATACAAAGCTCTATTCTTAGTGCGGCGTGGTCCCCAGTTTATATTTGGCGGCCACTTACCGCTATAGGTTCGCACCCACCAATTGAATGAGAGTTGTCCATTGCCAGAAGGTGTTCGAAGAAGCCGCAAACCCATTGCCGACCGGGGACCTCGGCTCGAGAATGAACCGCCACCAAAATGCGGATCGCCATCATTATCGGCCCACCAGACAAGTTCAAGTGTGTCCGGAATTCCTGCTACCACACCCGGAGCAGTCTGAGTAAAACCAAGGTAGTTATCGAAGAATCCGTGCCCATCACCAAGCCCAACGTCCGTGGGCCAGTTAGTAGACCATAGGACAGCCGGCCCCACACGCAGACCGACCACACCACCAGAAATCGGCCGGTCTGAGAGGTTCTTAAGCCACCACTCCGCAATGATTATTGAACGAGCAAAGCCACCCGACCAGGCATAAGTCCGTTGAGTCACACTGAGCCCAATCGGTTTGTGAGGACGCAGTTCTATCGGATCAGTGCTACCAGGAACATGCAACGTATCCACAAATACAGTTCGATACTCCTGATCTGCAACGGACGAGGGAGAGTAATTCCCTTCGTCCACATGATTTGAGTACTCCTCAATGTGACTGAGCGATTGAAATTCATGTGGGTAAGTAGAATTATTGGAGACTAAGGTGTCCTGGCCTCTCACGCAGCCGAACAAGAATTGACCATATTGGATATGCTCCAAGTTGCTGTTCAATGGATACTCAAAGAAGCCCAGAGAACCGTTGTTCCAAAGGACGGCACCGATGCTTGACACATCATGCTTGCGCCACTCAAAGAACGGGATTGGCTGATTGAGTGCGTCAAAAGCACCGGCCTTAGGGGTGGTGTCCGGCAAGTTGCTCGCCCGTCCACTGAACCGAGGTAGGAATACAGTCTAGAACAAAAAAAGGCAAAGGACCAAGCGCCCAATCTGCATGGTTGTAACTCCAATGGCTGAATTCGTCCGACATCCAAGCTAAAACATCACAGCAACTTGTCAATAGCCACCGCTCTCAGCTTGATAGATAGAACGCGATAAACATAAGCCAACCCCGACTCAGCGCGCGTAAGTCGGGGTCGGCCCATGTTAGGCATCACATTTGAGTTCGTCTCGCTAGTTCACTTCAAATGGACGGGTGGACGGGTGGCCCTGACGCCCTCGTCAGGGTCCGCGCGGGTGCCACTGATCTTGGGGCGTGTCGAAAACGTCCCGTGTTGATTCCGGACCACGCGATGCAACCAAATGAGAGAATTGTAACCTCGCATAGGTCCGGCTCTCAGCCGGACCGGTGCGGCTGAGAGCCGCACTTACGCGACGTAAAAGCGGGTTTTTCAACACGCTCCCTGGTCCGATCGATTGTCAGGAGCCCGGCGCGGTCACGCAGTCGTGAACGCAACGGAAATTGCGTGCGCCGTGCTCCTGCCGATGGCGTTGTCGCGTGTCCGGCAGGAGCCCCGGGCGGGCAGCCGAATTGACCATGCCGAGCACGCCTGGCGCCCGGTGCTCCTGCCCTACGGAATTCTGTCCGGCTCTTGGTGCATGACATAACACTAGTATGGTGTCCCGGAAAGAAACAGGTTAGAGCGATTGTCAGAAGTGCTTTCCGTTTGGATTTCTATACGCTGTCATCCCAGTCGGCCGTGGCGGACCGAGATAGTGTCATAATTGCTTGTGTATAAAGACAATGGATTCCTCCGCCGCGGCGGACGGCAATGACAGCTAAGGTTGCCTTGGCAATCGGAAATCTATTCTGACAACTGCTCTATAAATAACTTGCTCACACGCCGTGCTTCACGACACGCCTTTGCCTTATCAGCTGGAGGAATTGTCAGAGATGATTTCCGATTAGAGCGATTGTCAGAAGTATTGTCCGTTTGTATTTGGGTGCCACG
>CAYTTY010000038.1:0-40324 GCA_964440935.1 uncultured Ignavibacteria bacterium | reverse complement strand
GAGGCTCGCCCTCCCGAAGGCTGTGATTCTCGGGCGTTTTGCAACACGCCCCTCAGGGCCCGTGGCACCCAGATGTCATCACGATACACACGGTGCCTCGCTTCTCCTCAATCGGAATTTTATAATGACAACCGCTCTAAGAACAGTGCAACCGCTGGACAACAGATGCCATTCGATGCATGATATGTAACATCAGTGTGCAGCCACGGAAGTCATCGACAACCCACAACGCACCTGCCAAACCACCGCAATCGGAAAATTAATCTGACAACCGCTCTATCTTCCGATTGAGCAGGCGATCTAGCACGGGCGCCTCGTTTACACTGAGCAAACCGAAGTGCCCGCGCGGCATGGCCCGTTCGACCTTGCTCACGGCAAGCGGGACGGCCATGCTCAGTCCCCAAAGACCGGGTTGTCTCGGATAGATTTGACCAAATCGAATCCCACCCCCAGCCCCAGACCGCTGACGCGGTCTGGGACTGGGGGTGGGACACCATGTCTGACGATTCATTCCTCCCGTTCTGCCGGAACTCTCAGAATCAGTGCGCGCAGTTCCGGTGAGACGTGACTCTCACCGACGACCTCCGACAGCGGGCGCTCCCGGTAGCGGTCATGGCCCAAGCCGAAGGCGATGGTCAGCGGGATGCGAATCACAATTAGTGCGATGATCGCATACCGCATGAGCGCGCGTCCACTCGTCCACTGCTGTTCGAACCAATACGACGCCGACAGACAGGCCGCGGGGAGGATTAGAATCACATGCCAGCTCTGCGTCGTCACCGGTGACAGCGCCACCGCGACCAGCATCGCACCCATCGCGTACAGCGCGTACTGCATGACCCACGTCCGCGGTTCGTGAATGCGTTTGTTCCACTGTGCGACATGATCCCGCAGGAACCGATATACCGCCGGAATGCACAACAGAATCGACGCGGTGCCGGCATAGAACAGCCCGTGAACGACAGCACTGACAGTCGCGCGAAGTGCCGATGCGTCGGCCCACTCGCCGCGCATGAACATCGTCGTCTTGATAATGCTGCCCGCATCCGATGAGATGAACCGAATCCAATAGAGCACGCCTTTCAGCAACGGAAATACATACACCAGTCCGCGACCGATGAAACCGTCACTTGGATTTACTCCCGGCAAGGTGCCCTGATACCACGCGACGATCGTCGGAATCAGCGTGAGACCACCGGTAATCAGCCCTGCCACCACGGCGGGGAGATGCAAACGAATCCGTCGTCCGATCCACAACAGCACCGTCAACACAACCAGGATCAGAAACGACGCGTGCAATTGCAGCGTCGCCGTCATCAGCAATCCCAGAACAAACGACGACCCGATTGCCCGCGAGTCGCGCGATCTCCAGCAGGCCCAAAGATGCGCCGCGGCAGGCAGGTACAACAGCGATGGTTCCCATAAGAAGCCGGCATGGTACAACCGCCACGGCGACAGCCAGTACAGCCCGGCAAAGATGACAAGAAAGAGTGGCGAAACCGACTGCCGCAGGATCCGAATGAAGATCCACAATGCCGCAATATGGCTGAGGAAAACGACTACGTTGGGGGATTTGAAGTGCGGATAGATCAACAGCGGCACACCGATTACCAGTTGCAGTAAGCCGCCGGGCAGATGGCCCGAGCCCGACATGCCCTTGGCCACCGCCTTGAGATCATGTGTGGAAACAAAGTCGAGGCCCAGTTGCAGGAGCACCAACTGGTCGCCGCTCAACCAACTGCGCACAAACAGCCAGGTCTGCAGCAGCACGCCACAAACGACAACAGCGGCCAGCCAGAACCGGCTGGAGCGACTGTCGAGAAGATCACTCACGCTGGGTTCATCCGCAGATGGCGCCGGCGTTCTATCATTCTGATGAAAACGGATCCCCTAGTGGCATCCCTCGCAGAATTCCATCAGCGCGCCCAACGTCGATGACGGATGCAAAAAAGCGATCTTGCCACCCTCGGCGCCCTGGCGCGGTTCCTTATTGACGAGTTTGATGCCGTGATCTTCGAGCCAATGGAGACGCTCTTCGATGTTGTCGACCTCGAAGCAGATGTGATGAATCCCGGGGCCCTTCTTGTCGATCGATTTCTGGACCGGCGAATCCTCACTCGTCGGGGCAATCAATTCCAGCTTTGCCGTCCCGCCGATTTCGACAAAACACACTTCGGCCTTCTGCTCGGGGACAACTTGGCGATCGGTGATGTTCAGTCCGAGGACATCGTGGTAGAATTCAATCGCCCGGTCGAGATTGCCGACCGCCAACGCGACATGGGAGATTTGTTTCAGCATGATTGAGTGCTCCTGGTGTATGGCTTAATAATTGTCTTCACACGTGAGTGTGCCACTGACCTTGGTGCGTGTTGAAAAACCCCGAGAATCAGAGCCTTTGGGAGGGCGAGCCTCCCGGCGAGCCGCAACGGCATGTTCCACACGGCGGCTCGGCGGTCCGCCGCGGCGGATCGCCCTCCCCAGTCTGAGGTGATGATAGTTAGCAGGTTTTTCAACACGCCCCTTGGTCAGTGAAACCCGCACAATTGAACTTGGGTCAATCCCGCTTATGAAACTCCCCCCAGTCCTGGCGCAACGTGTCGGAAATCTCACCAAGGGTGCACTGCTGCTGCACACAGGCAACGATCTGCGGCATCAACGGTTCATCATCGGTGTTCGCCCGTCGTTTCAACTCATCGAGTGCGGCTGTGACAATGATGTCGTCGCGGTCGGCTCTGGCTTTGGCCAGCCGCTCCTGCTGCGCTGATTCTGACTTGGGATCGAGTTGTGCAATCTTGGGCGGCGATACGTCCTTCTCTTTCGCAAACTTGTTCACGCCAACCACAACCTGCTCGCCCTGCTCGACCCGTTTCTGGGTCTCCCATGCCGAACGATCGATTTCCCGATTGGTGAAGCCGTTTTCAATGACTGCCACTGCACCACCCTGCTTGTCGACTTCCTCCATCAGCGCGGTCGCCTGTGCTTCCAATTCATTGGTGAGCGATTCGATATGAAATGACCCACCGAGCGGATCAACCGACTCGGTCACGCCCGATTCGTAGCCGATCACCTGCTGCGTCCGCAGCGCCAGCTCCGCCGATTCCTCCGACGGCAACGCGAGCGCTTCGTCATACGCATTGGTATGCAACGACTGGACACCGCCCAATACCGCCGCCAGCGCCTGCAATGTGACACGGGGGACATTGACCAACGGTTGCTGGGCGGTCAGCGTGGAACCGGCGGTCTGTGCATGGAATCGGAACCGCATCGAGGCCGGATCCTTGGCGCCAAACCGTTCTTTGATGATCTTCGCCCACATCCGGCGTGCGCAACGGAACTTGGCAATCTCTTCGAAGAAATCATTATCAGAACTCAGAAAGAACGACAGCCGTGGTGCAAACTCATCGATATCCAATCCGGCCGCCAATGCGTTCTCGACGTAGGCAACACCGTGCGACAACGTGAACGCCACCTCCTGCACCGCGGTCGCGCCGGCTTCGCGAATGTGGTATCCGGAAATCGAAATCGGATTCCACTTCGGCAGATCGTCTTTGCAGTAACGAATCGTATCCGCCACCAGGCGCATCGACGGTTTCGGCGGATAGATAAACGTTCCGCGTGCAACATACTCCTTGAGGATATCGTTTTGAATCGTACCGGACAGCTTCGCGAGGTCGTTACCGCGATCTCGTGCGACGGCGACCACCAACGCAAGCAGGATTGCCGCCGTCGCATTGATTGTCATCGAAATCGACACCTGATCGAGCGGGATGTCATCGAGCAGAATCTCCATATCCCAGATGCCGTCGATGGCGACACCGGTCCGTCCCACCTCGCCGCGCGCCAACGGATGATCGGAATCGTACCCCATCTGTGTCGGCAAATCGAACGCAACCGACAAACCGGTTTGTCCCTGCGAGAGCAGATACTTGTACCGTTCGTTGGATTCCTTAGCGGTCCCGAATCCGGCGTACTGGCGCATCGTCCACAGGCGCTTCGTGTACATGCCGCTGTAGACACCGCGTGTGAACGGGTACTCACCGGGTTTACCGAGATCGCGCGCCGGATCAAACCCCTCCGGCCACTGCTCCGACAAGGACGGCAAGGCCAAGTGTGCGCGGCGTTCGGCTTTGGGATCGGGTTTATCGGACATATTGCGGAACAGTACGAATGATTATTCAATCACCGCCAACTCGCGTCCGCCCTCGACAGTATCACCCGGGGCCACCGACAGCTTCGTCAACGTGCCGTCGCGCGGTGCTTTGACATCATTCTCCATCTTCATTGCTTCCAGAATCAGAATCCGGTCGCCTTTTTTGAGCGCTTGCCCCTCTTCTGCGGTGACTTTGACAACCAGTCCCGGCATCGGCGACTTGATCACGGTTTTACCACCAACACCGCCGATATCACCGGCGCGCTTCTTCAAATCCGCCAAGCGCGTGTCAATCACGTCGCATTCATACCGATTGCCCGCGTATGCAATATGCAGACGCTCTTCGTCTTCCTCGATGCGCAAGTCATACGATTGCCCACCGAGCAACAAATTCAAACTCAACTCATCCTCGGTAAACCACGCCGCATCAATCGAAACCACCTCGCCATTGACCTTCGCTTCGGTGTTCCCGTTCAGAAGCTCTACTTCGATCTGTGTCTCACCGATTGTGGCAGTGTATTTCGGCATAATGCAACTCTCGTTCTGCTGTTAGATAACACCCGGCCAGCGACGGGTCGCGCGCAGACGGCCATCGACCGCCCATGCCGATGCTGTCGTATCGCCACTCACCTCCAGCGGCGCCTGACGTTCGGCTTTCCGTCGCGCATACAACGCCGCCGCAACGGCAACCGCGCGCCTGACATTGTCGTCCATGCGGTCCGATGGCGGCGAAAAGTCAAAGTACTTGTCGATGAAATCGGTGGTTGTGTTACCCTTGATGAATTCCGGATTGCGGATCACCTGTCGATGAAAGTCGATCGTCGTCGCAACACCGTCAATGGTGAATTCTTCCAGGGCACCGCTGCCGCAGGCAATTGCTTCATTGCGATCACGCCCCCAGACAATCAACTTCGCCACCATCGGATCGTAAAAGATCGGAATTTTCGCCCCACGATACACACCCGAATCGACACGTACACCGGGACCCTGTGGCGCGTGGTAGGTCGTGATGGTTCCCGGTGAGGGCAAGAAATTGTTCAGCGGATCTTCAGCATAAATGCGAAATTGAATCGCATGTCCGAACGGCGCATGCGAGATATCGGGCGGTGTCCAATCGACACCACTGGCAATGTGCAACTGCTCGGCAACCAGATCGACACCGGTTACCCACTCGGTCACCGGATGTTCGACCTGCAGACGCGTGTTCATTTCGAGAAAATAGAAATGGCGATCTTTATCGACGAGAAACTCCACCGTCCCCGCACCAACATACCCGCACGCTTCCGCGGCGGCCACCGCCGCATCGCCCATCCGTTTGCGCAAATCGGCATCGACCACCACCGACGGTGATTCTTCAATCACCTTCTGGTGGCGACGCTGGATTGAACACTCTCGTTCATTCAAGGAGATCGCTTTGCCGTTTGTGTCCGCCAGAATCTGAATCTCGACATGCCGCGGCTGCAGGATGTACTTTTCCCAATACACACTCGGATCGCCGAATGCACCTTTGGCCTCGCGCCGCGCGGTCTCAATCGAGGACAGCCAGTCATTGGGGCTGTTCACCACTCGCATTCCCTTACCGCCGCCACCCGCGACGGCCTTGATCACAATGGGGAAGCCCGCCATCGTGGCGTCTTTGAGCGCAGCGTCTTCATCGCCGATCGGGCCATCCGACCCCGGCACAATCGGCGCCCCGGCCCGTTTCATGATCGCCCGGGCTTTGACTTTATCGCCCATGTCGGTGATGGCCCGCGGCGGCGGACCAATCCAGATCAACCCGGCATCTTCAACATATCCGGCGAAATGGGCGTTCTCGGCGAGGAATCCGTACCCGGGGTGGACTGCGTCAGCGCCGATCTCCCGGGCCACTTCGATGATCCGCCCCATGTTGAGATAGCTCTTTTCCGGCTGGGGTGCACCAATACAGACTGCGTAATCGGCCATGCGCACATGCAGAGCATCACGGTCGACTTCGGAAAAGACCGCCACCGAGTCGATCCCGAGACGGCGGCAGGCGCGTATGACGCGTACGGCGATCTCGCCCCGGTTGGCGATCAGCACGCGTTTGATGGGCAGATGCATTTTCGTATCCATAGCCATCGATTATAGAGCAGTCCCCACCCGGCACTCAAGGGCAATCCGCGTGGTCGACCGGCCCGATGTCAAATCCGTTCCCATTCGGCCGTGATCGTCGAACGGCGATCCGGACGATTCCGTGCCCATCGCACCAGCAAGTATGTCAGGTAGAACCCGAGTCGTGACTGGGTATCGACATCTTGGGTCATGGTTACGGTCACACAGCGAAAGCCGGTCGGCGGATGCCGAAACAAATCGGGCTTATTGAATCGGTCCAACACGGGAAAGACGTCTTGATCTCGACGCGCATACCGTTTACGGCTGACCAGCCGTCGCAAGCGCCCGCCAAGACCACGCGAGAGCCTGATTAACAGGCTCTGTGTATTCACCGTCTGGATTAGAAGTCGGCCTCCCGGTTGCATAACACGGTGTAATTCGCGCCATACGATTTCGGGGTCTGACAAATGCTCCACCACATAACGACATCCGACAAGATCAAACATCTCATCTCGAAACGGCAGATCTTCCAATGTTCCGCGCACGGCGTTTCCCAACGGCTGCGGGAGAATGGCATCGAGGCCTGCGCACAGTTTCGGACCGTTGAGTTCATAGGCCGTCTTGTTATCGCCACACCCGGCATCCAAAAACCGTTGCGACGAGCGCGCCAATTCCTCGAGCCGGTCGAAATAGACGTCCCACTTGAAACGGTACGCAGGATCCCGTGTCTGCAGCTTGCGCCTAACCCACGATAGCCGTTTACCGAGATAGGCATCGCCGTCATCACGATGTTCAACTGCACCGTCCATCGTGCCAATCAGGCGAGGCTCGACTGCGATTGCAACCGATTTGAAAGGAACCGTAGGTCGCCCCCCCCCGCGCGTCAACATCCTCACATATCCACAATCCCGGTTCTGCACCGGGATCCTGACACGCACCGTACAAGAGTGAATCTGGGAAAGCCGTAGGGCGGATGCACTATCTAGTGGCATTCACCATCGAATCGCGCAAAGTATGACCCTTGACGTTCACTTCGGCATGTCCGACCGCGCATCCGCCGGACCCGCTGTTCACCGCCTACAACGGTATATTCCCGTGCTTCTTCGGCGGATTCGAATCCTTCTTGGACCGCAACAGCTCCAAGGCACGGATCAATTTCGGACGGGTCTCGTGCGGTTCGATGACATCATCGAGAAATCCGAACGCGGCGGCGATATACGGATCGGCAAACTTCTGTCGGTATTCCTCGGCGAACTTCTCGGTAGCAGCAGCGGAATCCTCGGCTTCGGCAATTTCCTGGCGGAAAATAATCTCGGCGGCCCCTTTGGGACCCATCACCGCAATTTCGGCGCCCGGCCAGGCGACATTGTAATCACCCCGCACGTGCTTCGAATTCATAACGTCGTAGGCGCCGCCATACGCCTTGCGCGTGATGACAGTAACCTTCGGTACGGTCGCCTCACAGAAGGCATAAAGCAATTTCGCCCCATGCTTGATAATGCCACCATGTTCCTGCTCAACTCCCGGTAGAAATCCCGGCACATCTTCGAAGACAACCAGCGGAATATTAAACGCGTCACAGAAACGCACAAATCGCGCCCCTTTGGACGACGATGCGATGTCCAACACCCCTGCCAGCACCGCCGGCTGATTCGCCACAATCCCAATGCCTCGTCCATTCAAACGTGCAAACCCGACTACGATATTGCCGGCATGATCGGGTTGTGTTTCAAAGAACTCACCATCATCAACAACGTGTGAAATGATGTCGCGGATATCGTAGGGTTTCTGCGGATCAGCCGGTACGATGCTGTCGAGCTGTTCATCCTGTCGGTCAACCGGATCTTCACACGGACGCGCCGGCACTTCGGACAAATTGTTTTGCGGAATGAAACTCATCAGCTTGCGCGTCAGCAGCAGCGTCTGCGCATCATTATCACCGACCACGTGTGCAATGCCGCTCTTTTGCGCGTGCACATCCGCTCCCCCGAGACCTTCGAAGTCGATCTCTTCGTGCGTGACGGTTTTCACCACGTGCGGCCCGGTGACAAACATGTACGATGTGCCCCGCGCCATCAGGATGAAATCGGTAATCGCCGGCGAATAGACAGCCCCTCCGGCACACGGTCCCAACACCACCGACAACTGCGGAATCACGCCGGAGCATAGCGTATTGCGCAGAAAGATATCGGCATACCCACCGAGCGAGACCACGCCCTCCTGAATGCGCGCGCCACCGGAATCATTGATACCGATCACCGGTGCACCGGTCTTCAGCGCCAGATCCATGATCTTGCAGATCTTGCGCGCATGGCCTTCGGCTAACGATCCGCCGAACACGGTGAAGTCCTGGCTGAACACAAACACCGGCCGGTCCTCGATGGTCCCCGAGCCGGTGATCACACCGTCACCGAGCGGACGCTGCTTGTCGAGACCAAAATCGCTCGACCGGTGGGTCACGAAGCGATCAATCTCGTCGAACGAGCCCTCGTCGAGGAGAATCTCCAGCCGTTCGCGCGCCAGTAGTTTGCCTTTGGCGCGTTGCGCCTCAACGCGCTTCGGTGCGCTCGGTTCGAGCGCCAATTTACGTTTCTCTTTGAGCTTGTCGATGGAATTCGGGGTCGCCATGATGAGTCGTCTCTCAGTCAAATGATTTTGGCCAGTAATAATCGATTAATCTATGCCGGCACGGTCACAGTGTCGACCGGAACCACGTCCATCCACTTCTCTTTCTGCACCAACCGCCCGAACATCACCTCGGTATCGTGGTCGAAACCGACAATCGTGCGATTGTCACAGCAATCCTTTAGAAATGCACGCTTGAATTTCATCGTGTCGAGTGGAAACAAATCGACCGCCGCCACATACGGTCCCTTCAGGTGAAAGCGCGTAGGAATGATGTCGGCATAGTAGACGAACCGTTCATTCCCGGAACGAACCTCGACACCCTGATGCCCGCGCGTATGCCCGCCGGTTTTGCGAACTGTTACACCGGGAACAATCTCGGCATCACCATCAACCAATTCCAACGTCCCACTCTCTTCGATCTTCTTCAAACGAGGAACAAGATAAACGGCACCGGTTCGTTCATTCGGATTGACCGCATCCTCCCATTCATCCTTCTGCACCACATGCTGTGCATTCGGAAAACGCAAATCAGGATCGTCGGGATTGCCTACAAAGGCGCCATTGGAATGGTCGGTGTGAAGATGTGTGAACACGACGTGAGTGATCTGTTCCGGCGAACTGCCCAGCGCCTTCAGCGCCGGGCCGATACTCGATTCACCACGCGGAGCATACACCTTCTTGTCGAAATCGGACAGCGCGTCGCCAAGGCCGGTATCAAGCAACAACTGGTGATCGCCAACCTTCACGTAAAATAAGTTGGCCAGCATCGGCACCCGATTTTCATCGTCCGGCTTGAGCAGTTTCTGCCACATGACCTTGGGCACAACACCGAACATCGCACCACCATCGAGGGCGAAATGGCTCTCCACAAACCCGCCAATATGAATGGCGCCCAGCCGAACGGTTTGAATTGTCTTTTCCATTACAACCTCTCTTACACAAACCCTAATCAAATGCCCCTCAAAACGAGGGGCATAAGATCGTCATCTTGCGACCGGCCCGCCGACACATGACGTCCATCTGAGCGCAGTGTTGTCAGCGCAGCAACGAATTGGCAATGACCAGCCGCTGAACCTCCGAGGTGCCCTCGTAGATTTCCATAATGCGCTGGTCGCGGTACAGCTTCTCAATGATCGAAAATTCACCAATGTATCCGTAGCCGGCGTGAATCTGCATGGCACGATCGACACAGAATCCGGCGACTTCGGTGGCGTAAAGCTTGGCCATCGAGGCGTCCAAATTGAATTTCTCTCCCGCATCCTTCTTCAGTGCCGCTCGATACGTCAACCCACGTGCCGCCTCCAGGCGCACCTGCATATCCGCAATCATCCACTGAATCGCCTGCAGCTTGGCAATCGGAGCACCGAAGGCCTGACGGTTCTTGGCGTACTCAATCGATTCATCCAACGCACGTTGTGCAATACCGACGCCCTGCGCGGCGACACCGATTCGCGCGCTGTCCAGCGTCCCCATCGCGTAACGGAAACCCTTGTTCGGTTCACCCAGCAAATTGTCTTTGGGCACCCGGACATTGTCAAACCAGAGACGGCCGGTCGTTGCCGCCTTCATGCCCATTTTGTATTTCAACGTCTCCTTGCGAATCGATCCGTTCCCATTGTCTTCGACAATCCAGGCCGAAATCTTCCCTCGCGCCTCGGAGTCCTCCATCTTACCAAAAACGACATACGTGTCGGCCACGTCGCCGTGCATGATGAAGATCTTCTCGCCCGAAATGAGGACATCATCCCCATCAACCTTCGCCACCGTCGACTGGTTGGCCGCGTCGGACCCCGCGTTCGGTTCGGTCAACGCAAACGCCGGGATGATCTCGCCGGAAATGGCCTTGGGGATATACTTCTTCTTTTGCTCCTCGCTCGCATACATCGCGATCGGTTCCAAAGCCAACACCGCCACCGCCGAGAGCAGATTGGACGGGGCGTCCCAGTAACTCAGCTCTTCACAGAGCGTCGTGTACTCAATCGAGGACCGCCCCTGGCCACCATACTCCTTCGGCATCGGAAAACCGATGTACCCCTGTTTGGCCAGTTTCTGGTAGTAATCGTGTGGAAATGCCTGTGGCTCGGGACGCCGGTCCAGTTCCTGCGCCACCGGTACAATCTCTTTTTCAGCAAACTCGCGGACCGCATCGCGGATCGGTTGTTGCCGTTCGTCAACGTTGTATCGAGTCATCGGTCCTCCCACTGAAACGTGGTTTAACGCAACCTCCCAAGCCCCGCATCTTAGGGATGGGACGGGCGAAAATCAAGAGGATGGGGCAAGTGAACGGGGTAGACCAAGTGGATGTAGGATGGGTGCCTCCCTCGTCGCGAGCGTAGCAGAGTGGCCCCCACCCTTGCTGCGACAGCTCACAAGACCGGCCTAATCCTCAAACAAAAAACTCACATGCACCGTTGACACAATCTCCTTGTCAATCGAACTGACATCGCTCATCCCCATCCCGGAGACCTCCTGTGAGTGCAGCGGGCGGATCTGGAACACCCCGACCCGGGCCGATGTCGGCGATCCGACCCGGCGGCCCGTCGTCTCGGCCAACTGCTGCGCGCGCATCGTGGCGTTCTCGGTGGCCGCCCCAATCATCTCGATCTTGAGACTGTCGAGCCGGGTGAACAGGTACTTGGGCGGATACGACTCGATTTGAACACCCTCTTCAATCAAAGAGGACACCTCACGGCCGAGACTGGCGATGCGGTCAATATCGGCCAATTCGATGCGGAACTTCTGGCGCAGCGTGTAACCCGTGAGCACGCGATCACGGTTGTAGTCTTTCATGATCTGCACGTTGCCGACCTCAATCTGATCCTCATCAAAGCCGCGACCATTCAGATACTCTTCCAGCACGCCACGATCGCGCTTCAGCGCGGCGTAGGCCGACTCCAATTGCGACGCCGTTGTCGACAGCCAACCTTCCCAAATCGCATAGTCCGACCGAATCGGCTTATGGGCGGCCCCGGTCACGGTGATCGTCTGGCCAAACCCCTTAACCCGTTCAATCGTGTTGGTGCCGATCCATGTGCACACAATCAAGGCCAACCCAATGATGACGCTGGCCATGAACCGGCCACCATCCCCAGGTCGTGTTTCGTCACCGGTCATCCGATCTCCCTCCGTTTGCCAACAGCCTACGCATTATACACCGATATGCAAATGGAAACATAATAATCCGTGGCTGCCGATACACCGCACGTCACACCTCGTATGTCGTGATCTCCAATTGATGCCCATCGGGATCGCTGAAGTAAATCGAGTGGGCGATCTCATGATCCTGAAATGTGAATGAGACCCCATGTGCGGCGAGCGAACTTTGCGCCGCTTCAAAGTCCTGACGGGTAGCACGGAAGGCGATATGCCGGACCGCGGGCGTACCCGACTCGCCGTCTGGGAGACGACTGCCGTCACCGGCAGGAAACAACGCCAGGCCACCCGAACCCGACACCATAAACGTGGGCACACCGGCCCACGAATCGACCTGTATACGCTCAAGACCGAGCTTATCCTGATACCACGCTATCGATCGATCCATATCACTCACGGTAATGGCGATGTGGTCGAGACCCTCGAGTTTGAAATCCGCCATTGATACCCCTTATTTTTGCAGGATTACAAACATTGTCATCCTGAACGTGGACCAGCGCGATAGCGCTGACCGGAAGTGAAGGATCGGCTTTTTGTCGGACAACGTATGTGCAGCATCACACCAACAAAGCAGATCCCTCACTTCGTTCAAGATGACAATATAGAGCGGTTGTCATAAGTCTTTTCGGTTTGGATCAGGGTGCCACGGGCCTCTTGTGGTGAGTCCGCCGTGGCGGATCGAACCATCAGGCCCCTCCGTCCGCGTCTGCACAATCCCCCGTCCACGGTCCTCGAGGGCCGTGGCACACAAATGTCATCACGAACCACACGGTGCCTTGCTTCTCCTCAACCGGGATTCTTAATGACGATCGCTATATGAAAACGGAACCACAAAAAAGGGCGCGATGACCGCACCCTCCCAATTAAAGACATCGTCGATTCACACCTACATCATCGCTTCCGTGGACTTTTCCGAAACAACTGATCTGATATATTTGACAATGTCTTCGGTCGAGGTGCCCGGACCGAACAGTCTCCCGACACCCTGTTCCTCCAACTGCTTTGCTTCCTTGTCGGGGATAATCCCGCCGCCGAATAGGTGAATGTTCTCGGCACCCTTCTCCTTAAGCAGATTCAGGACTTCGGGGAACAACGTCATGTGCGCACCAGAAAGAATGCTCATGCCGATGAAATCGACGTCTTCCTGGATCGCCGCTTCGACCACCATTTCCGGTGTTTGACGCAAGCCGGTGTAAATTATTTCCATACCGGCGTCGCGCAACGCTGCCGCGATCACTTTGATGCCGCGGTCGTGCCCGTCCAAACCGGGCTTTGCCAATAGAACTCGAATTCGTTCAGCCATAGTCTCTACCAGGTTCGTCTATTCAAAGGTTGCATCATCAGCCGAATAACGATTGTGTCTTGAGAAATACTCCGCCAGCCAGCCGCGACGTCCCACCGAGTGAAACACAAACGCGGCAATCTTCTTGTCGTCTTTGGGAAATCCCGGCGGAATCGGGAACGGTGTCAAGACACCGAGCAGGTGCGTGTCGATCAGATGACGCACATACGCCGCAACATACTCGGGCGACTGGCTGCCAAACGGATCGTCGCCGGTCACCCAGATACGTGTGATCTTGGCGCCCGCGGTCGGGATATGCCGGAAGTTGGTCATGAACACCAACTGCCCGGTCCAACTGCGGCGGAAAAACAAACGCGATCCGCGTAAGTCGGCCATCCACAAATCTTCCGTCGATTGCGCCCGCATGCCACCGGTCAACAGATCGATCTCTTCGTGATCAAACTCCCAGTTCACGTCGATCAACCAGGCGTTCTCCGGTGACCGGCCTTCGAGCTCGGTACCATCGGAATGACACAACTCGGCAAACGTCGCCGCCGTCTCTTTGTCCGCGGTCACGAACTGGAATCCAAGCGCGTAGGCACGACAATCGAGCACACGGCTACCGGTCGGTGAGTCCTCGCCTACCAGCCATTTCAACGGCGGCAACTCGGGACTGTCTCCGGCACGGATTGGAAGGTGCTTGGTGGCTTCGGCCATTGCCTGACGTTGCGCGTTGCGTTCGCCCCGACGCTGCGCCCACATGATCCCCAAGATCACCAGTGGAACAAGCAGCGAACTGACGACGGCTACAATTTGCGCAACATTACTCATCGGTCGGTTTTCCCGGTCATCTTCTGCCATCAGGCTCCCTCAAATGGTCGGCGGCTCCTCGTACTCCCCGTAGATATCGCGAAGCACATCGACGATTTCCCCCATTGTGGCGTACACGCGCGCGCACTCCATGAAATACGGCATCAGGTTGTCGTCGCGCTCGACCGCCTCCTTCAGTTCTCCCAGTGTCCGCTGCACCTTGTCGTTATCACGCGCCTGCTTCAACTGGCGCAAGGACTCGATCTGCTCCCGTTCGACCGATTCGTCGATCTTCAACAGGGGTATCTCAATTTCTGCGTTGTCCATCACGAACTTATTGACTCCTACGACAACCCGCTCGCCTTTTTCAACGGCCTGCTGGTACGTGTAGGCAGATTTTGCCAATTCGCGCTGGAAATACCCTTCCTCAATCGCCGCCAGCACACCGCCACGCCGTTCAATCTCCTCAAATATCTTCTCGGCCTCGTCTTCGGTCTGCTTTGTCAATGATTCGACAAAGTACGACCCCGCCAGTGGATCGATCGTATTGGTAATGCCCGATTCGTAGGCAACCAATTGCTGTGTCCGCAGCGCGATCAAGGCCGCTTTCTCGGATGGCAACGCCAGTGTCTCATCCATCGAGTTGGTGTGCAGTGATTGCGTACCGCCCAGCGCCGCCGCCATCGCCTGCCAGGTCACACGCGGGATGTTGTTTTCGGGCTGCTGTGCGGTCAGCGACACACCGGCGGTCTGCGTGTGGAAACGCATCAGATACGATTTCGGATCCTTGGCGCCGTACTTCTCCTTCATGTGACGCGCCCAGATCTTGCGCGCGGCCCGGTACTTCGCAATCTCCTCGAAGAAATCGAGATGCGAGTTGAAGAAGAACGACAGCCGCGGCGCGAACTCATCGACATCCAATCCGCGCGCCAGGCCAGCTTCGACATAGGCGAAACCATCGGCCAATGTATACGCCAACTCCTGCACCGCTGTCGATCCCGCCTCACGGATGTGGTATCCGGAAATCGAAATCGTATTCCACAGCGGCATCTCACGCGTGCCGTACTCGATCGTATCGGCGATCAGCTTCATCGACGGCGCCGGTGGATAGATCCACTCTTTTTGCGCAATGTACTCCTTCAGGATATCGTTTTGCAGCGTGCCGCGAAGCTGATCCGGCTTAATGCCCTTCTTCTCGGCCACGACGATATAGAATGCCAGAATGATCGCCGCCGGGGCGTTGATCGTCATCGACGTGGAGATCTCGCCGAGATCGATCCCCTTGAAGATCGTCTCCATGTCCTTCAGCGAATCGACCGCCACCCCACACACACCGACTTCGCCCTTCGACCGGGCATGATCGGAATCGTAGCCCATCAAAGTCGGCAGATCGAACGCCACCGAAAGACCCATCTGCCCCTGATTGAGCAGAAAATGGTAGCGCTCGTTGGTCTGTTCCGGAGTGCCCATGCCGGAGAACTGGCGACGCGTCCACAGCCGCCGACGGTACATCGACGGATGCACGCCGCGCGTGTAGGGCGTGAAACCGGGGTAACCGATCTCCGTCTCGAAATCGATTCCCTCCATATCCTCGGGGGTGTAAAGGTCTTTGATCGGCACCGATGAGACGGTGATGAACTTGCGCCCTTCGAGGCTGTCGGCGGTATGCCGGACCTTCTCCCACTCGGCCTTCAAATCTTCCATTTTCGGCTTGACCGGTTTCGAGATCGCGTCGGTCACTTTGTCGACAATAGTCGGCTTTTTGGTTTCGGTCGTGTCACTCATACAAGCATCCCGTTATGTGTGCGATTGAACCGTCGGGTTGCGGCGATGACCATCGCCTGACGGTCCGTCCAATATCCAATTCCGGACATTTCATGTCCACTGCTTAATCGATCAGACAGCGTAGTCCTGTCAATTCTACGCAACTAATTGTCAAACGACGCATGCGGTTAGGGTTGTTCCCGACACCATTCGGCGAAAAGCGTGCGCGTCAAGGTGTATGGGTCACTCTCGCCGGAGACGATTTTGTCAACCGCGTCGTCGAGCCGTCCCGATTCGATCAGTTCGGTGCGCAGTCTCTCATGAGCGACTTCGTTCAAACTCAACGTCAAATCCGACTTGGCGCGCGTCCGTTTGAGACCGTCAGCGTCACCCGCCTCATGATAGGCACGATGCTTCTCGATCGCACCCCAAAGATCGTCGATGCCCGACTGGCGGATCGCCACCGTCGGCACCACCGGCGCCTCCCAATCACGCAGATGACGTCCGCGCCGCTCCGAGGCGGTCGCGCGGATCTGCCGCTGCACATCGAGAATCGACTCGACCTCGGCACGAATCCGGTCGGCCCCCGGACGGTCTGACTTGTTGAGGCAAAAAATATCGGCAATCTCCATCAAACCCGATTTCATCGCCTGGATCGCATCGCCCGACTCGGGGACAAAGACGACGACGACCGTATCGCACACCGAAGCCACATCGAGCTCCACCTGCCCCACGCCAACCGTCTCGACCAAAACCACATCGAACCCAAAGCCCTCGAGCAGGACACAAACGTCCTTGGTCGCCCCGGCCAGTCCGCCGGGGGCGCCGCGTGTGGCCATCGAGCGGACATAGACATTCTCTCGTCCATACACCGACGCCATCCGTACCCGGTCCCCCAGAAGAGCCCCGCCCGAAAAGGGGCTGGTCGGGTCAACGGCGACGATTCCCACTTTGTGCCCTTCATCGGCCAATTTGGCGGCCAGACGGTTCACCAGCGACGATTTTCCCGCCCCAGGAGGCCCCGTCAGCCCCACCCGGTAGGCCACCTTGTGCATCGAAAAGACCCGGGCCAAAAGCTCGTGATACCCATCAAACCGATCTTCCACCCGCGAAATCAGCCTCGCGAGGGCCACCCTGTCGCCACGATTGAACCGATCAAGCAAAGTCGGAGCCGTCTCCGATGTCGTCTCGCCAGCCATGGGGCCATTATCGAGCAGTTCGCTCCCCGACGCAAGAGAGGGATTGGGCCGACTGACAACGACTTCGATCAACTCCTTCCCGGAGTGCCCCTGACGCCCTCGTCAGGGCCTGCCTAACTCACATCAAATGCAAAAAGTGCCTGCCCGGTGCCCCACAGTTCTACTGTGGGAACTCAACCGTCGGAGTGTTCGCGGCATGGGACCCAGCCCAGTTACGGTAACGATCTCACAGCAGAGCTGTGAGGCACCCCAAAATGCCGCCGGGTGCCGGGTGCCACTGACCTTGGTCAGTGGGGGCACGAGCTTGCTCGTAGTGTCAGATGGAATCGCATCCCAACCGAAAGAATCGCCGGAGACGTCACAGTTGGAGTTTCCCGTAAACGCACCACTGACCATCATTCGACAAGCTCATGACAAGCGGTACAGTGGCACACGGGTTGGACACAATTGCACGAGTGTTGGTCGTACGATAGCTGAGGAGTGTGTGATGAGGTTGCGAGCTGCAATACTGTGTACTGTCGCCATGGTTGTACTAAGCCAGGCCAGCATAGCAATAGGCCAATCTGAGTACGGAATCCCCTATGCCACGGGTTTTGAAGACTTCTCTTCACAGGATGGTACTCTCATCCAAAAGCAATATGTCGAAATCGGCAGGTTTGGCGAATCTCAGGGGATTCCCAGCAAGGTCAAAATTCAGGCGGCGACAGTTGTTGATCTCATTACAGAAGATACGGTTCGCGCAATGCGGCTTACGCGCATCCATTCGTACAGAGATGGGACGCAAGTTGCCATTTTGGATATCGACGAAGTTGCCTCTTTGCAAACTGCGATACGCTACATTAAGGAGAAGGTTGTGCCGACGAGACCTAACACCCTTACAGAAGTTACTTTTAAGTCGCGAGGCGGCTTCAGTATTGGTTACTACTGGTCCGACAATCAATGGAAAGGAGCCGTACAACTAATTGAATACAATTCCAACCCTGGATTTGCTTTTGATGCATCCGAATTCGCGGATATTTTGGAACTTGTCGAGTTGTGCAGGAGCCACTTAAAACCCTAAATTAACCTTGAGCCGGATGCCCCTGACGCTCCCGTCTGGGTTTACCTTAATTACCTCCACCCTCGCTGGGTGTCCCCTTTCGCTGTCATTCCCGCGAAAGCGGGAATCCATTTTTACTCTCATACCAATCGGTCGACAAATCATGCCATTCTGGGTTGGTTTTCTCGATCAATTGTATTTTCCACAATCGACGCCACTTCTTAATCTGCTTCTCGCGCTGTATCGCAGACGACACGTCGTTTGTCTCGTCAAACCACACAAGAAGATTCACTCCGTAACGTCGCGTGAAACCGGGCACTCTACCGTCCTTGTGCTGCCACACTCGAGCAACCAGATCGTTGGTCACCCCGATATAGAGAGTTCCTCGCGGTTTACTGGCGAGGATGTAAACGTAGTATGATTTGCCCATGACTGGCCATGAAAATGGATTCCCGCTTTCGCGGGAATGACAGCATAGAAACTCGGAAAACCTTAGTTAACAAACGCCGTTCTGGCCGGGCAATCACTTCTTGCGGAAATGTGAGTTGGGCAAGCCCTGATACTGCTCTGCCGGGGTGCCCCTGACGCCCTCGTCGGGGTTTACTTTAGTCACCTCGACTCTCACAATACCGTCACAACGTGAGCCCAGCGCCGGGTGCCCCACAGATCTGGTTTGTGAATGGCGTTGGCCAGCTACGGTTGGCACCAAGGTCGGTAGGATGTTTCTTGAACGATTCACGAGTGTTCGTTTGATTGGATTGTTCGCTAATCGAGGCCATCCCACAGCAGAGCTGCGGGGCACCCGGGCAGCGCTCAAGTGAGCGAATGGTAACAGAGGGACCCTTTGAACTGGGCATTACAGCCTCTCGCAACAGCGCTTGTACTTTTTGCCGCTGCCACAGGGGCAGGGATCATTGCGGCCGATCTTGCGGCCCATGGCCTTCGCCACCATCACTTCGGCGGAAGGACGGGACGGATCGTAGACCTCGAACGCCGAATGCGGCAGCAACTGACGGTCGAGCGCTTCGACTTTGGCACGCATTGATGGATCACGATGCGGTATTCCATCACGCAACAGAATGAGTGATTCGCGTCCCTCGATATACTGGTTGACCCGCGGATCGGTCAGCCGCATGCCGACCGCCAGGGCATCGATGCCCTCGGTTCTGAACTGACGGGCGAGGTACTCGACGGCACGCTGCACATCGGGCAGCAAAGCGGGATCGCCGTAGTCACCCATTAGCATCATCGCCTGCGCGGGGTCGATATTCATAAACGAGCGCAACGCCGGTGGGATCCTTTCATCCCGCACGCCCAAACTAGCCAGAACAGAGAGCCAGACGAAACCATGCTCGGGGTTGTCCCGGTCCCGCTCAAAACGCTGCCAGGCCGGCTCCAGGCCCGCAGGCCCCATGCCCTCAAGCGCGATTGTCACGGCATTGTAGATGTACGCCAGATACTCGTCTATTACGTCGTCGAGAATCTCGATCATCACCGGGGCCGCCACCGCCGCGTTACATTCGCCCAAGAGACGGCAGGCGTTGACCGCGCCCCAGTCGAAACGGGACGACCATTGGGTTACCGAGCGTGTCACTGTCAGGTATTCACTGAGCTTGCCGGTAAGAAACTCAATCACGGCGTCTCGGTTTGCATGATTCTGAAACGCCCGCCACTCGCTTGGGCTTGGTTTCTTCTTGCAAATCTTTGTGAACAGTGCTTCAAGCTCAGAGTGACTCACCCATAGTTCTCCTGCGGTTGTGATGCGAGAGTGTTTTTCATCAGGGGATCATGACGGGTGTGTTCCGTGGAATTCAAGCGGTTTTCCTCAATTGCCCGGCAGCACCTGAAACGCCGCCGGGCGAAGCCGTGTTCAATCCCGTGCACAGCGGGCCGTGTTGTCCTGGCGTCTTAGGGCGGTTGTCATAGATCTTTTCCGTTTGAATCAGGGTGCCACGGGCCTTCAGCGGCCTATTGAAAAGCCCCGAGAATCACAACCTTCGGGCGAGCCCCCCGGCGAGCCGCAACTGCATGTTCCACACGACGGCTCGGCAGGAGCCTCGCTCCCAAAATCTCAGGTGATGCCAGCAAGCGAATTTTTCAACACGCGGCAACGATCTCACAGCAATTTGACAAGCTCACTGTAAACAGAGCTGTGAGGCACTACCACGTCACTCATGATTCCCAAACACAAAGGGGCGTATGCACTTCGGCTTCGCTCAGTATAAACAATACGCCCCTACGAGTAATACATCCGATTTTGAAATCCGCTACGTCAACGCAAAATCCTTGATCCGCAACTGCAAGCGCAATTGCCCGTTCCAGAAGTTGCGTTCCGGGACATACACCAAGTCGATCGATCCATTATGATCAAGCAATGGCTTGGCGCGGTCGCCCATGTTGAAGCCGATGCAGTCAAACACGCGGCCGCCCTTGGTGACTTTCATCTTCAGATGATTGGTGCCGACAATAAACGGACTGCCCGACACCTGCAAATTCGCCGACATGAAAATCGGACGGCTGTTTTGCGGGCCGAATGGCGAGAACCGTTCGAGGTGATCAAGGAAACTCTCGGTGAGATCGTTGAGATCGAGATAGCTGTCGATGTTCAGTTTCGGCGTCAGGTCATCCTCGGTCAGCTTTTCCCGTGCCACCTGCTTGAACCGCTCAACAAACTCGGGAATCTTGTCTTTGTGAATCGAGAGTCCGGCCGCGTACTTATGTCCGCCAAACCGGAGAATGAGATCCTCGCATTCGCGCAACGCTTCGTAAATGTGGAACGTCGGGATCGACCGCGCCGAGCCTTTGCCCTCGTCGCCGTCGACCGCAATCATCACCGTCGGCAGGTGGTAGCGCTCGACCAACCGCGATGCCACAATCCCGATCACGCCCTGGTGCCACTCGGCCGAGTGCAACACAATCGCACGGTCATTGGCCAGGTCGCACTTCGATTTCATCTGCGCCAGCGCTTCGTTGAGCGTCCCTTCGTCGAGCGATTTGCGTGTGCGGTTCTCCCGGTCGAGTGCGCGCGCCAACTCCGATGCGTGACGGTCATCGCGGGTCGACAGCAACTTGATCGCCAGATCGGCCTGCCCCAACCGTCCGACCGCATTGATACGCGGCGCCAGGATGAACACGATCTGCCCGGTACTGATCGTCCGGCCCATCAAATTTGACACAAAGCACAGCGATTTCAAACCGGGCTTCGTCGTGCGCTCAAGTTGCTTGAGACCGAAACGAGTCAGCGTACGGTTTTCATCGATCAACGGTACGATATCGGCCGTCGTACCAAGCGCCACGATATCAAGATGTTCTTCGAGTTCGCTTTCATTTTGGCCGAGCGTACGGTACAATGCCTGCGCCACTTTGAACGCGACACCGACACCGGCCAGTTCATTACCGGGACCCTCGGGCGGACCGATCTTCGGATTGACAATGGTCACCGAATCGGGAACGTTCGACGCCGGCTCGTGATGATCGGTGATGACAACCTCGATTCCGAGCGACCGCGCGTACTCCACCTCCTCGATCGCCGTAATCCCGCAATCAACCGTCAGGATCAGCGTCGCGCCCGAGTTGTGCGCATGGTCGATCCCGTCATTCGACAGGCCATACCCCTCCACCAGGCGGTTGGGCAGGTAGTAGTCGACGTCGGCGCCGAGACGGTTGAGCACCAGAAACATCAGCGCCGTCGAGGTGATCCCGTCGACGTCATAGTCACCGTACACCATGATCTTCTCACGCCGCTGGAGCGCAAGGATCAGACGGTCGACCGCCGCCCGCATCCCGTCCAGTTCAAAGGGATCGAACAACTCCGACATCTTCGGATTGAGGAACCGCTCAATGCGAGCGGGATCCTCCAGCCCACGGGCGAGCAGGATCCGGACGATCGCTTCGGGCATAGCAAGCTGCTCCGACAGCGATCGGACCCGCACCGGATCGGGCGCGTCGGCCAGTACCCACTGCACTGGGCGACGACCCTTGTTGGCCGGATCGGCTGTGGCACTACTGGTTGCTGATGGCACAACCCCCCTGTTGGACTGATGAGAGTATGAGATACCGGTGGGCGATAAGCCGGGTTCTGTCATCCTGCGTAGCTGTAGCGAAGCAGGGTGTGCCGCGTGAGATCGAGCAGCGCAGTCCTACTTCGCTAAAGCTACGCAGGGTCGACGACCATTGATCTGGTCCCGCTGTCACCAGCGGGATCAATGCAGCCTACCCGGGAATCAGACGAGGCGAGCCACCTCTCTTCCCTGCTTGGCCTTGCTCCGGGTGGGGTTTACACGGCCGCGCCCGTCACCGGGCACGCCGGTGGTCTCTTACACCACCTTTTCACCCTTATTCGCCGAGGCGAACGGTTGTTTTCTGTTGCACTGTCCGTCGGATTGCTCCGCCCTCCCGTTAGGAGGCACCCTGCTCTCTGGAGCCCGGACTTTCCTCATGAGCGCGGCGGCCTATAGGGCCGTTTGCACTCACGCGGCCGCCAACCCACCGGTTCGAAATCCTCCCATCGTCTCGCGTAAAATGTTATCATTCAACAACAACAATTAAATTCGATTAAGTGTTGGTCTACCTCTCCCTCCATCAATATACGTACGTTCGTCAGGGCCGCAATGGCGAAACTGAAACAATCTGCTACGGGTACCGAACCCACCGTAATCGTGTAAGACATTGAATAACTGAAGCTTGTGTTAGAGCCGCACGCTGCAGAGGAACAGCAACGCCAGCGAGGCGTCATTTGACGCCTCGCGCGACATGAGCGTGGAGACCGGCTACCAATTTTGTCATCACATTCATCTTCCTTGTTGATCCTGAACGGATCGGGGGCGGTGTTTTCATCGAAGTTTGTGATAACCATCCGCCCCAAGAGAGGACCACCATGCGCACCGCGATGATTTGTGTTCTGGCTCTCATCGTCATCGGTGGCATCGACGTGACGGCGCTGGCCCGAAGCGACACGGTCGAATACCACCCGAAGTTTTATGATCCCGTGCTCGAAGAGATGGAAGAGCGGACCGATTCGCTCGAAGCCATCCAGGACAGCCTCACCTCGGCGATTCGTAAGCGTCAGAAAGAGGAAAAGGAAGCCGCCAAGGAAGCCAAACGGGAACTGCGCTTCGATGTCAGTGGCATTCCCGCGCCTCAGTCGCCCGATGATTTCGAATCGGTCTTCCATTTCCCCCCGCAGGCGCAATACGCCACCGGCACCTGTTGGTCATTCTCATCAACCTCCTTCATCGAGTCCGAGGTATTCCGCCAGACCGGACAGAAGATCAAGCTCTCCGAGATGCATACAGTCTACTACGAATACCTCCGCAAAGCCCGGCATTACATCCGCGAACGCGGGCAAGGCTGGTGTGGACAGGGCTCCGAAGCAAATGCCCTAATCGAAGTGATGAAGGAGTACGGCGCTGTTCCCTATGACGTCTACACCGGCTTGCAACCCGGTGTCGAACGACACGACCACAGCGCGATGTCCAAACAGATTTACCAGTTCCTCCAATTCTGCAAAGAAAATAACTACTGGGACGAAGAGGCGGCGCTGGACCATATCCGGCTCATCTTGAACGAGCACCTTGGTACCCCGCCAACAGAGTTCATGTACGAGGGCACCGAATACACACCGCTTGAGTTTGTCGATCAAATGCTGAAGCTGAAACTGGACGATTTCGTTGATGTGGTTTCGACACTGTCGTTCCCGTTTTACACATATGGCCCCTTCGAGGTACGCGACAATTGGTGGCACGACAGCACCTACTACAACCTGCCCTTGGATGAATTCCACGGCGCCATTCGCTCGGCCATTGCGCAGGGTTACTCGGTCGAATTGGGTGGCGACGTTTCCGAACCGGGCTGGTACGGTAAGCAGGACCTCTCGGTTGTACCCGATTTCGATATGCCGCAGGAGTACATCAATCAGCACTCACGCGAGTTCCGCTTCTACAATCACACCACCACCGACGATCACGGTGTGCATCTGGTCGGCTACACGGAAATCGACGGCCGCGACTGGTTCCTGATCAAAGATTCGGGACGCAGCGCGCGCTGGGGCAAGCACGAGGGATACTCCTTCATGCGCGATGACTATGTGCGTTTGAAGATGCTCTGCTACACGGTCCACCGTGATGTGCTGGAGAGTCTGCTGACGCAGGCTGAGAAACCGACACTGCCTGAAGAATAGCGACACTCTTGTAGGCCAGGACCACGGCGCGCCGACGGCTTTTGCAATCACTACCGCAGGACCGCGCCGGGGTCCTGACACACCCGCACACCAATTACGCTGAGTTTTTGCGCGATGTCAGGAGCCCCGCTCGCTAACGCTTCAGCAAACACTCGAACACATGGTGGGCGATGCTCCTGACCTACTTTTGCTGAAGCCCCGTGGCACCCTCTCGAGCAACTCTACGGCGACGCCACAATGTTCGATTTCTGCTCAAACTTCCTTCCGACGAAGTAGAAGATAATCGTCACGACCACAATCATGATGGTCATCAGAGCGAAGTAGTTCCCGGGACTGGTTTGCGTATAGATACGCGAAAACCATCCGGCGAGAATGTTCCCGAGAAACACCGTGAACAGCCAAATTCCGGTAATGACCGACTTCATGCGGTTGGGTGCTTCTTCAAAGGCCATCTGTAACCCGATTACCGAGATGCACAATTCGGCCATTGTCATGAGAATGTAAGCAGCCACTTCCCACAGGATCGAGACCTTCGCCTGCACGGCAAAATACCCGGCCGCGCTCATCGTCGCCATACAGGCGATCACCAGGAAGAACCCGATCAACATCTTCTTTGGCGATGACAGGCGATTGGTTTCCGACTTGTCGGTTCGCGACCAGAGCCATGCGAAAAACGGAGTGAGAATTACAATCAGAATCGGATTCAGCCCCTGTACCGCATCGGGCGGAATAGTCCCAAAGGGCGTGTCGAGGATCATGTAGTCGCGCGCAAATAACGTCCACGTCGAATACGCCTGATCGAACACCGACCAGAAAAACACAACCAGCAGGAAGAACCCCGACAGGCGCATCAGCACCTCACGCTCTTCGCGTTTCTCTGCCGGTGTCTTTTCCTGCGCATACCGTGCGCGCGCATCTTCAACCGGATAGTGCTTCTTCCCGATGTAGAAGATGCCGAGCGATACCGCCATCATAATCGTGGGGGCCATGAAAGCGACGCTGTACCCGTAGTGGTCGCGAATGAACGGCAGCGTGGTCATGGTCGACGCCGCACCGACGTTAATCGCCATGTAAAACCACGAAAACGCCTGCGACATCAGGTGGCTCTTGCCCTGTTCCTGGTACATCAAGCCCATCAAGGTGCTGATGTTCGGCTTGATCGACCCCGATCCGCCCGCCAGCAAAAACAGCGCCGTGTACAGGCCAATCTCATTCGTGAATGAGCCGAGAATGATATGGCCACCAATGTACGGCAATGCGAAGTAGATAATCGTCTTGAATTTCCCCAGCCAGCGGTCGGCGATATACCCACCTGCAATCGGCGCGATATAGGCACAGGCGGTGAACAGCGACGCTACCGTTGCGCTGTTGGCATCGGAATAACCGAGCACATCGATCATGTACAGGACGAGCAGCGCCTTCATACCGTAGAAGCTGGCCCGCTCCGCCAGTTCACCCCAGAAGATGAACCAGAAGCCTTTCGGATGTTTGTTGTCGGGATTGGTCATCGGCAAATCC
This sequence comes from uncultured Ignavibacteria bacterium, assembly GCA_964440935.1. Classification (GTDB taxonomy): domain Bacteria; phylum Zixibacteria; class MSB-5A5; order WJJR01; family WJJR01; genus WJJR01. The sequence continues at coordinate 14,530 of CAYTTY010000038.1, read as the reverse complement.
ATCCTTGTCTGATGCAGTCAGGGAGTCGGAATGTAAGGATTTGCCCGCCCGTATGCACGGGAGAATTCGAGGGGAGCACCGAGCTGGGGCTCGGCACGCTGCGGAAATTGTCAATGAGTGCCGTCGTATGGCCGTCTCACTTGCGGTGAGCGAAGCCGAACTGGCCATGCGCCACGGGCGAGGACGCCCGTGGTACGATCGACGCACGAGGTCAACCCATCCTCAAATCCCGCCACCGGACTCATACCGCTCGTGCAGTGCCTGCGCCTGCGTGATACGGCTGCCCGGGGGCACACTGTGCGTCAACCACACATTACCACCAATCGTCGACCCTTTGCCGATGGTGATGCGTCCCAGGATTGTCGCACCGCCATAGATGATGACATCGTCTTCGACAATCGGATGACGCGGAATACCTTTGATCGGATTACCCTGCTCGTCGAGTGGAAAGCTCTTGGCGCCGAGTGTGACCCCTTGGTACACACGGACATTGTTGCCGATCACGCACGTCTCACCCACCACCACACCCGTCCCGTGATCGATGAAGAAATGCTCGCCAATCGTGGCCCCGGGATGAATGTCGATGCCGGTGATACCGTGCGCGTGCTCGGAAATGATGCGCGGAAGGAGCGGCACGTCCAATCGATAGAGTTCATGCGCAAGACGCACATTGGCAATCGCCTGAATCCCGGGATAGCAGAAGATCGCTTCATCGGGTGACGTGGCGGCCGGGTCCCCTTCGTAGGCGGCCACGACGTCGGTTGCCAGCAGTCGGCGGACTTCCGGCAATCGCGACGTGAACTCGCGGACCACGTCCTTGGCGCGCACGGCCGCATCGGCCTCCTGCCGTACGCCCGACTCATTGGCAAACAATAAACACCGCGACGTTTGCACGCGCAGCATCCGCAGTGCCACATCGAGTGTTGCGCCGACGTGAAACCGCAAACTCTCCGCGGGCAACTCGGATTTGCCGAAATATCCAGGGAAAAGAACCGACCGCAGTGCCTCAACGATTTCCACAATCGTGTCGCGCGACGGCAGCTTGCGGTCGACACCATTGGCACTGCGCGTATGGGCCAGATGATCGCCGGTCGAGCAGAGTTGGTCGACCACCGCATCCAGTGCGCCGGCTTCGAACGTTGTATCGGTGGAATACACGAAATCCCTGCCTTCTTTAAGCGTGCTCGTCAAATAACCACGTACTCAAATACCGTTCGCCGTTCGATGGAATGATCACTACGATCAGTTTGCCCTTGTTTTCCTCGCGACTCGCCACCGTCCAGGCGGCGTGCAGTGCCGCCCCACTGGATATACCGACCAAGATTCCTTCCTCGCGCGCTATCCGTCGGGACATCACCCCCGCTTCGGGAGCGCTCACCTGGACAACTTCGTCAATCAATTCGGTGCGCAGAACACCGGGGACAAAACCCGCGCCAATCCCCTGCAATTTGTGCGGTCCCGCTGAACCGCCGGAGAGGATCGGCGAGTCCGCCGGCTCCACGGCCACGACCTGAAACGACGGTTTGCGTTCTTTGATCACTTCGGCGACCCCGGTGAGGGTGCCGCCGGTTCCGACACCGGTCACAAGAATGTCGACCTTGCCGTCGGTATCGTTCCAGATTTCTTCCGCCGTAGTGCGACGATGGATATCCGGATTGGCGGGATTCTCGAATTGCTGCAGCAGCAGGTAATTCGGGTGACTCTCGGCCAGTTCCTGTGCACGCCGAATCGCCCCCGGCATCCCTTCCGATCCCGGTGTCAGCACCAACTCCGCACCGTATGCGGCCAGCAGCTTGCGTCGTTCGACACTCATGGTGTCCGGCATGGTCAGAACCAGTTTCAGCCCCTTGGCCGCGGCGACAAACGCAAGGGCAATACCGGTGTTGCCGCTGGTCGGCTCGACCAGCACGGTATCAGGCTTGATCTGTCCATTCGCAATTGCCGCCTCGATCATGCTCAACCCAATGCGGTCCTTCACGCTGGACGCCGGATTGTAGAACTCCAATTTCGCGACCACATTGGCATGCATGCCCTCGCCGAGCTTGTGCAAGCGCACCAGTGGTGTTCGCCCAACAAGTTCGAGAATGTCATTGGCGATTCTGGCCATACTCCCTCCTCGGTATTCAGATCGGCAACATAGGAAGATACCTTTGTGAGCCTGAGGCCCATTGTCTATCCCGGTCTAACCACACCACCGATCCGATCAAATCTCCTTCGGTTTTCCAGCTTAGAGGAAGGCGGGGCCATCATCCCCGGCGCACCCGCCTCTCACCGATTGATCAACTGTTCGAATGCATCGAGCTGGAGCTCGGTGCTTCGTCATCATTATTTTAGCACATCATGCCAACGCCCGCTTCTTCGCAGACGCCATCCAGCAATGCCCAATACGCATCAAGCGCCCGTTCGGTCGCCTGCATGACCTCGTCAGTGTCCGCGCCGTTGTCGAGCAATAGCCCGAGGGCCCTGCGCTCGCCTTCACGGTGCAGGATGTCGATCTCGCCGTGAACGTCGAAGTATGCGTGCGCCCGCTGATCACGGATGCCGTAATTCTGTTTCAAACCTTTGGTCTTGGTTTCGGCCACTTCCGGCTGCTGGCTTTCGTAGGCGTACAACGCCGCCAGACCGCATGCGGTATTCTTCTGTGCCAGTTCATTGAATGTATCGACAATGCTTTTCGCTGCTACGTGGGGAGCCGCGGTCGAGACATCGGCACGACTGTGACCGAGGCTCTCGGCAAAATCCAACCACAATTCGTTGTGCGGCTTCGGATGATTCAACTCATCAACAAGATTGCTGTCGATTTCGGCCTTCACGGTCGCATCGGCAGCCGTCGCTCCGGTGGCCACCAGATACTGCGGAAACGCCGCGACATGCGGGTAATATATCTTGGCATACGTCGCCAACTGCTCCCGCGTCAGTTCGCCCTTTTCCCAAGCGACATAGAACGGATGATTCAAGATGGATTGTCTCCTGATTAGCGCGTCGATCTGGTCGAGTACTTGACGTGAATTGGTCACGTGCCCTCCTCTATCGTGAAGTGAAACGTTTCTCGAACTGCGCAGAATCCCGATCAGCCGCGCGGATAGTTCGGCGCTTCCCGGGTGATTGCGACATCATGGGGGTGGCTCTCTCGTACACCGGCCGATGTCACGCGGATAAACTGGGCTGAGGTCCGGAAGGTGGCAAGGTCTTTTGCACCGCAGATGCCCATTCCCGCGCGCAATCCGCCGATCAACTGATGCACCGAATCGGCCAACTCACCTTTGTACGGCACGCGCCCCTCGATCCCTTCGGGGACTAGCTTGCCAATGTCCTCTTTGTCCTGGTAATACCGATTCCGGGACCCGAGCGCCATCGCATCGAGCGACCCCATCCCCCGGTACACCTTAAACGACCGTCCATCGAGCAAGATCTTTTCGCCGGGCGCTTCATCCGTTCCGGCAAACAGCGAGCCGACCATCACCGCATTCGCCCCTGCGGCCAACGCTTTGCTGAGATCGCCCGAGAACCGGATGCCCCCATCGGCAATGATCGGAGTACCGGTCTTGGCGGCCTCCTCGGCGCACTCAAATATCGCTGTAAGCTGCGGCACGCCCGCACCGGTGATCACACGCGTCGTACAAATCGACCCCGGACCGATCCCCACTTTGATCGAATCGGCGCCGGCGGCAATCAGATCACGTGCCCCCGACCGTGTTGCCACATTCCCCGCAATCACATGAACCTGGGGAAACGCGTTTTTGATCTGTTCGGTGGCATCGATCACACTTTGGGTGTGCCCATGCGACGTATCGATACACAGACAATCGGCTCCCGCATCAACGACGGCGCGGGCCCGTGACAATCCCTCATGCGGGCCGACTCCGACCGCTGCCCCAACACGCAACCGCCCACGATCATCTTTGCACGCGTGTGGGAACTGCTTGCTCTTCATAATGTCCTTGACCGTGATCATTCCGCGTAGATTGCCGGCGTTGTCGACAATCAGCAGTTTTTCGATGCGATTCTTATGGAGCAGTTCCTGCGCAGAACTCAGGTCGGTGCCTTCCGGGACGGTGATTAACGGTTGCCGTGTCATCACCTCACCGATGGGCAGTGACAAGTCTTTATGAAAACGCAAGTCACGATTGGTGATGATGCCGACCAGTTTCTCTCCCTCGGTAATTGGAATGCCGGAAATCGAAAACCGGCGCATCAAGTCGAGCGCATCGCGGATCGTGCGGTCGGCCGTCAGGGTAATCGGATCGCTGATCATGCCGCTTTCCGACCGCTTCACCTTGTCGATCTCCGCGGCCTGCCCATCAATGTTCAAATTCCGATGCACAATCCCCAGGCCACCCTGGCGCGCCATGGCAATGGCCAGCCGCGATTCGCTAACTGTATCCATGGCCGCTGACAGAATCGGTATCGGCAGCGCGATATTGCCCACACGCGTGGACACATCGACCTGATGCGGCAGCACGTCGGAGCGCGCGGGCACCAACAGCACATCGTCGAAGGTTAGTCCTTCGCCGAGGATGCGCGCCGCCCAGTTGGGCACGTTGACGTCGCTGGCCAACGGGGCCGCAATATTGTCCACTTTGGTTGCCGTGTGATCGGTGATTGTCGTCGTCATACTCGCTACTCGTTTGAGTTATCGCTGTCCCATATGAGAATGCGTCCACACGAATCGCAGGTGATCACACGTTCGCCGCGACGAATCTCCTGCACCAACTGCGGCGGCAGGTTCTTGAAACACCCACTGCACGCCCGATGTTTGACCGCCACCACCGCGCCGGCGCCTTTGCCCCGACGCACCCGCTCGTAGACCGATACCAGCGGTTTGTCCAGCCGGACCAGAACGTTTTCACGTTCGCCTTGCTTGATCTTGATCTTATCGCCGACCGAATCTATCTCGTTCTTAATCGTGTTCAACTGCTCGGTATTGGCCTGGGTAATCTCTTCTAATTCCTTCTTCTTGGCTTCGACCTCGTTGGTCAGCGTGTCGATCGTTTCCATCGCCTGGAGGATGTCCTCCTCGGCGCTGTTAATCTCATTACGAGCGTGGTCAATCTCACGTGAGATCGCATCGTACTCTTTGTTGGTTTTCACCTGCATCATCTGGGACTTGAGACGCTCCAATTCGGAGGTCTTGTCCTTGACCCGTAATTCCAGACGTTTGTGCTCGAGACGGGTGGCTTCGAGCTGATCCTGGGTTTCGTCGAGCACGTTCTTGGCGGCGGTGATCTCCCCTTCGAGATTTTCGATCATGTCGGGGAGGTACTCTTTAGACCGTTCCAACTCCCCAAGCTGGTAATCCAACCCCTGGAGCTGCATGAGCAATTCGGAGGTCGTCGACATTGAATCCACTCCCATTACGTCACTCCCCTGTCACGGGACGGGATGATAAAAAAAAGCGCGCACCCCACCGGGGCGCGCGCAGGTCGCATTCGTTTCGGTATGCTGCCGTCTGCGCAGGCAGCTTCATGTACGGACACTGTGTTCGATGCGGTACGATCGTGTGTATGGTCATCTCCAGCCGATCAAATGGTGGGCAATACTGGACTCGAACCAGTGACCTTTCGGATGTGAACCGAACGCTCTAACCAACTGAGCTAATCGCCCCCATGTCCTCCAGTATCTGTACCCGACTCCTAACTGACATCGTCTACCACTTGTTGACGGCTTCCGTTCCCATCCTGTTGGTACCACTGCGATGGTGGGCCCACCAGGACTCGAACCTGGGACCTACTGATTATGAGTCAGCAGCTCTAACCGACTGAGCTATGGGCCCGTCGAACTCCCTTCTGAGCAGGCCACGGATCACCGTCGACTCAGGCACCCATCCGGGCACCGTAATTTCATACGATTGCGATCGGGGAAGTGTCAGTCAACTTCTTTTTCGGATTGAAAAAGGTCGAGTTTGACGCAGTCCCGTAATTAGAGCAACCCGCGATCTCTCATCGCGTCCCCGTCCACTGGTCCTTACCCATCCCCCGCCTTTGTCAATTCCGTCCACTCATTCATCAGGCGCTCAACAGCTTCTGTGTCTCCGGCGCGCTGGGCCTGGGCCATCGCTCGCTTGATATCGCCCACGCGGGCATGGAGGCGGCGCTTCTGGAATTGACCCACGACATCATTGAAGATCCGCTCACAGTGCGTGTCCTCCACACTGTGGCCTAAGAACCGCGCCCATCGCGCCATCTCCTCCGGCGGGGCATCGAGATCGGTCGGCGACTGGATCCGCCGGCCCTCGGCCGAGGCATCAAGCAACCGTTGGTACATGCGCCGTAGCAGCTCATCATGAAAGTCCTCCAGTTGCACCAGCGACCGCGCCTTTTCGACATACGCCGGGTCCTCCATCAACACCCGGAGAAATTCCTCTTCACGCAAAATGACCTCCGGCTCGGCAGGCCGGGACGGTGACGGCCGTGATGGCCCCTTCGACTTCCCCATCAAGGCGCGCATCTGAGATTCGGGGATGTCGATCAGCCCGGAGGCCTCGGAGACAAACGCCGCGCGACGGGTGGTATCATCGATCTGCGCCGCCAACTCGGCGAACTCCTTGGCCAGCTTTTCGCGTGTCAGAAAATCCAACCCACCGCTTTCAACACGCGCCCGGTCGATGCGGTACTCAAGTACGGTCGGGGCGGAAGCGACCGCCTTTTCAAACGCCTCACGCCCATGGTTACGAATCAGACTGTCGGGATCTTCGCCCTCGGGCAACGTGGCGACATCGACGCGTAATCCTGCGTTGAAGGCCACCTCGATCCCGCGCAAAGTCGCCCGCTGTCCGGCCAAGTCGGAATCGTACACCAGCGTGATACGGTCGCAAAACCGTGCCAGCAACTTCCCCTGATCGAGCGTCAGCGCCGTCCCCGACACAGCGACGACGTTCTCGATTCCACTCTCAAACATCGTCAACCAGTCGAGATATCCCTCAACGACAAACGCCCGGCTCTGCCGGCGAATCGCCTCGCGCGACGTGTACAGTCCATAGAGGACCTTGCTCTTGTGATAGACGTCGGTCTCGGGCGAATTCAGGTACTTTGGCTCATCATCGGGAGAAATGGCACGGGCGCCGAAACCGACCACGTTGCCCGATAGATTGGTAATCGGGAACGTGATACGATTGCGGAACCGGTCGTACGGATTGCGGCTCTTCTCCGATTGCGACGCCAGACCAGCATCAAGCAAAGCGCGTTCACTCAAACCACGTGCTCTCACGCTGCGCATCAACGTGTCAAACGCATTCGCCGCGAACCCGACTCCTGCCCGACGCAGTGTGTCATCGGCATAGCCACGCTTGTGCAGATACTCCAGTGCATGTTGGCCCGGCGTATTGAATAGTGCCTGTTTGTAGATGTCCTGTGCCAACATCAACACGTCGCGCATCGCTTTGCGGCGGCGCGCCCCTTCATCATCGTCATCCCGCTTCTGCGGCAGACGAATCCCCGCGCGGTCGGCGCAATACTTCAACGCTTCAAAGAAGCTCCACCCTTCATGTTCCATGAGGAAGGTGAAGACGTCGCCGCTCTTGCCACAGCCGAAGCAGTGAAAAAACTGACGGTCGCCGTGCACCGAAAACGACGGCGTCTTTTCGGTGTGAAACGGACACAGACCGACATAATTCACCCCGCGACGTTTCAGCGCGACAAACTGGCTGATGATCGCAACAATATCGGTCGCTTCTTTGACCTGATCTTTGACCGCTGAATCACTCATGTCATTGTGCCATCACGCGCGTGCCATGAGCCGAGTCAAATGGCCCCCGCACGATGGCCGTGGCCGAGCAGGATCTGTTTACGCCGGCACCAGCCGCGCCAATGTTACCCCATCGCCGCCTTCGTTCCAATGCCCAAGACGTTTTTCAATCACGCGCGAATCGCGTGTGAGATATTCGCCCACCGCCCGGCGTAAAATTCCCTCACCACGTCCGTGAACAATGCGCACTTCGTTCCAGCCCGCCAGACGCGCCTCGTCGAGATACCGATCCAACACCTCGAGTGCATCCTCCGCGCTGAGCCCGCGCAGCGACACTTCCGGACCCACATCCGACGTTGATCCACCATATCCACCGCGAACATTGATCGTTACCCGCTTCGAATCATCGGTCGGTTTCGATTCCACCCGCTCGACCGCGTCACGATCCATCGTGTACATGAAATCGCCCAGCTGGACTTTCACCTGCTCCTTGTCGTTGTCGATACTGACCACTTCCGCTTCACGTTTGAATGTCTCAATCCAAACGCGGTCGCCGACACCGATCGGCCCGTCCTGTCTCTTGGGACGCGGTTCCGGCTCGGGCGCAACCTCGCGCTTTACATCTTTGATCCTTCGCGCGGTGTCAGCGAGAGCACGATGCGATTCTTTGACCCGTTGGCGTTCGGCTTGCGATTCGCGAATCTCCTTAACGAGCCGTTCCATTTCACGACGCGTGTTCTGGACGATCGACTCCGCCTCGGCCAACGCTTCCGTTTTCTTTTCTTTTTCCAACTCTTCGATTCTGGCCATGCGCGACCGGAACAAATCTTCGAGCGCCGATGCGGCTTTCGTTGACTTGTCCAATTCGGCCTCCCGATTGCGCACCGACATCAAACGCTCATCAAGTTCAACCAATAACTTCGACAGGTCCTTTTCCTGCGCATCGACCAGGGACTCGGCGCGTGTGGTGACGTTCTCCGGCAGACCCAACCGTCGCGCAATGTCAATTGCATAGGACGCGCCCGGCAGGCCGACACGAAAATGATAGGTCGGCGACAATGTTCCCGGATCAAACTGCAACGCGGCGTTCTCAATGTGCGGGCTGTGCTGCGCGAGCGTCTTCAGCGCCGTGTGATGCGTCGTAACGATTAAACGCGCACGCCGCTCAGTCAACTCCAGGACAATCGCTTCCCCAAGCGCCGCGCCTTCCTTCGGATCGGTTCCGGCGCCGAGTTCGTCAAGCAATACGAGCGAGCGATCGTCGGCGGACCGTAGTGCATCATTAATGCGCGTCAAGTGTGATGAAAACGTCGACAGCGATGACTCAATCGACTGCTCGTCACCGATGTCTGCAATCAGTCGGGTAAACACCCCGACCTTCGACGTATCCTTTGCCGGAATCGGCCAGCCCGCCTGCGCCATCAGCACGAGGAGCCCGATGGTTTTCAGCGCGACCGTCTTACCACCGGTATTGGGCCCGGTGATAATGATCGATGACATCGACTCACCCAACGTCACATCCATTGGCACTACCTTAAACGGGGGGTCGTCGGGATACTTGTGCTTCAGTTCGTGCGCCTGCAATACCAGCAGCGGGTGGTGCGCCTCGATCAAATCGAGATCAGCCCTGTCGAGGCGGCCGACGACATTGCCGTCAGAGTTGAGACCAAACTGGGCAGTCGCATGAATGGCATCGAGATCACCGTAAATAGAAGCATCATCGGTCAATGCAAACCGGCTGTCGCGCACTATGTCGGTCAGGCCGCGCAAAATGCGTTCGACCTCACGCGTCTCCTCCATCGACAGCCGCCGCAGACGGTTGTTCAGTTCGACCACTTTCATCGGTTCGACGTAGAGCGTCGCACCCGATCCCGAGCGGTCCTGAATCACACCGTCATTGGCCCCCGGATCACCTTCCCGCATCGGAATCACGAAACGGTCGTTGCGCAACGTGATCAGATCGTCCATGCGCGACGGGTCCGTCTGCCGCTTTTCCAGCATCCGTTCAAGACGCGATACCACTGCATCGCGCGCGCCGCGCCGCTCCTTGCGGATGCGATTCAACTCCGGCGAGGCATTATCGCGCACATCGGCCTCGGGCGAAATCGCCCGGTCAACCGCGGTCCGCAGATGAAAGACCGCCGACAGCCCCTCGAGGTAGGCTTCCAGCCGTGGGAACACGGCCTCCGATACCCGCGAAAAACGCAGCAACTCCTCAATGGCCGACAGAAACTCCCCGATCTGGAGAAACTGCGCAGGATCCAGAAATGAGCCCTCAAGACCCGCGCTCTCAATGTACGGGCGGATGTCCGGCACCCGCACAATCGGAAACCCATCGCCCGACCGCAGCACCGTCAGCATCTCGCTGACCTCTTCACGCAGGCGGTCGATCCGGTCGAACTCCGCTGTCGGCAAACGCTTACGCAGCGCCTCTTTCCCCATTGGGGTCAGGCAGAGTGCTTCGGTCGAGGCAACAATCTTGTCGAATTCGAGGATCGACTGGACCTGTTTGGTGGCAATCACACCGTTAGACATGGCATCGAATATAACACAATGAGAGCGGACAATTGGCGCCGGGTCACCAATTCTGAGGATCCATCGGCACAAATCTGTCCCCCGACCACCGATACCAGACGACAGAATCGGGCGCGGTATTTGGATCGAGCGGCAAATCGTGAAAAACGAAGAGATACGGCCAGTCGAAATCGGTCTCCCACCGAATCGCATATTCCAGCGCAATCGGAAAGACGAAGGCCGCATACTCGCGGCGAGGATAATCCACGAAGACAGTGCCCACCTCGGGGGGATGGTTTTCGCGTGCATTCACCGCCTCCGCCAACACAACCTCGACCCGCTGGCCCGCCTGATACCACGTTGACGTCTGCTCGACGGCTGACAGGGCCAGCACCGATATCCAGACATACAGGATCACCCGTCGTGGCCACGAAGCGTTCAGGAGCAACAGACCGACGGCCGCCACCGAAAGACCAACAATGGGGAAATACAGGAATCGCGTCGCACTTTCGGGCAAGGGCAAATAGAGTAGCAGTCCGCTGATGGCGATCCCCAAGCCGGTCTTGACATAGACCGGCCAACGTCTCCACCCCCGCCACACGCCGTAACCGACCAGCGCCACGATAAGGACAACGGCGGAGATATAGAGGACACTATGCGGCGTCGGATGCAGCGCATCCCGAAGGGCATAGTAATGGTCGAAGCCGACCAGACGAGCCAGCGACCGTACTGAAATGACAAACCGGCTTAAGTGAAACGGGAGATTGCGCAGCACCGTCAGCGGATTTGCAGAAAACCCACTGACGCTGGGGTCGAGGACACCGCCTATCGCCACACGCCACAAGAGCCACGCAGCAACCAGAGGAACGGTTGTGAGCACCGGCCACAGACGGTCCCGGCGCCGCGACTGGAACCACCACACGATCCCCAGTGTGATGGGCAACGAAATGGTGTCCTCTTTCGACAGCAGTGCAAGAACGGATGCGAGAATCACGGCCCATCCGCTGCGTCGATCTCCCGTCTCCAAGTGGTGCAGCAACACATTCAATGCGCTGAGCAGAAAAGTCGCCGCCAACAAACCACTCAATGCCGAAATGAACGTGACCGGCTCGGTATGCGCGGGATGAATGACAAACACAATTGCGGCGATCCCCGACACCGCTGTTGGAGCACCCAACCGGTTAAAGAAGCGATAGGCAAGAAACGCATTAAGCAGATGAATGAGCAGCGAAACGGTATGATAGAGAATCGCAATGTCCCCGAAAACCTTGAATTCGAACAGATGAACCAGGCGCTGGACCGGACGGTAATACGCTTGGCTGAACACATCGGGTGAGACCAGGTAGCGGTGTACCGATTCCCAGAAGGGATGCCGTGCCTCCCACAAGAGAAAGTAGTCATCGGCACAAAACCCCGACCGCAACACAAAGTAAGCGGAGACGGCACCACACGCGATCAGCAGCCCCCACAACCATTTGGGGAGTAACCGTAAACCGCTGTGAGCGTTCTGCTGCATGGCATCCATCACCTATCGATAGTGGCCAATAAAAGAGGCCCCGCAAGCGGGGCCCCACAAGGATGAAATCACCCGGGTTGTCTGAACCTTAGGTAGACGAGATGAAATAGCGTTCGATGCGGTCGAGGAAGTCCTGTACGCGCGCTTCGTCGACACGAGACGGCGTCCGCCGTCCCCCCGGACTCTTACGTCCCTTCGCGCTCTCCAGCGCACTGGCCAGTGAACTTTCCATCTTCACCATGAAATTGCCTTCAGACGGATGCAACTGGTGCGATGATTCATACACAAACGGGACCGACGACCCCATCGGCAACGCCAACAGTGAGTTCTCAATCTTTGACTCCAGTGCATAAGGAATCGGAAGAAACGACCCCAGAAACACCAGATATCCCATCAGTACCCAACCGAACACCAGTCCCATCAGCATACCGCCAAGCTGGTCGCGCCGACCCAATTCCTGCAAGTTGGCCACGCGGAAAAACAGTTTGGCCGCCATCCGGAACAGAGCGAACAGCAGCATCGAAGAGAGAATGAATGCCGCCATGGCCGTCCATAACGGCGAAGCCGCAAAATACGAGGCCAACTCGGAGGTGAACCCGTCGTTGTAATGAACCGCGAGGATGATCGCGGCGACCAACCCCACCGTGATCATAAACATGCGGATGAAGCCTTTCTTGGCGCCCCAGCCGGCACACGCGGCCACGCCAATCAACAACCCGATGTCGATTACATTCATCCTGCCCCTCCTACCAAGACCGTGATCGGAGGCACAGAGGCCGGTTGTCGGAAGCCCACCGTTGAGTTCACCCCGTCGGGCGACGAGGTCCCTGCCCCCATGCCGGAACCGTCGGTGCTCTATCGTGCGTACTGCCGCGTCTCCCCGCACGGAAGACGCTTCTCAAGTCACTGTAGCATGGCCGTCTCGGCCATGCGCACGGCCGCTTAGTGACCGCCCGCTTTTGCCGCGAGCTGATCGGCCACAGCCTGCCGGACACGATTCCCTTCCGCGCGTCCGGCGACTTTCTTCATCGCCACGCCCATCACTTTGCCCAACTCATTCGGCGTACTGGCGCCAACCTCATCAATCACCCCCTGCACTAGGGCAGCAAGTTGGTCGTCGGGCATTTCCTGGGGGAGATACTCGCTGATGACCGCCAACTCTCCCTCTTCTTTCGCAACCAAATCGGCGCGATCGCCACGTTGATACATCTCGATGGCGTCGCGCCGTTTCTTTTGGGCTGTACGTAAGACCTGCTGGTAGTCGCTCTCCTCGAGCGGCTCTCCCTTATCGATCTCACGGTATTTGAAATCGGACTTCAACCCCCGCAGAACGGTGGTTCGGGCGGTGTCCTTGGCTCTCATGGCCGCCTTCAGGTCATCCATGATCCGAGAGGGGATGTCCGGTGCCATAGCTGGCTACTTTATCTCTTTCGTGACTGCACCTTTTTGCGAAGACGCCGCTTAGCTTGATTCAGCTTGCGTTTTCTACGATCGGACGGCTTCTCAAAGTATTGGTGCTTCTTGATGTCAGATAGAATTCCTGCCTTTTCGCACGACTTATTGAAGCGTTTCAGTGCCCGTTCGAAAGTCTCGTCGTCGCGTACGCGAACGCCGGTCATTTAGTGGCTCAACCCCCCTTCAAGACGGACCGAGAAGTGATGACCCATGTCATCGTCTCCACGAAAATGGTTATACCCAAGGGATACCTGCCCACCCCATGTGGACATATATCCCCATGATAAGCCCATGATACTCCTATCCCTTGCAATCTGTCAACAGAAACAGCATCTTCTCGGGCCGGTTTTGCCGTCGGTGATCTTGACATGACGACGTCGCATCGAGCCGAAAAAACGGAGCGAATTCATTGACCAACAACACGTTAGATGGACAAAAACCCTCATTCCAAGGGGTGATCTTCGATATGGACGGTGTCCTGGTCGATTCCGAACCGGTCCATCTCGAGTCCACCATCCGCATGATGCGCGAAGATTTCGGGATTGAATTCACGGCGGAGGATAACCAGGAATTTCTCGGCTCGACCGACCGTCACATGTATGAAACCCTCAAGCGGCGGCACAACCTCGCCCCCAGCCGCGATGAACTCATCGAACGCCGCAAGGCCATCTATGTCAAGATGCTCCAAACCAAAGGCATTCCCTGGCGGGACGGCATTCTCGATTTAGTCGCGGAGTTGCGCCGGTGCAATATGCGTGTCGCAATGGCATCGTCGGGTCTGCGCTGGGTCATCGAGATGATTCTCGATACGGGCAAGATTAAAGACCAATTCGAAGTGATCGTCACCGGCGACGATGTCATTACTCCCAAGCCGGCACCCGACATCTACGCCGAAGCGATCCGCCAACTCGGCCTGCCGCCATCCTCCTGCGCCGCGATCGAGGACACCGACGTCGGCGTCAGTTCCGCCAATGCTGCCGGTGCGTATACCATCGCCTTCCCGGCGCCGTCGACCGAACATATGGACTTCTCGCATGCGCATCGGCACGTCACAACGGTCGATGACATTCGGCGGATTCTCCTGTAGTTCGGGCGCCTCTCCCGAACTCACCGTGACGACTGAATGCGGTGCCTCACAGTTCTGTTTACAGTGAGTCAATCGAACTGCTGTGAGATCGGTAACTTGGTCCGCCGAAATGAAAGACCGCATCCAGTTTCACGTGTGGTGCCCCACCGCTTGCGGTGGGATGAGATTTGTCGACAGCGCCTTGAGTGAGTGATTCCGATAGAGTCCCGTAAATACTGAATTAGAGCGATTGTCAGAAGTATTTTCCGTTTGTATTTGGGTGCCACGGGCCTAAA
>CAYTTY010000037.1:0-41756 GCA_964440935.1 uncultured Ignavibacteria bacterium | reverse complement strand
TGAAGGCCCGTGGCACCCTGATCCAAACGGAAAGGATTTATGACAATTGCTATAGTTCTGATAACCGCTATAGATTCAGAGGAGAATCCGAGTGAACTCAAGCTGAGATCAAGCGATCTCAATATGAGATCAGTATATTCTTGTGGGTGGTCTCACTCTGAGTCCATATGGTCTCATAATGAGGTCAAAGGAGCAGGGAGTGGTTATGACAAAGACAATCGGCGAAGCGCTCTTTCCCCAAGTCAAACGACAGCTACTGGGTCTCCTCTTTGGTGACCCGGGCAAGCGTTATTATGGGCGAGAAATTGCGCGTAGGATCGCGGTTTCGTATGGGACCGTTATACGGGAGTTGAAGACATTGGTAGATGCTGAAATCGTGGTCAGTGAAACTGATGGTCCGCATACCTACTACCGTGCCAATCCCAATTGCGCTGTCTACAGCGACCTCGTCGGATTAGTGACCAAGACCTTCGGACTGAAGGATGTTCTTGGTGATGCACTCAGTTCACTCCAAGATCGCATAGATTTCGCGGCAATCTTTGGATCGGTCGCTAAGGGGGAAGAATCCGGCAGTAGTGATGTGGATGTGCTCGTGGTGGGGGACATCCGTCTTAGGGATTTGGTCGGGGTACTCGAAACGCCCGAGCGCACGCTCAATCGTTCGCTCAATCCTGTCTTATATCCACCGGCAGAGTTTACGCAGAAGTACGAGGACGAGAATCACTTCGTACGATCGCTGATCCAGACCGAGTTGCTGTTCTTGATTGGAACACACGATGACCTTAGACGACTGGTCGGGGACAAAGTGGCTAAAACGTGAGCCAACGAGCCGCAAAGAAATCTCCGACCTATTGACCAAAGCATCATACGCGACCTTGGGGAGTCCCGGAATGTGGGCATCAGTGTCGATTGGCGATTGCGCATTGCGTATACGGCCCGCCTGACGTTGGCCACAGCGGCGCTCCGTGCGACCGGACATCGCCTGAAAACACAGCAGGGACATCACGCACACACAATTGAATCATTACGGTTTTTACGGTTGAGATTGAACCGGCAGTGATCAAGACGCTTCAGAAGATTCGGAAGAAACGCAACAAGGTCGCGTATGATGCTCTCGGACATGTGACGGAGACGGAACTCGGTGAGGCGATTGCTATTGCGGAGGAACTGAATGACTCTGTTGGTTCATGGCTCTGGGATAACCACCCGAATTTGGTGCGCTAACCGGTGACTGTCTCGCTTCTGTATGTCCCCAAAGTCATGCGTTGCTTCGTCCTCCCCCATCCCCCTAACCCCTTGATCCCCCCATTGATTCGATAAAATCGATCCGGTATACTGCAGGGTTGTACGTATGCGGACACGGGCAACGATGGCCGATCCGGCACCGTAGTCGGTGGAGGTTGTGGTGAGAACAGACGAGTTGGAACGACGAATGGAGCGAGAATGAACAAAGTTGTGGCCAATGCCGCCGAGGCGCTCGAACAAGCCGGGGTCCGTGACGGCATGACCATCATGGCCGGGGGATTCGGCCTCTGCGGGATTCCTGAAAATCTGATTGCGGCGTTGCGTGACACCGGAGTGAAAGAGCTGACGGTGATCTCTAATAATGCCGGCGTTGACGATTTCGGTCTCGGATTTCTGCTGGCGACGCGTCAGATCAAGAAGATGGTGTCGACCTATGTGGGTGAGAATGCCATCTTTGAGAAGCAGTTTTTGGACGGTGATCTCCAGATTGAATTTGTGCCGCAGGGGACATTCGCCGAACGCATCCGTGCCGGTGGCGCCGGGATTCCGGCGTTTTACACGCCGACCGGATACGGCACGATGATCGCCGAGGGCAAAGAGACGCGTGAATTTGACGGGCAGCACTACGTGATGGAGCGCGGACTGACCGCCGATCTGTCGCTGATCAAGGCCTTCCGCGGCGATGAAATGGGCAATCTGATCTACCGCAAGACCGCGCGGAACTTTAATCCGATGATGGCCACAGCCGGGAAGATCGTGCTGGCCGAAGTCGAGGAGCTGGTCGAAACTGGTGAAATGGATCCGGACAACATTCATACCCCTGGTATCTTCATCGATCACATCTTCCAGGGGACCAATTACGAGAAACGCATCGAACAGCGGACGATGCGTCCGCGGCCATGAGGGATACGAGAGTATGATGAACCCGATTCATGAACGGATCGTCCGACGCGCTGCCAAGGAGTTCAAGGACGGCGATTATGTCAACTTGGGCATCGGCATGCCGACATTGGCGTCGAATTTTGTCCCGGATAATGTGAGCATTGTGCTCGAATCCGAGAATGGCTTGTTGGGCATCGGTCCATTCCCCTATGAGGGCGAGGAAGATGCCGATCTAATCAACGCCGGCAAGCAGACCGTCAGTGAGCTGCCGGGCAGCTCGTATTTCTCGTCAGCCGACTCGTTCGGAATGATCCGAGGAGGGCATATCGACGTCTCCATTCTCGGGGCGATGCAGGTCTCCCGCTATGGCGATCTGGCCAACTGGATGATCCCCGGCAAGATGATCAAGGGGATGGGCGGGGCGATGGACCTCGTTGCCGGGGCCAAGGAAGTGGTCGTGACCATGACTCACACCGCCAAGGACGGCTCACCCAAAATTGTCGAAGAATGCACTCTGCCCCTGACGGGCACCCGCGTAGTTGATCTTCTTATCACTGAACTCGCAGTTTTTGACATTAATGACGACGGATTGCTGTTGATTGAGAAGGTGCCCGATATTTCGCTTGAGGATCTACAGGCGAAGACCGGCTGTCCGTTTAATGTCGCCGAAACCGTGCGAGAACTTCAGTGATCATATTCCGTCCTCTTTTACGATAGTCATATGTCCGGTGCACCGGAACGCGCCGGGGAGGTAGTCTTATGGCCAATGCACAAAATGAAGCTGTCATTCTGTCCGCCTGCCGGACACCGATTGGACAGTACCAGGGAAGCTTGTCACCGTTCATGGCGCCCCAGTTGGGCGCGATAGTGATCCGCGAAGCGATCAAACGCAGCGGTATCAACACCGATGACATCGACGAAGTGATCATGGGCCAGGTGGTGCAGGCCGGATCGGGGCAGGCGCCGGCGCGCCAGGCGGCGATCCACGGCGGTGTCCCATCGGGAGTCGGTTGCATGACCATCAATAAGGTCTGCGGCTCCGGACTCAAGGCGGCGATGCTGAGTGCGCAGGCGATCAAGGCTGGTGACGCCAATCTCTGTATTGCCGGCGGCATGGAAAGCATGTCCAACACGCCGTTTGTGTTGCACGGCGCCAAGAAAGGATTGCGGTTCGGCGACAACACGCTGAAAGACTCGATGGTGCTCGATGGTCTCTGGGATTCGTTCAACGACTTCCACATGGGGCGCGCCGCTGAATTGACCGCGAAGAAATCAAACATCACGCGCGACGATCAGGATGAATTTGCCGCCGGGTCACAGCAGAAGGCGAGCAAAGCGATCGAAGAGGGCAAGTTTAAAGATGAGATTGTTCCGGTTGAGATCCCGCAGCGCAAAGGTGATCCGATCGTCTTCGATACCGACGAGTGCCCCCGTGGCGGGACAACCGTCGACAAACTGGCGAAGCTGCGTCCGGCGTTTGAGAAAGAGGGCACTGTCACCGCTGGGAATGCACCCGGTTTGAATGATGGCGCCAGTGCGGTGGTGATTGCGTCGCGTGAGTACGCGAATGCGCACGGGCACAAGCCAATGGCGCGGATCGTTGACTATACTGTCGCCGGCACCGAACCCGAGATGCTGTTCTATGCGCCGATTTATGCCGTCCGCAAACTCTGCAAGAAGATGAACGTCGACATCAATCACTTCGATCTGATCGAAGCGAATGAAGCATTCGCCGCGCAAGCAATCGCTGATGGACGCGAACTCGGCTGGGATTGGGATCGTGTCAACGTGCATGGCGGCGCGATTGCGCTCGGGCATCCGATCGGTGCGTCGGGGGCGCGTGTTTTGACGACGCTGCTGTATGCATTGAAAGATCGCGGTCTGACCAAGGGTCTGGCGACGCTGTGTCTGGGCGGCGGCCATGCCGTCGCGATGGCGATTGAGATGGAGAAATAGTTTTGGCATAACTCTGGCATAGGGAATCCTCATGTAGCACGACCGCCTCGGTCGTGCAGGTGGCCGAGGCGGCCGCCCTACAAGGACCTGACCCGAGTTGATCTACTCGGAGGTGTGAAGTGACAGCAGCGGATATCAAAGCAGTCGGTGTCGTCGGCGCGGGGACCATGGGGAATGGCATTGCTCATGTCTTCGCGCAGTCCGGTTATGATGTGACATTGGTGGATACCAATGACGCACTGACGCAACGCGCGGTTGAAAATATCGGCAAGAATATCGATCGTCAGATCAAGAAGGGCGTGATCGAGGAGAGCGGGAAGGAGACGATCCTCAAACGCATTGCCCAGTCAAGCGATCTGTCGGCCACGAAATCGTGCCAGCTTGTCGTCGAAGCAGTTTTTGAAGATGAAGAAACCAAGCTGCGTATCTTTGCCGAACTGGAGAAAGTCTGTCCACCGGAGACGATTTTCGCCTCGAACACATCCTCACTGCCCATCACACGTCTGGCGGCCGCGACCAAACGTCCGGAGCAATTCATCGGCATGCACTTCATGAATCCGGTGCCGGTGATGAAACTTGTCGAGGTTATCCGTGGTTACCAGACGAGCGATGACACGTATTCGGTAATCGCCGAATTGTGCGGCACGCTCGGCAAGACCGGTGTCGAAGTGAACGATTATCCGGGATTTGTGGCCAATCGTGTGTTGATGCCGTTGATCAATGAAGCGATCTATTGTGTGATGGAAGGAGTGGCCACGGCGGAGGCGGTTGACGAAGTGATGAAGCTTGGCATGGCGCATCCGATGGGACCGTTGACACTGGCCGATTTCATTGGGCTGGATGTGTGTTTGTCGATCATGAATGTCTTGCACGACGGACTCGGTGATCCGAAGTATCGTCCCTGCCCGCTGCTGAAAAAGATGGTGCAGGCGGGACATTTGGGACGCAAGACGAAGCGCGGATTTTATCAATATTAGTGGTTGGGGGGAGCCCCCCGTTCACGGAGATGCACTGTGTTTGACGACCTATTGAACGATGAACAGAAGATGATGCGTGATGCGGCGCGTGATTTCGCCAACAAGCGCATCTATCCCAATGCCGAGCATTGGGACAAGGAAGGGAAGATTCCCGATGAGATCATTCGGGAGTTGGGCGAACTGGGATACCTGGGGATGACCATTCCCGAGGCGTACGGTGGAATGCAAATCGATCCATTGGCGTATCTGCTGGTGGTCGAGGAGTTCTCGCGCGCGAACGCCGGATTGGGCATCATGGTGTCGGTTCAGAACACGCTGTGTGCGACGGCGATTTCGCTGTTCGGCAACGATGAGCAAAAGCAGAAGTATCTGCCCCGTCTGGCGTCTGGCGAGCTGGGTGCGTACTCGCTCACCGAACCCGATGCCGGTACGGATGCGACGTCGATCCATTTAACGGCTGCATCCGATGGTGACGATTACGTTCTCAATGGCACCAAGGCGTTTGTCACCAATGCCGGATTGGCGAAAATCTTCGTTGTGTTCTGCGCCACCGATCCGGAGAAAGGCGCCAAGGGGTTGTCGGCGTTGATTGTTGACGCTGGGATCGATGGGTTCGAAGTCGGTAAGGCCGAAGAGAAGATGGGAATCAAAACGTCGGACACACGCGGTTTGACGTTCGACGATTGCCGGGTGCCGAAAGCAAACCGCCTGGGTGAAGAAGGCGAAGGGATTAAGATCGCCCTGACGATTCTCGATCACGGCCGCATGGGGGTGGCCGCGCAGGCGATTGGCATCGGCGAGGCGGCGTTCAAAGAAGCACGCGACTATTCCAAAGAACGCAAGCAATTTGGCCATCCGATTTGCGATTTTCAGGCGATCGCGTTTAAACTCGCCGATATGCGGGTAAAACTCGACGCGTCGCGCTTGATGCTCGACCGCGCAGTTCGTATCATGTTGTCAGGAAAGCGTTTCTCCATGCAGGCTTCGGAAGCCAAACTCTTCGCCTCCGAAGCGTGTCATTGGGTGGCCAACCAGGCCGTTCAGATTCATGGGGGATATGGATACATCAAAGAGTATCCCGTCGAACGATACTTCCGTGACGTGCGCATCACCGAGCTGTACGAAGGAACGTCGGAAGCACAACGCAT
The DNA here is from genome assembly GCA_964440935.1 of uncultured Ignavibacteria bacterium. Lineage (GTDB taxonomy): Bacteria > Zixibacteria > MSB-5A5 > WJJR01 > WJJR01 > WJJR01. The sequence continues at coordinate 35,548 of CAYTTY010000037.1, read as the reverse complement.
TGTCATTTCGCGGGCGATTCTAAAGGACGATTAAGTTATGTGGTGGGATTCCAAAGTCGAAGATATCCGTGACGAAGCCCGGTCGTTTGCCGAGTCGATCGTGGCGCCGATTGTCAATCGGATGGACATGACCTCGGAAATGGATTCGCATCTACTCACGGAGATGAAACGGGCGGGGTACATGTCGATGCTCTGTCCGAAGGAGTATGGCGGTCGCGGCCTGAGCACGCTGGAGTATGCCGTCGTGGTCGAAGAATTGAGCCGGATCTGCGGATCGACGGGGATCACCATTGCGGCCGCCAATTCACTGGGTGTGTATCCGGTGTACATGTTCGGGTCGCAGGCGCAACGTGATCTGGTGTTGCCGGGCGTCGGTGAACACGGCAATCTCATTTCGTTCGGACTCACCGAGCCGGGTGCCGGGTCGGACGCGAGCGGCACGAAGACGACAGCGGTCGAGAGCAATGGGAATTGGCTGGTCAACGGCTCGAAGTGTTTTATCACCAATCCGCGTTTTTCGACATGGTTCATCGCCACGGCCGTCACCGATCCCGACGCCGGCGCACGCGGGATTTCGTCATTTTTGGTGCATAAAGACATCCCTGGCTTTTCGGTTGGTAAAGCCGAAACGAAGATGGGCCTGCACGCATCGGACACGTCGATGCTGCATTTCGAGGATGTCAAGCTGAACAAAGACGCCATCATCGGTCCGCGCGGTGATGGGTTTAAGCAGTTCATGATGACACTTGACGGCGGTCGCATTTCGATTGGCGCGATGGCACTGGGACTGGCCCAAGGGTCACTCGATGTCGCGTTGCGGTACGCGAAAGACACGCTGGGTATCGAAGGCAACATCAATGGCCGTCAGGCGATCCAGTTTCCGCTCAGTGACATGGCGACGCAGATCGAAGCGGCGCGGCATCTGGTGTACCATGCGGCCTACCTGAAAGATCAGAAACAGCCCTTTGCCAAGCAGTCGGCAATGGCCAAGCTGTACGCGTCGGAAGTTGGCCACTTCTGCAGCGACAATGCGATTCAGATTATGGGCCTTGACGGGTACAGAACCGGCAGCCATGTCGAGCGGCATTTGCGCGATGTGCGTCTGTGTGAAATTGGTGAAGGAACCTCGGAAGTGCATCGCATTGTGATCTCGCGGTATCTCCTCAAGGAACTCGAGGCGATGGACAAGGCAGCCAAGGAAGCCAAACCGGAGAAAGAAAAGGTAACCGCGTAGCGTTCTTTCAATCCAAATGGGGATTTGTAAGGTGGGTGCTCTGCACCCACTTTTTTGTGGGTTTGCGAGTTCAGGTCGGATCGTTAACGAAACGAGTAGGTAATAACGCACGTGGGGTGTCCCACCGCTTGCGGTGGGAGTAGATTATGACACGCACCTCATTGAATCGTGCCTGACGGATGATTCTGCAATGAGATGGTCTGTCGCCGGTGAATCTATAGCGATTGTCAGAAGTATTGTCCGTTTGAAGCCAACACGGTGGTCATGTGTGGCGTCACCCGCCCTCGGGTGACGCCTTGTCGGTACGGGAGATAGCCGTCACGCGTGGGCGCATGACGGCACGCTGGAATCGGACAGTTCTTCTGACAACCGCTATAAACCCACCGTAAGCGGTGGGGCACCCTGCGCTCCGCGCCCAGGCGCCCGCCACATTGTCAAAACGCACGATTTGAGGTCAAAAACCGCTATTAATGCGGGGTCAATTCGTGTATAACATATAGACTTGCACCGCCTTGTAAGCGCAAGACAGGGTTACACTTCTGATATTCCGAGGAGGCCGCGATGCCATTTGACAAAGTCGACAAAATATGGATGAACGGTCAGTTGGTGGGCTGGGACGATGCCAAGATCCACGTGTTATCACATGTAGTCCATTACGGCTCAGCCGTCTTCGAAGGGGCGCGGTGTTATTCGACGAAGAATGGCTCCGCCGTTTTTCGTATGAAGGAACACACCACACGTCTGTTCAATTCCGCCAAAATCTATCGGATGAAGATTCCCTATACCGAAGATGAGCTCAATTCGGCCATCCTCAATTTGATTTCGGTGAACAAACTCGAGGCCTGTTATATCCGTCCGATTGCGTATCGTGGCTATGATAGTCTGGGCGTCAATCCGGCCAGCTGTCCGATCGATGTGGCGATTGCGGTGTGGCCATGGGGCAGCTATCTCGGTCCCGATGCGATGGAGAAGGGCGTCGATGTCTGCGTATCGTCATGGAATCGGATGGCGCCAAACACGTTCCCGGCGATGGCGAAAAGCGGCGCCAACTACATGAACTCACAGTTGATCAAAATGGAAGCGATCAGCCATGGCTATGTCGAGGGCATCGCTTTGGACAACTCGGGTCATGTGTCGGAAGGATCGGGGGAGAACCTGTTCATCGTGCAGAATGGCGTGATTATTACACCGCCGTTCGGCTCGGCGATCCTGCCCGGCATTACGCGCAACACGGTGATCACCATCGCCAAGGATTTGGGCATCAAGGTCATTGAAGAAGAGATCCCGCGTGAGGCGCTCTATATCGCCGATGAAGTATTCTTCACCGGTTCGGCTGCGGAGATCACGCCGATTGCATCGGTCGATCGGGTCAAGGTTGGCGAGGGCAAGCGCGGGCCGATCACCGAGGCCCTGCAGGAGCAGTTCTTTGGCATTCTCTCAGGGGAGATGCCCGATGTCTATGGCTGGCTGACCTATGTCAACGTTGGCGAGCCGGAGCCGGTGACCTCCTGAGCATTTGATCAGTACGACAATCGAGCCCATCGGAAGTAAATCCGGTGGGCTTTCTTATATATAGCACCGAGTTCACCTTATTGGATTTGCCACATTCGCCTTACTTGGGGCGAAGTCTCCTCGTCCTTTGGGGTGGGATGGAATGTGGGGGCGATGGGCACGGAGACGGCGCCCCTACGTATTAAGCACATGATGCCCGAGATGCCTCTGACGAAATCATATTCCGATCCTTGCTTGGGCGGGCCTCAATTCGTATCAGATAGCGTGAACGTGATTGCATGATCAGGAGAGGTAGATATGAGCGCATTGTCCGATTATGATCCCGAACTGTTTGCCGCCGTCATTGGTGAGACCCACCGCCAGTCCGAAAAGCTGGAACTGATCGCCTCAGAGAATTTTGTCTCAGAGGCGGTGCTCGAAGCGTTGGGCGGAGTGATGACCAACAAATACGCCGAGGGGTATCCCGGCCGCCGCTACTACGGCGGGTGTGAGTATGTCGACCAGGCTGAGAACCTCGCTCGTGATCGTGCCAAGCAGCTGTTCGGTTGTGAGCATGTCAACGTACAGCCGCATTCCGGGTCGCAGGCCAACATGGCGGTGTACATGTCGGTGCTCAATCCCGGTGATAAGATTCTGGGGCTCAACCTGTCGCACGGCGGCCACTTGACGCACGGGCATCCGTTAAACTTCTCAGGTAAGTTATATGAGGTCCATGATTACGGGGTATCGAAAGCGACCGAGACGATTGACTATACGGCACTGCTCGGACGCGCCAAAGAGGTGCAGCCGAAGATGATCGTTGCGGGGGCATCGGCGTATCCGCGCATTCTGGATTTCCAGAAGTTCCGTGAGGCGGCCGATGCGGTCGGCGCGAAGCTGATGGTTGACATTGCTCACATCGCGGGTTTGATCGTGGCCGGGTTGCATCCGTCGCCGGTTCCCGTGGCCGATTTCGTGACGACCACAACGCACAAGACCCTGCGTGGTCCGCGCGGTGGCATGATCATGTGCAAGAAGGAGTATGCCAAAGATCTTGACCGCATGGTCATGCCCGGTATCCAGGGTGGTCCGTTGATGCATGTCATCGCCGCCAAGGCCGTGGCATTTAAGGAGGCGCTCGAACCGGAATTCAAATCGTATCAAACGCAAATCGTTGCCAATGCGCGCGCGATGGCGGAACGATTGGCGGAACATGGGTATCATATCGTCTCCGGTGGTACCGACACGCACCTGATGCTGGTATCGTTTATCGAAAAGGGGATCACCGGCAAGGCGGTCGAAGAAGCGCTTGACCGTGCGCGCATCACCGTAAACAAGAACTCAGTTCCCTTCGATCCGGCCAAGCCGCTGGTCACCTCGGGGATTCGCATCGGCACACCGGCGTTGACATCGCGCGGCATGAAAGAGCCCGAGATGGAACAGATTGCCGACCTGATTCACCGTGTGATCGACAACCTCGGTGATGAGTCGACCGAGCGTGCGGTGGGTGATGAGGTGTTTAAACTTTGCCAGCGATTCCCGTTGTATGCACGGCGGCTGGAAGCGGCTGAGGCGGTGGTGGCGTAGGGGGAAGTGAAGTGGCGACGGTTTGTGCAGCCGTTCACCCTCACCCTGGCCCTCTCCCTTGAGGGAGAGGGAACTCAGTTTGGGTGTCACGATCAGGGTGCCAAATTGTGTTGACGTGTTTCTGTTTTTCTCCCTCTCCCCTCAGGGGAGAGGGTTGGGGTGAGGGGGCGTCGGAGCGATGCGGTTACCGTTCTGCCGAGACATTAGCGGGCAGACCGAACGGGTCCACCCTCACCCTAGCCCTCTCCCTTAAGGGAGAGGGAACTCAGCTTGCGCGTCACCATCAATTGTATCACTTTGAAATGTCTGACTGATAAACGTAGCAGGAGTGCCGCAATGTCGGAGAACAGCACCAGGCGCGCGCGACAGTTGCGACGTACGATGACCGCTTTCGAGAGAACCTTATGGGCGCATCTGAGGGATCGCCGTCTGGCGGAATTCAAGTTCCGCCGACAGCATCCCATCGCCGGATATGTGGTCGATTTCTTTTGTGCGGAGTGTGGACTCGGGGTGGAGATCGATGGTGATTCACACGCCTTTCAGACAGATTATGACCAAATCCGCACAGAGTGTCTGAAATCTGCCGGTGATCAATTAGTTCGTTACACCAACAGCGATGTCAGGACTGATATTGACTCTGTGTTGAATGACATACTCGCTCATTGCCGGTACACGAGGCAGACTGAACCCGAAGGTTAGACTGAGGACAACCCCATGCTCGTCTTCTTCTCCATTTCACCGTTGGGCACCAGCGAATCAGTCTCCAAGCCGGTCTCGGAAATTATCGATATTATTGCTCGGAGCGGGTTGGAATACCAGGTCACGGCGATGGGCACGATCTTTGAGGGACCGCATGACAAGGTATTTCAACTGCTGGAACAATGCCACCTGCATATGAAGTCGTCGTTCAATCGGGTGACATCGAAAATCTTGATCGATGATCGCGGCGATGAGGCCGGGAAACTGCAATCGAAAATCGCAAGTCTCGAAGGACATTTGGGACGCAAGCTTTCGTGAGAAAATAGAAAGGCAGTTGTACACAATGTCTGATGTCGAATTTGTAGTGATGTTTGCCACCTGCGACAGTGTGGCCGAAGCCGATCGCATTGGCGAACGGTTGGTGCGTGCGAAACTGGCTGCCTGCGTGAATATCAACGATCGGGTCACCTCGATCTATGAATGGGAAGGGACCGTCCAGCGCGACGTGGAAGCGTTTATCATTATCAAAACCCGCCGGTCGCTGGTGGGCAAGGTTCAGGAGGCGATCAAAGAGGAGTCGACTTATGATTGCCCGGAGATCATTGTGTTGCCAATTGTGGCCGGATCGCCGGATTATCTGCGGTGGCTGGGGGAGGTGACGGAGGGATAATGGTACCGAATCCCACCCTACCGGTTTGCCGACTGCGTTGGCAAACCGGTAGGGTGGGGGACGCCAGATCATTGTTCGCCACACCTTCCCTCTCGACGACCCCTCCCAAATCCCCTATCATGTCCCCCTGCCGGATGCGGCGGGAATGGCATGACCGATGGATGGACGTCCCCCCATAATCACATTGACAACCGACTTCGGTCTGGCCGATGGGACTGTCGGTGCGATGATCGGCGTGATTAAGTCGATTTGTCCGCAGTCGGAAGTGGTCAATCTGGCTGCCGATATTCCGCCGCAGGATATCGCCCGGGGGGCGTGGGCGCTCTATCAGGCGGCGCCGTTCTTTCCGGCCGATGCGATTCACGTGACGGTGGTCGATCCGGGGGTGGGGAGCGACCGGCGGCGTATCCTGATGGAGACCGATCACGGGACGTTCATCGGGCCGGACAATGGCGTGATGTCGTGGGCGTGGCGGACCATTGGCCGGCGGCATACCTACGGGCTGATCAATCCATCGTATCGTATTGCCCGAATTGGTGTTACTTTTGACGGTCGCGATTTGTTCGCACCGGCCGCCGCGCATCTGGCGCTCGGGGTTGATCCGGAATCATTTGGTCCGGAAATTGTCGATCCGGTGGAGCTGCCATGGCCCGAGCCGAAACGGGGTGACTATCGGATCGAAGGAGAGATTCTCGTGGTCGATTACTTCGGCAATCTGATCACCAATGTTACGCTCAATGATGTTGCTGAGGGCTTTGGGGACGAGGCGTTCAGTGTCCACCTGCCCGGACAGCGAGTGGCCCCGTTTGTGGGACACTATGCCGGCATTCGCAGTGATCTTGGAGCTGTGGTCAACGGGTCCGGATTGATCGAGATTGCGGCCCGTGACCGCTCGGCCTGGGAGATGACCGGAATCGGCCGTGGTACCGCGATTGTGATTGAGGGGGGAGTAAAGAGCGCATGAAGTGTCCGTACTGTGGGTACACCGAAGATCGCGTGGTCGATTCGCGGTCGGTGCGCGACGGAATCGGCGTGCGCCGCAGACGGGAATGCCTGAAGTGCAAGGAACGATTCACGACCTACGAGTATGTCGAAAAGGTCGAACTGATGGTGATCAAAAACGATGGCCGTCAGGAACCGTTCGATCGCGGTAAGTTGATCGAGGGTATTCGTCTCGCCTGCAAAAAGCGCCCCATCGGTGTTAAGAAGATTGAATCGATCGTCCTCGATGTCGAAAAGCGCATTCACTCGCTCTCCCGCGGTGAAGTCACATCGAAGCAGGTGGGTGAAGTGGTAATGGACATTTTAAAAGACATCGATGAAGTGGCCTACGTTCGCTTTGCCTCGGTCTATCGCAAGTTCCAGGACAAGGCTCAATTTGTGGATGAACTCAAGCGGATGCTCGAGAACAAATGATTATCAATCCGCGTGACATGAGCTTCTGGGAACACCTGGAAGAGTTACGCTGGCGGCTGATCAAGTCGCTGAGTGCGATTCTGATCATGTCGATTGTGGCGTACATTTTCGCCGACAAACTGATCGACGTTGTCACTTACCCGGTTGATGAAGTCTTCTTCATGGGACCAACCGAGGCCTTTGCGGTTCGGATCAAGATTTCGCTCTTCGCCGGCTTTATTGTCGCTCTGCCGTTTCTGCTCTATCAAATGTGGCAGTTTATCGTGCCCGGGTTGTATTCGCACGAAGTGCGGATGGCGGCGCCGGTGGTACTTTTCTCATCACTGTTTTTTATCGCGGGTGCAGCGTTTTGCTGGTTCTTCGTATTGCCGGTCGGATTGAAGTTCCTCATGGGGTTCGGTACCGAGAAGATGAAGCCGATGATCGCGGTCGGGAAGTATGTCAGTTTCGTGGGGTGGATGACAATTTCGTTCGGGATCGTATTCCAGCTTCCGATCGTCTCGTTTTTCCTCGGGCGGCTGGGCATTCTCTCCAGTGCTAAAATGAAGACTGGCCGGCGTTATGCACTGATCGGCATTCTGATTGTGGCGGCGGCGGTTACACCATCGCCGGATGTCTTCTCGCAACTGATGCTGGCCGGGCCTTTGTACCTACTGTATGAAGCATCTGTCATACTGGTCCGGATGACGGGGCGCGCGGAGTCCCCCGCCTGATCGATTCGATCTCGGTTTTCCACATGAGATGGCGAAAGTCGTTCCGCGATTCGTGACTTTCAGTCGATTGTGTTTGACATTTCCCCACCGTAACATTCTATTTACAGCAGAAGATTACTCAATTGAACCACATGCATTAGAGAACCGGGTCGTATGTTCTCGCAGGTGTATTCGTTGTTGTTAAGTCGCACACATTCAGAAGTAAGCCGGATGAATGGGGAGGGGCCGCTGGTGATTGTCATGGCCGGCAGTCCCATTCGTATATAAGACTTTGCATCTTCGGGGCCGGTGCCTCGGAGGAAAGGTGGTGAGGCTTTTGGCAGACGGAAAGGTCAAGTGGTTTAACGACGCCAAAGGGTACGGTTTCATTACGCAGGATGGAATCGACAAGGACATCTTCGTGCACTACTCCGCGATCCAGCGTGACGGATTTAAGACCCTGCGTGAGGGCGAGACGGTCAATTTCGAGGTGGTGGATGGTCCTAAGGGATTGCAGGCCACTAACGTGCAGATCATGCCGTCCGCATCGGTCTAAACAACACGAAGACTGATCGATTTGTCAGCGGGCCTGTCCAGTGGACAGGCCCGCTGCTGTTTGTGGGGGTACCGAGCACCAACTCGGTGCAGCCTGCAGGCCCGGGGTGCCACTGACGTTCGTCAGTGGCAGCGCGAGCTTGCTCGTGGAGTCGGCCGCGGGCCACTGGCCAAGGGGCGTGTTGAAAAAACCATAGGTGCATCGCGTAGGTCCGGTTCTTAGCCGGACCACTGGGGCTATAGCAATTGTCAGAAGAACTTTCGGATTCCAGCGTGCCGTCACGCGCCCTCGCGGGTGGCGGCTATCTCCCGTACCGACAAGGCGTCACCCGAGGGCGGATAGCGCCACATAGGACCACCGTGTTCGCTTCAAACGGACAATACTTCTGACAATCGCTATCAGAGCCGGGCCCACGCGACAACGATGTAGGTTCTCCAACACGCGTGTTGGGGCGGCGTCTCCCCGTCCTACGCAGCGGATTCGTCGCGGGCAAGGCACGGGGCGCGGAGACCGCGTCGCTGCAGCATATTGCTCGAAGTCACCGCCGCCTCAAATTCTATGGTACCTACGAGGCGTTTGGTCCAGGGTGTCGGGTGGTTTCGTAAATTGCTGGAACACAGCATCTTAGATAAGTTCAGTCAACTCAGACTTAAAGGTTGTCTTAATACTCGGCTCGCCCCATTTTGTCTTGCGCCGATTCTCCCGATCTATACAGGAGGAGCAAGGGGACTGATTCAGAGGTATATACAGTTGGGAGCAGGACAGAGACGATGACTGAATCGAACGGTCACCAGGATGACATCAGACGACGTGTGGGAGATGAGCACGTGCCGGGACCGGAAACACCGGACACACGTATGCCTGACTTTCCGAACGTGGTCCCGTTGCTGAGACTGCCGGGCCGTGTTCCCATACCCGGACGCAGTGAATCGGCGTTGTTATCCGAGCCGACGGCGGTCGATGCGGTCCGCGCATCTCAGAGCGAGTCCGGCTTCGTGGTCGCTGTATGGTTGCCAGCCAGAAACGACGAGTCGGACGAAGTCGATTCTGAAGGTTTGCCGGATGTCGGTGTGGTCTGCCGTGTGCTTTCGATTTCTGAGATCACGACCGGTGGTATCGGGGTGGATATTGAGGGAGTGGCCCGTGTTCGCATTCTCGGCGAGAAGGCGGCGACCGGGGCGCAATGTGTTGAAGTGACATTGGCCGAGGCGCCCCAGCGTGACTTATCCGATGCTGAGGCGCGCATGAGCGAGTGCCAATCGGTCTTGAAATCGTTGATTGAAGAAGGCGGCGAGTATCCGCGCGATCTGCTCCGTGCCCGTGAGATTGCCGAAGGCGATCCGTCGCGGTATGCCGATCTGGTAGCGGCGGAATTGCACTTGCGCCTCGATCAGCAGTGGGATCTGGTGCGTACGCTCGATCCTCTGGCACGGTTGGAGATGTTGACGACGGCGCTCAGTGAAAAGATCGTGTCGCCCGATTTTCCGGGCGATTTGGACCGGCGGGTGCGGGCGTCATTGTCGCAGAAGCAACGAGTGGAGTTTCTGCGGGCGCAGATGATCGAGGTGCGGCGTGAACTCGAATCGTTGGAGCCCGGCGCCAGTGAGTTGGACAAATTGGCCGACGACATCACTAACGCCAATCTGCCGGCGCGCGTGGCCCGGCGTGCACGGACCGAGCTGGAACGGCTCCGTGTAATCTCAACGGCATCGGCGGAATACACCGGGATCCGCAATTACATCGACTGGATGATTTCGATTCCGTGGACCGCCCGCGCGCATGAACGGACCGATACGGCCGCCATTCAACATGTGCTTGACGAAGAATTCTACGGGCAGAAGCGTGCCAAGGAACGCATCACCGAAGCACTAACGGTATTGCATCGTACCGGGCGCGCGCCGCGTAACACGATCTGTTTGGTCGGACCATCGGGTATTGGTAAAACTCAATTGGGCCGGGCGGTGGCGAAAGCATTGCGTCGACCGACGATCACGATGAATCTCGGCATTCTGCGCTCCGAGGCTGCCCTCAAGGGCAACCGGCGCACATTCCCCGGAGCGATGCCCGGACGGCTACTGCGGCAAATGCGCACTGTCGAGGTGATTAATCCGGTCGTGATGCTTGAAGAGGTCGATCGCCTCGGTGGCGTTTTCGACCGGCCTGATCTCACTGCGATTCTCCTTGAGACGATTGACGTGACCATGAACACCGATTACTGGGACTACTATCTCGGATTTCCGGTCGATCTGTCACAGATTCTATTCATCTGCACGGCGACCAATCCGGAGAACATTCCGGAGATGCTGACCGATCGGTTGGATACGATCGAGCTGCCGGGCTACCTTGAATCGGACAAGGTCGAGGTGACGTTCAAGCACCTCTGGCCGCGCCAGTTGACGGCCCATGGTCTACCCGCCGACGAATTCGGACTGACCGTTTCGGCCGTGCACAAAATTATTCGCGAGTATACACTCGAAGCCGGCTTGTCGGCATTGGATAAATCGCTGGAGACGATTTGCCGTCATGTTGCCGCGCAACGTGCCGGTGGTCAACGGGGGTTCATCCGTGTCGGAGCGCGCGAGGTTGAGAAGTACCTTGGGACGCCGCCGTACATTCCGGAAAAGGCCGAATCGAAGCCCGAAGTCGGTGTGGCGATGGGGCTGGCCTGGACCCAGACCGGCGGCGACATCATGCTGATTGAAGCGCTGAAGATGCGCGGTTCCGGGAATGTGATCTCGACCGGTTCGTTGGGGGAAGTCATGCGTGAGTCGATCCAGGCGGCGCACTCCTACGTGCGCGCCCGCGCCGAATGGCTCGGCATCCCGCACGAAGATTTCGGCAGTTTCGATATTCACGTGCACTTTCCCTCAGGTGCGATTCCGAAGGATGGCCCGTCTGCCGGGATCACGGTTTGCCTGGTAATTGCGTCGGTGATGTCCGATCGTCCGATTCGCAATGACGTGGCGATGACCGGAGAAGTATCGTTGCGTGGCAAGGTGCTGCCGGTCGGCGGGGTCCGGGAAAAGGTCGCAGCAGCGCATCGGATCGGTATTCACAAAATGATCGTTCCACAGGAGAATATCAAAGACCTTAAGGATATCCCCAAACGGATCTCCAAAGAAATGACCTACATACCGGTCGAGACGGTCGATGAAGTCTTCGAGGCGGCATTGCTCGACTTCGATCCGTCAAAGGCCAGTCTGGAACGCCTGTTGAAGCTCGAATTGGTGAAAAAGGCGGCCTCGCGCAAACCACGCGACCGTCAGCGCTCACGCGTCGGGCGGAAGCGGACACGATAGATCATCAGATTTCCATTGAAACAGTTCGGATCGGATTGCGGTTACACATCAGATTGTACCCGTCCTTCATGGAGGAAGCGAATGCGTGTAACATCCTGGCTTATTGTCGTAACATTGATCTTCGGCGGCGCGCTCGCCTTGGCGCCACTCACAACGGTCGCGGATACTGACGGCGCCGGTGATCCGATTCTGCAGGCGATGGTCGACGAACTCGACCGGTCAATGTCACGGCTGGTGCTCGATGATTATGAGATGCCGTATTTCATTGCCTATCGTCTTACCGACATCCATTCGATTAACGTCCGCGCCTCATACGGTGCGTTAGAACGGGCGGGTGGGAACTCATACCGCGCGCTCAATGCCGATGTCCGCATCGGCGATTACGAAGATGATAACACGTCGGATGATGAGGGATTCTACTACGATCCCCGTGATCAGGACGCGTTCCGCTACTCGCGTCCGTACGGGCCGATCGACAACGATCCGACGGCCTTGCGGCATGAATTGTGGTTGCTCACCGATTATCAGTACAAGGCGGCACTGGAGGAATACATCGGGGAGCGAGGACGGACGGTTCAGAAAGTCGAAGATCCTGACCAACCCAACGATTTCTGGAAAGTGCAGCCGGTTCAGCACATTGAGCCGCTCGATTCACTCGACGTTGACAAGAAGCGCTGGGGCGGCATCGCCCGCGCGATTTCAGCACGGTTTAAAGACTATCCGCTGATCCATCGATCGGCGTTCGATTTCGATGCGATCTCCCATACGCGCTATTATGTGACGTCGGAAGGGACGCGCCTGCGTAACATCCATCACAACTACTCGCTGTCGCTGTCTGCCGCCGCACGGGCGGATGACGGTATGCCGATTTCGTTGGAGCGTGTCTTCAAGACGCACACGTACAACAAGCTTCCCGATTCTATCCAATTAGCCCTTATCGCCGACACGCTGATCGACATGGTGTTGTCGCTGCGGGAAGCACCGGTGATGGAACCGTACACGGGCCCGGCGATTGTCAAGCGCGGGGCATCAGGTGTGTTTTTCCACGAGGCATTGGGCCACCGTCTCGAAGGGCACCGCACCCGCAAGGAAGCCGAGGGGCATACGTTTAAGGACAAGGTCGGCACGCAGATTGTGCCCGAGTTTTTGAACGTGTACGATGATCCGACCATCCGGGAAGTCGACAACACCGAGCTATATGGATATTACAAGTATGACGATGAGGGCGTACCGGCTCAGCGGGCGAATCTGGTCGAAAACGGGGTCCTAACGGGATTTCTCACCAGTCGCATTCCGATCAAGGAAGCCGACCACACCAATGGGCACGGGCGCGCCGATATCTGGAGTGAGCCGGTCAGTCGCCAGGGGTCGTTGTTTATCACGGCCGATGATCCGCTATCGTATGGCGAGCTGAAAGCCCGTCTCCTCGAACGGTGCAAAGAAGAAAACAAAGAGTATGGGTTGATCTTCGAAGAGATGGTCTCCGGTGAGACGAATACATCATCGTATGGCGTGCAGACCTTGCGGGTCCGTCCACGGGTGGTGAAGAAGGTGTATGTCGAGGATGGTCGCGAAGAGCTTGTGCGTGGTGTCGAACTGATCGGCACACCGCTGGTGCTCTTAGAGAACATTGAAGCGGCCGCCGATGACATGGGCGTGTTCAACGGCGTGTGTGGCGCCGAATCAGGCTGGGTGCCAGTGTCGGCCATCGCACCGAGTATTCTCCTGCCCGAAGTCGAAGTGCAAAAGCGTGATCGCAATCTGAAGCGGTCGCCGATTCTCCCGCCGCCGTTGCACGATACGGGAGCGTAACGCTCCTGATCGTTATCAAGACGCCGTGTCGCAATCGACACGGCGTCTTGATAGTGGCGCCTGCCGATTGCCGTCGGTTTTTGTCAATATTCTGCGGGTGCCGTCTTTTCGTTCTGATCCTCCCAAAGCAAAAACGCGATGCGGCTGTATTTTATGACAGAGGTACCGATGGAATCATCGCGGACCGATGGGCACATCAAGGGAGGATTATCGTGAACGCCCGATTCAGGACATTCGTACTCGCGTCTTTGCTCTTCGTTGCCAATGCACCTGCCACCACCGCCTCGCAGGTGAATGTGGAAGGATATACGGCCGACTTGACTGCGGCGGAACGACACGCACTGCTGATCGAGGGCAAGGTCAAGGCACACACCCGTCGTCTCTCGACGCCAGCGCCGGCCAGTGTGGTTAGCACGGCCGGTTATGATGCGCTGTATTATGACATCCATCTCGACATCGATGAAGTCAATCGATGGGTCGTCGGAGAGGTGACCATGCAGGCCCGGGGTCGTGAAGATGCCTTCGCAACGCCGACGATCAATTTGCATAGCAGCATGACCGTAGACTCAGTCAAATCGTCGGGACAGTCGGTAATCTGGTCGCATGGCGGCAACTTCTTGTATGTGACGCTCAACGCACCCGTCAATACAGGTGAGACATTCGATCTCACGATCTGGTACCAGGGACGTCCCACGACCGGTGGGCTCATGGGATTCAGCTTTAGTGATTACAACGGATCCCCGGTGATTTCCACCCTCTCGGAACCCTACATGGCGCAATCGTGGTGGCCCTGCAAAGATACACCTTCAGATAAGGCCGATTCGGTTGATGTTCGCGTAACGGTGAATTCCAATCTGTATGCAGCATCCAACGGAATATTGCGTGATTCTGTGGATAATGGCAATGGGACGACGACCTATTGGTGGCATGAGTCATATCCAATTACGACGTATCTGGTTTCTCTGGCGATTGCAGATTACGCGCGTTTCGATCGCTGGTATCATCCCGGAACAGGCGAAGTTGATTCGATGCCGGTGCGGTTTTACTCGTATCCGGAATTGCTGGCAACGGCGCGGTCGTCCTGGCCGGTTACGGTCGACCAGATTGCGTTCTTTTCTGAGCTGTGGGGAGAATATCCGTTCCTCAACGAAAAGTATGGCATGGCCCATTTCAACTGGGGCGGCGCGATGGAGCACCAAACCGTGACGTCCACGATGCACGGTGACTTCGGTTTTGATCAGTATCTCATTGCACATGAATTGGCCCACCAGTGGTGGGGTAATTTGATCACCTGCCGCAACTGGCATCACATCTGGTTGAACGAGGGATTTGCCAGTTACTCCGAAGCCCTCTGGGCGGAACATCGGTACGGCGTATCATCGTATCATGCGTATATGTCGAGCATGGCCTATTACTATGACGGGACCATTTACTGCCAGGATACAACGGATGTGTGGGAGATCTTTTCAAGCCGCGTTTATGACAAGGGTGCATGGGTGCTTCACATGTTACGGGGCATCGTGGGTGATTCGTCATTCTTCGATATCCTGCGCACGTATTACAGCCATCCGGACCATCAACATCAAGATGCGGTCACCGAGGATTTCCAGGCGATTTGTGAACACGTATCCGGAATGGATCTGACCGCATTTTTCCAGGACTGGATTTACGGGGAATTCTATCCGAGATATCGAATGTCCTGGACAGTCGTACCGCATGATTACGACAACTTCTACGACGTCCATGTCCACATTCGTCAGACACAATCATCGACGCCGCAGGTGTTCTCCATGCCGATCACGTTGGTTTTCAATGGCGTTGGGGGAACACCGACGCATCGTGTATGGAACAACGAACGGACACAGGATTACCGGTTTGTTTCGTCACAGGTGCCGACGTCGATTTCGTTCGATCCCCAGAACTGGATCTTGAAAACACTGGTCAGCGAAGATTACACGATGCACCTGGTCACCGACTCGCTCCCGGATGGTGCTGAGTGGATACCGTATCTCGATTCCCTCAAGGTGATCGGCGAGGAGCCCGATCAATTTCTTGTGGTGGCCGGCAGCCTGCCACCCGGTGTCACGATCGACGAATCCACCGGTGTCCTCTCCGGCACACCATCGGAAGCGGGGAGTTACGGCTTCTCAATTCGCGTGTATGATGCCACACTGGTGTACATCAGTGAGAAAGCGTACACGATCGATGTGACCTCCATCGGGTACCGTCCGGGCGATTTGAGCATGGATGAGGTTCTCGATGCGGTCGATCTCAATGAGTTGATCAGTGTGTTGTTCTTCAATGGCGAACCGGCCGCGCCGATCAATGCTGCGGATGTGAACGCGGACTGCACTGTCGATGCGGTCGATCTGAATTATCTGATCAACACCGTGTTCTTCAATGGTGATGCGCCGCTGGTTGGGTGTGTGGAGTAGGATAGGCGACTAATCACGACCGAATCATCCAGCCGATGGTGTGGAGTGGATGTCATCGTGGGGGCGGGGTGACCCCGCCCGACACGCCATTGGTGTAACGGGTACCGCCCTGAGCGGGGAGACCGCGTCCCCATTTGGTGTATGATCTCACATGCAGAGCGCGCTTCAAGTTGGCGTATTGTATTGTAGAGCGATTGTCAGAAGTCCTTTCCTTTAGAATCGAACACATTGGTCGTAGGTGGTGTCACCGGCCCTCGGGTGACGCCTTGCCGCTATGAGAGCCGTCACGCGGGGGCGCGTGACGGCACTTTGGAATCGGACAGTTGTTCTGACAACCGCTATAGCCGCACCGGTCCGGCTAAGAGCCGGACCTACGCGGGGGAACAGTCTTGTCAACGCACCCCAAGTACCCGTTGGATACGGCTCAATTGAAACACCTTGCCCCCGGGACCAGCGGACCGATATGTTCCCCTTCATGAGGTTGCGATGACAGCTCGAAAGGACTCGGGCGATGACGTTCGTCGCGAGCTTGACCGCCAGGCCGAAGCGCGCGCGGAGATGATGGTGCGGTGGGACGATGTCTCTCGCGTGATTCGCGAAATGTCACGTCTCAAGCCGACGGATCGGGTGCTCGACGTGGCCTGTGGCGATGGTGTTCTGGCATTTGAGTTAGCGCCGCACTGCGCCTACGTCACCGGCGTTGATATTTCCGACAGTATGATCGCTCTGGCGGAGGAGCGGACGATTGAGTCGGGTGTGCCGAATGTTTCGTTTCAGGTGGCGTCGGTTGAACGGCTTGAGTTCCCAGATGCGTCGTTTGACCGGGTGTTCTGCCGGTTGGGTCTGCATCACTTCGGCGATCCCAAAGCGGCGTTGCACGAAATGATCCGTGTGGTCAAAAAGCCGGGACACATCATTGTGGCCGATCTGGTCTCCTCGGAGGATCCCAACCGGCGCGAAGCCCACAACAAAATCGAGAAGTCCCGTGATCCGACCCACGTGGCCATGCTGTCACCACGGCAGATGCGGGCGTTGCTCGCCGATTGCGGACTTTCCATCGAACGCGAAATGACTTGGGAGACCCGCCGCCGGTTCAATGAGTGGATGCGGCTGGTCGGGGCGGAGAAAGGCCGATTTGAGCGGACACGGCGCCTCGTGCTCGAGGCGGTCCGTAAAAAAAACACCGACTTGCAGATCACGGGCGGCGAGAATTCACTGGAATTCACTCATCGCTGGATGGTGACGTTGACTTTAGCCTTGGCGTAGGCTCGCTTTTTTCGCACGATACAGCCGGAGACGATGCGACTACGAGACATTCTCATACTGATCGGGTTGATTCTGGTGATCCTCGGTTTCACGGTGGCGGAGAAATACGCCCAACGAAACCGTGAGGAACAGCGGCAGCAGGAGATGGCGCTCGAGCTGGAGATGCGACGCGAGCAGGCGCTTGAGGCGTTTCGCGAGCGGTGGGTGGGTCTCTCCGACAGCCTGCGTCAGATGCTCGATTCGATGGCCAGTGAGGTGATGTCCGCAGGCGTCAGCGAAGAATCACTCGCGGTCGTTGTGGTGGAACAACCGCCGGAAACGGTGTATGTCGAATCGGAACCCGATCCCAATCCTGAGCCTGAAGAGGACGTGGCCGACCTTCCGGATACCAATGCGCCCGCCATTGAGGATACCGTGTCAGAGGCTGATGTCGAGGCCGAAGCGCAAGCGGAAGAGGATGCCTTAGTGGTGAGGGTGGCCAATGAGTATCACGAAGCACTCCGCGCACTCCCCAGTGATTTGAACGCGTATGAGCTGCGTGTGGCCACCAATGAAGTCGCATCACTAATACGGGCGCGTTATAATCTGTCCCCGGATCGATTGGATTCTCTGTTGAAGCGTGCGGCGGCGCTGGAGGAGTAATGGGAACGCCGTAGGTCAGGAGCCGCACCGTCCATCGGAATAAACACCGCGCGTCGATACCATAACATCTTCACCTGCGCGAATCAGTGCGGGGCACCTGACACACGCATGGGGTCGGCGCTTGTCAGGAGCCCGGCGCAGTGCCGGGATGTCTACATTCGGGACCTATCCGACGCGCCGTGCTTCTGACCTACCTCGTTGAACACCAACGATTCCTCTGTTTTCCCATCAACACCTGTCAAAAAATAACCGTATCAAGAATAGAAGGATTCGGGTTCTGCGGATCGTCCTCACAGTCCATCCAGCGATCGGTTGAGCCGACCTCACAGAAGACACCCTTGGTTCGGCATTACCCCTTGTCGCAAGGCGATTGCATCTCGTCTGTCGTCACACCGTTGCTTTGAGTCCGGGCAGTCTGTGGCTGCTCACACGACGATCGGAGGGCAATGATGCCGAAACGCAAAGTGGTCCCATTTGTCCGGGACAAGGAAAAGACCATGTGGAATCTCTACGGGTTGCAGGCATTGACCCCGGAGCGGTTCCAGCGCGTGGTCAACGAGATCATGAATGGCCGACATCTCGTGTTTCGTCCGGAGGGTGCCTCGAAGCAGTGGTACTAATCGTCTCCTGCCTGCCGCGATGAATCCCCCACGGCAGCACGCCGCGGCAGGCCGTTGTCGGTAAGAGGTTCACCACCTCATCCGAACGCCATCTCACCCGTCACACAAGTCCTGTTGGACAGTATCGTCCTGTCAATTTCTGGGCAGGTCTGTGTTCAATAATCCAGCCATTCCCTTATCTTACCGGAGTAAGGTGGAAGTCTATGTCTTCGCGTACCACGTTGGCGACGAATACACATGATAATGCTCCGACCCCACTACCCGATGGCACGTATCTGGTGTAAGGGTTGGGGGATAATCGGTAAGGGGGAAGTGATGGTTAGGCGGCTGAGTTTGGTGGCGCTGACGGTGCTGCTGTTCGCACCAATCGTACATGCCGGTGACTTCGGACCGGATTATTTGGTCCGCGTTGAACTGAATGATCGGGCAAACTTCAATACCGTCGCGGCGATGGATTGGCAGCCCGTCCATCGGTGGGGCAATGTCTTCTATTTTGTCCTGAATGCTTCCCAAATCTCCCAATTGACCGTTGGGCAGATACCACATGCGGTGGTGGAAGAGAATCCCTTTACCGAAGGTGTGTACTATCTCGTTGCCGCCCAAGCAGCCCGGCGGATGGCCGCGGATGTCCAATTGGCCGGTCGCCAACTCGATGTCATCGGCGAGGCGATGCTTATTAAAGATGAGACGGCCGTTGCCGGGGCATTGCCGGCACCGGGCGATGGGCCGCAAGTGGTGACTGAAGCGACCATCCCACTGAGTTATCTGGCCCCATTACGCGGGATGACGGCGTCGATACCCAGCGATCCCTATCTTGACAGCATCACGGTGCGCATCTTGCAGGATTCGATACTCGCCTACGATACGTATTTGCAGGACCTTCAAACGCGGAACGTGTTCACGGCCGAAAACGACCAGGCCCAGGCGTACATCGAAGCAAAGTTTGCGTCATTTGGCTACACTGATGTAAAGATCGATTCGTTCGATGTTTCTGGTTGGACAGCGCACAATGTGATTTGCACCAAGCCTGGGACTACCGAGCCCGACAAGATTGTGCTCATTGGCGCTCATTACGATTCCTACAATACTGACAGCGACCCGCTGGTGTATGCCCCGGGGGCCGATGACAACGGGTCCGGCACCGTGTGCGTGCTTGAGATTGCCCGCGCGCTGGCGGACATTCCCACCAAGAAGACAATCATCTTCGTGGCCTTCGATGGTGAGGAGTACGGACTGTATGGCAGCGAGTATTACGCCCAGCGGGCGTTCAACAATGGTATGGACATCGAGTTGATGATCAACATGGACATGGTCGGCTACGATCCGAATAATACCGACCTGGTGTGGTTGATGGTCGAACCCGAGAACGAGGCGTATGGGGCTGTCGCCGACGAATTGGCGACGAACTACTCCGGAAATGACGGCGTGATCGACACCTCACCGAGCGGCAGCTCCGACCATGTACCGTTCCGGAATCTGGGTTATCGCACACTCTATGCGCAGGAGTACGAGTTTAATTATGGCGGCTGGCATACCGACGATGACATCATCGCCCGGATGGACATGAGCTATCTGACCGACGTGGCGCGCGTCACGGGGACGACGGCGTATGCGGTAGCGGTCTCGCCGGCGCCGGTTGACAGCCTGCGGTTGAAGGATTTCGGCGACGGTGATCGGCTGTTGGTTGAATGGAGTCCGGCTCCGGTCGGAGATGTCACCAGCTATACTGTGCATGTGGGAACGTCGTCCGGCCAGTACACGCAGGAGTATATCGTTTCCGGCGGTTCGACCTCGTCGTATGAGTTAAGTGGACTCACTCACGGGACCATGTATTACGTGGCGGTCTCGGCCATCGGCAGCAATGGGTGGTCGTCGATTGCGGCACCCGAGGACAGTTTGCAGCCGCTGGTGGCGCCGCGGACGCCCTCGACGTTCGTTGCCGGCGTCGAATATCAACACATTGAAGTGTCCTGGGATCCGTCGATTGAACTGGATTTCGATCACTATGTGCTGATGCGCGGGACCGATTCGTCGATAATCGGTCTGTACCAGGACAATCTGACAACGACGTCGTACGCCGACTACGACGTGTTGCCGGGGCAGCGGTACTATTACCAGGTCGGTGCAGTGGACAGCGACCAGATTCTCAGTGCGCTCTCTGATATTGAGTCGGGAGTTCCCGCGACGTTCGATCAGGGGATCCTCATTTTCGATCTGACTCGTGTCGGTACCGGCAATCCCACACAGCAACAACAAGAAGATGTGTACAACGGGATGTTCTCGGCCTATCAGCATGGGTACCACGAATTCGACGACTACTATCTGGATCCGGTGGACCGGTCGATCATCGGGCAGTACGAAGCGGTGTTCTGGATCGATGATGACTTCAGCCGGGAACGCTGGCCGGCCGATCATTTTGCCCAGCTTGATTGGTTCCTGAGTTACGGCAACACGGTGGTGATTATCGGGTGGAAGACCACACAGGAGTTGATCAATACCGAATTGCTGAACGAGGATCTGCGTGTCTCCACGGTGACGGCCAATAGCAATACGGATTGTGTCGGTGGTGTCGGTGTCGGCAGCTTCCCCAGTGTCATTTTTGACACGGCCAAAGTGATGGAAATCTATCCCTTCTGGGACGGAGCATTGGGGTACATGTTCGGTTTGGTCCCCGCCGATCCCACGTGCGAACCGGTCCTGACTTACGATTCCGGTATCGACGATCCCGATATTGAGCAAGAGATCGTCTGCGTCCGTCGCAATACTGGGATCGGCAAAGTGGCGTTAATGTCACTGCCCTTGTATTATCTGCGCGAAGCCGATGCCAAGGCATTGATTGCCTCGTTTGCCAACTGGTTCGGCGCCGAGCCGCCCGATCCGGGTGACATCTACGTGGATGGGGTCGTCGACATTGTCGATGTGTTGACATTGATCGACGTTGTCTTTGTTGGTGACTCACCACCCGCCGGATATGCCCATGCGGATGTCAATGCGACCTGCACGGTCAATGTATTAGACGTCGTGTATCTGATTGACTACGTTTTCCGTGGCGGTCCGGCGCCGGTGATGGGGTGTGAGTAGCACCGGATCGGTGTCGGTCTACTGCAGAATCCAGACCAGTACCTTGCGTGCCAGCAGCACGGCGACGATCAACACGGCGAGGTGTAAGGGTCCGAGGTGATGGTCGACCGCGGCCAGCCAGAGGTCGTTGGCCAAGGTGGACACGTGCCCCGGCAGCGTGCCGACACCAGCATCGGCAAGCCACACAGCAACCGACCCGACCACCGGGACATCGGCCAGCGCGGGCATGTCGCCGATCAACACCGCACCGACGACCGCCGCGACAATCATGATTAGCAGTAGTGTCTTCATCGTGCATCCTCCCCGACATTCACTCGTCTGCCTCTCTATGATAGCGACAACCGTGCCAAGCGGTGCCGGGCCCCCGGCGAACCGGGTACCGATATAATCAACACGATGGCCAGTCTGTACGAAGCGGTCTTTAGTTAAAGTTGTGGTTTAAGTCATTGTTGCCGCTACTTCGTCGCTGTCATGCATTGTTCTCTGCATGGGGTTGCACAGAAGGTGGGCAGGGGCGAAACCGAGTTCATCACCGGAGGTCGCAAAACCGTTAAAACGATTGTGCAAGAATTGTGTGGTTCCGGTTACAGCCGGGTGACGCCACAGGGTACGATTTCGTACAGAAACTGATGAAGCGTATTTCTGGGACACAACCCTAGTGTCATGTCATGCCCCAAGAGCCGGACAGAATTCCGTCGGGCAGGAGCACCGGGCGCCATGCGTGCTCGGCATGGTCAATTCGGCTGCCCGCCCGGGGCTCCTGCCGGACACGCGACAACGCCATCGGCAGGAGCCCTGCGCTGCCAGCGCCCCCGCCGTCTCCGAAGTCACGGACGCGCAGTGCTCCTGCCCTACGACATATCACGCGTGACGCAACACTAGAATACAACACGCCTGCTTGAAGCGGGCTTCACGCTCTCTGACACCTGGATTCACCCAGGTGATCCGGAACGCACAATCTCACCTACAAAACCGTTTTGACGGTTTTTCTGCACACGCTGACTCCATGTCAGTGTTGCGCCACCCCTACCGCCAAACAACTTTCCCACTGATATTGAAGTAGAGGAAATTCAGCGGCCGCAGGGTGTGGCCGATGGATTCGTGGATCATGCCACCGAGATCATCGAAGGTTGTGCCTATTCCGAGATGTATCTGTTTGGCGATGCGGTTGTTGGGCTCGTGATGGGTCGAGTAACCGATTCCCAAATGGAGGGGGAAGTAGCGGTGATCGATGGGACGGTAGGTGGCCCAATAGATGTAATCGTCGTACTGTTTGTTACTGTGGGCGATGATGCGCGACTGGCCATTGAAGAAACTCTGCTTTACTGAAATCTTGACGTCCCACCGCGGAGCCTCCTGAGCTGACCGCACATGTGCCGCTATGACACCGGCGGTGTTAAACAACAGATCGGAGACGCCGAACCCCTGGCCGGGATTGTACGCGTCGATGGGATATTCGACGGCGAAGGTCCAGAACCACGATTCGAGCGTGGCCAGACGTCGTGCGGTGTTTGGGCTCATACCCGTCCAGCGATGTCCGGCGTTCAAAACCTGATGGAGACGGTAGGCGGCAAACAGATGCGACACCTCGTCGCTCATCGCCATGCCGTCGCCTTTCCAATCGCTTTTGAAGTGGAACTTCCCGGTCGATTCACCCCAGGAACTTTGCGATTGCTTGTAGGCGGCGACCATCGCGGCGATGTTGGTGGTTCCCCAAAGGAGAGCTCGGTCGAGTTGAATGGGATTGTGTGTGGAGTGTCCGCCAGCGCCAATGACCGGTGCGGGCTTATACCGCATAGCCAGCATCTGATCGAACTGAAGCTGTTGATCGGCAGACGTATCGATCCGAAGCGCCAGATTGTGGCCGGTCGCAGAGAGGTCGCTGGGCGGATCGACGGCGCAGGCCGGGACGGCTGCAGTTAGCAAAAACGCGGCAACCAGCCCCAATGTCCTCATCGCATCCCTGCGTGAGTCCATTCTCACTCCTCTTGCCCCCATGCTTAATATCAAGGCAAATGACTGTATGTCAAGTTGATGGCGGCTTTCAGGCGGGAAATCTGTGTTGATGAGGGCAGGCCGGGACGGTTTATTGCAGCGTTTTGGAGGCCACCGCCACCGCCGGTTTGATCGATCGGCAATGTCCCGGGAGACTGTTCGATGATCGTCACTCACGTTTACCAGCCGGATCGTGGAGTCGAGCGACGCGAGGGACTGGAAGCGTTTGACGAGTTGTTGAAAGCCACCGACCAGGTCTTCTGGGTCGATTTCAACAATCCCACCAACGAAGAGTCATACGTGCTCACGGCCGACTTCGGGTTTCATCCGCTGGCGATCGAGGACGTCATTTCGGAAAATCCCGGGCCGAAAGTCGACGACTACAAGAACTACCTGTTCGTGGTTTTCAAGATTGCCGACTACATCCCCGACAGCGAAGAGGGATTGGTGACGCGTGAGGTCGATCTGTTTCTCATGCGCAATGGGGTTGTGACGGTGCATTACGATGCGGTGCCGCCGCTCGAAGCCGTCGCGCGCCGTTGCATGACCGAGGAGCGCATCATCTCGCGGGGCGCCGATTTCTTCTTCCACGCGGTGCTCGACTACATGGTCGACTACTACAATGTCACGCTGGAACGCATGGAAGACGATGTCGATGCGGTCGAAGACGAAGTGTTCGAAGATCCCAATGAAGATATTGTGAAACGGGTCTTCAACCTCAAGCGGGATTTGTCGCACCTGAAGCGTATTGTGACACCGTTACGCGAAATACTGAATCGGTTTTCGCGCGATGTTTTTCCCCAGATCGGGCCGCAGGCGCAGGTGTATTTCCGCGACGTGTTCGACCACATGCAACGGATTAACGAGTTGGCCGATTCGTTCCGCGATACGCTCAACTCGGTTCTGGAAGTGTACTTTTCGACAATGCAAACCAAAGCCAATGATACGATCAAGGTCCTCACGATTATCGCCACCATCCTGCTGCCACTGACCTTCATCACCGGTGTCTACGGGATGAACTTCGAGTATTTCCCGATGCTTGAGTGGGAGCACGGCCTGACGTTTTTCTGGGCGTTGACTGTTGTTATCACAGTGGGTCTGATCGTGTTTTTCAAGTGGAAGAAGATGTTGTGACGCGATGATACAAGGTGCTGTCGCGCGCCCTCGCGCGACGGTTCCTTCTTGAGTACCACCGGCCTTGTTATCGCGATTCAAATCATCTTCTTTTATGCCGGTCGCCGGAGCGGTGATTCCAATTCCGCGCTCGAATCCCGGTAGAGCCGTATCGGTTAACGTGGTAGCTTGAAGCAGTACAATTGGAGTGATTCCGATGAACGACAATTTACGATTGATGTGTGTGTTGGCGCATCCCGACGATGAATCGCTGGGGACCGGCGGAACCCTGGCCAAATACGCCGCCGAGGGCGTGGAGACATATTTGGTCACGGCAACACGCGGGGAACGGGGACGATTTGGCGACGCGGACCCGCGTCCCGGGATCGAAATTGTCGGCCCGGCGCGGGAGTTGGAACTGCGGGCGGCGGCACAGGAGTTGGGTGTCAAGGAACTGCATTTCCTCGATTATATCGACAAGGACCTCGATCAGGCCGATCCGGAGGAAGCGATCACGAAGATTTCGCGTCACCTGAGGCGGATCCGTCCGCATGTGGTGATCACGTTTGCTCACGATGGAGCGTACGGTCATCCCGATCACATCGCGATTTCGCAGTTCGCTACGGCGGCTTGTGTCTGTGCGGCCGATCCGGAGTTCGATGAAGCGGCCGTGCCGGTGCATCGCGTTTCGAAATTGTATTTCATGGCATGGCCGCAGAACAAATGGGATGCCTACCAAACGGCGTTCAAGGATCTCGTATCGAAGGTGGACGGTGTCGAGCGGCGGGTGACGCCATGGCCGGATTGGTCGATCACGACGGTGATCGATACGTCGGAGTACTGGGAAACGGTCTGGAAAGCGGTGCAATGCCATCAGACACAGATCAAAATCTTCGAGCGATTGCAGCGGCTACCGGAGAATGAACATGCCAAGCTCTGGGGGACTGCTGAATACTACCGCGCGTTCAGTACGGTCAATGGCGGGCGCGGGCGGGAGACCGATTTGTTTGAGGGGCTGCGGCCATCAGACTGAGTGTAACACTGTAGCACGGCCGCCTCGGCCGTTTTAAGAAAGGCAAAGACGTGACAACGAAGACTGCAACAACACAGAAGGATCGCAACGCGTCGATCAACCTGACGGCCGAGCAGTTTCGTGAACTGGGGCACCGTCTGGTTGATCAGATCGCCGAATTGTATAGTCAAAACCTGCGGGATCGTCCTGTCAATCCGGCGGAAGGCCCCGAGACCGTTCGGTCGCTGCTCGACAGCAAACGAACCCTGCCGGCCGATGGCACGGATCCGAATAAGATCGTGAAACGGGCGACGGAGTTGTTGTTCGATCATTCGGTGTACAACGGGCATCCCGGCTTCATGGCGTACATCACCGCACCGGCCGCGCCGATTGGCGTGTTGGCTGAGATGCTGGCGGCGGCGGTGAATCCGAATGTCGGCGGGTGGATGCTCTCGCCGATGGCGACCGAGATCGAATTGCAAACCGTACGCTGGATTGCCGAGTTGATCGGATATCCGATTGAGTGTGGTGGTCTGCTGGTATCGGGCGGTAACATGGCCAATTTTGTCGGTTTCCTCGCGGCGCGACGCGTGAAAGGCGGGGAGGAGCTGCGATCTGTGGGCATGGGGGCAGGCGACGCCAGCCGTTTGCGGGCGTACTGCTCGCGCGAAACGCACACGTGGGTCGAGAAAGCGGGCGATTTGTTTGGTCTGGGAACGGATGCCATTCGCAAGATTGATACCGACAAGCAACTGCGAATGCGCGCCGATGCACTCCGTGCGGCGATCGATGCAGACGTGAAGAACGGACTCAAGCCGTTTTGTGTCATCGGCACCGCGGGGTCAGTCAGCACCGGCGCGATTGATCCGTTGCCCGAAATCGCGGCGGTGTGCAAAGAGTATGATCTGTGGTTTCATGTCGACGGGGCGTATGGTGGTTTTGCCGCGGCGGTACCGAGTGTCGATGATGATATTCGCGGATTGTCGCTGGCCGATTCGGTGGCGGTCGACCCGCACAAGTGGCTGTATAGTCCGCTCGAGGCGGGGTGTGCGCTGGTGCGCGAGCCGAAACATTTGATCGATACGTTTTCGTACCATCCGCCCTACTACATCTTTGAAGATGAAACACTCAGCCTGGTCGACTACGGTTTGCAGAATTCACGCGGCTTTCGTGCGCTCAAGGTCTGGTTGATGTTGCAGCAGGTCGGGCGGAGTGGTTACGAACAGATGATCGCCGATGACATCCAGCTCGCCGCGGAGTGCTACACGATGGTTGATGCGCACCCCAACCTCGAAGCGTTGTCACACAGTTTGAGTATCACGACCTTCCGTTATGTACCATCCGATTTGAAAGACTCAGTCGGCGATCCGAGGACAGAGGACAGGCTGTATGCGCTCAACGAGGAGTTGGTCGATCGGATCAACAAATCGGGGCAGTCGTACATCTCCAATGCGGTTGTCGATGGCCGGTTCTATCTGCGTATGTGTGTCTGCAATTTCCGGACATCGCTGGCCGATGTTGAGGCGATGGTGGGGCTGGCGGTGACGCTGGGTTCGGAGATATCGTACTGACGAATCTAAACCCACCCTAATGGTCCATCTCTTTTGTCGATAGACCATTCGGGTGGGGCATCCCACACGGATAACATCCCAAACGGTCTATCAGGGTGCTGAAAAACGGACTGTGGCCCCGGAACCCCAACCGTGTCATGCTGAGTCCGCCTAAGGCGGAAAGCACCTGCTGTTTTCCCCTATGACACAAGAGCAGATCCCTTCCGCCTCAGGCGGACTCGGGATGACATCGAGGAGATTGCGCCGAATCGTGGGTTTTTCCGCACCCTGCTAGATTCTGACAATTCTTATCTGGCGCGATACGACTGAATTCAGTGTCTTAACGGTATGTTGCACCGGCTGTCGCTGCTTACCGCTCTGCTAATGGTCCATTCGGCATTCGCTCATTCGGCGCCATGTTCCCGAGACTGTGATCCGCTCATCACGTTTACTCCGTCACAGCCGGATAAGAGCTTCGGACATACGGTCATCTCCGGCGACGATTTCAATGGCGATGGGTTCGCTGATGTCTTAGTTGGTGCACCTGGGATGGATGAGAGCACGCCGGGAAAGGTCTACGCATTTTCCGGTATCGATGGGTCGATTTTGCTCACGGTGGAGGGACGTGAGAAGGGTGACCGGTTTGGGCAGACAATTGCGCTGGCCAGCGACTTTAATCGTGATGGAACACGGGATTTTGTTGTCGGCGCGCCGAGTGCGTCGACGTTGCGCGAGATGGCTGGTGCCGTGTCGGTGCATTCGGGACGCGACGGGTCACTGATTGCGTTCTTTCCCGGCGATTTTGAAGGCGAACAGCTTGGCTATGCCCTGGCCGCCGGGCACTACCTCAACAATGATGACGTCCCCGATATTGTCGCGGGAGCGCCGGCGTGGGATCTGCACCGGGGGCGCGTGATTGTCTTTTCCGGATCGAATTGGCAAACCATCGCCGAGTTCAAAGGTGATGCACAAGGCGACCGGTTTGGAGAATCGGTCGCGCTGATCGATGCGCTTCACACCCCGGCCGATGTCCATCTGGCGATTGGTGCACCCGGTGACGGTTCCGGATCGGTGTCGGTGTATGATTACCAAACCTGGGAGCAGCAACACGTCTTTCGAGGTGAGCAGGGCGGCGAACAGTTCGGTGCAATCGTGGCGCGTGCGGGATACATGAACACCAACTCCTCGGTCGATCTTGCCATTGCCTCACCGGGGTTCCGTGGATCGGACGGTCGTCTGGGACGTGTCGTTGTGTACGATCTCACTACCAATGAAACTGTTCACCGGCTCACCGGTCGACCAAATGAGCAGTTTGGCATCGCCGTAGCCGCTGCCGGCGACATGAGGGGGGATGCACTCACCGATTTGCTGGTGCTCGCACAGGATGGCGGGGTGTACGTGTATTCCGGTCACGACGGTACGGAGCTCCATCGCTATCCGATGGGTGCACTCTCGATCAGTGGAGCGACCTTAGAAGCAAGTCCGGGGATTGCCAGTGACGATGAGTTTGCCGACGTGGTTATCGGTTATCCCTCTGAAGTACGCGTCTTCGATTGTTGTGACTGTTCGTGCCATGGCGATCCGCATTGCAATGGCGTGGTTGATCAGCGTGATGTCACTTGGGCCATTGATATTGCCTTCCATGGTAAGCCATCTCATCACGATCTCGGGACACGATACGATCGCTCCGATGTCGATTGCGATAGCGTGACGACGATTACCGACCTCGTGCGATTGGTCGACGTGGTGGTGGGTGGTGTTTTGCCGGATAAGGTGTTCTGCAATCCATGTAAGTAGTGGAGGGAGCGCCGAGTTGTAGTTGTAGCCCGTCAGGACCCCGGCGCGTCTACAATCGTATGTGTTTGCTGGCGCAGTTGCGCGCCGGGGTCCTGACGGGCCTGCTGTCATTTTTGACAACACCCTCTCAATTTAACACAACAATCCGAACTCCCAGTCGTATCCTGACGCAATGGTCACTTTGCGACCAGTGAGTCTTGTTATGACTAATGAGTCCAACAGCAACCGCGACGAGAGCCTGCCCCGCAAGGAGCGGGAGCGTCTTATGCGCCGTTCAGAGATTTTGGCGGCGGCATTTAACGTATTTGGAGAGAAGGGTTTCGATCGTGCTACGCTGGATGAGATTGCCGAGCGCGCCGAGTTTGGGAAGGGCACGCTCTACAACTATTTCTCCAGTAAAGAAGACCTCTTCGCGGCAGCGTTTCAGCGTCTGCTCGACGATTTTCGTGCCATCGCGGAGGGGGTCTGTGGCCAGGATTTGACAGTCCGTGCGTGCCTGACCGAGTACACTATGCGCTCGGTCGCATACTACCGGGAGCACTACGCGTTCTGCCATACCGCCATGCAGGAACATTACCGTCGCAGCGTGGAGGGCGGTACCGATACGCGAAAAGCCCATCAGGAGAATGTTGACTACACGATCGAACCATTGGCCCGTTGCCTCGACTTAGGAATGAAATCGGGAGAGGTTCGTGAGGCCGATCCTTGGACATACGCGCACATATTCGTTGGTCTGATTGATCACTTCTACCTGCAATTGACGCGCGAGCAACTCCCCGATTCCGAAGACGAAATGCGACAGCAGGTGGATACACTGATTACGGTCTTCTGCGACGGAATCGCCGTTGGAGAGACGAATGGTTGATACTGTTATGACGGCAACGTACGAGACCATACGGACAAGTCGAAAAGCCATTTTCGGGGTGATCGTGTTGCTGCTGATGGCGTGGACGCCGACCGTTCAGGCGGAGACGGTGACATTGGATCTGAAAGCGGCCGTCCAGCGCGCCATGCAATCGAACGAAAGCTACCGGTCGGCGTTGGAGGAAGAAACACGTGCGCATCAGGAGATCAAGAAGGCCCGGGCTGGTGTGTTCCCCGAACTCAGTTTTGATGCGACGTATTCGCGGGCGTTTGAGATCCCCGAGGCGGTCATCGATGCCGGCCCGGCATTGGGAGGGCCGCAGCGGATCAAGCTCGGCACGCGTCATTCAACGATTTGGGGGGTAAACTGGGAGCAGTCGATTTGGCAGGGGGGACGTGTGTTTGCGGCCTGGGCCGCAGCGCGCGATGTGGGCAAGCTGGCCGACGCCGCCAGTCGCCAGGCCGGAATCGAGATTCAGGCGCTGGTGGCCACCGCGTTCTTTGATGCACTGCTGGCCGAACGATTGGTGACCGTGGCCGCGCAAAGCCTTGAAGTCGCCGAAGCTAATTACGATGTTGTCGCCAAGAAGTACAACGAGGGGTTGGTCTCCGAATACGATCAATTGCAGGCGAAGGTCCGGGTTGCAAACCTGCGGCCGTCGTTGATTTCCGCCGAGAATCAGCGCGACATCACACAATCACGTCTGCGGACAATCATTGGACTCGACTCCAGCACCGAACTGGATCTGATCGAATCACAGCCCGATTCATCGGCCTGGGAACATCTGCCGCTCGATGATTTGGTCGATATGGCCATCGACCAACGTCCTGATCTCGAGGCGGCAAAATACGAAATCGAAGCGCGCAAGAACGTAGTCTCCGTGGCGCGCGCCGACTACTTTCCGTCACTGCGGTTGTCGGGATCGTTCAACTGGCAGGCGGTGACCGATGACTTCGGTTATCGCAGCGACGAGATCACACGCGACTGGGTGGGACGGGTAACGCTGTCGTTTCCGATCTTCGACGGGTTTCGTCGAGCGGGGAATGTCGGGGTGGCCAAAGTCGATCTGGCGCAGGCGCGGTATTCACGTCAGGAACTGGTCAAGCAAACATCACTCGAAGTGGAGTCGGCACGCGATGATTTCATCGAAGCGACCGAACGACTTATTGCTCAGGAAGAAACGGTCGCGGAGGCCCAGCGTGGACTGGACATTGCCAACGTGCGGTATGAATCAGGGGTTGGCACACAACTCGAAGTGCGTACGGCACAGCTCGAATTGACGACCGCGCAAATCAACGCCGAATCGGCGCATCATGATCGTGATGTCGCACGGGTTGCCTGGCGGCGTGCGATGGGCGAACCTGTCCTCAATGATATTCCCCTGGTTCCGGAGGAACGTGAATGAAACGCATGACTACGATACTGGCCACGAGTGCACTGCTGGCC
The DNA here is from genome assembly GCA_964440935.1 of uncultured Ignavibacteria bacterium. GTDB lineage: Bacteria > Zixibacteria > MSB-5A5 > WJJR01 > WJJR01 > WJJR01. The sequence goes on along the minus strand of CAYTTY010000037.1, from coordinate 4,270 downwards.
CTGGTCAGTCTGCTCACCGCCGGCTGCGGGGGAAATGGCGGTGCGGAGACAGTTGTCGAAGAACGCATCCCGGTATTCACCGCGATGGTGGAGCGTACGGATTTGGCGCAAACGCGCCCGTACTCGGGAACGGTTGAAGGGAAGAGGCAGGCGACCGTTTATGCGCGGATTCCCGAGACAGTGGAGCACATATTCGTCTCCGAAGGACAGTTGGTGTCTCGCGGTGACAAAGTGCTTGCCTTTAATGAGTCGGGTCCGAATTCGGCCGTGCGACAGGCGCGTGCGGTCACCGAAGACGCGCGCAAGACAGCGGAGAAATATGACCGGCTGTATGAGCAGGGTGCCGTTAGTGAACTCGAACGGGATGCCATGCAAACGAAGTACGAAGTGGCCAAGGCCGATTTCGACGCCGCGCACGACCAGGTCGAAGTGTCCTCGCCGATTATGGGCATTGTCACCGACGTGTACGTGCGCGAGGGCCGCCAACTCACCGTTGGGCAGCCGATAGCCTTGATTGCCTCGATCGACACGGTGCGCGTGTTGATCGACGTGTCGATTTTCGAATCCGGCGACATTAAAGAAGGGCAGCCAGTCACGATTCGTTCCGAACTGGATACGACGTTAGTGGCACATGGGTGGATCGATAGGGTCTCGGTTTCGGCCAATGCGGAAAGCCGCAATGTCCCGGTTGACATTCTGGCGACAAACCGGTCGCATCGGCTGCTCCCCGGTATGTTCGTACGGGCCGATGTCGAATTGCAGCGGCGCGAGAATGTGCGCAGCATTCCGCGTGATGCGCTCGTGTATCGCCAAACCGGATTGGGACTTTTCGTCGTCCGCGATTCCACTGCGCATTACACCAACGTGTCAATCGGAATTGAATCGGATGGCCAGGTGGAGTTGGTCGAAGGACCCGACATCAATACCGAAGTGGTGACGCTGGGGCAGAGCAATTTGCAGGACGGCACGCGCGTCAACCCGATACGTGACACCGAGTCTGAAACGGCCGGGTCGGACATCCCATGATTCTTGCTGATACTTCGATTAAGCGTCCGGTGTTCACCATCATGGTCGTGGTGGCCATGCTGGTGCTGGGCAGTTTTGCCTACAACCAAATGGCCGTCGACCTGTTTCCCGACGTCGAGTTTCCGTTTGTGGTCGTAACGACAGCGTATCCGGGCGCCGGTCCGGAGGCGGTCGAATCGGAAGTGACCGACCGGATCGAAGAACAGGTCAACACGGTATCCGGCCTGGATCACCTGACATCGACATCGTATGAGGGATTGTCGCAGGTTGTTGCCCAGTTTGTGATCGACGCCGATCCCGCCGACAAAGCGCTCGAAGTGCGCGAGAAGATCTCGACGATTCTGGGCGAGCTGCCCGACGATGTGGAAGACCCGATCATTCAACGGTTCGATCCGGAATCGGAACCGATTATTTCTTTGCTCGTCGTCTCCGACCAACGGGGCATCAAAGAGCTCACCACGCTGGCCAAGGAAACGATTAAACGGCGACTGGAATCGCTCGAGGGGGTCGGCGCCGTACAACTGGTGGGCGGCACGGAACGGGAAATTCAAATTGCGCTCGATGCCGCACGCTTGGATGCATTCAGTCTGTCACCGCACGACGTTCAGACCGCGGTGCAAGCATCGAATGTGGAGATTCCCGCTGGTCGGATCGATCGCGGCCGGTCGGAATTGACGTTGCGCACGCTCGGTAAGTATGCCGACTGGCGCGATTTCCGCGACTTGGTTGTGGCCCATCGCAACGGGCGGCCGGTGCATTTGTCCAATGTTGCCGATGTTTACGACGGGACGATAGAGCAACGAAGCTTTTCGCGCTTTGATGGGAGCGAAGCGGTCACACTCGATGTCGTGCGACAGACCGGCGCCAACACGGTGCAGGTGGCCGATGATGTGTTGGCCGCAGTGGAACAGCTCGAACGGGAATTGCCCGACGATATCAGCATTGAAGTCGCCTACGACAACTCGACGTTCATTCGGGAAGCAGTACACGAAGTGATCATGAACATGCTGTATGGTGGCACGCTTGCCGTCATCGTGATCTTCCTGTTTCTCTACAACTGGCGGACAACGCTGATTTCAGCGCTGGCAATCCCCACGTCGGTGATTGGGACATTCGCGTTCATGTACATCATGGGATTCTCCATCAATTTCATGAGTCTGCTGGGGCTGTCGATTGCCGTTGGATTGTTGATTGATGATGCGATTGTGGTGATGGAGAATATCTATCGCAATTTCAAGGGGGATCGTACGCCTGGTGCTGCCGCCTCGATCGGTACCGCCGAAATCGGCATGGCGGTATTTGCGACCACCATGACGATTGTCGCGGTGTTTGTGCCGGTGGGGTTGATGGGGGGGATTGTCGGACGGTTCTTTAAGCAATTCGGACTGACCGTTGCGTTCGCTATCCTGGTGTCATTGTTCATCGCGTTTACACTCACGCCCATGATGTTCTCCCAACTAGTGAAGGAACCGGAAGGGCAGAACAACCGAGGGCGGTGGTTCGGTGCGCGTTGGCTCAACCGATTTGAGAAGCGCTTCAACAGCTCGTTCGAGCGTTTGAAGGAAGCCTATCGCAAATTGCTGGCCGGGGCGTTGCGGTACAGATTCACCACCATGCTGATCGCAACCGTAGCGTTCTTTGGATCATTGATGTTGATCCCGCTGGTTGGTACCGAGTTCATCCCACAGACCGACCAGGCGCAGTTCTTTGTCGAGTTCGAAGCTGCCCCCGGCACATCACTGACGGAGACCGCACGGCTTGCCGGGCAGATTGAAGATCGCGTTAATGAACTACCGGAGGTGACGAATGTGTTCACCACCATCGGTGGCGGACAGCGCGGCGTCAATGAGGGAATCATCACGGCGAAACTGGTACCGCTGGATGAGCGCGACCGTCACGCGGCCGATTTGATCTCCCTGCTGCGCGACCGAATCGAGGAGATTCCCGGGTTGTACACAAGTTTGATGATCGAACGTGCCGAAGGCGGGCAGTCGCGTCCGCTCAATATCTCCGTTCAGGGGGAAAACCTGACATTGCTTGAGCGCGTGGCGGCGGAAGTGGAGGATTCGGTCCGCAGCGTGCCCGGTGTACGCGATCTCGATAACTCGATGGTCGGGGCGCGCCCCGAGGCGCAGATCGTGGTCGACCGGAAGAAGGCCAGCGATTTGGGACTATCGATGGGTTCGATTGCATCAACCCTGAGGCTGCTGGTCGACGGTGATGAAGTGACGACGTATAAGGAAGAGGATGAAGAGTACGACGTCCGTCTGCGGCTGGAGCCGCAAGACCGTTCGAACCTGTGGGCGATCGAGAATCTGAAGATTCGCAGCACCAAAGAGATCCCGGGACTGGATGACTTCTTTGTCCCACTCAAACAGATCGCGCGGATCGAACAACGCGGCGGTCCGACGGAAATCCGTCGATATGATCGTCGACGGGAAATTCTGATTTCATCTAACATTGCGGAAGGGTACTTCGCCGGTGACGTGCGCGGAGCGGCACTGGAGAAGGCGCAGACGGTGGAAACGCCGCCGGGATACGTGGTCAAGGCGACCGGTGAAGCGGAGATTCAGGAAGAGTCGTTTAAGAACATCATGATCGCGTTGGCGCTGGCCGTGCTGTTCATCTACTTCATCCTGGCGTCGCAATACGAGAGCTTCAACGATCCACTCGCAATCATGCTGTCGCTGCCGATGGCGTTGGTGGGCGCATTTGCCGCACTCTTTCTTTTTGGCAGTGCGTTGTCGATTATTTCATTTGTCGGCATTGTGCTGTTGATGGGGTTGGTGACGAAGAACGCTATTTTGCTGGTCGACTTCGTCAAGCAGGCCCGTGCGCGGGGGATGAGCCGTTTTGATGCCATTCTCGAATCTGGGCCGATCCGACTGCGGCCGATCCTAATGACCACCCTCGCGACGATCTTCGGTTTGCTGCCGTTGGCTCTGGGTATCGGTCCCGGTGCTGAACTGCGCGCGCCGATGGCCCGTGCGGTGATCGGCGGGATGATCTCATCGACACTGCTGACACTGGTAGTCGTGCCGGTGGTGTATTCACTGCTCGATGATCTGAAAGAGAAGATTGCACCGTCGAAGACGGCGGAGTCGGTGACGACAACACCGTAAGCGTGGCACAAGGAATGATCCCGGCCGCGAATCGTGTCGCCCCTATGGGGCTCTATTCCAGAAGTCCTCTATAGCAATTGTCATAAATCCTTTCCGTTTGGATCAGGGTGCCACGGGCCTTT
>CAYTTY010000036.1:0-42151 GCA_964440935.1 uncultured Ignavibacteria bacterium | reverse complement strand
GTCACGCGAGGGCGCATGACGGCACGCTGGAATCGGACAGTTCTTCTGACAATTGATGGGGGAGATTTGCCACTCCACTGGGGTCCAGATTGAAATGGATCACGTCATACCCCGGAGTGGTGTCCCACTATCCCGACCTGTTGGCGTAATACGGGAACGGTGAGATGAGGTCCCAACAAATCGGACTCCACCCCAACAGTTGAACAGTAGATCAATACGTCGCGGATGAAACTGGGCTACAGATATTTCAACTTCTTCGCCTGCTCCGTGAGTTCGTCACGGAACTTGGGATGGGCGATATCGATCAGGGCTTTGGCGCGTTCACGAATCGAACGGCCGAACAGATACGCCACACCATACTCGGTGGCGATATAGTGGACATCCGCGCGACTGGTCACCACACCGGCGCCCTCATCCAAATGGACGGCGATGCGGCTGAGCGTGTCGCCTTTCGCCGTCGACGGTAGCGCGATAATCGGCTTGCCGCCGCGAGATCGCGCGGCGCCGCGAATGAAGTCGACCTGTCCGCCGAAACCGGAATAGATCGAATACCCGATCGAATCCGAACAGACTTGGCCGGTCAGATCGACTTGCAGCGCCGAGTTGATCGCGACCATGTTGTCATTCTGCGCAACGATGTACGGATCATTGCAGTAGCTGTCGGGATGAAACTCGCAGATCGGGTTATTATCGATGAAATCGTAGAGATCACGTGTACCCAGCACAAATGCCGCGATGATCTTGCCCGGATGTAACGTTTTCTTCTCATTATTGATTACGCCCTTGCGCACCAGATCAATGACGCCGTCTGCGAACATCTCGGTGTGGATGCCGAGATCCTGCTTATTCTCCAGATGATGCAGTACCGCGTCGGGAATGCCGCCGATGCCCATTTGCAGCGTGGACCCGTTGTCAATCAAATCGGCGACATACTGTCCAATCTGTGAGTGTACGTCAGTCATCTTCACCGGCGGCAGTTCGAGCATCGGACGGTCCACCATCACGATGTGATCGATCTTGCTGAGGTGAATAAAGCTGTCGCCTAATGTGCGCGGGGTTTGACGGTTCACTTCGGCGATGACAATCTTGGAATTCTCCGCCGCCGGCTTGGTGATATCGATGCCCACGCCGTACGAACAGAACCCGTGCTCGTCGGGCGGAGACACCTGAATGAGAGAAACGTCGATCGGCAGCGTACCGTCTTTGAACAACCGGTGAATTTCACCCAGGAAAATCGGCACGTAGTCGGCGCGTCCTTCGTTGACCGCTTTGCGCACGTTCGGACCGGTAAACAGGCACCGGTGCCGGAAATGGCCTTCCATGTCGGGGCCGACGTAATCGGCCGTGCCCAAAGTCAGGATGTGCACCACCTCGACGTCGGTCAGCTCGTCTTTGCGCGCCACCATCGCCTGCACCAATGCTTCAGGTTCAGCGCAACCGGGATGGATATAGACGCGATCACCCGACTTTACCGCCTTCAACGCGTTCTCGGGCGTGGTGACTTTGCGCTGAAACTGATCAAGCCACATCGACGAGCGCTTGTTGGGCACGTCGGCAAGCTGTTGGGTTATGGCATCCGCTGTATCCATATACTCCTCTACACGTCACAGTAACCTGAGGGCAACCTTGTTACGTGACGATAGAATGTGTCGCCACTGAATTCATCAGGCCGGCAACGGCCGGGTGAGTAATCTCCCCCTGTCGAATGTAAATCCCCTCGTGAAAACCGGGCTGGAAATCGATGGCCGCTTCAATGCCGCCCTCGGTGATGTGGCGCGTGTAGGGGAACAAGGCGTTGGCGAGTGCGAACGACGACGTGCGTGCGACGGTGGCCGGCAAATTCGGAATGTTGCAGTGAATCACACCTTCGTCCACGAAGATCGGATCGGCCAGCGACGTGGGACGAGAGACTTCGGTAATACCGCCCTGATCGATCGAGCAATCGACAATCACCGAACGCGGCTTCATCGTGCGCATCATCTCCCGGGTGATTAACAGCGGCGGACGTCCACCGCGGACCCAGACAGCGCCGATCACCGCATCGGCGAACTGAATCACCTTTTCCAGATTGTACCCGTACGAGCGATACGTAATCACGCGGCGATCAAACATGTCATTGATCAAGCGCAAGCGGTCGGGATCCTTGTCGAGCACAATCACCTGCGAGCCGAGGCCAACAGCGGCCCGGGCGGCGGCGACACCCACGGTTCCACCACCGATGATCACCGTATGCGCCGGTGGAATACCGGGAGACCCCGAGAGCAGCACGCCACGTCCACCATGGTGGCTTTCGAGGAAACGTGCCGCCATTGTCACCGCGATCGGCCCGGCGATTTCGCCCATCACTTCGACGACGGGACGGTGGTGTTGCTCGTTCTCGATCCACTCATACGCCACTGCGGTGATGCCCTTGTCGCAGAGCGCTCTGATTGTCTCGTGATGCAATGTCACGAGATGACCGAATGACATGACCGTCTGGCCGGGCAGCAGAAACTCGGTGTCCTCCCGTTGGACCGGCGAGACACCCATCACCAATTCGGCCCGTCCAATCGCTTCGGCACGCGCGTAGACGATGTGCGCACCGGCCTGCAGGTAATCGTCGTCGGAAAAACCGGCGGCCAGGCCGGCGTCGTGTTCGACGTGGACGACGTTGCCAATTTCGACGAGTCGCTTGACCCCAGCCGGCACCAATGGAACACGCCGTTCCTGATGTTGAATCTGTTTGACGATGCTGACGTTCATCGCATCCTCACACGAAGGGCTTTGCCCCCACTCCGTATTCTCTATCGGCGCACCGGTGTGGTGCGCCGGTTCACAATGGTCAGATAATCGCTGTGTCTACGCCGGTGTTCCGGCCGATTCGGCTTGCAACGCCTCCATCCGCTCGCGTCCGGCCGCCAACGCCTTCATATTAACGTCGATCAACTGCTGGCGTGGCAACTCGTGAATCAACTGCTGCATCGATTCGTCGACCGTGATGCCGGTCAACGCCAGGAGTGCTCCGGCTGCGACCATATTGGCCACTTTGGCATTCCCCAGCTCATTGGCAATCCCCGAGAAGGGAATCGCGATCGGTTTGATATGCGACGGCAGCGACACGTTCTTCACGAACGAACTGTCATAGATCATATACCCGCCATCAGCCAATAGCGGCGCAAACTTCTCCATCGATGGCTGGTTCATGGCAATCACGTGCGTCGGCGTGGTTACGAAGGGCGAACCAATGCGTTTTCTCGACACCGTGACGTGACAGTTCGCCGTACCCCCGCGCATTTCCGGACCGTATGACGGCAGCCATGAAACGTTCTTACCTTCGCGCATGGCGGCCTTGGCAATCAACTGTCCCAGCAGCAGGACTCCCTGTCCTCCAAACCCGGCAAGCACCAGGGAATGTGTTGGGAAGTCCTCTGCGACCGTGGTGGTGACCTCATCGGGCTTGTCGTTGACCCCGATCTTTTCGAGTACTTCCTCGGCCGTCAATTTCGGATGCGGTACGATTGGCCGCGCGTCGGCGTCATCGCGTTTCTTGTATGTTCCCGGCGGGAAGACTTCAACCATCTTCGTAGCCACCCACTCGCGCGCATCGGTCGGCTCGAGCTTCCAGCCGGTCGGGCACGGCGAGAGCACTTCCACCAGGGAGAATCCCTTGTTGTCGATCTGATTTTGCAGCGCCTGGCGGATCGCTTTGCGCGTTTTCATGATGTTCTTGCTGTCTTCGAGCGTGCACCGTTCGATGTAGACCGGTGCCTGCAGCGACGAGAGCAATTCGGACACCCGCATCGGGAATCCCTCGTTGGTCGCGCTGCGGCCATACGGCGACGTGGTTGTTTTCTGATCGATCAGCGTCGTCGGCGCCATCTGGCCGCCAGTCATACCGTAAATCGCATTGTTGACGAAGATGACCGTCAACGACTCACCACGGTTGGCGGCCTGAAGAATGTTGTTTGCGCCAATCGCCGCCAAGTCACCATCGCCCTGGTAGGAAATCACGATCGAATGCGGCAATGCACGCTTCACACCGGTCGCCACCGCCGGCGCACGGCCGTGGGCCGCTTGCACATTCCCCACGTGGAAGTAGTAGTAGCCAAACACCGAACATCCAACCGGCGACACAAATACCGTCCGATCGGCGATGTCGAGATCATCGAGTGCTTCCGCGATTATCTTATGCAGATTACCATGCCCGCAACCGGGACAGTAGTGGGTCGCTTCTTTATCAACCCCGGCGCTGCGCGTGAAGAACTCGTAGAACGAATCCGGTTTCTTGAAGACATCTTTCACGACAGCTCCTCCTGCAGTTTCTGGATCGCGTTTAGGAGTTCATCGGCCCCCGGAATATTGCCACCGGTGCGCGAGTACAACCGTGTCGGCAGACGGCACTCGGTCGCCAGTTTAACATCGTCGATCAGCATTCCCGTGGAACACTCGGCCACCAGAATCCCCTTCACTCGCTGGTTCAGTTCCTTAAACGGCTTCTTGGGGAACGGCCAGAGTGTGATCGGACGCAGCATACCGACTTTGATGCCCTGCTCGCGCGCCTCGTCGATCGCCGTCATCAGTACGCGCGAGACGATACCGTACGCGACCGTGAGAATCTCACAATCGTCGGTCCGGTACTCTTCGAACATCACTTCGTTCTTCTCGATCTCGGCGTACTTGGCGGCCAGTTTGTTGACGTGACCTTCGAGTTCATCATGTGACAAGTAGATCGAACTGATCAGATTGTCCTTAGTCTCTGCCGTAGCCTCGACCGCCCAGTCTTTTTTAGGCAACTCGGTGAGCGGTGTCGGGATGTTCACCGGCTCCATCATCTGGCCAATGAATCCGTCGGCCAAAACGCTGACCGGATTGCGGTACTTGTCGGCGAGATCGAATGCTTTCATCGTCAGGTCGCACATCTCCTGTGCACAGTTGGGCGCCAGCACGATCAAATGGTAGTTTCCGTGCCCGCCGCCCTTGACGACCTGGTTGTAGTCGCCCTGTTCCGGTCCGATGTTACCCAGTCCCGGACCGCCGCGCATGATGTCGATCACCACGCACGGAAGCTCCGAACCTGCGCAGTAGGAGATTCCCTCCTGCTTGAGAGAAAACCCCGGCGACGAGGACGCCGTCATCGTGCGCTGTCCGGTTGACGACGCACCGTAGACCATGTTGATCGATGCAATTTCGGATTCGGCTTGTAGGAATGTACCGCCAACAAGAGGCATCAGCTTCGCCGCCGTTTCCGCGATTTCCGACGCCGGTGTAATCGGATACCCATAGTACGACCGGCAGCCAGCCAGGATCGCACCGACAACGATGGCCTCGTTTCCTTTGATTAATTCCTTGCTCACCGCTACCACCTTTCTGCAACGGCATCACACGCATGTTCAGAGCACGCGAGCCGCGAAGCGGGTATCTATGATAAGACCTTGCGGTTCTTCTTGTCGCTCGGTTTACGCCACACGGTGATCGCGCCGGGCTCCGGGCAGTTGTAGAAGCAGATCCCGCATCCGGTGCACCCGTCGCCTTTGTAGTACGAGTACCGGTAACCGCGCTCGTTAATGTCTGTCGAAAAGCCCAACACATCGGGTGGACAGGCCTGTACACAGAAGTCGCATCCCTTGCAGAGTCGGGTTGTCACTTCAACCCACGGAAGGGTCGGTGGAGTTGGCAATCCGGCCGTGTCACTCATTGATGAATCTCCTCGAGAAAAGTCCGATTAACGATGCTTCCATTCAGTCTACCACATTATCGGACAAGGCGTTTGGCAAACTCAGGTTCATTTTGTCACGAATCGTGCCTGGGCGCGATTCTCGTTTGAGCTTGCACCACGGAACATGGACCGGCGGGAGTGCTAAAGTCAAATCAGGCGTCGGGTTACCTGTCAAAATGTCCGGTGAATCGGACTGAGCCCGCTCGGATCATTTGCTTCGAGAAAACAGGTGTGTGTGTCGCATGTAGGGGGAAACAGGCAGATCACGGGCATGGGGAACAGCCAAGATACACTGCCAGCCGAGGTCGGGGCCGTGTATATACGTGGATGGTCCGTGAAAGAAGAACTTCAACTCACCGGGATCGACGTGAGCACCGGCTTCAGACAATCCGCTGTATGGCACCGCTCTGCGCGACAGTCGCCCTTCCCCGGGCCACGAAACCTTTCTCCCACTCATCCGTAACCCCGACACGGAGGAGACGATATGAAGAGCCTACACTTTCTCATGCTGACAGCCATCATAGTCGGGAATTCAGCCCACGCGCAGAGTCCGTCATCCAGCGTTGACACGACGCGGGCCGAGGTCTTGGTGCTGGGCGTATACCACATGGCAAACCCGGGTCTGGACGTCTTTAACATGGAGGCTGACGATCCACGATCGAGCCAACGCCAGCGGGAAATCGCCGAACTGCAAGCCGTCCTGAAAAAGTTTAAGCCGACAAAGATCGCAGTTGAGCATAATTCCCAAACGAGCCTGAATCAGCGCTACAAAAAGTACCTCAGTGGGCAGTACTCATTGACCGCCGACGAGACCGACCAGATGGGCCTGCGCATGGCAATGGACTTGGGACACGACTCCATCTACGCAGCCGACGCCGATGGCGACTTTCCGATGCAGCACCTAATCAACTACGCCAAGGCGACAGGACAGTCCGCCCCACTGGATTCCTTGATGAGCGAGATCGAGGATATGGTGGAGCGGCAGTCAGAGTACTTGGCAGCCCACACCATACTCGAGATGCTGGTTAACATGAACTCTGATGAGAGTGTCGCAAGGGATATGGGCTATTACGTCCTTGGAGCCCGCTTCGGCGAACCCGGTGACTACGCCGGTCCGAACCTGCTGACCGAATGGTACCGGCGAAACTTACGCATCTACAACAACGTCACCAAACTGCTCACCGAGCCTGAGGATCGGATTCTGGTCATATTCGGAGCCGGACATCTCGGCTGGCTGCGTCAGGCTTTCGCTCTTGACCCGTTAGTGCGCCTCCGCAAACTCGATGAGTTCGTCACGGACACGATGAAGAGTTCAGAATAGCGTCCACGTTTGCTGATTTTGCTCCGAGGTTGCGACCCTCTGATTCACATACGAGGTGGTCCACCCAATGAGGCATTTTGAAAAAGCGGTCAGACGTCACTGTCGGCATATTCCGCGCGGCCGAACGGATTTTACGAACACACCCTATGCCATTGGTCACTCAGTTTTCAGTTCTAGAGCGATTGTCAGAAGTATTGTCCGTTTGAAGCCAACACGATGGTCATTCATGTTGGCGTCACCCGCCCTCGGGTGACGCCTTGTCCGGAAAGGAGATAGCGGCCGTGAACAATTTCATTAACCTACTTCCGGGACACAACACCAGAGCGGTTGTCAGAAGCGCTTTCCGAAGCAGGAGACCGTAGCATGGCCGTCGCGCTTGCCGTGAGCATGGTCGAACGGGCCATGCCGCACGGGCACTTCGGCTTACTCAGTGTAAACGAGGCGCCCGTGCTACATCGTTGTTCAATTGGACAATACGTCTGACAATTGCTCTAACTTGCCTGAAAGTCCTCACCCAACGGAAACAACACCTCACCCATCCACGGCTCGACGTTGAGCATTTCACGCCACAGATCGATCGCCGCTCGGCGGTAGGCATCGTGGCCCTTGGATGAACCCCGGAGCTTCACGAAGTGATGGATTTCGCGCAGATTCCAATCGAACAGGGAGCGTTTGCGGAAGGCGAGCATTAAGGGGTACACCGCCTCGGCTGGGTAGCGCTGTGCGACGACATCGTACGTGTCAGCCGACAACGAAGACAAATCAACGAACTGCTGGCGTAAGCCGAGCTCATCAATCAGCGCCGGGACCGTGATGCCAAGTTCCGGCGTCAGCTCTTGTGCGGTCTGAGTAGCCATACGGTGGCGTTGAATGTCGCGCCAAGCACCATAGTCGATCGTAATTTCGACCAAGTAGTGGCAATGCTCGAAGGCACGCGGCAGCGGATCGTGTGGTCCCAAATGGGCCAGTGCCCGACGCACGGCGTCAATCTTCTGATCGACCGACCAGCAATTCACCATCGCCTGAACCGTATCCCAATCATTGGCTTGTGCGGAATAAGCGAGCCCCGAGCATAAGATATCGAGCGCATTTGGTTCTGCACGCAAGACGCGAACCTCCGGGGGGATTTCGTCACGAACGCGTTGCTGCGTCGACGCCTCTTTCTCAACGAGTTCACTAATCGCCCGTGCGCTCTGAGCACGAGCCAGATCAGGATCGCAATATTTCAGCAACGTTGGGACCTTGGCGCGAGCCGATTTCCGCAGTTCCTCGGCGATTTCACGAAACTCCTCGAGTTCCGAAGAGCCCAGCTTGCGAATGGCATGGGCCAGCACGCGGGCGTTGACGGTCCAGCCCAAGTTGGTGAGCGTCGCGGCCGGCAGCAGATACCGGATTGCATCACAAGCACGCGCGCGGAGCCGTGATAGCCACATCTGCTCAGATTTGCCCTCCGGACAGGGGCTCTTGCGCTTCAGGTGCTCTAATGCTTTGTCAGACCATAAGATATAGGCTTCGAGCAGGGTCTTAATGGTCTCCTCATATCGGGGCCCGATCTCACGATCAGCCATGATCCGGGCGGGACGGTAGACATGCTCGGGATCATAGACTTGATACCTCGTCGATTTCTCGGTGTAGGAAGCGAGTCGATTGTCCTCAATGGCTTTCGCCGCCAAAATTGACACATTCTCGATTGCGAGCGAGAGAATGGCATGCTCGGCGACCGAGGCGTGACCATACCCCACCACCCACTTTTCGTGGAATTTCGCCGAGGCGGTTTCGGTCAGCTCTTTGGCGATCTGATCGAACGCTTCCGGCGACCGTGACGTTTTCGCAAAGGCAACGGCCACGACTTCCGGGGCAAGTCCCTCCATGACATAAATCCGCCGGAGTTCAGCCGAGGTCATCGGGGTGTAAGTGTGTGGCATAGGTGCTCTGCGATCGTCATCTGACCACCAGGCCAGGTCATGACAGGCTTTGATGATAGACGACAACGGCCCGATGGTCAATCGCTTGCTGCGCTTCGGAAAGTGTCTTTGTGCATCGATCCGCCGATACGAGAGAATAGGACAATGCCGCCATTTCGGCAGATGAAGCGAGGATCGAATATGGCATACCGCCGACTGGATCAAATCCTGCGTGACAAGGGCCAGATCAGCGATGAGCAGATCACCAGGGCGCTGCATCAACAGGCGCTGCGTGGTGGCCGGCTCGGCGAACACTTGCTCAGCAACGGTGACATCAACGAAACCGAATTGGTACAGGCCCTATCTGAACAATTGCACATACGCGGTGTCAGCATTACGAATCGAACCATTGATCCAAAGCTCTTCGATTACCTGCCCCGCTCGGTCGCGGAACAGAACCTCTGTCTCCCGATATCGTTTGATCCCGATGGGAATACCCTCACGGTGGCCTTCGCCGATCCGCTCGATCGCGAAGTCGTGCGTGCCGTCGAACGGGCGATTCGTCCGATTCGCCTGCGGCCGCGTGTTGGACTCGCCACCCAGATCCATGCCGCGCTTCATACCACTCCCGACAGGAACGCAGACGTTGACGCGGGAAACTCGGAACTCGCCGGATGTCTCGATCTCTGCGATTTGGCCATGTCCAATCACCCCAACGACGGCTGCTCTGCTGTTGGATGGCGTATGGAGGTGACCCGGCTGATCCGCGAGGCGGCCAGCCGCCTCAGCCTCGACACGGACGAAACGAATAACTTGCGTCTGGCCTCCCTGGCACTCGATGTCACTAAGGGCAAAACCGGAACATCTGACAGCGATTCGGTCATCATGCAAACGGCGTCGGGTCTCTTGCGGGGAGTTGGCTTGTCGCAAGCCGCGGTGATCATCGACCAGACACTCAATGCGACCCTCCTCAACGAACCGCCGCACCGGGCATCTCAGATCCTTCTGACATGCCGCGCGCTTGTGGCTGATCTCGGCAACGATTCACTGACTGAGTCCAGTCTGGAGGAATGGAAGACCGACTTCTGTTCGCGTCCGGGTCTCCGTATCGAGCCCGCCATCGTCGACTTGGTAATCGACGTGATGCGCGCCCGATATGTCCGTGAGCGGTTGTTCAGTCCAGCCGCCGAACTCCTTTTAATTGGGGAGAGTGGACTGGCCGCAGCGGTTGTTCGCGTCGCCCGCGACCGGGGTCTCCGCGTCGTGCGCAATTCTGATTTGAACGACGCGATCGACTCCGCCAAACGCCGTCGCCCCAACCTCGTCTGCTATTTTGCTCCGCACGACGTGACCGATGACGATGACGACGTCCGGTCTCGCATGGCGTCGCTTGGAATTCCATTGGAGTCGGTCCTGGTTGTGGCGCCCGCCGAGTTGGCGGACCAGATGGAGTCCCGTTTCCCGAATGTCCTGAGCGTGAGTGAGGATTCCACAACACCCGATACGTTGGTCAAACACCTGATGAGGATGCTGCTGCACACCCATCACGGTGAGCATACGGGTCCCGTCGCGCTTCGCTCCAAACACGCCGACGATGTTGTCATCACGGGACGGCTGGCCGATTTGGGCACGGCCGACCTGATCCAAGTGCTCTCCACCGCGCAGAAGACCGTCCGGGTCGATTTCAGCAACGATCACCACACCGCGACCCTCTGGTTCCACAGTGGACGCATCATACGGGCGGAATCGGACGTGGGGGTCGCGGAGATCGCCTTCTATCAGCTCATCGGCTGGACGGACGGGCGCTTCGAAGTCCGGACCCTGACGGACATCCCGGGAACGAATATCGCCACCGCCACCACCGCTCTCCTGCTCGAAGCGCTGCGCCGCATCGATGAGCAAAACAACGTGTCATCCTCCATCCACGCCTGAGCGTACCACGGGCGTCCCGCCCGTGCGACATGGCCGGGACGGCCCTGCTACGATTCTGATTCGATGCACACGCCCCGTAACGAGTTGCTTATATACCCAGCAACAACACCTCAGAATCCGGATAGCCCGCGACAATTTGAATAACCGCCCGTTGTGCGCCGCCCGGTGCCGGTCCTATATTGGTGTCCCTGTCCGATTCCGCGCGGATACCGGTTATTTGCGGAATCGAACGACACGAGACAACGCTGATCAATGCGGGAGGAACGATGAAAGACCCACGCTGGACGAAACTGGCTGACACATTGGTGAATTACTCCATTGAGGTGAAACCCGGCGACAAGGTGCTGGTTGAATCCAAGGGCAACGATAGTCCCGACCTCTCCAAGGAGATCGTGACCGCGGTAGCGGCGGCTGGCGGTATTCCGTTTTGGTACCACAACGAAGAAGAAATCGAGCGCCGGTTTGTCATGAGTGCATCGGAGGAGCAGTTCAAGGCCTTTGGCAAAATGCACTTGACGCTGATGAAGGATATGGACTGTTACATCTCAGTGCGCGGCGCCAACAATGCCTACACGCTGGCCGATACCCCGGAAGCGCAGCGCAACATGTACAAGAAACACTTTTACAAGCCGGTACATCTCGAGCAGCGTGTCAAACGCACCCGGTGGGTCGTAATGCGGTATCCCAATCATGCCATGGCGCAACTCGCGGAAACCTCTCGCGATGCCTTCGAGGATTTCTACTTCTCCGTTTGCAATGTCGACTATCGCAAGATGTCGAAAGCCATGGACCCGTTGGTCAAACTGATGAAGAAGACCGACAAGGTGCACCTTGTGGCGCCGGGGACCGACCTGACGTTTTCGATCAAGGACATTCCACCAGTGAAATGCGATGGACATCGCAACATTCCCGACGGTGAGGTGTATACCGCACCGGTCCGCAATTCGATCAACGGTGAAATCACTTACAATGCTCCCTCGATGTATGAGTCGACGTTGTTCGATAACATCCATTTCGTGTTCAAAAATGGTAAGATCGTCGACGCCGATTGTGCGGGCGACAACGATCAGCTCAAGCGCATTCTGGACACCGATCCCGGGGCACGGTACATTGGCGAGTTTGCGATCGGCATCAATCCGAACATCAATGTCCCGATGAAAGACACGCTGTTCGATGAGAAGATCTTCGGCTCGATTCACCTGACGCCGGGGCAGTGCTACG
Organism: uncultured Ignavibacteria bacterium; assembly: GCA_964440935.1. Classification (GTDB taxonomy): domain Bacteria; phylum Zixibacteria; class MSB-5A5; order WJJR01; family WJJR01; genus WJJR01. The sequence continues at coordinate 30,078 of CAYTTY010000036.1, read as the reverse complement.
ACGAAGCACCGAACGGAAACAAGTCGGCGATCCATTGGGACTTGGTCCTGATTCAAACCAAGGAATACGGCGGAGGTGAGCTGTATTTTGACGATACGCTCATTCGCAAGAACGGTGTGTTTGTGCATCCGGACCTGAAAGGCCCGTTGTCGCGCAAAGCGCTCCGTTAAGAACGGCGTGAACCGGTCGACGATTCTCCCATGAGATCATCACGGTCGTTGCATTGGGTTCGTCGGATTGGCGTGATTGTCGTTGCGCTCGTGGCGATCGAACTACTTGCGCGTTTGGTCGGCTGGCCGGAGTTTCCTCCCGATCCGACGTTTCCGAACGCGCCGGAGTGGTCGTATCCGCGATACATCGCCAAGGACGCACAGTTGTTTTGGCGGTATCGAGCGGACCAGACCATCAGCGATGAATTCTTCGCCTCGGGCCGCTATCACATCAATCAACACGGATTCCGCGGACCCGACTTCAGCATCGATCCGCCCAACGGTCGTCAGCGCGTAGTGTGTCTCGGTGGCTCCACAACGTTCGGCCTCGGTGTCGCCGACGGCCGGGAGTACCCCCGGCAGATCGAACGCCAACTCAACCGCCTCGATCCGGACAATCGCCAGTGGGATATCCTCAATCTCGGTGTGACCAATTACTCCTCCACTCAGGGACTTCGCCTTGCCGAACAGTGGGTGCCGCGATTAGAGCCCGATGTGATCGTGTTGAACTTTTCGTGGGGTGATCATCAGCGTGCACACAACCAGACCGCCGATGCGGACCGTGAAATGCCCGCGCCCTGGTTGTTGGCTGTCGAGAATACAGCGATGACGTCGGCGGCAGCGCAGTGGGTGCGACGCCTCTACCTCGCCATCGACCCACCGCCGCCGCCCGACACAAGTGCATTCACACCGGTCTGGCGGGTCGGTTTGACGGAGTTCAACGCCAATATCGAACGGCTGGCGCTGGTGGCCAAAGCGGAGGGAGCGCGGTGTCTGGTTATGTCCTCACCGATTTCCTGGCCGCCGGAGGGCATGACCGACACCGCCGGCATCTTTCACTACCATCATCGCTATCATCGTATCGCACGGTATGCGGCGGTGGCGTCGGGAATCGAATACTGTGAGGTACTGAACTATTTCAATTTGCATCCCGAGTTCTTCGAGTTCCCGCCGACACAATTCGAGTTGTTTGATGCCGACGGCCATGCGTTCGCCGGGGACCTTGTGGCGCGTTGCATTCTCGGTTTGCCGATTGATACCGCCCGCGTCTTCGAGGGACGCGAACACTTGATGAATCCCCAATAATGAAATGGCACCGGGGATGTCCCGGTGCCATTATGGTGATTCTCTGAATCAGATAAGGCTATGAACCGTCGGGCCGTGCCAATCGTTCGGAGTGAAACTTGATGACACGCCGGAGTCGTTCGGCGACCAGATCGGAGTGACCAGCAGGGATTGTTGCGGTGCCAGCGTACTCGTCGTAGACGAAATCGGCACCCGCGTTCTCTAATGCCGATCTGAAGTCGCGATTGTGATAGAGATATCCGAATTGATCGTCGACACCACAGTCGACATACACTCCGACCCCACTTAAGGCACTCGGATTCTCCTCCAAATATGTTGTGGCGTCGTTTGCCAGCCACATGTTCCAGATGGTATCGATCACGGCCTTGGTCCACAACACCGGCAGGTCGACACCGACATTCGCCGGAGCCTCGGGGGCCGCGCTTTCGCCGCGCGCACCGTTTGGATCGGGCGGGAATTCAAATGTGTATTCTGCCGGCGGCACCGAGGCAAACAAGGAACACGGCGTGATTGCTTTCAACCGGGAACAGAAAATGTCGGCGCACTTGAAGCAGGTTCCCACTGAATCAAACGGATCCAAATCCCGCGGTGAAAACGCGGCCGACATACCGAACAGGCGGTTGGTGAACCTCTTGTGAGGATCGTACGGCCGAGTGGGATCCATGCTCTTGTACGTTGCAGAATCAACGATACCGTTCTCCATGAAGGCACTGTCAACAAATTGACTGATCCACGGTCGGCCTCCCCAATCCGCTTCGAAGGACAGCGGGGCGGACAGTGAGGAGACCGATGAGAAGTCGTATTCGTGATCTTCCATCGCATACCGCATAGCGCCATACCCGCCCATACCGTGGCCACTGATGGCCCGGGCTGAAGCACCGACCTGAGAGGTATAAATCCGGCCGGGGAATTGCACGTCCTCAATGAGCCGGATTGTCTCACCGATCAAATCCGCATAGAGCCCGCTGGATGGAGAATTGCGGTAGTATGAACCGCCGAAGGTATTATTGGCGCCAACCGTCACGACCATCAGTCGTCCGATTTCACCCGCTTCAAACATCTCTTCCAAAATACCCTGCAAGTTAAAGCGGCCGAAATACTCCCCGTCGCCATCGAAATCATGGAGGAGATACAACACCGGAAACGGGGCCTGACTCTGACTGGGGGGAAGCTCTGACGCCCAATTCACGGTGACGATGCGTTTCGGCTGATCGCCAATCTGATTGAATTCCAGTGATGCGAAGCTGACCGTCCCACGGAACGGCGAGGTGTCGAGCGGGTCAATCGTCATGGTTGGGTTTTCACGCCCGCTGCAGCCATACATCAGCGCACCCGCAACGAATGCAAGGACCACACATAGGCTTGTTAACTGTCTCCACATAAGCCACTGCCTCCCGATACTAGAAGAGATACGTCAGGGAGAGAATTGTCTCAAATCGGTTAAGAGAGTATTCGCCGGGGAAGACGGTTACTCCGTTCGAGCCGGCAATGCTCTCGATCGTTCGTTCCGAGTAAAAGGCCACTTCCTGCGCGAGAGCCAATTCGACGTGTCCGTCAATCAGGTATGAAAATCCACCCGCCAACCCGAAGACATCACCGTCATTCGGGAAATTCGGGCTGAAGGTGGAGTCAACCGACGCGCCGGTTTCGTAATAAGCACCGCCACGAATCATCAGATTGGTCTTGGCGGCGTAGTCAAATCCGCCGGCCAAACGGACCTGGTCATCCCAACCAAACGGTACGGAGACGGACGTCACGGCCTCGCGTCCACCGTTGAGGGTGCCGTTCTCCATGGTGATGTCCCAGCGTTCGACCGCCGACCAAAACGTTATGACCGCGTCGAAAGCCAGCATCAGCCGGTCACTCGCCCGCCAGCCGACACCGGCGCCCAACTCCGCAGGCAATTCCAAATCAAAACTGAACTGATCTTCGGTATGCGGTGTGTTCTGCGCCTGTACCAGGGCATCGTCAATTCCGGAGTAATACAATTTCGTGCGGATCGTGTCGGTTCCCTGGATGACAACATCATCGTCATCGTCGAAATGCTGATTGCGGGGCCATGCCATGTCCAAGGCCGCCCAGCCCTCAATGGGGATCGTGATCGGGGTCTTCACACTGAACCCCACCGAGACGTTGTCCGATGCTTTCCACATGACACCGGCATTGGCGCCCATTGCGAATCCGTTCCCCTCAAGCCGAAAGTCACCGATGAACTGGTCAAACGGATAGATGTCGTAGGGATCCCCAAGGGTATTTTCGACGAAGATCGGTCGCCGGAAGACGACGTCGCCGTTGGTCAGTGACAGGCCCACACCGATGGACAATTTGTCGCCGAAGGACTTCGCCACCGTCGGATGGATGTCCAGAACATCGAGATCGGTGCGGTAATTCTCTTCCGGGAACGTGTAGTCGGTGTTGTAGGTCGTCGGTGGACGGAACAGATCCCAGCCATAGTTGACATCGTGCGGCCAGAAGATCGCCCCGCCGATTGTCCAACCGTTCCAACTCTCCGGCGATGCGAACCCGCCCATTGCGGGGACCGGCCACGCGTCGTCGAGCGGGTAGTGTTCTTGGCCGTTGGCCCGGCCGAAACCGACGTCAAATTCGTTCTGGCCATCCTGGCTGACCTCGTGAACATTCGGAGTGTACGCGGCTCGTGGGTTGTAGACACCGAGCGACAGATTAATCTGACTGGATTTAAGGAAGGCAAGTCCCGCCGGATTGTGGCTGGCGGCACTCCAATCATCCGCGATCCCACGAAATGCACCACCCATGGAGCGTGCCTTAATGCCGATGCCCTGATACGAGAACCCGGCACCGATGGCCACCGGAGCGGTCCATGCACAGGCCAGAACTACGGCCAATGTGACCACCCATCGTGTTCTATTCCTGCTGTTGGCTCGTCGCAAGACTGACTCCCTGACTGTTCTGTGTTACCGTTACGCCGGTCGTTTCACCCTGTAAGAGGCCCGCTGAGCGGACCGTGAAAAAAGAGGGCCGCAATAAAACATCCACGTAACAGAGAGGTCAAACGCTTTTTGAACCGTAAGTCCCCGTCACAGCAAGCGTTTGACAGCAATGCCAACTCCTTACACACCAAACAACTGTCATCCACGGTCCCAAGGATGACCACGCGCGATGCGGGTTATCCCAAACTCGAACTCATTTACCACCAACTCTCCCCCCGGTCCTACTTCTCCTCAGGCGCATGTGCGTCCGTTCACGAGACATTTACCAACGGCCAGGGCGGTTATTCCCGCCCGATGCCCGGTTAAGATACTGCGATGGATGATTGCACGACTAGGATGTAGAACGTATCTTGACGAATTGCGCTATTCGAGCGCACGAAACGAGACGGATTATGGCTGGATATATACACATCAAGGGTGCCCGCGAACACAACCTGCAGAACATCGACCTCAAGGTCCCGCGCGATAAGCTGATTGTAATCACCGGCTTATCCGGATCGGGAAAGTCGTCGCTGGCGTTCGATACGGTCTATGCGGAGGGTCAACGACGGTATGTCGAATCGCTCTCCGCCTACGCGAGACAGTTTCTGGGGCTGATGGAAAAGCCCGATGTCGATTTCATCGATGGGCTGTCGCCGGCGATCTCGATTGAGCAAAGAGGGACTGCGAAAAACCCCCGGTCGACCGTCGGTACAGTCACCGAAATCTATGACTACCTTCGACTTCTCTACGCCCGTATCGGCGTGCCCCACTGCCCGCGCTGCGACAAACCGATTCGCCGCCAGACGGTGTCACAAATGGTCGATCATCTGCTCGAACTAGAGGCCGGGACACGTTTTGTCATTTTGGCGCCGCTGATCGAAGGTCGCAAGGGCGAACATCGCGAGGTCATCGATCAGATTCGCAAGAAGGGTCTCGTCCGCGTGCGGATCGATGGCACCATCTATGATTTCGAGGAACTGCCTACATTAGATAAGAAGAAGAAACACACGATTGAGGCGGTGGTGGACCGTCTGGTCTCCGGACCGTCGATCAAGTCACGTCTCGCCGACTCGCTGGAAACGGCGCTACGGCTGGCCGGCGGGACTGCGCGCGTGTCGATCCAGGGCGGCGAAGAGCACATCTTTTCCGAATCGGCCGCTTGCCCCGATTGTGGCATCTCCGTGGAAGAACTCTCGCCGCGGATGTTCTCGTTCAACTCGCCGTATGGCGCCTGCGCGACCTGCGACGGGCTTGGCAATAAGATGGAGATCGACCCGGAGCTGATTGTCCCCAATCCCGCTCTGTCAATCTTTGAAGGCGCGATCGAACCGTGGGGCGAGGATCCGGCCAATTGGTACCGGTTCATGCTGCGCGGCGTCGCCAATCACTTCAATTTCAATTTCCGGACTCGGTTCTGCGATCTGCCCAAGGAAGCGCAGCAGGTCATTCTCTTCGGCTCGGGCCGCAAGGAGTTCGTCTACAAATACGAGCACCGCGACGGGAAGGGGAAGGGTGAGTTCACCGGCAAATTCGAGGGTGTCATTCCCAATCTCGAACGACGGTACCGTCAGACCGAATCGAACCACGTGCGCCAGTGGATTGAACAGTACATGCGGATCATCCCCTGCCCCGCCTGTGAAGGCGCGCGGCTCAAGCCCGAAGCGCTGGCGGTTCGTGTGCACGGTTTGTCGATCGATGATGTCGTGCAGATGTCGATCAAGCAGGCGCTCCAGACCGTCTCCGACATGAAGCTCAACAAGCGGGAGTTGCAAATCGCCAAACAGGTGATGAAAGAGCTCAACCAGCGCCTGGGATTTCTGGTCGATGTCGGCCTCGATTATCTGACACTGGAACGGTCGGCGCAGACGCTTTCCGGTGGCGAAGCGCAGCGGATTCGTTTGGCGACGCAAATTGGGTCGCGGCTGGTGGGGGTGCTGTACATTTTGGACGAACCATCCATTGGTCTGCACCAGCGCGACAACCGACGGCTGCTGAACACGCTATCGGGTTTGCGTGATCTGGGAAATACTGTTCTGGTTGTCGAGCATGACCGCGATACGATCGAAGCCGCCGACTACGTGGTCGATTTGGGGCCCGGCGCCGGCAAACAGGGTGGCAAGGTGGTTGCCGCCGGAACACCGGGCCAGGTCCGGCGAACCGCCGGATCGCTCACCGGCAAATACCTCGCCCACAAGCGCGAAATCGCGGTGCCGGGCGACCGTCGCATTGCCAACGGTGAAGCGATCACCATTCGCGGAGCCGGTGGTAACAACCTGAAATCAATCGATGTCGAGTTTCCGCTCGGTGTATTCACCTGCGTGACCGGTGTGTCGGGCTCCGGTAAATCAACGCTGGTGAATGAAACGCTCTATCGGATCATGGCTGAGAATTTCTATCAGGCCAAGACGGCGCCCTTGGCGTACAAGGGGATTGAGGGGCTCAAACAGATTGACAAGGTCATCGATATCGACCAATCGCCGATCGGACGTACGCCGCGCTCCAATCCTGCGACCTACACCGGTGTGTTTACCTTCATTCGCGATCTGTTCGCCCAATTGCCCGAGTCGAAAATGCATGGGTATGGTCCCGGACGATTCAGCTTTAATGTGAAGGGCGGACGTTGCGAAGCCTGCCAGGGCGACGGCATCATCAAGATCGAAATGCACTTTTTGCCCGACGTGTATGTGCCGTGCGAGGTGTGTAAGGGCAAGCGCTACAACCGGGAAACACTGGAAATCCAGTTCAAGGGGAAGACGATTGCCGATGTGCTGGACATGACCGTCGACGAAGCGCTCGAATTCTTTGCCAACTTCCCGCGCATTCGCAAGAAACTCATGACATTATCGGGCGTCGGACTGGGGTACATTCATCTCGGGCAGCAGGCGACGACGCTGTCGGGCGGCGAAGCGCAACGCGTCAAGCTGTCGACCGAGCTGTCGAAGCTCGCCACCGGCAATACGTTCTACATTCTCGATGAGCCGACAACGGGGTTGCACTTCGAAGACATCAAAATGCTCTTGAGAGTGCTCAATGAATTGGTTGATCGGGGCAATACGGTGGTGGTGATCGAGCACAACATGGACGTTATCAAGACCGCCGACTGGATCATTGATCTCGGACCCGAGGGTGGTGAAGATGGCGGCCAGGTGGTCGCCACCGGAACGCCGGAAGACGTGGCTGATATTGCACGATCATACACCGGCCAATTTCTGAGGGACGAACTCGGTCTGCCGAAACGACGTGCGCGCAAATCGGGTACCACTCGCCGGCGTCGCAAGACCGCGACGGCGAGATGACAAGTTGACGAGATCGTTAGGATTTGACGAATGATCAGTGGTGCGGACATTCCTGTCCGCACGTTTCGCGAAACCAGACCGGGAGTACACCAAATTCAAGGATTCAGCCGACAGCACCGTATGTAGATAATGCACGGAGAAACGCGACTCCGCAGACGATAACTCAGTGAGGTCCACGATGGGCAAGAATCTCGTTCAGAAAATCATCGACGCGCACCTGGTCAGTGGCACGCCAACCGCCGGCGAACCGATTGCGATTAAGATTGACCAGACGCTAACGCAGGATGCCACCGGCACGATGGCGTACCTCCAGTTTGAAGCGATGGGCATCGATGCCGTGAAAACCGAAAAATCGGTATCGTATGTCGACCACAACATGCTGCAGGCGGGGTTTGAGAACGCCGACGATCACAAGTACCTCCAGTCGGTCGCCGCGCGCTACAACATTGACTTCTCCCGCCCCGGCAATGGCATCTGCCACCAGGTGCATCTCGAACGCTACGGTGTCCCCGGCAAGACACTGCTCGGTTCCGATTCACACACACCGACCAACGGTGGTCTTGGCATGCTGGCAATGGGCGCCGGCGGTCTTGACGTGGCCGTGGCAATGGCCGGCGGGGCGTTCAATCTGACCATGCCGAAAGTGTTGAAGATCAATCTGACCGGAAAACTCGGCCACTGGGTCGCCGCCAAGGATGTGATCCTGGAAATCCTGCGGCAGATATCGGTCAAAGGTGGTGTCGGACGTGTGCTCGAATACACTGGCCCGGGTGTGGAGACCTTGAGCGTTCCCGAGCGCGCCACGATTACGAACATGGGCGCTGAACTCGGTGCGACAACGTCGATCTTCCCCTCCGATGACAACACACGCCGCTACATGGCGATGCAGGAACGGGCGCAGCACTGGGTCGAACTCAAACCCGATCCCGACGCGACATACGATGAAGAAATCAACATCGACCTGTCGAAACTCGAACCGTTGATTGCGCAGCCGCATTCGCCCGACAAGGTGGTGCCGGTGCGGGAGATCGCTGGATTGAAAGTTGATCAGGTGTGTGTCGGCTCATGCACGAATTCATCACTCTATGATCTGATGGTCACCGGCGCTGTCCTGCGCGGCCGTCATGTGCACCACGATGTCAGCATGACCGTCACGCCCGGTTCACGCCAGGTGTTCACCGCAGTTGCCCAGTTGGGATCGTTGACCGACATGATCGCCGCCGGCGCCCGCATTATCGAGTCGGCGTGCGGGCCCTGCATCGGTATGGGACAGGCGCCGCCATCGGGCGGTGTGTCAATCCGCAGCTTTAATCGCAATTTTGAGGGACGATCCGGTACGAAAGATGCCAATGTCTATCTCGCGTCGCCGCAGGTGTGCGCAGTTTGTGCAGTGACGGGGGAAATCACCGATCCGCGCGATTGGGGTGATGAACCGCAGATCGTTCTCCCGGAGGCGATTCCCATCGATGATGAATTGATTGTCAAACCGCCGAAGGACCGGTCGACGGTCGACGTTAAGCGTGGTCCGAATATCAAACCGTTGCCGGTCCAGGTACCGTTGCCGGAGAAGGTCACCGCCGAAGTGCTCTTGAAAGTCGGTGATAACATCACGACTGACCACATCATGCCGGCGGGAGCAAAAGTGCTGCCGTTGCGGTCGAACATTCCGGCGATTTCCGAATATGTCTTCGTCGGCGTCGATCAGGATTTCCCGGCGCGCGCCAAGGAAAAGGGCGGCGGTGTGGTTGTCGGCGGCGACAACTATGGGCAAGGGTCATCGCGTGAGCATGCGGCGTTGGCGCCGATGTATCTCGGTCTGAAGGCGGTGCTGGTGAAATCGTTTGCGCGCATTCACCTCGCCAACCTGATCAACTTCGGCATCGCGCCGTTGACATTCGTCGATCCGGCTGACTATGACAAGTTCGATCAGGGCGATCAGATCGAAATTCCCGAACTGCGCGCATCGATCGAAAACAACAAGAACGTCACAGTGAAAAACGTGACGAAGGGAATCGACATCACCGCGACCTACAATCTGTCGCCGTTTTCACGGACCGTGTTGCTTGAAGGCGGTCTGCTGAATTACACCAAGAAGCGCGCCAAGGCCGGCGAGCAGGAGGCGGTGGCGTAGATAGCGATACATGTGGCGTCATCCGCCGTTCCGGGTGACGCCCATTCGATTCTTGTAGTGCGGCCGCCTCGGCCGCAGCAAGCGGGCGAGGCGCCCGCACTACATGGATATCTGAACAGCAGCCCAGGGAGCCCCATGACCACAGACACCCACACCGACGTTCGCAACACACCGCTTACCCAAAAACACATCGCCCTGGGCGCCAAGATGGCCCCGTTTGCCGGTTACAAAATGCCGATTCAGTATTCCGGCATTATGGCTGAGCATAAAGCGGTGCGCGAGTCGGTCGGGCTGTTTGATCTGTCACACATGGGGGAATTTGAGGTCGCCGGGCCGGGGATGCTTGAGTTTCTCGAAGCGATGACCACCAATGATGTCGGTTCATTGTATCCGTTTCAGGCGCAGTACTCGCTCATGCTCAACGAAGACGGCGGCATTGTCGACGATCTGCTGGTGTACCATCTCCCCGGACGCGCCATGCTGGTGGTCAATGCGGCAAATATCGAAAAGGACTTCGACTGGCTGCAGAGCCATTGTCCGGAGACAGTCAAGCTCACCAACAAATCATACGACACTGCACTGGTAGCGATTCAAGGCCCGAAGTCGGTCGAGGTGATGAAGGAGATTGTCGATTTCAATCCCGATGATTTGAAGTATTACCATGCCGCCGAGGGATCGGTCGACGGTAAGACGATTGTCTTTTCGCGGACCGGGTACACCGGTGAAGACGGTTTCGAAATCTACATGCCGAATGAACTGGCCGAGGGATGCTGGGATGCCGCGATGCACATCGGCGCACAGTTCGACATCACACCGGTCGGGCTCGGCGCGCGCGACACGTTGCGCATGGAAATGAAGTTCGCTCTCTACGGTAACGACATCGATGATACGACCAACCCGATTGAAGCCGGATTGGGCTGGGTCGTCAAACCTGACAAGGCGATCCCGTTTATCGGCCGCGACAAAGTTGTCGAAGTGAAAGAGAACAAACCAAAACGTAAACTGGTCGCGTTTACCGTCGATGATCGCGGGATCCCCCGGCAGGGGTGTGACATTTGTGTCGGTGATGAGGTGGTTGGTACCGTAACGTCGGGGACACAGTCACCGTCGCTGGGAAAAGGCATCGGATTAGGTTACGTCAATGTCCCGCACAACAAGATCGGATCGAACATCGAAATCGACGTGCGCGGACGTTGTCTCGCTGCCACGATCATCAAACCGCCATTCGTGACAAACACCAGCCACAAGTAGGTCATAGTGCTCGTCGGCGTCAGTCTCGGTCCATCATTACTCAAAGAGGAACTGGCACGCTTCGGCGATGCGCTGGTCACGTTTGTGATGGTCGATGTGCTGCGTGCATCGACGACGATCACGACGGCTATCGCCAACGGCGCCGCATCGGTCGCTCCGTATCCGACAGTTGAAGAAGCCCGCGCCGCCAAAGACGCGGCGGGTGATGATGCCTTACTCTGCGGCGAACGTGGTGGACGGAAACTCGAGGGATTTGATCTGGGCAATTCGCCCACCGAGTACACACCCGAGACCGTGACCGGCAAGCAGCTGATCTTCGCGTCCACCAACGGGTCGGTCGCGCTGTCCATGGCGCCGCCGCAATCGGAGGTCCTCGTCGGTGGCTTTGTCAATCTGACCAAAGTGGCCGAACGAGTGGCCAAGCTCGATCGCACCACGATTATCGCCTGTGCAGGGAAACTGGGACGCGTCGCGCTGGAAGACATGGTCGGCGCCGGCGCGATTTTCGCCAAGCTGTGGGAGCTGGTGCCCGACTTGCAGCCGGTCGGCGACAGTGCCCAGGCCGTCCAGATCGCCTGGGACCGCTATAAGTCCGACCCCGCGATGGCGTTGTGGCAGTCGGAACACGGGCGCTATCTGATCGAGGTCGGTTTCGGCTCCGATCTCTCGCTCTGCGCTGATGTCGATTCGGTCCCGGCGCTGGCCCGACGGGAGGGTGGTGTATTGATCAACGACGATCGCATCACCACTCCCTGACTCAATCCGTACAACCCAAGGGTCATTAACGGTTGCTCCAGTGGCAGCCGATTGATTACTTTCGAGTCCCCCTCAGGGCCCAGCCGGCGGCGACCAGCCGCACATTCTGAGGCGCGGATCAGGAGAGGTGGCCGAGTGGCTGAAGGCAGCTGCCTGCTAAGCAGTTAACGGGGAAACCCGTTCGAGGGTTCGAATCCCTCCCTCTCCGGAAATTGGGTCTAGTGTGGCCTTGCGATCGAAATCGTGGTTTGTATATATGGTGAAGTGCCGGGATGGGTCCCTTTATACAGGCATTACGAATGATCTCGAGAAGCGAGTTGCGACTCACAACGACGGCCGAGGCGGCAGGTATACATCCTCCCGGCGACCGGTAACGTTGGTTTATCAGGAGCCACAGCCGGACCGCGGTGCTGCGCTGCGCCGCGAGAGGGACATCAAGAAACTGACACACAAGCAGAAACACGGTCTATCGGTGCCGCACAGCTCTGTTCACGGTGAGGGGTGTCGAGCCCCTGTGCGAACCTCTCACTTAGGCTGACCGGTTCGAATGTGATTGTATCGCCGAGTGGGAGGTTTCCCACAGTAGAACTGTGGGGCAGCAGGCAATTAGAAGCAGCCCACTCCCGATGTGTTGGTGTTTTCTCATAGAGAAACCCCCTTAATGAATCCGGTCAAGGCCTTATGACATCGGTGATCCGTCGCGCCTGTCCTGTCACGACGTCGTAGACGTGCAATGCTCCGTCAATCAAGCTTGAGTAAGCAAGATGCCGGTTGTCCGGTGACCATGATGGATACTCGCAGTACGCTGGCGATACAGGCATCGATACACTGTCACTGCGCGCAAGAATGTGGATCTGGCGGCCACTGATCGTAGAATCAACTACCAAGGCTTCCTCGAAAGCTACATACCGCGCATCTGACGACGCAACGATGCCCCCGATCCTTGACAGGATTGGACTTTTGCAGTTGCTCCAATGGACGGGAGGCGTGGAATCCACCGCAATGGCAATGATTCCGCAATTCTCTGAAGTCCAAAGATGGGCGACAATAGAATCGGTCGTCCCCAACCAATCGCCCCACCGGGCGTCAATGTGGAGCGGTCGATCTTCAGTGCCATCCGGCGTAATCGTATAGAGTCCCAACGTTTCCAGACCATCAAAGACATCATAGACGATCAGTGTTCCGTCATGATTCCAATTCGGATAGAAGCGCGCCCCACCGCCGTGAGTCAGTCGAACAAGGGAGTCACTGGCAATGTGGAGCTTGTAGATGTCGTAGTCGATCTCCATGACGAGCCACTCGCCATCCGGACTCCAATCCATGTGTCCGACATGGATGCCGCTTGAGTCGACAATGACTTCCTCGCCAGTCTCTAGGTTTAGAATCCGGACCTCTGAACGAAGATTCGCCTTAGAATAGCCCGCCCGCAAATACGCGATTCGCTTTCCGTCAGGAGACCATGTCGATGCGATGGCCACCGGGCCTTCGGTTGGCTTGTCATTACTTGGCTTCGTTGGCTCGTCGTTGCACGAGAAACCAAGGACGCACGCGAGCACGATTACTGCGCACCTGACGACTCGATGGAGAGAGAAGCAATTCCTGTTTGATCTGCTTTGAACAAGGGCAGTTCTTGAAAAGGCACCCTTGCCAGCGGATCGGTTTCGTGTGCGAGAAGATGGCGAGATTGGCTGGTGCTCCATGGTACACTCCCTCGGGCGGATTCGATCGCCCCGGGTGATACTACCTGTCCACCACGCCCTGTCCCCCGGCATGGCGGGGTCTTCTTTCTCTCGCCGTAACCACGATGTGAGCTCCAATCTGGCTTGTAAATCATTAATTGAACACATTTCACGGCCGACGGCGATTCACGATCTGCTGGAAGCCGCTGTGTTTTCGTCATAGTTTCGCATACAATCTTCCCATTGAGAGTACACCTCGAGAGGCCATGCTCTTCCCCAGATCTGGATTTGGCATTGGCGATCGCCGGTGCCGAGGACTATCGAATACTTCACGTACATTGCGGCGCAATGACTTGTGGCGGCTGACAAGTGCAAGCCGATTACCGGAGGAATTTCGAAGACGGTTCGCTCCGGGGAGCTTTTTGTGACCGCTTCTAAATGCCCGTTGTAAGTCATTCTGCGACAACGCTCTTCCGTTTCAAGCCCGCCGCCGTAACGTCGCAACGTGTCGGGGTTTACACACGCGTCTGACGCCGTGTTCGATTGTCATCGCGACACGACGAGCGTCGACTGCCCCGCATCCACCCGCATTTGCATCTTAACCGCGCATTTCATCTTGGTTTTGGTGACGGCTGAGAGTGCGCTGCGACATCCCGACGGGCGATGAATTGAACAATCTGACGATGAGGTGTAACGCTCGGCTTCACGATGCGACCAAGGGGTGATAGCGGGCCACCTTGAGGTCCAAATGGTCCATCCCCGGGTACTCGAACTACGGGCAACGAAACTGAATGGAAGGATTAGCAAAATGACGACAGCAACACAAACAAGAATGAGCAGACCGCTCCCCGTGAATTCCATCGAAGACGCTCCCGAGACGGCACAACAGGCGCTGAACACCGCGAAGGATACCTTGGGGTTTGTGCCGAACCTCTACGGGATGTTGGCAACCAATCCTGCAGCACTCGATGCTTATCTGTATCTGACTAAAACTATCGAGAACTCGGGGTTGAACAGTCTGGAACAGCAGGTTGTCCTCCTGACAGTCAGCATTGAGAACGGCTGCGAGTATTGCGTGGCCGCCCACACAGCCCTCGCGCGGATGATGAAACTCCCCGAGACTATTGTCTCGTCCCTGCGAGATCGCAACCGACTGGAGATTCCCAAACTAGAGGCGTTGCGTGCATTTACTGCAGCAGTCGTTCAACAACGTGGACATCTGGCCGATGATCAGGTCTCGGGATTTCTAGGCGCTGGATTCACCGGTGCCAGCATCCTCGCAGTGATTACGGCGGCGGCGTTGAAGACGATCTCGAACTACGCAAACCACATTGCCCAGACGCCGCTGGACGACGCATTTCGTGCGCACGAGTGGTTGTCTTGAGTGAATGGTGCCGTGTGTTGGGGGTCGCCTTGGCCAATGCGCGGCTGGTCGATCGTCGATGAATTTCGGTCCGGTCGGTCGTTCAATCGTTGACACCGACTGTGACTATGCGGAGATTCGGCGGATTGACCGGAGCAGCGGATGGCGTTCATTGAGTATGTAAGTTACGACGATGGCTCACCGGAATTGCGGCGACTCTATCGCGAGTACGGTGGCCGAAATTGCCGTCCCGCCAGTATTATCCGCATCTCGGGCGTGAATCCCCATGTGATGGAGAGCCACGTGGGACTTTATCGCGCGATCGTATCGGTCGATTCTCCTCTCTCCCGGCACCGTCAGGAGATGATTGCGGTGGTCGTGTCGGCCCTCAACCAATGTCACTATTGAATTGAGCATCACTGGGCCGCGTTGCGGTCCCTCGGTAGCGTGTCTGATGAGTTGAAGACGGAACTGACAACTGACTACGCCTCGGCTGCCATCAGCCACGAAGATCGTCAGATCCTGCGGTTTGTCGAGGAGTTGACCCTGAGGCCGGGCGATATCAACGAGCAAACGATTGCTCCGCTCAAACGACTCGGTTTTGGCGACAGGATGATCCATGACATCGTTCAGGTCGCCGCGTACTTCGCATATGTCAATCGGATCGCCGATGGGCTCGGCGTGGAGTTGGAGACGTAGTTTCGGCGTTATTGGGCGTAACCCTATGGAACACTCGTCAACCGCAGCGGCCTTCTCCGACCCCCGGGATTGGGTGCAAAAGCACGGCGATGCGCTATTCGGATTTGCGCTGCGCCACACCGGCGATCGTTCCAGTGCGGAGGACCTTGTGCAGGAGACATTCCTGGCGGCCCTGAAGGCGCGGTCGTCGTTCGCAGGATCTTCGACGGAGCGCACCTGGCTGATTGGAATTCTCAAACACAAGATGATGGACCACTTCAGGCGATCCGGTCGCGACGTCACGCTGGATCGCCCGGAATCGGTCTCGGAGTCGGACGAATCTGACTACATCGCCCGGGGGCCGGACGCAGGTGCCTGGCAACCGCAGCGCCGGCCGAAACCGTGGGCCATGGATGCGGACGACCCCGTCGAGCGGAAGCAGTTTTGGGAACATCTGCGCAGGTGCCTGAACGATCTCGATCAGCGACTGGCCCAGGTCTACACAATGCGCGACATCCATCAAATCAATTATGATGTAGTGTGTAACGTTTTGTCTGTCACGCCGACCAATCTGCGGGTGATGCTGCACCGTGCGAGAAAGCTGCTGCGGCGATGTCTGGAAATGAATTGGGTTAATTCGTAGTGTCTTCGAATCCGGCAGGTATGCATGAAGTTGACCACACGTTTAATGAATCGGATTTTGCCGACATGTGAGGAGGTCTCGCATCTGACCTCGCAGGCGATGGACGAGACCTTACCTTTCTCGAAGCGGCTCCGCCTGCGTTTGCACCTGATGATGTGTGTCTGGTGCCGACGAAATTTCGAACAGCTCCACCTAATGCGTGATCTCGCCCGGCATTCTTTGGACTCCTCCGTCGAAGAGGCAAAACTGGATGCGGATGCGCGTGCGCGAATCACGAAACTGCTCGAACAGAACGACTCTCAATCGTAAGTCCCCATCGATTCAGCTCTTCCTCAATTCCGGCGTTTGACCAGTATTCGTGGTCTCGCGCGAAAGAGTCTGTAACGCTTCCCCGAGCGGTGCGACTAACGGTCAGATTGGAGTAAAGCGGTCCCGATTGTGTGAGACCGCAATGAGAAGACTGAATCTGAGCAAAGGAGAAGCGTGATGGCCAAGATGTGCAAACTCGGATCGAACTGCACAATCCGCGCAGGGATGTGCATCCATGAGAAGGTCATGGTTGGGATGATGATGGTAGCCGCCCTGGTTGGTGTTGCCTACTGGTTCGTCTAACGATGACAGCGACGGAACGATATCAACAGGAACCGTAATTACTAAACCAAACTAAGGAGCACACACGATGAGAGCATTCAAACACATTATTGCCGGCCTGACTGTTATGGTGGCTATCAGCTCGGCCGCATTGGCCCAGGGCAACCCCTGCAATCCTTGCGGCGGGAAGAACATGACATCGATGGGAGATCACAACGGCACCGTCTTTGTCGTGCAGGATCCGATGAACCGCAACTCCGTGACATTTAACAGCACCGCTCCCCTGGAAGACATCGTGGGAACGTCCAATCAGATCAAAGGGCAATTGGTGTTCGATCCAGCAAATCCAAGCGCGGGAGGGCATGGCGAGCTGATGGTCCCGGTGAAAAGTCTGAACACCGGTATTCCACTCCGTGACGAACATCTCGCCAGCAGCGATTGGCTGAATGCCGACGAACACCCGGCCATCCAGTTTGCCATCGTTGAGGTCAAGAACATCAAAGAAGTTAAGAACACCAAAGATGCCAAGACCTTCGACGTCACCGCCGTCGGTGATTTTTCGCTCAATGGCACGACCAAGCGGATCAGTGTCCCTGCCCGAATCACCTACATGAAAGAATCGGAGATGACCAAGCAGCGGTTGCCCGGGGACTTGCTCGCCGCCCGTACGACGTTCGACGTTGCCCTGGCGGATTATGGTATTACCGGACCCGATGGTATGAACCTGATCGGCAGCAAGGTGGGCGAACGCGTCGAGGTCAACTTGAGCCTGGTGGCATCCTCCGCTGGTGCTTCCATGGCCGGCAACCCCTGTGGTGGCAAGGCCGCCATGAACCCCTGTGGTGATAAGGCCCAGATGATGAAGACAGCGGGTAATCCGTGTGGACCGAAGGCCGCCAATCCCTGCGGTGGGGAAAAACCGCAGAACCCCTGCAATCCATGTGGCGGAAAGATGTAAGTGAAGCGAATTACGTCAATCCACTACTCAGGAAAGGATGAGCAGCATTATGTGGACGCGCACGACACAATTCAGCCGGGAGAGCAGAATCGATCATCCTCTCTCCGTCAGGATTCGGGTAGTTGCTCGGAGAATGCTGACAATATTCGCGGTTCTGCTGGGGATCGCACACGCTGGTGATACCAGTGCAGAAGTCGCCGGCCGCACGACGGCCAATAGTGACATAGGGGACGGAATGGTCCTGATTCCCAGCGGCGAGTTTATTATGGGAAACGAGGGCGCGTACGCCGACGAGACTCCCAAACACACGGTGCGGCTAAGCGCATTTTATCTCGACGCACATGAGGTCACTAACACAGAGTTCGACGCGTTTGTGATGGCAACCGGCTACGTTACCAGAGCTGAACGTGCCGGTCACTGCTGGGCGTACTTCGATGGCGAGACCGATTGGCAGTACGCCCCCGGCACAGACTGGCGTCATCCCCAGGGCCCAGCGTCTTCAATTGACGACAAGATGCATCATCCCGTCGTTTGTGTGTCCTGGGAAGATGCGACAGCCTATGCCGAGTGGGCAGGGAAACGCTTGCCGACCGAGGCCGAGTGGGAGTATGCCGCTCGCGCCAGAGCCTCTGGCCACTTCACGGCGATGATATCAGGCGACGGTCATCATCATTCTTCAATCGGCCACACACTCGCCGCATCCGATCAATCTCCGTCATCAAAGAGCCATGTTGCCGGTGCACACCCCGTGGCGTCCGAATCGCAGGACAATCTCTCTACGGTCGCCGCGAACATCTGGCAGGGGCATTGGCCGGAATATAACGATACGAGTGATGGCTATTTCTACACCGCCCCGGTGGCGTCGTTCGCCGCCAACGAGTGGGGCGTGCATGACATGATTGGCAATGTCTGGGAATGGACCGCTGATTGGTATGATTCATCGTACTACGCGGTTTCGCCGATGGCCGATCCGCAGGGACCGTCGACTGGTCAGAACCGGGTCGCACGCGGCGGCAGTTGGTTTTGCAGCCCGAATTACTGCGGCGCCTATTCCACGCATTACCGTGGCGCCAGCCCGCCCGACCATGCGTTTAACAATGTCGGCTTCCGGTGTGCGATGGATGTTTCCGACAACCACGAATGACGAGGTGTCATCATGAACAGGAACAGCAAGATTCTATTGGGCGTGATTCTCACAGTCACAATCGTGGCGATCGTGACATGGCAAGCGACTGGCGGAGACTGGTACACCAAATACCAGGTCGTCGAACAGGTGGAATCACAACCCGATCCGAATGATCCTCTGACCGCGGCCGGCTTCTACGACGATGGCACCACAATCCAGACGGTGACCCGCGATGAATTTCGGTTTGGATTGTTACCGACACCCTCCGGTATCTTTGACAAACACGCGTTGTCGGTGGCTTCGGTGACCGGCCCGCTCTGGGCATTCGGTTTGGGATTTGTGTGGCTGCAGTGGCGACGCACAAGACGAAATCGATAATGTATCAGTGACACGGTCTGACGTCGGGATAAGTCCTATAGACTCAAACCAGATGGAGGAACATGATGTTGAATGACAGGCAGGAAGAATTGTGCAGCTCCAGCACCTGGGACTTCTCTGATCTGAGAGCCATTTTTCTGAACTGTACACTGAAGAGCTCCCCGGAGCAGTCGCACACGGAAGGGCTATGGCAAATTAGCAGAGCCATTTTGGGGCGGAACAAGGTACAAACAGACGAACTGAGAGTCGTTGATCACGATATCGCGTACGGTGTCTGGCCGGACATGACGGAGCACGGCTGGGAGAAGGACGAGTGGCCAGCGCTCTATCAACAAATCATGAAGGCCGACATCATCATCATCGGTTCGGCCATCTGGCTCGGCGATAAGACGTCTGTGTGCACCAAGCTGATCGAGCGCCTGTATGGAAACTCCGGCCTGCTCAACGATCACGGGCAGTACGCGTACTATGGCAAGGTCGGCGGCTGTCTGATAACGGGTAATGAGGATGGTGCCAAGCACTGCGCCATGAACATCCTTTACTCGCTCCAGCATCTGGGAATGGTCATTCCGCCACAGGCGGACGCCGCCTGGCTCGGTGAGGCCGGTCCGGGTCCATCATATCGTGATGAGGGTTCGGGCGGACCGGAGAACGATTTCACCAACCGTAACACGACGTTCATGACGTGGAACCTGATGCACCTGGCGCGCATGATGAAGGATCGCAGCGGGATTCCTGCGCACGGGAACCAGCGGTCGCAATGGGATGCGGGATGCCGATTCGATTTCCCCAACCCAGAGTATCGCTGATTCATGCGGCTCTCCACGAGAACTGAATACAAGCTTCGGATGTCAATTGGCTGAATCCAGACGACCCAACACGGCGAGCGCCTCAATCTGCGCACGATTGTAGTCGGCAACGGCCTCGGCATAGTCAATTTCAGCACGGGTCAGGGAATCCGCGGCGATGATGACCTCCAAAGCCAATCCAATGCCCTGATTGCGGCGGCCCTGAGCCAGCCGCAGTGTTTCACGGGCTGCGTCCAATCCATCCTGTGCAATCTCAAGCATCGCTGCTCGCGTTTGCGTCCGGCTGCGAGATCGTACGACTTGTTCGACGACTGCATTCTCAGCTAACTCGGACTTTGATTGTGCCGACTCCAGACGTGCAGAATTCGAGCGGATTCGTCCCAGATCGAACAACCCTCCCGGTCCGATCGTCCATCGGAAGGACACGTTGTAGTCTCGGGATCGCCGTAAGTCCGACCAAGTCGGCCCGAATCCCGTGAAGAGTGCGTGACTCTCGATTTCCGGCAACAATGGTCCCCAGATCGACTGAGTCTTCTCAATACGGGCGGCGGCGAGTCGACTGCGTTGCATTTGAGCATAGGGGTGGTGTTCAATGGCCAATTTGATCCACTCCTCAACACTCTCAGATGTGTCCGCAAGAGCGAGTGGCACGACCATCGTGTCAAGCGGAGTGAGCGTAATCGGTTCCTCCAGGTTGAGGAGAGCCGCCAATCTTGCCGATGCGGTTGCAGATTCTTCTCGTGCCTGCTGGAGACTGAGCCGATCGTGTGCTAGTTGTGTCTTGGCACGTAGCACATCAACCCGGAATCCGACTCCTTCGCGCACGCTGTGCTCGCTCTGTTCGACAAAATTGGAGGAGATGTCGATTGCTCTTTGTGCGATTCGAATCCTGGACTCGGCCAGCGACAGAGTGAAATACGCATTGGCCACATCGAGAAATGTGGAATCTGTGACGTTATCCCGCGAGTGCTCCGCGGTTTCAAACCGTCGGCGGGCGGCGAGAAGCGAAAACAGCGCGTCATTCAAATCCCATGTCGCGGCCAGTCTGCCACCTGCTCGATTGAATTGTTTGTTCACATCGAGGAACTCTCCTTCTGTGGCTTGCGTCCGCCCTTCATGGCGGACCAATAACCACTCGGCCGACAATGAGGGAAAGAATCGCTCATAGGCTGAGAGTTTCTCACCGGACGCTTCGCGAACGCGTGCTTCCGCCTCCGCGATTTGCAGGTTGTTGGTCCCGGCGAGCCGCAGGGCGGTGGTGAGATCGATCGGGTAGATATTCGCCGAATCCGCCGGCACGGTCTGTCCGCATGTTTTCCCCGTCATTGTGATGATTGACACCACTCCAACAATGAGGGCCGGGACAATGCGGCAGGAAATCGTATTGTAGTGAAAGCCCATGATCTTCTCAGTTAGCTGCGGACTCGATGTCCGCCTGCGTTTGCACACTCGCACCTTCGGTCAGCCCCTGATGGCCGCGACGAACAATGGACTCTGATCCGGTCAGCCCTTCTGAGATCTCCGCATACACACCGTTGTCTTCTTCGACTATGACGTGCAGGCGGTACGCCTGTCCATTCCTCACTATCCAGACAAATCGTTTGTCGCCATCGATGAGGATCGTCTCGCTTGGCAGCCGCACTGTTTCGGACGGTTCCTCCAAAGCGATCTCCACAATCGCAAACATGCCGGGACGCAGCGTGTGGTTAGGGTTGGGTACATCCACCTCAGCCTCCATCGTCCGAGACATGGGATCAATAGCCCACGCGAACCGTGCAACATGTCCGTGAAACTCCCTCCCGCGGAGTTCAGACACACTGACGACGGCATTCGCGTCACGTTGCAATAATGGGCAATCGGGCTCCGGAACAGACACAGCCACGCGAACGGTGTCGAAGCTCATGATTCGAACAATGCGCGCAGAGGAAGTTTGTGAAGATGTCGCCACCTGAATCAAGGCACCGGGATCGACCCAACGATCAGTAATGACGCCGTTATATGGCGCTCTGATTTGGGCGTATTCCACCAACTGCTGAACGCGTTGAAGCGCCGCAGCGGCGGTCTCGGCATCGCCTTCGGCTCGGTCGATGTCAAGCTGGCTGACCATGTCGGGATTGTTTTCCTTTGCAGAGACCAGACGATCAAAGACCGCCCGTTTGGCTTTAGCATCGGCACGCAGGCGTTCCAGATCCGATCGCATCTCCGGATCGTCAATGCGGGCAATCACCTCTCCCTTCGTCACCCAACTGCCGATGTCCACACCGACCCATTCGAGATATCCCGAGACTTTCGAGTACAGAATCGTCTGATTCCACGGTTTGATATGCCCAACCAAACTCACTGCCCGCTTGGTCGTTGCGCGCTCGGGAGTGATTGTCTCGACCATAATGGCAGGAGCTTCGCGGCTCTGACTCTGGGAATCGGTAAAGCCGAGACCCATTACCATGACAATGACAGCGGCTGCGACATTGAGCGGACGGACTATTCGATTTCGTCCCATTCCGGTGAGTCTGGGTGGCTGGTTCAGTTCGTGGGATGTCATAGACACAGCATCCTTTTGCGATCCATTATGCCGTTTGCACTTTCGGCTTCGGTTTCAATGTCACGTACAGGCAGGGCAACACGACCAGGGACAGGACCGTTGCGCCCAGCACGCCGCCGACGATCGCGCGTGCAAGGGGGATGTTCACTTCACCGCCGCCGAACCCGATGGCCATTGGGGCGATCGCCAGCAATGTCGTCAGCGACGTCATCAGAATCGGCCGCAGGCGGACGCGAGCGGCTTCTGTTATTGCTTCGGTGATCCCCGCCCCGTCTCGTACTCTCTGGTTCGCAAAATCCACCATGACGATGCTGTACTCGACGACAATTCCGACCATCATGATGATGCCCATCAGCGATTGAATGCTCAGAGCTGTAAACGTCGCGCCCAGCACCGCAGCCACGCCGATGAAGCCAAGGGGCACCGTCAGAAGGATAATTAGTGGATCACGGAAGGACCGGAATTGCGCAACCATAACGAGATAGACGAGGATGATGGCGATCACGAGGCCGCTGCCGAATTCACGGAAAGCCTCGCGCATAATATTGACTTCGCCCTGGGCCGTAAGCGTGTACCCTTTGCCCTTATACTCGGGACCGCCGACGTCGAAATATCCGCCTCGTTCTGACGAGCGGCTGACCAATTGCAGAGCAGGGCTCGCTTTGAGTTTTTCCTCGACCTCCTCGACGACGGTCCCCACGGCGCGCCCCTGTTCAACGCCGGCGTAGATGTCGATGACTCGCGTGATGTTGCGGTGGTTGATCTGAGCGGGCCCAACACTGCGTTCAAAGTCCGCGACGTTGCGCAGGAGCACGGGGCTCTCAGACTCCGCACCGGTCAGCGGGATGTCCTTGATTGTCTCGAAGGAGACCATGTCTTTCTCCGAATACTGCGCACCGATGAAGTAGTGGTTGCCGTTGCGCTCGTCGATCCAGAATGCCGGCTGGAAGTTGATACTTGAGTTTGTCGCCGTGACAAGGTTCGTGACAACGTCTTCCACATCAAGTCCGACATAAGCCGCCTTGGTGCGGTCGATTTCTACATTCAGGATTGGATAGTCCCAACGCTGAATGATTCTCGCATCCGTGACGCCGTCGATATCCCTCAACTCATCAACGACTCTATTCGCAATGCCAAGTGATGTGTGGATATTACTCCCTGCAATTTGGAAATGGACCGGGGCGGGCTCACCCATGTTCAACGCAGCTGTCAGCATTCCGCCGGTATCGAATGAGAATTCGACACCAGGGAAGCGGTCGCTCAGTACTCGACGCAGATTGGCAACAACCTCGAACGTACCGGGGCGCCCCCGTTTACCCTTCAGTTGCACGAGCACGAACCCGTCCATCGGTCCGCTGTTAGGAGTGTAGGCGGCGGGCCAATCCATGAGGACACCGATGTTGGAAATGAGCATTTGCAGGTTTGACTCCGGATGCCGCTCGACCTTGGGATATTCCGGATCGGGAACACCGATCATATCGATGATCGTCGCCTCGATTTCTTTCATTGCAGCTTCCGTCCGCTCGATTCGCGTACCCGATGGCAGCCGCACCAGCATCTGGAATTGCCCGGCATCGACCGGGGGGAAGAGCTCCCTGCCTAATTGGGACATACCGAGCAAAGCGAGAATGAACAGGACACCAGACGCGGCCAGGATAGGCCAGCGCCGCCTTAGAAGCCGTCCGACCAATCGCCCGTATCGATCTGCGAGGCGCACCGTCCAGTCACTCTCAGAATCGGTGTGGCCTTCGGTGTTACTGACTTTGACGAAGCGGCTGCAGAATGCGGGGATGAGCACCAGCGAGAAGAAGTATGAGGCAATGATCGCGAGAGTCGCCGCAATAGCCAGCGGCGTGAAGAGAAACTTCGCCATCCCTGAGAGAAAGACAATCGGATAGAACACGACGATGAAAGTGACAGTTGAGACGAAGATCGGCAGTCCGACCTCTTTCGCTCCGGTGAGCGCGGCGTCGCGCGGCGAGGCACCCTGCTTCAAATGCCTCACGACATTTTCAAGAACAACAATTGATTGATCAACGAGAATTCCGATGGCGAGCGCCAGACCTCCCAATGTCATGGCGTTAATTGTCTCGCCCAAATAGAACAGCCCGATGAACGCCGCCAGAACCGATATCGGAATGGCAAATGCGATGATAGCCGTCGAGCGGAGATTGCGCAGAAACAGGAAGACAACAAGACCCGCCAGGAGTGCACCGGCGATGCCGGCGTACATCAGACCTCGGATTGCACCGCGCACATAGACGGATTGATCCAGAACCACCTCGAGTGCCAGATCCTTCGCTTGCGGGTTCATTTCCCGCAACCGCTGGAGAATGCGTGTCAGCCGATCCTTGATAGCGTCGACAATCTCGAGCGTATTGGCGCCCGGTTGCCGGTATATCGGAATGTACACCTGCCTTCGGCCGTTTACCCGAACGACGTTAGACTGGATTTGGTGACTGTCTTCGGCACGCGCAACGTCGCGCAGGAAGATAGGGCGCCCGTCGATGATCTTGATCGGAATATCATTGAGCTGTTCGACCTTGGGCGGCATTGAATTGGCGAAGATTTGATAGTCGGTATTCCCCGCCTTCATGTTGCCTGCTGGGATAAAGACATTTTGCCGCCGAAGGGCTTCTACCACGTCCATCGGTGACAGGCCGCGCGCCTCAAGTTTGACCGGATCGATATACGCCAGAATCCGACGAAGGACACCGCCGTAAACCGCCGGTGCGATTACACCCTGAATCGATTGCAGGCGGTTGCGAAGCTCAAAGTACGCGACATCGTATAGCTCCTTCTCCGTCATGGTCGGACTGGAGACGCTGACCAGACAGAGAGGCACCGATGCCGTCGGATCGAACGGCATGACCATCGGTGGAATCGTTCCGGGGGGCAAATAGAACATGTCCGACATCGCGTAGGACGTCACCTGGCTCATCGCCGTCTCGAGACTGACCCCCTCGCGGAAGAAATCCTTGACAACGCAAACCCCCAGCATCGCCTTGGCTTCCTGATGTTCAATCCCGACCGATTGACCGGTCCACCGCTCCAGTCGACTCATGATGTCGCGTTCCATCACCTCGGGCGGCATGCCTGGGTAAAACGTGACGATCTGCACGGCGGGGGTTTTAAACATCGGCAGGAGATCGACCGGAATCCGAGTGAGCGAGACAAAGCCGATCACGATTACGGCGAGAACCGCGACAATCAGGATGTAGGGATTCTTGAGTCCAATCTCAGAAAGCTTCATGCACGGGTTCCCAGTCTGATCATAGGTTTCGCCATTTTGCCGATATGCGAGGCTGGCCGCACACCACACCACGAGGCCGTGATCCTCTTGCTCTAAATGTCCCATGTGGCCGGATTTCATACACGGAGCTGAAATATTTTCGAAATATCCCTCATTCGTCCACCCGGTAGTATGAATTCGAGGTTCCCTCAACATATAATGAGAAGGGGGGCGGTCTGACCGGTATCTGTGTTATGTGGCGGAAGCGAGATGAACGACATGGGACGTTTTTGGCGCACTTAGATAATGTGCGCTCCCAGTTGATGGCATACTGCCGCCACGGACTGTACGAGAAGGGCAACCTAGAGGATGTGATCCAGGTGGTTCTGGCAACAGCATACGAGAAGTACGATGACTTTCGCCACGGGACAGACTTCCATGCGTGGATATTTCGGATTGCTACCAACGTGGTGTTCAATGCCAATCGCAGCAATCGGCGCGAAGCGGATCGAATCGCAGACATCGACTATGAAGAGCTGGACGTTGTCCGCGAACTGCAAAGGGAGTACGCGTATGATGAGTTGCTGCGCGACCCGGATCGGATTCTCGATCAGGTCGGAGACGAAATGCACCTGGCACTCCGGGGTTTACCGGAGAAGGAGCGGATCGTCTTTCTATTGAAGTCGATTTGCGAGATGCCCTGTTGGCAGATTGCCGAAGTTCTGCAGGTACCGATTGGGAGCGTGATGGGGTACTTGGCGCGTGCCAGGGGCAAGCTCCGAGCGGCGCTGGCAGTCTACGCAAAGGACTCAGGCGTCATTAAGGACACGATTAGGGAAGATTCGACCAATGAACTGCCGAACGGTTAGACGATATCTCGCGATGTATCTCGATTCGGAGTTGGGGCCGGAGACGACCTTTGAGATTTCGAGCCACTTGGAGGAGTGTGACAATTGCCGGCGCGTTGCCGAGCAGGAAGGACACCTCGAGGATCGACTACGTAAGCTTCTTCGTGCACCCCGTCCGGAGGATGAGGCTGTTTGGAAGCGATCGGTGGCGCACATGGGCCGATCACGTCCTGGACCGCGAACGCCGGTGATCATGTTCGGGATTGCCGGTCTGGCAGCCGCCGCAACAATTGCACTGTTTGTCCTATTGGGCGCACCGTGGGATTACGACGAGTTGGATCTGGCAGAGGTCACCGCCGCTGAGCACGCGCAGGTTCTGACCAACGGCGATCTCACATCTGGCGAGGCCCGTACTGCAAGCGAACTCAGCTCTTTCTTCCAAACGGAGCTGTCCCCCGCGTACTGCCTGAATATCGACACCTCTGCAGGGACAAAAGTGATCGGCGCCGATATTTGTGAACTATCGAATGTACGTACCGCCCATGTTGCATGGGCAGACTCTCAGACCATCGTCTCGATGTTTTGGTTCCCCAATGAGGCTATAGCAGTGTTTCCGGAGACGATTAAACGGTTTGAAGAGCATGGCTCATCATTCCACTGCCGTGTTGATCAATACGAGTTTTTTGCTAAGAGAGCGGGCGCGGGAATCATTGTCGGAGTCGCGCAAACCACGCCGGCAAAACTGCAAGTCTATGTCGAAGGGGCAGCTATGGGAGCATGCACAGGAGAAGGATAGGGTCTTCGCAAGCCACAAGGGAACAAGATCTTCTCACGCGGTGTTGCACCAATGATGCTGAGACACCATCTGGCGAAGTGAGTGTATCACAATCTGACAGACTCGGCATGCACACTCAACTCTCTAATCATTCATTGCGAAACCAAGGAGGCGTTATGACAACGATACGTGTTACCCTGGCATCGATCCTGGCACTGGCGTTTCTCACCACAACGCTTACCGCTCAGGAGCATCCGGAGCATCTGGAACATCCGACGAAGCAAGCCAGCACCGCTGACGGGATTGAAGCGACTGTCGTGGGTGAGAACATCTGCCTGGGCTGCTCTCTCAAGAAGGAGAAGGGCGCCGCCGCGCAGTGCAGTAAGTATGGGCACCGGCATGTCTTGAAGGTAACGTCGGCGACAGTCGACGGGAAGGAACGCCCAACGATGGAAGGGTGGGTCTTGCATTACCTGGAAACTGACAAGGCAGAACCCCTCATCAAAGAGCATCACGAGGATACTCTCACGATAACAGGGACGGTCTATTCCGAAGAAAGGACATTTGAGGTCAGTGAACTGGTGGAATCGAAGTAGTCCGGGCCGGATTGAGCATTATGAGACAGACAGAGCAGGAATTGCCCGAAAAATGAGGTCATCGGTGAAGCGGAATATGCTTGGATACCTGCTGGTAGCGACTCTTACGAGCTCCACACACGCACAGGAGCAAAGCGTCACCATCGGGCAAATTGCAGAGGCCATCGAGGAACACATTGCCAAGAAGTCCGATGCCGATGGCGGGTACTTCATTCTGCATCACGAGGGGACAGAATTAAAGCTCCAGCTTGTGAGGGTCCACATGGAGTATCTTGCTGACCTCGGCGGAGGAATTCAGTTCGCCTGCGTAGATCTGGTGGGTACGGACGGTCCGGTCTACGACGTGGACTTCTTCCTCAAGGGCGAACCGGGCAACATGATCGTGACAGAAACCACGGTGCACAAGGTCAACGGCCAGCCGCTCTACGCCTGGGAGCAGAAAGAAGACCAAACGTGGGGACGCGTCCCTGTGACCGAGGCCACTCCCCGGCTTCTCGGGGTGATTTATGGTGAGGATGAGTTCGAGTTTACCTATCGCGTTCAACTTCCGGATATCTCCGGACCAGCGAAACTATGGTTGCCGCTTGCTCAGTCCGACGCACATCAAACAGTCGAGATAATAGGAATTTCTGCGCCATCGGAGTGGCAGGAACTCAATGAGAGTGGAAACGGGAACAGGGTCCTGTACATGACGGTGGGGCCGGAGGCCAGCGGTGAAAAGGTCGAAATTCATTACCGAGTCCGAAGAGAAGAAATGTCACCCTATCCCGTTCGGAACTCTCCTCCCGAACAGGATCTCGAACCCGAACGACTCGTCCCCGATGACTCTACCTTCCGTGCCATCGCGGAAGGGGCGATCAAGGGTAAGACAACCGATCTCATGCGTGCACGAGCACTTTATGACCATGTGATCGACGAGGTTCGCTACGCCCGCTATGGTGCCGGCTGGGGCCAGGGTGATGCCGTGTACGCTTGTAATGCGAAGAGCGGCAACTGTACTGATTTTCACTCATACTTCATTGCTTTGGCGCGAGCCGTCAATATCCCTGCTCGCTTTGCGATTGGTGCGGCGATTCCGTCTGAAAGAAACGATGGAGGAATTGATGGCTACCATTGCTGGGCCGAGTTTTTCGCCGATGACCGATGGTGGCCTGTGGACATCAGCGAGGCTGACAAGAACTCCGGTCTTGCCTCCTACTACTTTGGACATCAACCCGCCAACCGTATCGAACTGAGCCGGGGCCGCGATCTCGTGTTTGATCCGGGACCGAACTCCGGGCCGATCAACTTTCTGGCGTATGCCGTGCTTGAGGTCGAAGGCGAACCGCTCTATGCGCCGACCGAGTTTCAGTTCCGGCGCGTAAGCAACTTGGCGGCTGGACGCGAGGATGTGAGCCATGGAAACGAAAGTGAATGAAGTTAGCCAACGGGCTCGTAATGACCGATTAGTGAGAGCACGTGCGCCTCGTAGTCTATCGGTTTTTTCAGGCGCTGTCAGGCAAGCCCGCGAGCATCCCCGCCTCGCGGGCTTTGTCTTGGTTAGGAAATGATCCGGTAAGCGGGGCGGGTGAACCCGTCCTCGGAATTGCGCCGTCAGTCATCCGGCCCACGATGCGCCGTGGGTCA
The DNA here is from genome assembly GCA_964440935.1 of uncultured Ignavibacteria bacterium. Lineage (GTDB taxonomy): Bacteria > Zixibacteria > MSB-5A5 > WJJR01 > WJJR01 > WJJR01. Next base: position 554 of record CAYTTY010000036.1, on the reverse strand, counting down.
ATCCCAAAGTTAGTTGAAGTGTGAACGGCTCATTCGTTGTCATGCCGCCTTGGCGAAGGTGGCGTCCTCGATATTGAGTTCTGTCATCAGCGCGGTACGCAGCGCTCCGAGCTGCTGGTATCCGCACACGGTGCGTAGTCGTGGTTCGATCTCCAAGAGTGCCGCTGCCAGCCAGCGGTGACGCTGGTTCGAGTTCTTCCAGTAACTCACTTTGCCACACAGGCGTTCGATCTGCCCGTTGATGTTCTCCAGACAGTTGGTGGTTTTGAACGAGCGGCCCAGTGTCGCATAGACACCCAGCCGGTGGAGCGTCAGGATCTCGTCGAGTCCCTCGCGCAGACTCGCGGCCGCCGACTGGTTGATACTGTCCAACTCCGCGATGAGATGCTCCAGTGCGGTGCACGCCTCGTCGTAGGTGGGCCGGTCCATGGCCTGCTGTAAGCGACGGCGCCAGATCGCCTGGTCCCGCTGCGGCAGGTAACTGACCACGTTCTCCCGTTGTAGAGTAGAGCGCTGGCGCGGTAGCCCGCAGGTCGGTTCCTTGTCTGTGTCCA
>CAYTTY010000035.1:0-42281 GCA_964440935.1 uncultured Ignavibacteria bacterium | reverse complement strand
CGCCCGCAATCGCCGTTACAGCACTTTAGGAGATATTAATTGGAGGAGCACTAGTGCGGGAACTCCTGCACTCAGCATGTTTGCAGTATTCATCCCGATGGGACTGACGCTTGTGCTGTTGACCGCGTACCTGATTCGCATGCGAGGAGTTGTGGAGAAGGCAATCGCGGCGGCGAAACGGGATAGTTGGAAGGTCTGAATGACTGGGGCCTCGCCCTCCCACCAATTACTGCCCCGATGATCCCATAGCAAATCCGACCTCTCTCACGTATCATCCCGATATGCCAAACGACTACAACAAGCTGACACCGGACGATCTCGATATCTTTCGCTCGATCTGCGGCGACGAGTATGTGATTACCGACCAATCCGAACTCGATATCCACGCCTCCGACGAAACCGAAGACTTCAAGTATCCGCCCGAAGTGGTGTTACTCCCCGGCTCGACCGAAGAGATTCAGGCGATTATGAAGCACTGTACTGAACGCCGAATCGCCGTGACCCCCCGCGGAGGCGGAACGGGATTGTCGGGCGGCGCGCTGCCGGTGTATGGGGGTGTCTCGCTGTCAATCAAACGGCTCAATAGGATTCTGGAAATTGACGTTGACAATCTGATGATTGTTGTTCAGCCCGGTGTCATCACCCAGGTGTTACAGGAAGCCGTCGAGGAACTGGGGCTGTTCTATCCGCCCGATCCGGCCAGTCGGGGATCGTGTTTCATTGGGGGCAATTTGGCTGAATGCGCCGGCGGCCCGCGTGCGCTCAAATACGGTGTCACGAAGGATTATGTGCTGGGCCTCGAAGCGGTGCTGGCTAATGGCGAAAAGATTCGCTGGGGCGGCAAGTTGTTAAAGAACGTAACCGGTTACAATCTCGCCCAGTTGATCGTTGGTTCCGAAGGTACCCTGGCGATCATCACGGAGATTACACTCAAGCTAATCCCACTGCCCAAAGAACGTCTGTGTCTGGTAGCGCCATTTGATGACGGCGAAGCAGCGGCCCGTGCCCTCACGAAGATCTTTATGGCGCGACTTGTGCCTTCGGCCGCCGAATATCTCGAAGGTAAGGCCGTGCGTTGCGCGGAAGAAAAGTTCGGGAAGACATTTCCGCAGTCCGATGCGGAAGCCCACCTATTATTGGAACTCGACGGCAATGATCGTGCGCTGCTCGAACGCGATGTCGAAACCGTCGGGGACATTTGTCTCGGCGAGGGCGCGCGCGATGTGCTGCTGGCCGACGATCAAGCCAAGATGGATGATCTGTGGATGATGCGACGCGGCATTGGCGAGGCGGTGAAGTCGGTGTCGGTCTACAAAGAAGAAGATACGGTTGTACCACGCGCCCGGCTGCCGGAACTTGTGAACGTTGTGCGGGAGATTTGCGACAAATATAAGATCGACGCAATCACGTATGGCCACGCCGGCGATGGGAACCTGCACGTCAACATCCTCAAGCGCGATCTCTCCGATGAGGAATGGAATGACCGTCTACCGGGAGCGATCACCGAGCTGTTCGAGCGTGTCGTGGCCATGGGCGGGACGATTTCGGGCGAACACGGAATCGGTTGGGTGCAGAAACGGTATCTGCCCATCGCTTTAGGCCCCTCGGAGTTGAACTTGATGCGACGCCTCAAGGACGCATTCGATCCGGCCGGAATCTTGAACCCGGGGAAACTGCTTCCCGACCCGGCTTAAGACGCGTATACTCTCACCTGCGACAATGTCCTGATCTGTCAACCCGACACCACCGACACCGAGACTGGTCCCATGCCGATGTTCGAAAAGCACTTCACTCTTGAGGAAGCCAACGAGTTATTGCCCCATGTCGCTTCGGTATTCGAGAAAATTCACTCGATTCGAGAGGAGCTGGGACAGCAAAAGGACCACTTGGGAGAACTCCACAAGGCGGTCCCGGGTAATGGCGGCAGCGAGAAGGGTGCCGAGTTGTTAACCAAATCGGAGGTCATTGCCCAGTTGATCGCCGGTTTGCAAGAGAAGGGCGTTCAGGTTAAAGACATCGACATTGGTCTGGTCGATTTCCCCCACATACGCGACACCAAAGAAGTCTTTCTCTGCTGGAAGCTCGGCGAAAAGTCCATCGGCTTCTGGCACGATATCGAAACCGGCTACCGCGGCCGCCAACCCCTGTAGGGCGGGTGGTTCTCCTCGACGCTCCGAAGGAGCGCCGAGGAGGTTCACCCACCATCACCGCTCGCGATGCAAATTGGTGGTGGTTCTCATGGACGCTCTTAACAAGCGTCCATGAGAACCACCCACCCTACAACTATTTGCCATTCCCGTACGATCGAGAATCCACTATACTTCTCGATTCAGGAGGTCCCCGTGCGAACCATCGACCTGCGTTCCGATACCGTGACCCGCCCCACTCCGGCGATGCGTGAGGCCATGATGGCAGCGCCGGTGGGTGATGACGTCTTTGAAGACGATCCCACTGTCATTGAACTCGAAACAAAATGCGCTGAGCTGTTCGGTGTTCAGGCGTCATTGTTTGTCCCCTCGGGAACGATGGGCAACCAGGTGTCTCTGTACACACACGCCCATCGCGGCGATGAGTTGATCCTTGATGACGAAGCGCATATCGACTGGTATGAAGTCGGTGCGGCGGCCGCACTGTCGGGGTTGCAGATCCGTCACTACACCGCACCCAATGGCATTCCCAATCTCCATGCGATCGAATCGCTGATTCGGCCGGAAAATATCCATCATCCGAAAACCGGCATCATCGCGGTGGAAAACACGCACAACCGCGCGGGCGGCGTGGTGGTGCCGTTGGAGACCACGCGTGCGGTGGTCGATATCGCCCATCGGTATGATGCGGTCGCACATCTCGACGGTGCACGCCTCTGGAACGCGTCGGCGGCAACGGGGATACCGCTGCGCGATTGGGTGCAAGGGTTTGACTCAGCGATGGTTTCCTTCTCGAAGGGAATGGGAGCGCCCGTGGGTTCGATAATCCTGGGCACACGTGAATTCATCAAACGCGCGCGCCGTACCCGAAAGATGTTCGGCGGCGGGATGCGTCAGGCCGGCATTCTGGCAGCCGCCGGAATCTGGGCGATTGACAATCAATTCGATAAACTTGCCGACGATCACCGACGTGCAAAGATGTTCGCCGATGGCATTCGCGACATCCCCGGTATCCGTCTTATCCCCGATCCACCACCGACGAATATTGTCGTGATCGAATTAGCCAACACCGGTAAGGACGCAGATGAGGTGCTGGTGGCACTGAAGAACGAAGGGGTGTGGTTGGTGTCATTCGGCAGCACACGGATTCGCGCGGTGACGCACCGCGATGTGGGGGATGAGGATATTGCTCAAGCGGTGGAGGCAATGCGTGCAGTATTGACGCCGTAATGAACGTCGCGATGAAGAGGTAGTCAGTGATGCGATTGGCTTGTTTGTTCGGAGCGGGCGCTTCCAAAGCTTCAGGGCTCCCAATCGCCTCTGGTCTCGACAAAAGTCTCCTTTTTTGCCGAGAATTCGATGAGTGGGGAGGACGGTGGAGAAGCTGTCGCATGAACACCGGACCTACTAGCTACATACCTCGTAGTGCGGCATCGGCTGAACGCTTGAAGTCTGCCTTGGCAGTTCGCGACGCCTGTATTCGGGAATGCGAAAGTGTCTCCGGGCTAATGAGATCGCCGCAACCCAAACCAAACTATGAGGACATCTACTCCCTGCTGGCTCGACTCTACACGGCACCAGAGCTTAAGTTCTCAGATCCCCTCGCCGTTGGATTGTACAATCGCCTGCGGAACGAGGTGTCCCCTGAAGAACATCCCTTCGAGATGGATTTTAAATCAGTTCTGCGCAATTCCATGAATCTGATGGAAGATGTGGTTTCGGAGTGCCTCGGCAAGAGTGCTCTGAAGGTCAGCTATATGCAGTCATTCTTGAAAGAGCTTGAGAGAGATCCCTCGATCAGTTCAGCATCGATCGGAACAACGAACCATGATTGTCTCATTGAAAGTGCTCTCAATCAGAGTTCGGTTGGCTATAGTGACGGTTTTGTGGCAATAGATGGTTGCGAAGCGCCAATCTGGCGATCAGGAGCACGGTACGATAGTTGTAAGAAGATTTCGCTCTACAAACTTCACGGCTCAATAGACTGGTTTCGCTTCAGGCCAAATACACTGGGGAACTTCCAATGGGTTACGGCGAAGTGCAGCAATCCCGACTGTGTTCTGGTGATAGATGGTGAGGAGTATGGCCCGGATGAGAAGAGGCCAATGATTATCCTGGGGACCCTCAACAAATTCAATATGTACACGTCGTTGTTTTTCTCTGAAATCTTCTGTCGTTGGAAGGAGCAGTTATTTGCCACTGACCATCTGATTGTTGCCGGCTTCAGCTTTGGGGATTATGCAATATCACGTTTAATCTACAATTGGGCATATGACCGTGTTGGTAAAAGGATGGTCGTCATTCACTATGATTCTGATCAACAGGCTTCTAATTTCATGGCTTTGCATCCTGAGTTTTCTGAACTTGAGCGTGAGAAGGTTTTGAGAGTCGTTCACAAGCCATTTGAGAACTGCTCATGGGATGAAGTCAAACGAGAGCTCTTTGGCGAGCAGCATCTAACACGATGAACGCGAGAGTCGTGAGGACGAACCGCTTAAAATGGATTCCCGCTTCCGCGGGAATGACAGCTAGGGTATCGTTATGAACTCCAACAAACTTGTTCTCCTCGGCACCTCCGCCGGCAAAGCCTCCAACCACAGAGCATCGTCATCATATCTGTTGGATTTGGGCGACCACGGCATCCTCATGGATGTTGGCGACGGCGCCACGCGTCACTTTCTTGCCAATGGTTACGCACCCGAATGGGTGACCGATATCATTATCACGCACACCCACGCTGATCATGTCTGCGGTCTGCCGTATTTTATTCAACAGCGCTATCTGTCCGGTACTGATACACCATTGACCATCTGGTGTCCGCAAGAGGCGCTCGACCGCTTACGCGGGAGTATGGCATTCGGATATCTGTTTCCTGAACGCATGCCGTACGAGACGCACTACCACGATATCAAAACAACGGTACCATGGGCAATTCGCGGTATCGGGTTCAGAGCCCGTCTGACAACGCATCTGAAAGAAGCGGCCCGCGCCGGGCAGGAGCGTGGCTACGACAATCTGGGGCAGTGCTATGCGATCCATGTCGAATTCAAGAAGACGGCGCTGTTGTATTCGGCCGATGTCGGTTCGATCGATGATGTCATGGGGATTCCCGAACCGATTGACTGGCTGCTGATCGAATCGACACATGTTTCCTTGGATCGCCTCTGGCCGTGGGCCGATGAACGCGGCATCAAAAAGATCATCATCACCCACATTGCCGACGATTTTGACACATCGGAAGTAGCCAAGGCGGAAAAGTACACTTCGGCCGAGGTCGTGCTGGCCGAAGACAATATGTCATTCGACTTCCCGTAATCTTCGTATACATTTCCATCTCCCGTTGCTGACGGCGGGCTCGTCTATGACCGACCACGTTGACCATCCCGCGCCCGACCACCGGCATATCCTGCGTGACATTTGGTCGATGGGCTACCCGTCGATGATCGGGTTCGCCGCGACCAATCTCTACACCCTTGCCGACATGTTTTGGGTGTCCCGTCTCGGGGCCGACCGTGTGGCCGCGCTTGCCATCTTCAACGCGTTCTATTGGGTCATCAGTTCGGTCAATATGATTGCCGGTGGGGGGTCGGTGGCCATAATCTCGCGACGGTTCGGCGAGAATGATCGCCCCCGCACCGAAACGGCGATTGTCGAGGCCTTCGCTTTGAAATTCGCGTTGGCTGCGGTGTGTGGGATTGTCGGGTATTTACTGACTCCGACCATTGTCGAACTGCTCGGTGCGCGCGATGTCATCATCGACTACGCGGTCAGCTATGGTCATGTGATGTTCATCGCGCTGGTAGTCAACTTCCCCTGCTGGACACTGTACACCGCTCTGCGCGGTATCAAACAGCCGCGCACCGCGATGGTCATCATGCTGTCCTCGACCGCCTTCAACGCCATCCTCGATCCGTTCATGATCTTCGGCTGGTGGATATTCCCCGAGATGGGCATTGCCGGGGCGGCGTGGGCTTCGGCGATCTCCTTTAGCCTGACCGTTGCAACCGGTCTGGTGCTTTTCTTCACCGGCGCATTCGACTACAAACTGACAGCGCTGTCGGTGCGGCGCATGCACATTTCAACCATGCTGCAAATGCTGCGCATTGGGTTGCCGACCGGCATCAATGCACTCGCATTTTCATTGGCACGGACCGTTGTCATGCCGATGATCGCTCACTTCGGCGCGCCAGTCGTCGCGATTTACGGCATGGGGAACCGGGTGGTTGAGTTGGGCGAGGTGATGGTCGTCGGCTTGGAGTTGGGGGTCTCGCCACTGGTTGGCCATGCCCTCGGCGCACGCGACAAAGCACGTGCGTGGCTGACCGCCAAGCTCGCCGTCCGGATGGGTGTGATTCTCATGGCGGTCTTCGGTATTGTGTGTGCGGTCTTTGCGAGGCAGATTACCGGCCTGTTCTTTGACGGTGAACCGTACCTGTCGCTGGGTCAGACATTCTTCCACATCACCGCCGCATTCTTCCCGTTCCTCGGCATGCTGATCGTGTTGGAGGGTGCGTTCAACGGCGCCGGAGACACCGTCCCGCCGATGGTAATCGGTCTCATCCACGCCTGGGTTTTTCAAATCCCCGCAGTCTATCTGTTCGCGTACGTCTTTGACCTCGGCCCCAATGGTGTCTGGTGGGGGATGGTGGTGGCGATGGTCCTGGGCTCGTTGATCTTCCTTTGGTGGTTCTACAAGAAGCGCTGGCTGGACCGGGCCGTGTGAGCAACGGTATGGGCCAGAAACCGAAATCGGGAACGGATAGATCGAATCCGACAATTATCCTGGCAACGGTCTACACAAAAGACCGTCATCCCTGGCTGGCTGACCAAACCGTGCACTTGCACCTACGCTCAGCCTGGCAACAGGCAACGGCGTGGCGCGCCGGGCATTATATCATCCTGCCGGATCATCTGTATGTCTTTGCCGTCGACGATCGAAGCAAGTTGAGTCCCGACGAATGGATCCGTTTCTGGCAATCACGGTTCAATCGGTTAAATTGCAAACCATCACTACGGTGGGGCGCCGAGAACACCATCCGCACATTGAAACCGAGCGAGAGCTACAAGCATATCTGGAGTCAAATCCGCCATCAATCCGTCCGCGACGGATTGGTTCAGAAAGCCTGGGAATGGCCGTTTCAAGGCGAGGTTCATACGATTCAGGGATGAGCAGGGTGGGGGAATCCTCATTTCCGCTCGTCCGGAGCGAAATTGAGAACCACACACCCTACATGAACGTAATTCCCGCATCGCCGCCATTCATTCGCTCCCACTCCTCCCGTGTCAGATACATCGTGATACCTGTACCGAGCAGTCGCAGCAGTTCGTCGTGCAGTTGGCGAATGTTCATGGTCCACGCGCGCGCCTGCCCGTAAGTGAACCAGTGCAAGATGCCACGACGGGTGAAATGCTCCGTGAAGTGTCCCAGAATCCACGCTCCGTCCGGATGATCGATGCGTGTGGCGGCGCGTTTGGGGTCGTATCGTGCAACCGTCCGCGTTACCGGGTCACCGTATGCGTCGATGTAGGTTACCTCAAACGGTGCGGCGTGAACCTCGAATGGAAAGTCGTCGTTTGTGTCTTCAATGTAGTGGGCGATCGCCAATCCGACAGAGATCGGAACACCGAGACCGATGACGGTGGTGTTCAGTTCCAGTTGTCGGGCGATGGGCGAGTCTTCATGGCAAACCCGCGGATGCTTGGCGTGGTCGGCCACGATGTAGTCCGCCCTGGCGCCCCACGCGCACACCGATGAAAACGGATGCGAACTGCGCCAGACCCCGGGCCATTGGCGAAACCGATCGGTCACGAGTCCCGTGTTCGGCTTAATGGTACGCAGGTCGATCGTGCGACCCTCACGCATCGCCTCTTCGACATCGGCGGCGGAATTGTAACACGGCATCATCACCGTACCATTGGGCCCGACCGTGTCGATAATCGATTGGATCACGGTATCAGCACCGTCTTTGACACGCCCGATCTGCGATAACGATGAGTGCACCATGACCGCATCGCCCTCGGCAATACCCGCTTGACGAAGATCCGACGCCAGATCGGATGTTGTCAGGGGAGACGCAGCCGACCGTTTCAGTCCTCTGATCCGCGAACGTACCCAGTACCGCACGCGGTTCGCCGGACCGTGCAGGAATGCTGGCAGAATCCGTTTGGCCAGATTGATCAGTGAGTGGGACATGGCAATGACAGGGATTACAAGTTGAGCTGCCTCGCCGCCTGCTGAAAGGTGATGGCACGAATGTGATCGTGATATTCCCGTTGTAACCAGGCATGAAAACGCCGCAGCGACCGCAGGTGGCCATCGGAGATGCTTTTCGAGTGGCAAATCAGTGCAAAGTACAAATCACTGTCTCCCTGATACTGACGGATGTACGCCCTGGTCACATCTCTCATGAGATGCGGATCCGGTCCGATTTCCAGCATGTCCCAGCCATTCCAGACATGTCGCAACAGGTGCCGCATCCGCGACTGCACACCATCGGAGCTGTCAGACGTACCGGTTTGGATCGTGGTGCCTCGGTCGGGGAAGTGAAAGTGCCCCTGCACGCGTCGGACCATCTTTCGCACCAATGCACGGGCGAGTATGGCCCGTGCAGTGCCGGGGCCGATGGCAGCAACAGGGATCTCAAACACGCCCTGTTCTGCTGCACGAGTCAATCCGTCTTCGGAATCGACGAAGTAATTACCACGCTTCGGTACATCTGAAAAATCGATGCGATTGATATTGTTGTGCACCTGCATGCCCGGCACAATCGACGAATCAATGCGAATCCCCGCATCGCACACGCCACCGATAATCTCGCGTGCGCCGGGCTGCAACCCAAACCCACCCGCGCGGAATGCGATACAGCGGTAGTCTTTGACAACTGGCGATAACAGATTCTCGAAATACGCCTTCATGCGGCGCAGGACATCGACGGTGCATGCGCGCAGTTCGCGACCGGCTTTCTGAGCACACGGGGCCAACAGAAAAGTGTCGGGATCTGTTTTGTAACGCGTGGCTCCATTCGCCTCACGCACAATGCTCGTATACGGCCAGTGCGGATGAAGATGAGCCTGAACATCGTGACCGTTTCTGGCCGCATCCAGGAGCTGCGCCTCGACTGCATCGGGAAACCACGATTCACCCAATTCCCGATAACGCCAGAGGCAGGCCACATCGACGAAATGGGTCATGGGAATGCCCAGATCGTTGCAGGTCGACAACAACGCCTCCGTCGGTGGCAACACCACCTCGTCCTCGGGGAGATGATTGCCCCCCAGGTACAGCTCGTAATCGTTAGAGTACAGAATGTTGATCATGTGTCTTGGCAACCGCAACGAAGCCAGCGCCTTGACACGGCCCGTTGGTTGGCGTCCCGTCGAATCTTTCGCAATAGATTCCGCAACACGTTCGCAGTCAAGAAGATAAATCTGACACTCCGGTCTTGGATTCCGCTTTACTCCGCTCGCGCCAAGTCGTAGAATTGGCCTCTTGTAACGATAATCGCCCACTAATTTCAATCAGGGAGTGGTGACGATGCCGGTGGCAAAGACCAAAGCAAAAACACAATCCGCCAAGAGCGGCAAAACGCCTGTCTTCAAGAACTTCATCGACGGCAAATGGGTCGCATCGAAGTCCGGGGAGACATTTGAAAACCGTAATCCCGCCGACTGGCGCGAAATCGTTGGCATCTTTCAGAAGTCCGACGCGCGCGATGTCGACGATGCCGTGAATGCGGCGGCCGACGCCTACAAGGAATGGCGCCTGGTGCCTGCGCCAAAGCGTGCGGAGATCCTCTACAAAGTCGGCGAACGACTCATCGAAGAGAAAGAACGCTGTTCCCAGGACATGACGCGTGAAATGGGGAAGATCCTCAAAGAGACACGCGGCGATACGCAGGAAGCGATCGACATGTCCTACTACATGGCTGGCGAAGGACGTCGCCAGTTCGGCCACACAACCCCATCGGAGCTGATGAACAAATTCCAGATGTCCGTGCGCCAGCCGATGGGTGTCTGCGGTATGATCACCCCGTGGAATTTCCCGATGGCGATCCCATCATGGAAGATCATGCCGGCGCTTGTGCTGGGTAACACGATCGTGATTAAACCGGCGACCGATACGCCGTTGTCGGTGGTCAACTTCATGAAGGTCCTCGACGAGTGCGGTGTTCCACCCGGTGTCGTGAACATGGTGACCGGCTCCGGACGCACTGTCGGCGAACCGCTGATCAATCACAACGAAGTCAAGCTGATCTCGTTTACCGGTTCGACCGAAGTCGGGCGAACCGTATCATCGCTCTGCGGTCCATCGTTTAAGCACTCGTGTTTGGAGATGGGCGGTAAAAACGCGCAAATCGTGATGGATGACGCCGACCTCGACTTGGCGTTGGAAGGCGCCTTGTGGGGCGGTTTTGGTACGACCGGTCAGCGCTGTACTGCCACCTCACGTGTGATCATCCACAAAAAGATCTACAAAAAGTTTGTCGATGCGTATGTAGAGCGCGCCAGGAAGCTCAAAGTCGGCAACGGTCTCAACGAAAAGACCGACATGGGCCCCGCCATCAATGAGGGTCAGCTCAAGACCGTCGAAGAGTATGTCAAGATCGGGCAAAAAGACGATGGGGCGAAGTTACTGTACGGCGGCAGCCGACTCGAAAAGGGCGATCTCAAGCACGGTTGGTTCCATGAGCCAACTGTCTTTGGAGATGTCCATCACAAGATGCGCATTGCACAGGAAGAGATCTTCGGACCCGTCGTCTCGTTGATTCCGGTATCGACATTCGAAGAAGCCATTGAAGTATGCAACGGCATCGCCTACGGCCTGTCGGCGTCGATCTACACCCGCGACGTCAACAAGGCGTTTACGGCGATGCGCGACGTGTACACCGGCATTTTCTATGTGAACGCGCCAACGATCGGCGCGGAGGTGCACTTGCCGTTCGGTGGCACCAAGGCCACGGGTAACGGCCATCGTGAAGCGGGCCAGGCGGCGTTGGATGTCTTCAGCGAGTGGAAGGCGATTTATGTCGACTTCTCCGGCTCGCTGCAAAAGGCGCAGATTGAGGATTAGTGTCTTGTCGGGCAATTGTCGTGCGGCCGACTCGGCCGCAATGGCGAGCGAGGCGCCCGCCCTACAGGCAAGGGTTGAGTTGGAGCATTCATAAGTTTGTCATCCTGAGGGAGGATGCGCGTAGTGCACCGGACCGAAGAATCTGCTCTTATCGCTGAAGCAAATGTTCAAACAGCAGATCCCTTCCGCCTTAGGCGAACTCGCGATGACAATAGAGTATACTTGATGTCAGATTAATCGAGATGCAAGAACACACCTACTATCTCATCGAACACCTCTGGTTCGCCTCCGCGGTCTAAGGGTTACGGCGCTTGTCCGTAGAACCGTATGGTGGGCTGTTCTTGTACCGAGCAAAATCGAGGTGCCCACCAATTGCAACCGAAAACCAGACTATCAGGAGGCATATTTTGGCACGACGCATTCTCATTCAGGGCGCAGCCGGCCGCGATTTTCACAACTTCAACACAATGTACCGTGGCAATCGCAGTTATGAAGTTGTCGGCTTTACCGCCGCACAGATTCCCGATATCGCCGGCCGGAAGTATCCGGCGGCACTCGCCGGCAAGCAGTACCCGAAGGGCATTCCGATTTACGACGAGAAAGACATCGACACACTGATTCCGAAACTCGATGTCGATGAAGTGGTGTTCTCGTATTCCGACGTTCCTCATGAGTTCGTCATGCACCAGGCCTGCCGCGCCATCGCCGCCGGCGCCGACTTTTCGCTCCTCGGTCCGAAGAAGACCATGCTGAAGTCGAAGAAACCGGTCGTGGCCATTTGCGCCGTTCGTACCGGCGCGGGCAAATCGCAGACAACCCGGCGCGTGTGTGAAATCCTCAAAGAGGCCGGCATGAAAGTCGCCGCGATTCGTCACCCCATGCCCTATGGTGACTTGAAAAAGCAGGTCTGCCAGCGTTTCGGCGAACTCAGCGATCTCGACAAGCACAAATGCACGATCGAGGAACGCGAAGAATACGAACCCCACATCGTCACCGGCACCGTCATCTACGCCGGTGTTGACTACAAAGAGATCCTCAATGAGGCCGAGAAAGAGGCTGATGTGGTGGTCTGGGATGGCGGCAACAACGACATCTCGTTTTACCAGCCCGATCTCTACATCACCGTCGCCGATCCGCACCGTCCCGGCCACGAACTGACCTACTATCCCGGCGAAGCCAACCTGCGCATGGCGGATGTGATCGTGATGAACAAGATGATGACGGCCAACCGCGACGACATCCTCACCGTGCGCAACAATATCCAACAGGTCAATCCCGAGGCGGTTGTCGTCGAAGCCGCATCACCCATCACGGTCGATGATCCGAAGGTCATTAAAGGCAAACGGGTGCTCTGTATCGAGGACGGTCCGACACTCACGCACGGTGAGATGAAGTACGGCGCCGGAGTGGTGGCCGCGCAGAAGTTCGGCGCGAAAGAGATTGTTGATCCGCGTCCGTTTCTCAAAGGCACACTGAAGGGCACGTTTGAGACGTACCCCAATATCGGTCCGATTCTCCCCGCGATGGGATATGGCGATCAGCAGGTGAAAGATCTCGGCGCCACAATCAATGCGGCCGATGTCGATTCGATCATCATCGCCACGCCGATCGATCTGCGACGCCTGATCAAATTCAAAAAGCCGACCACCCGTGTCGGTTATGATCTGCAGGAAATCGGCTCGCCGAATCTGACCGAGCTGATCGGTGAGATGCTGGAGAAAGTGAAAAGGACGAAACGCCAGTAGGGATACGTCGATACAACAGACAGGCAACACCGGGAGCAGCCACTGTGCTGCTCCCGCCTGCATTTTGAGAGTACCGGAGCGTACATGCAGGTCAGGCGTACCGCGCGTCGAATGCCGTTGAGAGTTTACAAGCCTCGTTGCGCGCGGGGCTCCTGACTTACACTGGTCGATTGAAGCCATACTAGGAACTGCACCATGACCACCACCCAACCCACCGCGGTCATCGCTCTCGGCGGCAACGCCATCAGCCGTAAGGGCGAAGACGACACGATCGCCAACCAGTTCCGCCACACGCGCGAATCGTTGGCAGCCATCCTGCCGATGATTCACCGCGGCTACAATTTGGCGATCACTCACGGCAACGGCCCGCAGGTTGGTAATGCGATTTACCGTGTCGAGCTGGCGCGCGGCAAAGCACCGATTCTGCCGCTGGGCATCTGTGTGGCCGACACCGAGGGCGGCATGGGATACATGATCGCCCAGTCTCTGCAAAACCGTCTGGCCGAAGATGACATTCAGCGGCCTGTGTCGGCCGTCCTCACACAAGTCGTAGTCGACAAAGACGATCCCGCCATGACGAACCCGTCGAAATACATCGGCCAATTCTATGAGGAAAACGAAGCCAAGCGGTTTGCCGAGGAACGCGGCTGGGATGTGAAGCAGGACGGCCAACGCGGATGGCGGCGGGTGGTCGGCTCACCGATCCCCAAGGCGATTGTCGAGGGCCCGGTAATTCGTGCCATGGTCAAGGAGGGGACGATTGTCATTGCGGCAGGTGGCGGCGGAATCCCGGTGTACTATGAAGACGATGGCCGTCTCGAGGGCCTCGATGCGGTAATCGACAAAGACCGCGCCTCGGCGGTGCTCGGCCACGAGATCGGCGCGCAGGAATTGATCATCCTCACCGAAGTCGATCAGGTCTATCTCAACTTCGGACAACCGAATGAGCAGGCGTTAGGCGACATAACACTGTCCGAAATCAAAAAGCACTACGACGACGGCCATTTCCCGCCGGGCAGCATGGGCCCCAAAATCGAAGCGGCGATGGCCTTCCTCGAAGGCGGGGGAGAGAAGGTCCTGATCACCTCCATCGACGCCGCCGCCGACGCCCACACCGGCAAAACCGGTACACACATCCGCTTGGACTGATTTCTCACTACCACCGAAATCCACACACGTGTCATCCCCGCCCGCCGATCGCGTAAGCGACCGACGAGAGCGGGGATCCAGTGTCTTTGTTGTGTCAAACGGCAAAACTATGTTGTTTACAGCGTCATGATGGATTCACCAGTGAACGAAGCCCCCTGGCTCACCGATCTCCTTGCCCGCGGCGAGGTCTACGAAGTCGGCGGTTCGGTCCGCGACCGGCTGTGGGGGTACTCTGTTCAGGCCAAAGACCGCGATTACCTGGTCCGCAAAATCCCGATCGATGATCTGCAGCAGATGTTGCGCTGGCACGGTGATGTCAATTGGGTGGGGAAATCGTTCGGTGTGCTGAAATTCACACCGCGCGTGAATGAGGGAGAGGGCCGCGTAACACTCGATATCGCATTGCCACGCTCGGAGCAGTCGACCGGCGTTCGTCATGTTGATTTCGCCGTCGATTTCGATCCAGAACTGCCGGTCGAGCGTGATCTGATGCGTCGTGACTTTACGATCAATGCACTGGCACAGGATTGCCGTACAGGGGAGATTATCGATCCGTCCGATGGACTCGACGATATCAAGTCGTCGACGCTACGCATGGTTTTTCCTCATGCGTTCCGCGAAGATCCGTTGCGTATTCTCCGCGGCGCGCAATTCATGGCACGGTTCAAATTGTCGCTCGCTTCGGAAACGAAAGAGGCAATACGTGAAAGTGTCGCGTTGATTGAGTCGGTCAGCATGGAGCGTATAGCTGAAGAATTGACGAAGCTGCTCGAACTGGCGGACAAACCATCAATCGGCATTCGTCTCCTTCACGAGCTGGGAGCACTGAAGATCGTCCTCCCCGAACTCGAAGAAACGGTGGGTGTGGATCAGCCGGGTGGTTTTCATGCGTACAATGTCTTCGATCACACTATGCTTACGGTTGATATGGCGAAGAAAAATCTGCGTGTCCGCTGGGCGGCGCTGCTGCACGACATCAACAAACCGCAGACCAAAGAAGTAGAGGGCGATCGCGCACGTTTCTATGGCCACGACCGTTTTGGTGCACGCACGGCCAGGCGGGTCCTCCGCCGACTGCGATATCCCAATGATCTTGCCGACCAGGTGTCGACTCTTGTTGAGCGCCACATGTTCACGACTGAAGGCCTGACAGACAAGGGAGTGCGGCGGCTCATCCGCAAGGTCGGTCCGGAGTTGGTCTACGATCTCCTCGATCTTCGCCGCGCCGACACCATCGCGCAGGGGACCGGCCAATCCAACGACGATGTCGACGAACTCGAGGCCCGCATCACCGATGAGATTAACCGAAAGTCTCCCTTTGGGTTAAAAGATCTGGCCGTGGACGGCCGTGACTTGATGACGGAATTCGACCTGACGCCCGGGCCTCAGATCGGTCAAATCCTCAACGCCCTCCTCGAAGACGTCTTGGACGATCCGTCACAAAATGATCGGGACAATTTGCTGCGCCTGGCCCGTAACCATTTGTCCGACAATGACTAAAATGGCCTCCCCCGGCAATCCGTCCACCGATTAACTGTTGTGATGCCCCCATTCGGTCTGTAGATTGGCGCCGTCCATCGGCTGTGTGGCCGGGGATCGGGAGGGCAATGTCGGAGTGCAGGAAGTCGCCTTTATCATCGTTGTTGTTATTGACATCTGGGCGCTCTCGCATTGTTGGTCACGGTCTCTCACCACCGGTACGAAGATACTGTGGACCATACTGATTCTGGTGTTTCCGTTGTTTGGTCCGCTCTTGTATGTCCTGCTTGGCCGCGCCAGATGAGGTCGGTCGAGTGTTGCAGTGAGTCGATGCCGCGTGATGCGACAACAGGGAGAGTCAATCAATGAAAATCCATGAGTATCAGGCCAAGGAATTGTTCCGCGCTGGTGGCATTCCGGTACCGCCGGGATCGGTGGCGACCACTCCCGCCCAGGCGCGGCAGATCGCCGAGTCGATCGGGAAGACCGTTGTCGTTAAAGCCCAAGTGCATGTCGGTGGTCGCGGCAAAGCGGGCGGCGTGAAATTGGCACGCACGCCGGATGAAGCGGAGAGCATCGCCAATGATATTCTCGGCATGGACATCAAGGGACTGACTGTCAAGAAAGTCCTCGTGACCGAAGCGGTCGAAATTGCGTCGGAAGCCTATGTCGGCGTGGTCGTCGATCGCGCCATCAAGCGTCCGGTGTTGATCGTGTCGGCCGCCGGCGGTGTCGAGATCGAAGAGGTCGCCCGCAAATCACCCGAAAAGATCATCAAGCTCGAATTGGATCCGCTGCTGCCGGTCCATCCCTTCCACGCGCGACGGGTTGCCTACGAGGTGTACGATGACCCCGACGTGGCCAAACAGGCGGCCAAGATCATTCAGCAGCTCGTCAATGTTTTCTGGGAAAACGATTGCTCATTGATTGAGATTAATCCGCTGGTTGTCACGCCCGACAACGTTGTCACCGCGGTCGATGCGAAGATCAACTTCGATGATAACGCCGCATTCCGTCATCCCGAATGGGAAGAGATGCGTGACCCCGATGCCGAAGATCCGGCGGAGATGGAAGCAAAGGAAAACGATCTGTCGTTCGTCAAGCTCGACGGTAACATCGGGTGTGTGGTCAATGGCGCCGGGTTGGCGATGGCGACGATGGACCTTGTCAAGCGCTGCGGCGCCGAACCGGCGAACTTCCTCGACATCGGCGGATCATCCAATCCCGAAAAAGTCATCGCCGCGATGAAGATCATCATGCGCGATCCCAATGTGAACGCAATCCTCTTCAACATCTTTGGCGGTATTACCCGATGCGACGACGTCGCCAATGGTATCGTGCAGGCCGTGCAGCAACTGAAGCCTGATCTGCCGATTGTCGTGCGTCTGACCGGCACCAACGAAAAGGAAGCACGTGATATTCTGCGCGACGTTGGCTTGGCTACCGCGCCGGGAATGGAAGAGGTCGTGAACGAAGCAATCAAGCTGGCGAACAAAGCCGCATAAAGGCACGTCCGAGTGCACGGACACTTGCGAACCGGGAGATTGACATGAGCATATTAGTAGACAAAAACACACGTGTCGTTGTGCAGGGCATCACCGGACGTGATGGCTCGTTCCACACGAAAGGCATGCTCGACTACGGCACCAAAATCGTCGCCGGGGTGACACCCGGCAAAGGCGGCCAGACGGTCGAGACGGTACCGGTCTTCAATACGATGGCGGCCGCCGTCAGTGACACCGGCGCGAATACGTCGGTCGTGTATGTGCCACCACCTCTCGCTGTCGACGCGCTGTACGAAGCCGCCGACGCCGGTGTCGAGTTGGTTGTGTGCATTACCGAAGGTCTGCCCGCCGATGACATGTTGAAGGTGGCGCGGTACTACGAGGTCAAAGGCGTTCGCCTGGTTGGGCCGAACTGCCCCGGGGTGATCACCCCGGGCGTTTGCAAAGTCGGCATCATGCCCGGCCAGATTCACAAGAAGGGTCCGGTCGGTGTTGTGTCGCGGTCCGGCACGTTGACCTATGAGGTCGTCTATCATCTCACGAACAACGGCATTGGGCAGTCGACCTGCATCGGCATCGGTGGTGATCCAATCATCGGGACACGCTTCCTCGATGTGCTTGAAATGTTTGAGAAGGACCGGCAGACCGAGGCGGTGGTATTGATCGGCGAGATCGGCGGCACCGATGAGGAAGTGGCAGCCGAGTACATTCACCGTCAGATGACCAAACCGGTGGTGTCGTTCATCGCCGGACGCACCGCGCCTCCGGGCAAGCGCATGGGCCACGCCGGTGCAATCATTGCCGGTGGCGCCGGCACGGCGGCTGAGAAGATTACGGCCTTCCGGGCGGCGGGCGTTGAAGTGGCCGACACCCCGGCCGAGGTTGCCAAGCTGATGCAGCAGGAGCTCTCGCAGCGGTCGCAGCGCAAACGCGCCAAAGTGGTCAGTGTGACTTCCAAGGGACGGATGGCGGCACGCGGTAAGACGCGCTCCAAGTCCACCACTGCAAACAAGGCGACCACCAAGCGGTCGACGACAACCAAAAAGAAGACGGCCAAGCCGACGAAGAAAACAATCAGCACGACGTCGAAACGGTCAACGGCATCAAAGACCAAAAGCAAAGCCAAACCGCGCACGACGTCGACGAAAGGCACGACAAAAGCGCGATCGGCGGCGAAGTCGACACGGAAGACAACCGCCAGCAAGTCGACTTCGTCGAAGAGGAAAACGGGCACACGCAAAGCCGTCGCGAAGAAGACCACGACGCGGAAGCCCGCTTCAACCAGGAAGAAGCCAACGGCAAAGTCGAGTAATAGGACCGCGCGGTCCAAGTCGACCACACGAACAAAAAGCAAAGCCAAGCCGAAATCACCGACGAAACGGTCGACTAAGCCGGCGAGCAAGAGCCGTTCGAAGCCGAAGACGAAACGGAAAACATCGCGCTAGGCGCTTTGATCAAACGATCTCTATGAGACATCCATCGGGGCCGGTGTGTAATCCACTCGCCGGCCCCGTTGTGCAACCGGCCAACTGAACACACAAGGAGTGAGGAGCGTTTTGAAACACACACTGATGATCATCAAACCCGATGCCACCAGCCGCAATCTCATCGGTGAGATCATCCGGCGCATCGAGCAGTCGGGCTTTGTCATTCGCGCTATGCGGCTCGAATCATTGAACCCCGACCGGGCGAAAGCGTTCTACGCCGTCCACAAAGAGAGGCCGTTCTATGAATCTCTCTGCCGGTTCATGAGTTCCGGCCCGATCGTCCCGATGGTTCTTGAAAAGGATAATGCGGTGGATGATCTCCGTACACTCATCGGCGCGACCAATCCGAAAGAAGCGGCCTGCGGAACGCTGCGTTACGATCTCGCCGTCGACGTTGAGAAGAACTCAGTGCACGCGTCGGACTCGCCGGAGAACGCGAAGAAAGAAATCTCATTCTTCTTTGAAGGCATCGATCTCGACTGAGCAATACCATCATTTCTGTCACGATATGCCCGTTTTCGCCGAATCACCCGCGGGACGGGCCATTCTTTGACGTACCGCTTTTGCGAATGGGGGGCGTCACTCCCTATATTGCGCAATTCTGAGGCGGCGCAATGTCAACACCACCACTATACACGATATGCTACGGTCACAAAGACATTGCGCTGTCATGGCCGGAGGACGTCGATGTAACGGCCGTGGGACGCCGGCCTGCAGCGATAGCAACGAAAAACGTTCTTGGCACAGCCTTGGTTCGACCAATCAGCGCACCACCACTGAGCGGATTTCTTCAAAACGCTGAGTCTCCACTCGTGGTCGTCAATGATGCGACACGCTCAACACCGACAGCGTCTGTATTGAAGCATCTGCTTCCCGAACTGAACGCCTGTCCCAATTGGCGGGTCATTGTCGCGACGGGTTTGCATCGTGCGCCAACGGAGTCGGAACGGGAGCGCATATTCGGAGACACCTTGCCGGATATTCGTGACAGGATTCTCATTCACGATGGCCGGGATTCGAGCACGCACACGTTCACCGAGAGCCCCGCCGGAACAATTTCTGTCAATTCTATGGTCCTTGTGTCTGACCGCATTATCCTGATCAATTCGGTCGAACCGCATTTTTTCGCCGGCTTCACCGGTGGTCGCAAATCGCTTATCCCCGGGCTGGCCGGACACGACACTGTCGAGCGGTCCCATCGCAGTGCCGTCACAGTTTCGGCTGGACCACTGAAGTTGGAAGGCAACCCTGTCCGGCAGTTCATTGAGCAGGCAACGCAAGTCGTTCGTACTGAGACGGTTTGGGCGATACAGCTCGTTTTGGATGAGGCGGATCAGATCGCAGAGGCATTCGCCGGGAATGTCGATGAGTGCTTTGGACGCGCCTGCGATTCGGCGCGTGAGTACTACACAGTCCCGGTTGACCGCCATTTTGACATTGTGATCGCGGCTGTTCACCAACCGCTCGACCTGAATCTCTATCAGATGCAGAAGGGATGGGAGTTGTGCCACCAGGCGGTCCGGGAGGATGGTGTGTTGATTGTAACATCCCCTTGTTCTGAGGGCGTCGGATCGCCATTCTATCAGCGGCTAAGTGAAGAATTTCCCAATCAGGCGGACTGGTTGGCGTTGGCCGAGCGGCCGTACACGATGGGACTTCACAAGCTGGTACGCATCGCGCGCGCGCGACGACGAGTGCGATTGATCGCTGTCACGGACATGAACGAACGTGATGTGAGGCGATTCGGATATGAACCATTCGGTGATGTCAACGATGCTATTGCCGAAGCATGTGCGCATGTCGGGACACCCGCGCACGCGCTGATTGTCAACGATGCCGCACTCACAACTGTGACGATACACAACGACGAACACTCATAAACGGACACACGCTGTCCTCGGAGGAGAGCACACATGCGAAAGAAAGTCACCGTCATCGGCGCCGGGAACGTGGGCGCATCATGCGCCCAGTACCTGGCGGAAAGCAATCTTTGCGACGTCGTTCTTTTTGATATCATCGAAGACATGCCGCAGGGCAAGGCCCTCGATCTGATGCAGGCCGCTCCGGTGCGCGGCTACGATGTCACGATCACCGGCACCAACGATTACAAGGACACGGCGGGATCCGACCTGGTTGTGATCACCGCCGGCATGCCCCGTAAGCCGGGCATGAGCCGTGAGGATCTGCTCAACAGCAACATCAAGATCATGGATTCGGTGATGGAGGGCATCACCAAGAACTGCCCGAACACGATGATCCTCGTCGTTTCCAATCCGCTCGATGTGATGACCTATCGCGCCTGGAGCAAGTCCGGCCTCGCCAAGAATATGGTGTTCGGACAGGCCGGTGTGCTCGACTCGATCCGTATGCGCACCTTCATCGCGATGGAGTTGAATTGCTCGGTGACCGAGACGCAGGCGATGGTCCTCGGTGGCCATGGCGATTCCATGGTTCCGTTGCCGCGCTACACGACCGTCGGTGGTATCGCCGTGACCGAGCTGATCGACAAAGATCGCCTCGACGCCATCGTCCAGCGAACCCGCGGCGGCGGCGGCGAAATCGTCAAACTCCTCAAGAGCGGCAGTGCCTACTACGCCCCCGCGGCAGCGACCGTGAAAATGGCCAATGCGGTCCTCAATGATCGCAAGACTGTCCTGGCCGCATCCGCCTATTGTGACGGCCAGTATGGACTGAAAGACATCTACGTGGGTGTCCCGGTGGTTCTCGGCGCCAAAGGCGTGGAGAAGATCATTGAATTGAAGCTCGATGACGCCGAACTTGGCGAGCTGCAAAAGTCAGCAACGGTGTACAAGGAGATTATCGACGGACTCGCGAAATAAGGAAAGGTGACATGCCAACAACCACAAAACGAAAGACACCGGCGAAGAAGTCGGTCAAGTTTCAGAAGCTGACATCACCGGAAAAGGGAACGCCGATCACCGTAGTCGGCGGGAAAATCAAATTCCCCAACGATCCCATTATTCCGGTGATCGAGGGCGACGGGATCGGCCGCGACATCATGAAAGCCACACGCCGCGTCGTCGATGCAGCCGTACACAAAGCGTTCGGCGGTAAGAAACGCATTGAATGGTTCGACGTGTACGCGGGCGAAAATGCCAACGAGTATTACGGTGAGTGGCTGCCTGAGGACACGATCAAGGCGATTAAACACTACATCGTTGCGCTCAAAGGCCCCCTGACCACCCCGGTCGGCGGCGGCTTTCGCAGCCTCAATGTCACCATGCGCCAAGTGATGAACCTCTACGCTTGTGTGCGTCCGGTGAAGTTTTATCGCGGGACTCCGGCACCGGTGAAACGTCCGGAGAATATGGACGTGGTCATCTTTCGTGAGAACACCGAGGACGTGTACGCGGGTATCGAATGGAAGAAAGGCACCAAGGAAGCGCGCCAGGTGATCGACTTCATGAACAAGCGGATGAAGACTAAAATCCGCAAAGATTCCGGCATCGGTGTTAAACCGATCTCGGTAACCGGCACGCAGCGCTTGGTGCGTAAGGCCATTCAGTACGCGCTCGATCACAATCGGGGATCGGTGACCCTGGTGCACAAGGGCAACATCATGAAGTACACCGAGGGGGCGTTTCGCGATTGGGGGTACGCGATTGCGAAGAAGGATTTCCCGCGGAAGACCATCACCGAGGACGAAGTGTGGGCCAAGCACGGGGGCAAGCCGCCGAAAGGCAAAGTGGTGATTAAGGACCGTATCGCCGATTCGATGTTCCAGCAGGTGCTGACACGTCCCGATGAATACGATGTCATCGCCACACCGAATCTGAACGGCGACTACCTATCCGATGCCTGCGCTGCGCAGGTTGGCGGACTGGGGATGGCGCCCGGCGCCAACATCGGCGACTATGTGGCGCTCTTCGAGGCCACTCACGGCACCGCGCCGAAGTACGCCGACAAGGACATGGTCAATCCGGGGTCGCTCATGCTCTCGGCGGTGATGATGCTCGAGTATCTCGGCTGGGGAAAAGCGGGCGATCTGATTCAGAAGGCACTCGAAAAGACGATCATGGAAAAGATTGTGACCTACGATCTCGCACGTCAGATGGATGGTGCTCAGAAAGTCGGTACTTCGACCTATGCCGATCGCATCATCTACAATCTTTGATCCGGTATCGGATCGGAACGCAAATCACACGGGGCGTGTCATCAGATGCGCCCCAAGTCGTTTGCTGGGGCGATCCGCCGCGGCCGACCGGTGAGCGCCTGTCATAAGTATTCTCCGATTGAACAACGATGTAGCACGGGCGCCTCGCCCGTGTGGCATGGCCCGTTCGACCTTGCTTACGGTAAGCGAGATGGCCATGTTGCGCTATGGACACCGGAGTGAGGCTGCCCAATTAGCATTCTGAACCTGCCCCGTAAATCGTCCACTCGTCGCGGTGCGGTTCCCGCGCCCACCGCTGCTCTACGATGAAGTCGCCGATGCCGGCCATGTGACACGGGAGCTGGTGCGTCGGCCATGCGTATGCCCTGGCACGCATTTTCCTTCCCCATTCGCATCAATTTTGACGTATCTTTTCCTGCTCGGTGCGCCGCGGCAGGGGGCGCTGCCGTCCGTGATGGCAAGGGGACATAAACCGATTGAGGACCAACGCATGATTTCCACTAGTGACTTTCGTACCGGACGCAAACTCAAACTCGATGGCGACCTCTGGGAAATCCTCGACTTCCAGAACGCCCGCACCGCCCAGCGACGCGCCAAGGTGACCACCAAGCTGCGCAATCTGCGCACCGGCCAGGTGCTTGAAAAGGTCTTCGCGTCGGGGGAGACCTTCGATGAACCTGAATTCGAGCAGCGTTCGATGAAGTATATGTACAACGACGGCGAGCAGTGGCACTTCATGGACAACGAGACCTTCGAACAGGTCGGCCTCAACGCTGAGCAACTCGAGGGTTACACCGACTTCCTCATGGAAAACGAGGATTACAAGATTCTGTACTTCGAGGGTGCCCCGCTCTCACTCGACTTACCGTCATCGGTGGTATTGGCAGTCACCGACGCCGAGCCAGCCGTCAAAGGCGACACCGTCTCCAATATGACTAAAGGCGCAACACTCGAAACCGGTCTCCAAGTCAAAGTCCCACTATTTATCAAGATCGGCGATAAGATCAAGATCGATACGCGGACAAAAGAATATCTCGAGCGGGTAAACGTTTAGTACTATGTCACGCGTGATACGTCGTAGGGCAGGAGCACTGCGCGTCCGTGACGTTGGAGACTGCGGGAGCGATGGCAGCGCAGGGCTCCTGCCGATTTCGTTGTCGCGTGTCCGGCAGGAGCCCCGGGCGGGCAGCCGAATTGACCATGCCGAGCACGCATGGCGCCCGGTGCTCCTGCCCTACGGAGTTCTGTCCGGCTCTTGGTGCATGACATGACACTAGTGTCCTGTCCCGGAAGTCCGTTAAGTAAGTCTACGCGGCTGGTCCCGAGCGTGGCGTCACCCGCCCTCGGGTAACGCCGTGATGACGAACAGGTTAGCCGTCACGCGAGGGCGCGTGACGGCACCCGGTTCGTAAACGACTTATTTAATGTACTTCCGGGACACGACACTAGAACAATTGTCAGAATTGTTTTCCGATTGACCGGGCGATGTAGCACGGGCGCCTCGTTTACACTGAGTAAGCCGAAGTGCCCGTGCGGCATGGCCCGTTTGACCATGCTCACGGCACGCGGGACGGCTATGCTACGGTCTCGTGAATCAAAGCATTCCTCTGACAATCGCTCTAGTGATCCGCTCCCCGAAGAGTGGTCCACTTTCGGCGCTCATGTGCTCCATGGGTATTCTCGCATCTCCGACCTCGGCAATGGTTCGAAAGCAGCCTGCTTATCGAATTGGTGCAAGCTCCACAGGATCGTTAGCACCTGCCAGTGAATTGTCAGTGACTGTGGCGTGGACAGCAGATGTTCCATCTGGTGTCGTTTGAACAAAGCGGTGGCCGATGGCGACTCCAGCAATTCGGAGAGTGGTAGCGGTCTCCAGGGAACGGGCTTCGGCAGCTTCTTGCGAGTGTAGAGATCCCGCACGAATCGCTCCAGTCGAGGCGAGTACGACAGAAGGGCTTTGATTTTGGCGCGGAGTCTGGGAGGCGTTCCTGGCGGTCGTCCGGTGTTGACATCCGGTATCATCGCCAACTTCTCCGATAGCGCGCGGAGGAACATTGCATACCAGTGACCGGATTGCTTCCACTGCCAGGGAATGGCCAGTGCACGACGGAAGAACGGAATCGAATAGAATGGACTGGTGGCCCATTGGAAGGCGCGTGCGCGTTCCTCGCCCTCGAACAGCCAGCGACGTCCCCGCTCGAAGACCATGTAATGAACGAACCGATCCGAGAAAGTCGCCTCAGGATACTCGTGTATCTCCGCTTCAATACTCTCCAAAATCTGTTGCTCTGTACAGTCGATCAATGAGGCCGCTCGCTGAATGCCCAGAAATGAGGTTTGTGCCGAGACCATTGCGGCCAATTGCGACACTGTGTGGAGTTGGCGCGGCGGCCGCAAATACGGCATCACTTTATCGCCACCATCACCCGTAAAGATCAGGCAATCATCACCTCCGACCGCCGCCGCTGCACGATGCGACTGAAGCTGAGTGGCCATAGCGCCGTAATTGAATCCATCACGCAGTTCAATGATCTGCTGATACTCCCACGGATAGGGTTGCCGGAACGTCGTCCACGCCCACGGCAGGCCACAGGCGTTGGCGATGCGCTGGCCGGTTTCCCGCTCGCGACCACCGACCGCCGTACGGTCATCACGCGTCAGCGCTGTCGCTGAGCAGCCGGCACGCGCCAGCGCGCCGGCCACCGAGCGCGAGTCGAGTCCTCCCGACAGGAACAAAATGCACGAACGATCCGCGAACGCGTTGCGTCGCTGCCGCGTGCACTCGACAAACAACTCTGCAAGGTTTTGTGCTTCGGCTTCCGGCGAGCGGGATCGTTCCCCATCCGTCGTCTCCAAACACCAGCGATAATATGGTGTCGTTCGCACTGACGCGGTGGCCTGAGAGATGGTCATGATACTCGCCGGTGGCAGCATCGCAACACCACGGATGTATGTCCGAGACCCCAGCGAGTAACCGAAGATTAGTGATTGCGCGACACCCAGCGGATCGGGAGGACTGCCATTTTGGACAGCAACGATGTGCCGGAGCGAACGGCTGGCAATAAAATGATGCGACGATTGGGAATAGTAAAACGGTAGGCGCCCTAATATATCGTTTGCAATCACGACTGATCCGTTGGGATCTCGTTCGGCGTAGACGACGATGCATTCAGCATCACGATCCACCAGCCAGGTGGACAACCACTGGCTGAATCGAATCGCACGATCGCCGTCAGAATCAACGTCTTCTGTCTGATTAACGAGTTCTTGGTAAGACGTATCATAAAGCGCACCGTCTACGATTACGAATGCATTCGTAGTATCATGTGAGCGCAAAGGATACGAGGGATACGTCGCTGTGCCACTGCACAATCGAGTGTTCACTTTACGGATGAGGTGTCGATACGTCGGGGAGTGTGTTTCGCTCCGCAGGGAATTGCTCAGGCGCCAACACGCCAATTCGTTTGTGTCGTTGCATGTGATACATATACTGAGGCCAGGCATGGTTCCCACCGTTCAATCGGAAATCACTGGTCAGCAGCGCGGGGATCAATTATCAATCGTCCAAAGACCTGATTGAAACCATCATCACTGCACCCGGATAGCTCGAAGCCTCCGCGGACACATGTGCGCTTTCCTTGACCCTCAGATCAGCAATCCTCAGTGAATGTTCCCAGTGCGTTCCTCCGGGGTCCTCCGAACCAAAATGCGTCAATAGAACACGATGGGTGTCGGATACGGTCGATGACTGAAGGCGAACCGGAATATCTCCGACCCAACTGGGAACGGGATGATTGCCTTCCTGAACCGGAATCGACAGCACGACTGCGCCGACATCGGCGTCGGAATGGAAGGAATAGAACCACACCGAGTCGCTGGTGGTTGCCGATATCTCAAGCGTTGTCGTGTAGGGGGCAGGCAGATCATACAGATCCTCAATCGGGACATCGTCATGGTTCAATTCGGCTTGAAATTCATAGTCGGCGACAGTCCAGACGATGCCGTCGCCATTGCAATCAACAGCATCCTTCAGCAAGTCCGGTGGCTGCCATTCCGCGAGAAGGTAGCGTGGGAAGTAACACCTGTCGGTAACGCCGTAATACCCATCCCCATCAAGATCACACCAATCCCCGCCCGGTGGTGCTTCAATTGTCAGTGCTCCGGCGACGAATTCAACCGGCGCGTGAGATATAGCCTGTTGTATCCACGGTGGACAAGAATCGATCGAATAGCTGGGATCGACCACAATCCCATTCGATTCCATATTCGGGAAGTGAAGAATCGTCGAATCGTCCCCGGCGGTGAGTGTATTGTCGCCGCACTCACGAAGAAGAAACCGAAACGACGATACCGTGTTGAAGAGATTGCGTGATTGAGCGACGTCAAGCGACATGGTCGCCAGACACCCTGATGGGAATTCGGTTGCGGGACCGGGATGAGAGTCGTTGTTCATATCGCGTATGCCGACGATCCGAACCTGAGAGAACAGGGAGTCTGCTGAGTCAGTGCCAAAGCGGTACGTATAGTATTCCCAACCGTCCAGCGCATCGCCTCGCTCAACGCCATAGGCGACAAGGCCGCGGTTTTCGTACTGGATGAGGATGTCGAGACCATTCATCGGTGGTAATGCATCGGCCGGGTCGGGTGAGTAGGTCATGTTGACTGTAACCGATGCACTGCGTCCCCCCAATGTGGATACCGTATCGATCCAGAAGGAAATGGGCGCAGGTCGCTCCGGTGGAGTGGGTTCACTGGGACCACTGCACGTCGTGACCGCAAAGACGATCATGATGATGACTATCAATTGAAACTGTTTACCCACAGGTCTATCACCTCATCCGTCTACGGCCAGTCAATCACCGTTGTATCTCTGTCATCCGGCGGTGTAAGGAAGTGCACCGAACCGAGGACAAACTCAAGCACCGGCGCAATGGTCATGCGGCGCTCGCAATCAGCCGTGTCGGTAAGCGCCGCAGATTCAGGATCAATTTCAGGATCGGCGATGTAGTAGTGCTGTGGGTTGCGCTCGGGAAATAGCACATTGTCGCCGCAGCTCTCCGTGGCAAATGCCAACGAGAAGGTGCTGTCGGTGAGGCGCGGTTCGGCGACGGTGTAGAACTCGATCTCTGCCACTGCTCCGTTTGGGAACGCCTGTACGGGATCGGCTGGAATACCGTCAGTCATGTCACGCATTCCCATTAAGCGGACAGTCCCTCGCCGGGGACTTCCCTCCAACGCATCGAACCGTGGCGTTCTCCAGGCGAAGTACTCCCAATTCGACACGGCTGTGAGCCGACCACGGACATTTTGCAGGACCAAGGCTGTTGAATCGTAGGCAATCCGAAAATTGAACCCACCCAATGAATCGAGGCGATCATCACCGGCATCGGGAATGGTCAGCCGTACCGTGGTCTTGACAGTACGGCCCTGAAGCGTGGAGACAGAGTCGATTGAAATGATGGCTGCGGGACGCGGATCGCCAGGTTCGGGTGTCGTCGGCCCACTACACGAGGTCATGCTCAACACACTCAGCAGCAGTACCGGGATCGCCAATTGAAGGAAACGCTTCGCCATGGTGTCACATCCTGCAAATCTGTAGAGCACTATGGTCCATCCAGATTCAGTGTGTCGCCGGGAGTCGGCTCAACGATGGTCACCGAGCCACCGCGAAATCCCAGTAAAGGTTCAACGGAAAAGCGTCGGGCACAGCTCATGGTGTCGGTCATAGCGGTCATGTCGCCTGCGAATGACGACGTTGCAATGTAGTAGTGATTGAGCGCATCATGCGGTTGGAGAATGTTGTCGCCACATGCGTCTGTTTGAAAAAACAGTGTGATTGTTGAATCGATATAATCCCAATCGGCGGTCGCCTGAAAGGATACCGTTGCTAAAGTGCCCTCGGGATATGTCTGAGGGGGAACCACCGGTTGGCCATTGTCCATGTTACGGATGGCCTTAACCCAGAGGCGCGCGGGTTGGTAAATAAATTTATCAGAACCGGCGACATACCGATAGGTGAAATACTCCCATTCGGATATGGATGGTCCGGGCTCAATTCCGCCGAGAAAGCTCAGCGCTCTGTCATCGTAGGCGATGTTGAATTGAAAACCGCCAAGAGAATCCAAACGCCCACCGTGGTCACCGGTGTATTCGATCTGCAGCGAAACGTCGACGACTGTTCCCGGCAGCGTTGATACGGTATCCAGTGAGATGATGGCCGCCGGACCCGCTGGTTCCGGCTCATTTGGCCCACTGCACGACAGCACCATCACCAAGGCGGCTACGCCACACGCACCCGGCAAACGTAATTGTGTCACGATAACTCCCCAGCAGGAGTGTTGGCCACGGCTGATTACAACAGTGGTAATATACGTCAGCGTTGATTGAAGTCAATATGCTTGATCCACACAGACCGCCGAGTTCTGGGTCGGCGGGTGACGATGATCCTGATTCTCAATTGC
This sequence comes from uncultured Ignavibacteria bacterium, assembly GCA_964440935.1. GTDB lineage: Bacteria > Zixibacteria > MSB-5A5 > WJJR01 > WJJR01 > WJJR01. The sequence goes on along the minus strand of CAYTTY010000035.1, from coordinate 13,103 downwards.
TTGTGCATACGACAAAGGCACTGGATCCCTCCGCCGCAGCGGACGGGGATGACATTCTGTTCCAGGGGTGGGCTATGCGCCTTGAATAGAGCGATTGTGATAAGCATTTTCCGTTTGGGATGGCGATCCGTTCTGTCGCTAGGCCTCCCCGCTGTCATCCCCGCGAAAGAGGGGATCCATTTTGCTTTTGGCCACCACTCAGAGTCTAAACTTGGATTCACGCTTTCGCGCGAATGACAACAAGTTATAGCAATTCTCAGAATTCCGTTCCGGTGTTCGGGACCGTAGCATGGCCGTCTCGCTCGTAGTGAGCGAAGTCGAATCTGGTCAGGCGGCACGGGCACTTCGGTTTACTCAGTGTAAACGAGGCGCCCGTACTACATCGCTTGCTCAATCGGAAGATGGTTCTGACAATCGCTAGAACAGTGGGGTGGTGAATGCCCGGTCGATAATGACGTGGCAACTGGAAGGGGGGCGGCTTTGAGATCATCGTTGGTAGAATCTGAACTACTGCGCATCCGCCCTACGTCTCGGCAGTTCGTTGGCCCTTCAGGACGCCCACCACCCCCAGCATCACCACCGGCAACAACTCACCAAAGACGCGAATCTCATTGATATTGCCGACGATGAGGATCATCAGGACAAACAGCGGGGCCATCCAGAGCGAACGGCGAGCAAAACGGTCGTGGATACGGTTGTAGCCGACGAGCACAATCAGCCACGCAAATCCGAAATTGCTGAGAACTACCAGCAGATGACGTGGAATCAGCAAACGGTCGATATTGGTGGTAATATGCAGAACATTGGAATTGACATGATACAATTCGAGCGCATTACCGGGATTGCCCGTATACAGCGCTCCCATCACGAATTTAATCACCAACCAGATTCCCACCATCGCCGCTGCATGAATCCCCAGCGACCGGTTGGGTATCCGTCCATACTCCACCGCGAGCAGGACAACGACGAGGAAGACCATCGTCTCGCGGTTTAGACAGGCGACCACGAAGACCGGGTAAAACCAAGTCCACCTGTGCCGTTTTAGCAGGGCCAGCCCGAGCGTGAAGAAGGCTACCGCAGCCAGATCGTAGGGGAGAATCAACGGCAGATCACGAGCAAGCAGGTAGTTCCAGGGCAGGGCATAGAAGACCAAGAACGACCCCAGGGTCAGAGTCGCGCCCGTCAGGTAATCTGCCAGCAGATACCGAAAGGCATAGAACAGCCCAATGACCGAGAGCGCATCGATAATCTGATACGCCCGCAGCAGATCGACCGTCCCGGCCGCCGCCAGCCCGCTCGCGAGCCACGGCACCAGCATCCGAAACTGAAATGGCTTGTATGCGGTCCCATCGGCAAGGTTGGTCAGTGTGGCCAGCGGGAACTCGGTATTGAGCTCGTAGCGCAGAAAGACAAAGTATCCCGCCATCAGTGCCACCAGCACAAACAGACCCGTCTCAGTCAGCGCCGTGGTCGATGACGACGGGGCCGGTGTCGGACGATGTCGCTTGTTGGCGGATGCGCCCATTGTCTCTCAGGGCAGTGGACCGTGTGGCAGTGATAGTCAAAATGCCACGCCCCGCCGGTGGAACGGCGAGGCGCTGTATTCGTTCGCGCTGTCAGGCGGTCAGACCGCAGACGCCCTTACGATGTTTTCTTCTTATGACGGTCTTTCCGCAGACGCTTCTTGCGCTTGTGCGTCTTGATCTTCTGACGTTTCCGCTTCTTCCCAGAGGGCATTCGGTCTCCAATCCGGTTTTCAATACCGCAACAAACCCCGGAAATTATGGAGCGACCGGCTGCTTGACAATCAAATTCTTGAACTCATTTGACGGTTTGAAGACCGGCACCTTGCGATCGGGGACCGGCACTTCCTCACCTGTCCGGGGATTGCGGGCCTTGCGAGCCTTACGGAGCTTGACTTTGAACGTGCCAAATCCGCGAATCTCGATGTTTTTGCCCTGTTCCAGACTCGACTTCACCGCGTCGAGAAACGCGTCCACTGTGACCGCCACGTCAGTGCGTGTCAGGCCGGTCTTTTCGGCGCACATCTCAACCAGATCAGCCTTGGTCATCCTGACCTCCTTCTTGCAGCGCTATGAGCAGTTGTTAGCTTCATGTGAGAGCAATCTATGTCCACGTCGTCAGACGACTGTTCGCCTCAATAGGGGAACCGATACTCCAGTTCCGGCGCTGCGGTGCGCTTCTCCTCCATGTAATCAATGACCAGGTCGATCAGGGTGCGGCCGACAAAGTCCAGAATGCTCGGGCGCCGACGCTCCACTGCCCGTACGGTCTCCGGCGGCGTGTCCAAATCGACCATCTCGGCCGCCGAATTCAAGGCCACCTGCAAATCACCCAATTCGTCGACCAGCCCCAGTCCCTGGGCTTGGCGGCCGGTGAAAATGCGGCCGTCCGCGAAAGTGCGTACCGAATCCAGCTCCAGCCCGCGTCCGTCGGCAACCGCCTCAATGAACTGCTCATAGGTGTCGTCAATCACAGCCTGTAAAATGTCGTGCTCATCTTCGCGCATATCCCGCGAGATATTTCCGACGTCTTTGAACTCCCCACTCTTAACCGTCTCGTATTGCACGCCGACTTTGTCAAACAACTCCTCAGCGGTTGGGAATTGCAGAATCACGCCAATGGAGCCGGTCAGCGTGCCGGGATTGGCAACGATATGATCGCAGGCGATAGCAATGTACAAGCCACCCGACGCCGCCACCGACGACATCGAAGCCACGACCACCTTGCCCTTATCACGAACGCGCAGAACTTCGGAGTAGATTTCCTGGCTGGCCGCCACACCGCCGCCCGGCGAGTTGATCCGCAGAACAATGGCGGGAATCGATTTATCCTCAGAGAACCGTCGCAGTTGACGTACCGCGGTCTCCGATGAGGTGATCGAACCGGTGACTTCGACAATACCAACACGGTCGCCAAACCCACCGAACGACATCCCGTCGCTCGGCTGCATCGTGAACACCAGCAGCAGTGTCGCCACGGTGAAGACAACGAATGCTCCACCAATGACAATGCCAACAATCCAATCTCTGCGTCCTGCCATGACCTTTCTTGCGTCCTATGCTACAGCGACGGAATCAGAATCCGCTGCCCGACATAAATGCGGTCGGGATTGACCGAGCTGTTCGATGCCTTCAGTGAATTGAGATCAATACCGTAACGCTTCGCGATGCGCGTCAACGTGTCGCCGCGACGAATCGTGTACCAGAAACTTCCTGAGTTGCTGCTGCCGCGTCCGGGTATCGAAATCGTGCGTCCGGCGATCAGTTTGCTGTGTGCGCCCATCTTGTTGGCGCGACGGATCGCCGAGGTCGTGGTGCCGAACTTCTTGGCCAAATCCCAGAGTGTGTCACCCCGTTTGACACGGTATTTCGATCCGGAACTGGAAGAACTGCTTGACGATTTCGAGCTCGACGAGCTGGTGGAATGTGAGCTGTAATTCGCAATCGCCGCCGATGGCACCGGAATCTCCAGCCGCTGCCCGACACGCAGGAAATGCTTCGACCGCAGCTTGTTGTGTGCGGCGACCTCCGATGCCCGGACACCATAACGGCTGGCAATGCCGCTCAACGTCTGTCCACGGCGTACGGTGTGCATCACGAAATTGGTGCGCTCCGATTCGGGGAGCGAGTGGTACACGCTGGCGAACAGGTCACCTTTGCCTTTCGGGACCCGCAGACGATATGGCTTGATATCCGGCGGCGTCACATCACGGCGCAACTCCGGATTCAAATCAGCGATCACGCGCTTGTCGACGCCGAAGGCTCGGGCAACATCCTGCAGTTCCAGCGGCTTGTTGGTGGCGACCCAGTCCCATTCCAGCGGTGGGTCATACTCAACATGGAACCCGTATGATTCCGGATCTTTCGCGATCAATAGGCCGGCCATGAACAACGGCACGTAATTGCGGGTCTGGCTGTGCAGACGCAACTGCCAGAAGTCGCGTGTGTTTTGACGTTTGATCTGACGGCCGACACGTCCTTCACCACCGTTGTAGGCCGCAAAAGCCAGTGTCCATGAGTCGAACATCTCGTAGAGGTCTTTCAAATAACGGCAGGCGGAATGGGTGGCCTTTTCGAAGTCGCGCCGTTCATCAACCCACATCGTGCGATCCAGTCCGTACTTGCGGCCGGTCGACGAGATGAATTGCCACGGCCCCGATGCGTGAGCATACGAATACGCGCGCGGATTGAATCCCGACTCGATGAGGGGGAGGTAGGCGATATCGGTCGGCAGACCGTACGAGGCCACAATCTCCTTCATCATCGGCAGGTACTTGCCGGAACGCCGAAGGTACGTCTCAAACGGATCGCGTCCAACCGTTTGGAAATACACCACACAGTTGGATACCTGCTCGTTCATCTCAATCGGGAAGTTGTATTCGACTTGTCCCGATGATTCCTCGGCGTCGGTTTCGACCAGTGTGGTCGAATCGTATTCGACTTCACCTTTGATTGATTCGAGGCTTTCGTAGCGCAGTAGAAATGCCAGCAGAGAAGCGTCGGAATCCAAATCCCCGATGGCCGCCAACGTCTTGCGGTATTCACCGGCGATATCCTGAAGCAGCAGCTCTAATTCCGTGTTAAGCGCTTCATTAACAGACGGATCGATGTCGACGGTGCCGATTCCGGTCGACGCATCGATGTCGGCGATGATGCTCGTCGCCTGCTCGAACGCGACCTGCGCGTCGTACCAACGACCGTCCTGATTGGAGGACACGCCGGTAGCAAACAACGCTTGTGCTTCAGCCAACAGCTCGCGCGCCAGCGATTCAGGCTTCACCTCTTCGGCAGGCGCGTTCGGGTCGACGGTCGTCAACTCGTTGTATGATGAAGAGCTAGCGTCGGTGTGTTGGTCGGTCTGTCCGTTGTCGGAATCACCGCGGTAGTTCTCGTCCGACATTCCCTGTGGTCCGCGGGGTGCTGTACTGATACACCCCGACACCAGAAGTGTCAGAATGCAGATGCCCGCCACGCCCAAAACGGCTGAGGTGCGTTTCAAATCCTGCCCTCCCTGTCTAACCGATTGCGTCTACTCCTATTATCTATTTTCGACTGTCGCATAGGTATCCTGTACCGAACAATTGCTGGCTGGGAATCAGACAGTGTGCCTGTTTCGTTGCTACGCCCCCCGGAAAAATCACGTAACTCGTGGCCTTATAAGCATTTTTCCAAAACCCTGTCAAGGTTTTTTGTCGACCCCCGTGCTCATAAGTCTACGATTAATCTTAGGTTACGGCAGTCGCGCAAGGAGAGCCGGCATGATATCAGGCTCACGAAATACTCGCAACGCCTCATAAAGAACTTTTGGCCATTCTCGTAACCTTTTGTTGTACATCATCATCCATTGGTAGTGGCGACACGTAGTCCCGATGGCGAAACCACGTCCGCTGCCGCTTGGCGTATTGCCGGGTGTGAATGATGATCTGCTCCCGCCACTGATCGGCGGTCAGTGTGCCCCCCAAAAAATCGATAGTTTCTACATACCCAACGGTCGCCAAGCCGGCATCGTTGGCCGTATATCCTTTCTCCAACAGGGACTTAACTTCATCGGCCAGTCCCATCGCGATCATCTTGTCTGTGCGCTCCTCAATGCGCCGGTGGAGTTCTTCACGAGGATGGATGACTTCAACGACCACCATCGGCCACGGCGCTGGCACTGATCGCGACTGGCGGAGCCACTCACGGAGCGTGGTTCCTGTCTGGCGGTAGAGTTCCGCGGCGCGTTGAAGACGCGTTCGATCATTGGAGGCAATCTCGGCTGCCCATTCGGGATCTACATCGGATATCTCACGATGAATCGATGGCCAACCATCCCGTTCGGCGTCATCCCGAACCGCTTGCCGAATCGCCGGATCAATCTCCGGCAGGTCGGCCAGCCCATTACGAAACGCTTCCAGATAGAACCCGGTCCCGCCAACGAGAATCACCCGCTCACCACGATCCAGTCGCTCGGCGACCAAGGCTCTCGCCTGTTTGCAGTAATCGTCCGCCGAAAATGGCTGGTTGGGGTCGACAAGGTCGACCATCCCATAGTGATATTGCGCGATCGCCTCCCGCGACGGTTTCGCGGTCCCGATGTCCAATCCACGGTACACCTTCCGGGAATCAACTGACACCAGCGACGCGCCCCACTGATCTGCCAGCGCCTGTGCCAGTTTGCTCTTCCCCGACGCTGTGGCGCCGACGATGGCGAGTAGGGGGAGATTGTTGTCCTTACCCATTTTGCAAATCTAACACTCGAATTGGGTCGCCCCACCCTAAATCTGTGATGCGAAGAATCACAGATTTAGGGTGGGATTCGGATGATAATTGGCCATCACATTAAATCTGGCTCACTGCAGAGTTCCCTCTCCCCCAGACGGCTTTTGGTCTGGGGGAGAGGGTTAGGGTGAGGGGGAGCTGACCGCACGATTTCTCCGCGCTACGCCCCACCCTCGGCCCTTCTCCCCCGAAAAGAGCACGGAGAGAGGGGAGAACAGACTCGGGGCCATTCCCAAAGCCAACAATCTCTGCTCGTGTTTTCCACAACTGATTGAACTCCACCAGTCTGTATCGTACAATGGTCAATTGGACGCGCCGCTATGACGAAGACACAGGCCAAAGCCAAAGACACCATGACGCCGATGATGCGGCAGTATTCCGCTATCAAGGCAAAATACCCCGACCACATCGTCTTCTTCCGCATGGGCGATTTTTACGAGATGTTCGGTGACGATGCAGTCGACGGAGCCGCGATCCTGGGGATCACATTGACCAAACGCCCCCACGGACGCGAAGGGGAGATCCCGTTAGCTGGGGTCCCGCATCACTCCGCCGAACGGTATCTCGCCAAGCTCGCCGATTCGGGACGGCGCGTGGTGATCTGCGAACAAACCGAAGATCCCAAGCTCGCCAAGGGTGTGGTCAAGCGCGATGTGGTTGAGATCATCACGCCCGGTACCGTCATGCTCGACGGCGCACTCGAGGATACCGTGTCACCGCGGATCGCCGCCGTGATGGGACCCGATGAGCGCGGCCAATTCGGTGTCGCGGTGGCCGAGTTGACGACCGGATTCTTCGGTGTCGAGATCTGCGGGCCAGTACAGTTGATCGACCTGCTGCGCAACAGTGCCCCACGTGAAATAGTGATTCCACACGACGCCGATGCGGCGCTTGCCAATTCGCTCGATGACAGCCGCAACGTCTCCCGCTGGCCCGACTGGCGCTTCGGGTTGGATGAGGCATCACGTCAATTAAAGCAGCATTTCGGCGTCAGCGATCTCACCGGTGTCGGCTTTGGCAACTCCTCGGGTCAGATTGCCGATGTTGAAGTCGGCTCAGCCGGTGCGCTACTCTGCTATCTCAAGGATATGAAGTGCGCACCGCTGACGCACATCACACGCGTGCAGCACTTGATCGAGCGTACGTCGGTACCGCTCGATGAATCGACCGCTGCCAATCTCGACGTCATCGGGCGGCCGGGACTGGACGCGCCCTCGTTGTATAGTGTGCTCGACCGTTGCCGTACGCCCATGGGACGTCGCCTGCTGCGTCACTGGCTGCTCAATCCCCTGGTCAATCGCGATCTGATCAATCAGCGACTTGACTGCATCGCGCATCTGATTAATGATCGTGTTACCTTGCGTGACTTGGGCGAACAACTAAAGGGGATCTTTGACGCTGAGCGTTTTGTTGGACGACTTGGCGCGCAACGCATCTCACCACGTGATGTCGTCTCGTTACGTGCCACGCTGGGCCGCTGGCCCGAGGTTGAAACACTCTGTGCGAACTCACCATTATTGCATGATGAGACCAAACCCGACGCGACGAGACTGGCGGAGATTCATGATCTCCTGCAAGAGGCGTTAGTCGACGATCCCCCCAATGTCGCTCACGAAGGCGGCATCTTTCGCCGCGATTACAACAAAGAACTCGATCATCTCTACAACGGCGCCGCCGAGGCCCGTACGTGGATCGCCGGTTTGCAAAAGCATTTGCGCGACGAGACGGGGATACCGTCGCTGAAAGTCGGCTACAACAAGGTCTTCAATTACTACATTGAAGTCCCGCGCACACACAGCGCCAAGGTCCCCGAAGAGTGGATTCGAAAACAGACGCTGGTTGGCAACGAACGGTTCATCACGCCGGAGTTGAAAGAAAAAGAAGAGATCGTCCTGCGTGCCGATGAACGTGCCGCCGCTCTCGAAGACAGGCTGTTCACCGAACTCCGTGATCAATTGACCGAATCGATCGATTTGCTCAGCACATTGGCGCAGGAGTTGGCACGCATCGACGTGCTTTGCGCGTTGGCCAATGGTGCGCTCATCCACGGTTACGAACGGCCAATACTGGCCGAAGACCGGGAACTATCGATACACGGCGGCCGCCACCCGGTGCTCGAAACGGTCAATCCCGCCGGACAGTTCGTGCCGAACGACACGATCCTCTCCGATGACGACGGCTGGATGCACATTCTCACCGGACCGAATATGGCGGGTAAGTCGACCTATCTGCGACAAGTCGGTTTGATTGTGCTGATGGCACAGATCGGGTCGTTCGTTCCGGCCGATAAGGCTGTCATCGGTGTGGTTGATCGCATCTTCACGCGTGTCGGTGCCGATGACGACCTCACGCGCAACCGGTCCACGTTCATGGTCGAAATGGCCGAGACCGCGCGCATTCTCACCGGTACCACCGACCGGTCGTTGATTCTCTTCGATGAAGTGGGACGAGGCACGTCGACATATGATGGCGTGGCCATTGCCTGGTCGATTGCCGAACATCTTGCACGCAACCCGCAGCAGTGTCCACGCACGTTGTTTGCAACACACTACCATGAACTGACTGCACTCGCAGACCGCTTCGAAGCAATCCGCAATTACCAACTGGCCGTACGCGAGAAGAACGGGATGATTGCATTTATCTATCGTGTTAAACCAGGTGCCTGCGATGATTCGTTCGGGATTCACGTTGCCCGTATGGCCGGCGTGCCATCCACCGTTATCAACCGTGCCAACGAAATTCTCAACGCGTTGGAGAGCGGGACATTCGATCCGCTGAAACGCAGTGTCGGGCTGCGCGCGAAACGTACCGCGGTAACGTCGAAACAGGTGAGCCTGTTCAGCGATCAGGAACGCGCAGCGGTGAATGAACTCGCCGATCTCAAAACTGAGAGCATGACACCGATCGAAGCGCTCAATAAACTGGATGAACTGACCAGACGATTACGACCAGAAGGATGACCGTTGGAATAACGTGGCCCTGATGACGGCTTTTGGTCACCAGGGTTTACATCGAAACGAGCCTATTGTATCACCACCCTGGACCTGTCATGACACCCTCGACCAACACATCACCAACCCAGGCCATCACCGTCCTACCGGATCGTCTCATCGATCAGATCGCCGCCGGCGAGGTGATCGAACGCCCGGCGTCGGTGGTCAAGGAACTAGTGGAAAATGCGCTTGATGCCGGTGCGACGCAGATCGACATCGAAATCGAAGCGGCCGGGTCAGAACTGATTCGCGTGGTCGACAACGGCCACGGGATGGTCGCGGAGGATATCGCTTATTCGGTTCAGCGCCACGCGACGTCGAAGATCAAACGACTTGAGGATCTTTCGTCGTTGATCTCGTTCGGATTTCGTGGCGAGGCGCTCGCATCGATTGCCTCGGTCTCGCACCTGGAAATCATCTCCCGCCATCGCGATCGCGATGAAGCCCGCCTGATGTTCTGGGAGGGAGGGGCACTCTCAGAAGACACCGATAGCGGCGCTGCGGTCGGTACAGCCGTCTCTGTGCGCCACTTATTTTTCAACACGCCGGCCCGACGCGAATTCTTGCGGGCGCCAACAACAGAGTCCCGCCGCATCATCGAAGTCGTCACGGATTTCGCCGCCGTCCATCACGATATCGGGTTCTCGCTTATCACCGACGGCCGTCCCGCCATTCAGGCGGCATCCGCACCAAATCTACAGGGTCGAATCAGCGACTTGTTCGGCGCCACCGTGGCCAATGCGATGATCCCGTTTTCGGGAAGCGATACCGACATCGAGGTTTCCGGCTTCGCCGGAAAACCCGAAATCGCACGTGGCACACGCGATCGCATTCTGACATATGTCAACAAGCGTCGGATCTCCTCGGCATCCCTGGCGCATGCGTGCACTGCTGCGTATGGCGAGACTATTCCCAGAGGGCGATATCCGTTTGTGATTGTCAGTGTGGCGATTAATCCGCATCGCGTCGATGTCAATGTGCACCCGACCAAACGTGAAGTGCGGTTTTCCAACGACCGCATGGTGCACGACATCACCTACTACTCGATCAACCGAGCGATCTTCGCCGGCAAACAGACCGCTCCGGTACTCGAGATGAAGCCCCAATTCATCTCTGTGCCGTCAAGCAATGAAACGTTGCCCCTCGGCACCGTTCCAATGAAGTCCTCAGAGCCACTTCGAACTCCTCAGCCGACAGCCCCACCACCACCCAGCCCACCGTCCCCTGAGTCCACTCTGTCCGCTCCACCCGAGCAGCGCCTCCCGCCCCACCCGGCGGACGGTGTCACCAATCTCTGGCAATTCAACGATGTCTATATCGTGGCGGCCGTAGGGGAAGAGCTCTGGGTCATTGATCAGCACACCGCCCATGAGCGCGTGCTCTATGAGGAAATCCTTGGACACATTCATTCACGTCATCCCGACACACAACGGCTGCTGTTTCCCGAAACCTTTGAAATCGAAGCCGCCGAGTGGGAGACATTCGAATCGTCGGAAGAACTTTTGGCAGCCCTTGGCTTCGAGGTGCGTCCATTCGGCTCACGGACTGTTCTGCTTGAGGGTGTCCCGAACAACATGCGTATCAAAAACCCGGTGCATCTATTCCGGCGTGTGTTGGAGGACATTGATCAGGCGCGGCGCGGGGGAGAGGACATCACCAAGGCCGCCGCCGCTTCGATGGCCTGCCGGTCGGCGGTGATGGCGGGTGACCGCCTTAAACACGAGGAAATGCAGACTCTCTTTGCGCGCCTGATGCACACCGAGAATCCGTTTTCCTGTCCCCACGGCCGCCCCACCATGGTGAAAATCCCATTTCTCGAGTTCGATAAGAAGTTCTGCCGGGCCTAGCAGATCATATGGGGAGCGGCCACCCACCGCAATGGCAATGCAATATCGCATTCCCTTGCCAACGAATCCTCGTCCGCCGACGTTTAGGGTAGAATTCAGTCGGAGCTGACAGCGATAGAGCAATGCGTTTTGTAATCTTCTTTTCAATCTTCACGGCCGTCCTCGGCCTGGCCCATTACTATGTGGGCCGGCGCATGATCTCAGGTACCGGTTCCACTCCCAGCCGTAAACGCATCATCTGGTCACTGGTCACCGTGTCATTCTTGCTTTGTGTCTTGGCTCTCGTGACACGCCTGTTTCTGATCGGCCACCCAATTGCGGAGGTATTCGCTTGGGTTGGAAATACAGCCCTCGGACTGTTCTCAATCGTAGCGATTTTGACAATCGGACGGGATCTCGTTTTGCTCGTCACGAAGTTCGTGGGCCGGATCGTCGGTTTTGCCCAAAAACTCAGCGGTGCACCGGCCGGATCGGCGCTCCAGCGCAAGCCCGACTCCGATCGACGCAAAGTGCTCATCGCCGGCAGCAATCTGGCGTTGATCGGCGTCTCGGGTGTGTTGACCGGTTACGGTGTCTACGAGGCGCGTCGTACGCCACGCATTCGCGAGATCGAAATCCCCATGCCCAACCTGCCGTCGGCATTCGACGGTTTCCGCATTGTCCAAATCTCCGACATTCACGTAGGCCCGACGATCCATCGCGATTGGGTGGAGATGGTGGTGGGAACTGCCAGTGACGCTGGGGCCGATATGGCCGTGTTTACCGGCGACTTCGTCGACGGTACTGTCCCAAATCTCCGGGAACACACGGCGCCGATTCGGGATTTGACTGGCCGCTTCGGACAGTTCTTCGTCACCGGCAACCACGAGTACTACTCAGGCGTGATGCCTTGGCTCGATGAAATCGACCGCCTTGGCTGGAACATTCTCATGAACGAGCACCGGGTGATCGAAAAGGACGGTGCGCGACTGGTCATCGCCGGTGTCACCGACTACCGCGCCGGGGGCTTCTATCCCGAGCACCAGAGCGATCCCTATGCGGCGATCAGCGGTGCCCCGTCTGATGCGCCGCGCATCCTGCTGGCACATCAGCCGGCGAGCGTGATCGAAGCGTCAAACGCTGGCTTTGATGTACAAATATGTGGCCACACCCACGGTGGCCAGTTCTTTCCCTGGGACAACCTCGCCCGTCTGGCGCAGCCATACATCTCCGGCCTGCACCGTCACGACAATAAAATGTGGATCTATGTCTCCCGCGGCACCGGCTACTGGGGCCCGCCGGTCCGCATCGGCCAGCCATCAGAGATTACCCTCGTCACGCTCAAGCGGGCACCCATTCCGGAAGCAGTCTGATCGCTTGCCTGAGGCGACGGGAGCACTTCAAATCTTCACGTTCATCGCAGAAACTCAGTCCCTGAACTGCTCGTATTCACACTTGCGCACCTGACGCCGACACCCATTGTTAGGCGCTGAAACCCCTACGCGGAGGTGACCCATGGAAAGGCACATCCAGATTCTCGGCATATTGATGATTGTTCTCGGAGTCCTTGGTTTGCTGGGCATGCTCACTGTGGTGAGTCTGTTCGGCCTGGGTGGGATGTTCTCCGGCGATGAGGATATCGCGTTGGGCGCTCTGGGATTGGGCATTATCATTGGCGCCATCATCGCATTGACTCACCTGCCTGCGTTGGTTGCCGGGTGGGGTATTCTTAAGCACCAGGAATGGGCGCGGATCTTGGGTATCATCGTCGCGGTTCTCAATGTCCTGTCCTTCCCATTTGGCACTGCCTTAGCGATTTACGCCTTCTGGGTGCTTCTCAAGCAGGAAACAGTGCGGATTTTCGCTGCTAATTGAATTCACCGCCTACCGTAGTATTAACCTGTTGTCCCGCAACAGGGTAGGGAAAGGTCGGTGTTTCTTCCTGTCTATAGCAATTGTCATAAATCCTTTCCGTTTGGATCAGGGTGCCACGGGCCTTT
>CAYTTY010000034.1:0-43507 GCA_964440935.1 uncultured Ignavibacteria bacterium | reverse complement strand
CTTGCGCAAACTCAAACGACTATGTGACGCTATTTCTGGGACATAACACTAGAGCAATTGTCAGATTTCCTGTCCGATTGAGAAAGAGCGAATCTTGTTTCACATGGTATTTAGGTTTGGGTGCCACGGGCCTCTTGTGGTGAGTCCGCCACGGCGGATCGAACCATCAGGCCCGTGTGGCCGGGTCTGCACAATCCCCGGTTCACGGGCCTCAAGGTCCGTGGCACCCAAATGTCATCATGAAACACACCCTGCCTCACTTCTTCTCAATCGGAAATTTATTCTGACAATCCCTATAACGGACAGATAGGAATAGGTTGTTTCACAGGTCGTGGGGTGTGGGCGCACATCCGTGCGCCCGCCCAACGCCAGAGGTTGGGATTTTACGGGATTTCGGGCAATCGCTCAGACCATGTCCTGGAAGGCCCGGATGATATCGTACTCTTCTTCCGCTTGGAGGAGCCGTTCGCGAAAATAGTCGAATTGAAACAGCTCGGCGAGCGCCTTGAAGACTTTCAGGTAGAGTGATTCATCGTAGTTCGGCGCGGCCATGACGAAGAACATGCGCACCGGCTCGCCATCGGGAGAATCGAAGTCATACCCCTCCTGATTGATGGCGACGCCGATGATTAACTCTTTGGACTGGTAAGTACGGATGTGTGGGATGGCAATCCCGTGTCCGATAGCGGTCGTTGCTTTACGTTCGCGGTTGATGAAATCGGTGAGTAGCTTGTTGCGGTTGCCGACCTGATCGGATCGTTCGAGCAGACCCACGAGGCCATCGAGGATGGCCTCTTTATTTTCCGCTTTGTGTTTGTCGCTTAATTCGTCGGCGTCGTCGTCATCGGGATCTGCGACATGCGGCAGCCTTACCTCAAAGTGCAGGTCGATCAAATTGGTGTCGAGGAGCCGTGCAATGTTCATAGATGCAAATCATCGTTGTCGCGTGCCGATGTTGATGCCTACGCTTGGGTCAGTTCGGCCGAAAATTCCTGACGGAGTGCGTTCACCGCCTTGTCGAGCAAGCGCGAATCGATCACACAGGTCACCGCCGTTGCGGAGGCCGAAATCATATCAATGTTGATGCCTTCACTGGACAGTGTCCGAAAGATCCGTCCCGCCACACCCGGAATGCGATGCATTTGATCGGCGACCAAGCTGACCGAAACGACGTCATCGCGCTTGGTGATTTTTTCGGCTTCCAGTTCGGCACGGACACTATCGAGCAAATTCAGTGTATTCGACGCATCTTCGTCACCAACCGTAAAGGAAATATCGGTGCGGCCGGATGCGCCGCCCGAGGCGGTCATCATCGATACGTTGAGGCCCTCTTCCCCCAAACGGCCGAAGACTTCGGCGGCGATACCGGGACGGTCGGGAACAGAGTGGATGGTGATCTTACAGATGTGCTGATCGGTCATAATCACAGGGTTTTTCATTGTCATCTCCATCGGGTTGACTCCTCATAAGCAGGCTAGGATACCGATGCGCCGCCGGTAAATCAAGTGCCGGTGGGCCGTTACCAGACACGGATCGTGTAGGGCAGCGTGTACGCCCATCCGTCACTGAGCAGTCCGGCGTGCGCCAAAAGCCCCCTAATACCCTCCAATCCGGGCACCGCCTGCGACTGCGCCATCGCCAATCCCAGCCATCCAGTGTCAAAGAACTCCCATCGGGGTTCCGGGAGAACCTGGACTTCGACCGATTCACCGGGCCCGACTCCGGACATTCGCGCCGCCACCTGAATCGTCTCCCACAGGTCGGCATCGCGATCAACCAGCCCGAGACGGGTGGCCGCGCTCCCTGACCAGACACGACCCTGCGCGATGGCATCGACTGAATCCCGGGCCAGATGACGCCCCTCGGCCACTAGGCCAACAAACCGCTCATAAGCACGATCGATCAGATTGCGCACGATTTCCCGTTCATCCGAATCAAAGCGGTCGGTCATGTCGAACATGTCGGCAAATTCGCCACGGGTGAGGACCTCCTTGTCGAATCCGATCTTCTCGTACAGGCTGTCCAAAACGAGTTTGCCGTTAATGACACCAATCGAACCGGTCACCGTATTGGGAAGAGCAAAGATCGAGTCGGCGACGGCCGCGATATAGTATCCGCCTGACGCGGCCACATCTCCGAACGACACGACAATGGGCTTCACTCCCACGGTGCGCGACACCTCGCGCCAGATCTCATCGGAGGCAAACATCGAACCGCCGCCGGAATTGACCCGGAGTACAATGGCGCGAACGCTGTTGTCTTCACGCGCCCGCTTGATGGCGCCGCTGATGGTCTTGCTCCCAAGCGTCTTGCCCAACAGGAAGCTGCTACCGTCTTCTCCTTCGACTATAGACCCTTCGGCAAAGACCACCGCCACGCGCGGCGTCGCACCCCATCGTCTATCCTCGTAACGGCGATCTGCAAACTCACTTTGTGAGACACGTACGTATCGATTGCCCAGACGGTCCTTCATGATGTCGGGTAGCTCATCATTGTAAGCAAGATCGTCGATCAATCCTGCGGCAACGGCATCCTCCGAGACGTATGGGCCGTGATCGCGCCACGTGCGTACCTGTTCCACCGTGGTGCCCCGGGCGACGGCGATGTTACTGAGCCATTCGGAATGCATGTCATCCAGGAGTGTGGTGAGTGCCTCGCGATGGTGTTTGGACATGTCTGTACGTGTCACCAAATCGGATGCTGTCTTGTATTCGCCGATATGTTCGAGATCGGCGGTGATGCCGAGCTTGTCGAGCAATCGCTTGTAAAACGTTACTTCGGCCCGCAGACCCAGCACATTCAACGTTGACACCGGCGGCACGACAATGTGATCGGCGGCTGATGCGAGGTAGTATTCACGGCTGTTGATCACACCGTCACAATACGCAACGACGGTTTTCCCGGCATTGCGCACACGCGAGAGTGCACGACGCAGCTCTTCGGACCGGGCCAGACCAAGCTGTGGGTTTTCGATTGTCAGTATGACGCCGTCGACCATTGGATCGGAGGCGGCCTTGTCGAGCAGATTCACCCAATCAAATACCGTCATCGGTGACGATTGAAACAGCCGGCGTGGTGGTTTGCGGTCGGGGATTTCACCACGCAGGTCCAGCGTCACCACTTCGCGCGGACGTTTCACCACAGCACCGCGACGGTCCTCGGTCAGTCCGACATAGGCGACACCACCGCCGTAGCCATCATCCTTATGGAAGAACGAGTGCGAACCGACAAACAGGTTGGTCATGTCAAAGCGCACACCGAGAAAGTAGTTTTCGTCTTTATCGATGTCGCCAAACGCCGTGAACCCGTCAGAGACTTCGTACGAGGCAGCCAGACGATACGTCCCATCGCCAAAGCTCTGGCTAGTGGTCTGGTACCAATCGCCGCCGATAATCAACCGTCCGTCGATGAGATTGAGCGCCGCCGAATAGGTAAACTCGGCATCGGTGCGTGCGCCGGCGACCTTCATGCGGTTGTAATTGTCGACCACACCGGCGAGCGAGAGCCAGCGCTGGGGCCGCCAGGTGATACCGTGCGACCAGAAGTGGCTGTTGTCCTGGACCGGGTCGTCTGATGATCGCCACTGATAGGAAGAGCCGAAGCTGAACTGTCCATCACGACTCGTCGACAGCGCGACCGTATGCGACCGTCCATCGGGGATGTCACCCGAGCCAAGCCACTCGGTGGAAAAGCCAAATCCACTGAAGCCGAGAAACAAGGCATCGTCACCATTGGTCGAGGAATCGGAATAGGTGTGATAGTAATTCACGCCCAGACCCGGATCGAGGCTGAGTCCCGCCGGATTCAAGCGCAGCGCCGCTGGTCCTTCGACTGCCGCCGCCGGCTCGAACGGGAACCGGATTTGATCGCGGGGGAATCGTTCACCCGCGTCGGCGGTCGACAATCCGCCCACGATTCCGATCAGGCTCAGCAGCCCGAGTGTGGCGAACCGTTTCAAACTGTACGTGTGATCCTGATATCGCATCATGCGACGCCTCCATGCGTGCAACGTCTTTCTACTGTATAGTGTCGCCTGCTCCCCCCTGAAGTATTACCCCCTTCAGTGAAGGGAAGATAGCAGTCGATGTGGAGTGGGCAAGCCTTTGCGAGTCGTTTACGGTGGGGAGAGACCTATTGAACATTACCGGCCGACCAGATTGATCATGGCCGCCCCCGCGCCATTGATATCGATCAAGCCATCACCGGCCCCACAGACACCCTCCACGCGGCGTTGGCTCAACAGATTGCGATGGGTCTGAATAGACAGTCCTTCGGTGTGGATTGCACCGCCTTGTCCTACGGTCAGACTCAGGCGGGCCGACAGATGTTCGGGGACCACCAACTTGATAGGCGAATGACTTGTCTGAATCTCCAATCGCGCACGGCCGAATTCGTTGACCGTCATCTCAATGCTCGAATTGTCGCCGTACACGCGTGATGTCGCACCGACGAGTGAAATCTCGTCTAATGTAATGGGCGCCGACTCGGTTTCAATCAGCAGAGCGCCGACCAATTCATCAACCACAATCGGTCCAAACGAATTCGACAATTCCACGGGTTTATCGGCCGCAGGGATCGCATGGCGCACGGTCAGATCAGAGTAGGCGGTGCGGGCACTGATGCGCCCACGCACGTTTTCGAGTTCGATACCGGTATAGTTGCCTCTGATGTCAACCTGGCGAGAGACATCCGCAACATTGACACGACCAAACTCGGTGCGGACACTGACATCCTGGAACGGGCCGTTCAGATCGAATTCGAAGTGCCGCGTATCAAAATCGAGATTCCACCCCTTGGGGATTGTCAGAATCAGTTCCAGTCGCACACCCCAGTCGGTGCCCTCCCAACGCGCGCCGCGTGGTGTCTGCACGTCGATTCCTATCACCGATCCCACCGGACGGATCAGCAGTTCGATTTCCTTGTCCAGTTCCTCGGCGATTTGGGCGGACCCAACCCTCAGGATCTTGTTGATCTCGATCATGACGGAATCAGTGGTCTCAACATTGACGATCACCTGGCCACCGAGATTCGGTGGTCCGGTCAGGCGAATCCCATTGATGCCGTCAGACCCAACCGTCTGCGTTTCGGCAACCAGATATCGCCCGCCGCCCAATGTCTGCACGCGGTCTGAACTCGATACGGCCAACGACTCGGACATATACAGGCACAGGATGATTGTCGCCGTGAGGCTCACACCGATGACGGGTCGCAGTTTCGAATGTCTGGCCATGACTCTCATTATCTGCTCCTGTTCGCCTTGTCAAAATACGGACGGCACCATTAGCAGGTTCCTTCTTTGTGACACAGCCGATCCATCAACAGGGCCCCGGCCACCGATGCATTCAGCGACTCAACCCCATGATGCATCGCGATTGTCAAACGCGACACACCATTCCGAGGCCAGGCGCTGTTCAACCCCTCGGTTTCCCCGCCGATCACCGCCACCCATCCCTCCGATACGGGTCCTGCGAGCTCACTCGATCCCTGGGGATCGGCCAGGACAATGTGCAGTCCCCAGCGCTGTGACAGCTCCAGGAAATCGACGACGCCGACATCGGCATATACAGGAATTCGAAAGAGCGCACCAGCGGTCGAGCGGACGACTTTGGCGTTGGTCACGTCGACCGAGCTTTTCCCGATTACGACAATGTTCACCCCCAATCCCGCAGCCGTCCGAATCAAGGTGCCAAGATTGCCGGGATCGGAAATCGCATCGCAAAACAGCACCCGCCGGGGATTCTCGCCCGCCAGTTCATCGATTGTACCCGGGGACCAGTTGACGATTGCTACGACGCCCGCACTGTGGACAGTGCCGGAGAGCTTCGCAAATGAGTTTCTATCGGTGGAGTAGTGCAGGATATCCGGTTGGATCGCATGGTTCAAAGACTGCTCTGTGGCGCTGGTGCCCTCAGGCTCGACGGCCACGATTCCCACAATTGAACAACCCGTGTCGAGCGCTTCTCTGATTGAGCGGACTCCCTCTACGATGATCTGGTGAGCGGGTTCGCGCCCCTTCCGTGTCGTCAACTTACTCCACGCCGACAACTTGCGTTTGGACAAGGGCTGCCAATTGAGGGTTCCGGTCGGGGTTGTAGTCATCGCAGGTCCACCAAAGCTGGCAATATGGCCTTGAGGATGCTGAATTGTCAAAACTCCAAACGACCAATCGGCGGTCATGCAGTTTCGACGGGAATTGCGTACCATTGGCCTATGCTGCGGATTGGCGAGGCCCGTTTGACGTTGTGGAAGGAGATCTGGCGATTGGCGTGGCCGATCGCCGGCACAAATCTCCTGCTGCGCGGCGCGGTGATCGTCGATACGGCGATGGTTGGGCGGCTCGGCGCCGCCCCGCTCGCCGGCCTGGGCATTGCCCAAATCCCATTATTCCTCTCCATGGCGGTGATGCGCGGTATGGGTGTGGGCGGTCAGATCCTGATTGCCTATCACACCGGCGCGCAGGAGCCGGAGCGACGTCTGAAAGTCGCACGAGCCGTAGTGGTCATCTCATCGGTGATTGCCGTCTTGGTGGCTGTCATCCTCTGGCTGATCTCACCGCTGCTGTGCCGGCTGATGGGAGCCAATGAGGCCATGACGGTCCATGCTCTTAAGTATCTTCAGATCTACTACCTCGTCTTCATCTTCTCCGGACTGTTTTATGTCTTTTCCTCGATCTTCCAAGGCGCCGGCGATTCGCGTACACCCCTCTATGTGACGCTTGGAGTCAACGCCTGCCATGTGTTCATCTCATATGTGACGATCTTTGGCGAATTCGGATTCCCCGAGCAGGGCGTGGCCGGGGCGGCCTGGAGTCTCGGTGTGTCGGAAATGCTCGGCACCGTGGTGCTCGCAACGATTGCCGCCCGTCGCGGACTGTGGCAGCCGGGAATCCGGCGATTTTCACTCGGCGCCATCCGAGCGGTGATGCGGCTCGGTGGTCCGACGGTCGCCGAACGCCTGATTGTTAATGGCATGCAGGGATTCTACACGCGATTGTTGACCGGATTCGGTACGGCCGCCTTCGCGGCGCACCGTATCGGGATCGACATGGAAGCGTTTGCCTTCCTGCCGGCGCTGGGTTTTGGGCAAGCCGCGACCACCGCCGTCGGGCAACGTCTCGGGGCCAACGATCCGGATGGCGCTCGGAAAGCAGGTTGGACCACTGCGTGGATGTCGGCCGGATTCATGAGCATTCTCGGGCTCACGTACTATTTCTTTGCCGAGGAATGGATGCGCCTGTTTACCTCCGATCCCGAGGTAATTGCCTACGGCATCCGGTTCTGTACCGTGGCCGCCTGTATTCAGGTGCCGTTGGCATTCGCTCTGACCATTGCCGGTGCCTTGCGCGGGGCGGGGGAGACCCGATGGGTGATGACGATGCCGTTGATCGGTGGCTGGCTGGTGCGGCTGCCATTTGCCTATCTGTTTGGCTATATCCTCGGATTTGGATTGATGGGCGTATGGTGGATGATGTTTGTTGACTGGCTCGTGCGCGGTAGCCTGATTTCATGGAAGTTCAAGAGGATAGAGTTCCGCTTAGGCGATAAGGTCCGCGTCGCGCCAAAGCCGCCGTCGGTGGTGATTAGCCGGGAGGCGGGTGGATAGACTCTGGTCGGGAGAGACAAATGCCGGATGGTAGCGAGTTCGATTATTACAGCCGGGCGGAGGCGTACGATATCGCCTTCGACTTCCGTGATCTGGATCAAGAATGCGATGCCCTCGATGCGATCTGCGTAACACATCGCGGCGGCAAACCACAATCGTTCGTCGATATCGGTTGCGGGCCGGGGTATCACGCGATTCACTATGCTCTCCGCGGTCTGCGCTCGGTCGGTATCGATGTCAACCCGTCGATGATCGAATACGCGCAAACGAAGTCCGCCAGCCACGGTTCAAGCGCGACATTCATTCAGGCGGACATGCGCGATTTTACCCTGCCACAGCCGGTTGATCTGGCTTTCTGCGCAATCGCATCGATTCATTATCTGCTCTCCAATGACGATATGATTCAGCACCTGCGAACTGTTGCGCGCAATTTGTCCGATGACGGGCTGTACCTGTTTGAAGCGAATCACCCGCGCGACGGGTTCAATACCGGTGTCTCGGCCAAGAACGAATGGGAGATCGTGCGCGGCGGCGTTACCGTGCATACCCACTGGGGTGTCGACGAGGAATTCGACCCGATCACGCAGATCGCCAAAAGTCACGTGCACATGGACATTATCCGAAATGGGCAGAAAACCTCACACGACTTCACCAACATCGACCGCATTCACACGCATCAAGAGTTGAAACTGTTGATTGCGCAATCGGGCGTGTTCGAGGACGTTGCCTGGCTGGGCGCACTCGACCCCGATCAACCGTTGGACAACAGCGACAAGGCATGGCGCATGATCCCGGTGTTGCGCAAGCGGTGAGAGGGCTAACACGTATGCATTCATTACATGGTAAAGCTGTTGTTGTGACAGGAGCGTCACGCGGGATTGGGCGTGCCACGGCCATCCGAATGGCCTCACGCGGTGCGCGTGTCGCGTGCCTCGGTCGTGATGAACAGGCACTGCATGCGGTCGTCGATCGTATCACCGCCGACGGGGGCGAGGCATTTTTCTTGTGCTGTGATGTGCGGGAAGAGTGGTCCGTGAAGCGCACGATTGAGGACGTTCATGCGCAGCTCGAGACGATCGACATACTGATCAACAACGCCGGCCTGGGGATTTCGGGTGCGATTGAGTCGTATCAACTCAAAGACTGGCAGACCACCATCGACACCAATCTCACCGGTCCATTTTTGCTGTCGCGCGCCGTGATTCCAATCATGAAGCAGAACAAACAGGGACGCATCATCAATGTGCTCAGCGGCGCGGCACGCAACGGCATCGCCAACATGGGCGCCTACTGTGCGTCGAAGTTTGGACTGCGCGGATTGTCCGAGTCGCTTGGCTTGGAATTGCGCAACGACGGCGTTTTGGTCTGTTCTGCCTTTCCGGGCTCCACCGACACTCATTTCGGCGGCCGTGACCCGCAAGACGAAGATCGCGCCGAATCCGCTATCGGCAAGCTCTCCCCATGGGAAGTTGCCGAGGCCATTGTTTCTCTCTGTGAAACCAATCCGAATGCGTGGGTATCGGAGTTGGTGATCCGGCCGTTGCGGCCAAAGTGAGGACTGTTCTGTACTGCCAGTATTGGGGGAAGCTCTGACGCGAATTCTTGTCTGATGACCCTTCAGATTCGTCCAGCGCCTCAGAATGCATGATCCCCTGAGCCCCGAAGGGACGACAGCGGGGTGCTCCACCCTAACCATTCACCGACAAAGTCGGTGAATGGTTAGGGTGGGTTGATCACCGGAGGTCGCAAAAACCGTTAAAATGGTTTTGGGTCGAGGGTTGTGGTGGCCTCGTTTTTTTTCACCCGGCTAAAGCCGGGTGTTAGAATACAACAAGCCCGCTCGAAGCGGGCTGTGAGTGTGAGAAGACGTGCCATCGGAGCGCACGAATGTGAGCCTGCACTTGCGACTAGCGGGACAGCCTCTCGCTGTCTGCACATTCGGCGAAATGACTCACTTGTTCAACAGTCTCGTCAGGCCTACCTCTACTTATGTATCTTATGCAAAAACGTCTCGACCTCGGGGATACCGCCCTGGAAAACGAGGTAGCCGTTGTATGGTTCGCGGTCGGTGGTTTCGCGGCAAATGGGAGTGAGCATCAGCTCTTTGACTGTTTCGAGATTACGAGTTTGGCCGAGTGCCCAGCCCAGTTTGACATACGCGACTTCGGGCAGCATGTTCGCCAGCGGAACAATGCCCATTGCCATCAGGTCGCGTCCGGTGTCATAGACCGACATGTGCACATAGCCCCACAGTGTCTGCACCGTCATGTAGATCGCCACACCCGCATCGCGTGCGCGACGCACCGCCGGATAGACCGGCTTGTTGACATGACCCAGTCCGGTGCCGGCTATGACAATCCCACGATAACCGTTGTCGATCAGTGAATCGATGATATCGGGATGCATATTGGGGTAGTAATAGATCAGCGCAACCCGCTCTTCGAAATACGGTTTGATGATGACGTCACGGTCTTTTCGGCGACGGTTGTAATCGGTCTTCAGCGGTTTGAAACCATCGTTATCGACCATCGCCAGCGGCACATCGCCAATCGTACGGAAGGTGGAGCGATACGACGAATGCATTTTACGCACGCGCGTCCCGGTGTGCAGCAAACCGTATTCATCCGATGTCGGTCCGAACATGCTGACCATGACTTCGGCAATGTCCGATTCGGCGGCGGTCTTCGTAGCGTGAATCAGGTTGAGTGCGGCATCGGACGACGGACGATCGGACGATCGTTGCGAGCCCACGAGCACAATCGGCACCGGCGGTTTCTGCACCATAAATGCCAGCGCCGACGCGGTGTGATGCATCGTGTCGGTGCCGTGCCCGACGACAATACCATCAATCCCGTTCTTGATTTCCTCGCCAATGGCAACCGCGAGCTTCGTGTACTGCTCCGGTCCCATGTTCTCTGAGAAAACGGCGAACAACTTTTCCGTGCTCAAATTGCAGATGTCAGCCAGCTCGGGCACGGCGCCATACAATTCGCCTGGTGAGAATGCGGGGATGACAGCACCGGTGCGATAATCGAGACGCGAGGCGATTGTACCACCCGTGCCCAACAATTTGATATTCGGTTTGCCCTCGGCGTAGGGGAATTCGCGTTCGGGAATCTGGTAGTGTGCTTCTTTGTAGCCGGTTTCTTCGATGGCGTTGATGGTGTGCGTTGCAATTCCGACGTTGTAACCGGTGATGAGTTTCAACACGATGTGTTTGTCGTCATCGTTTTCGGAACGCGGCAGGATGATGCCCTCAAAGTCTCCACGTGTCGTGCTGATACGCGCCTGCCCCCACACCCGTGCACCGAAACGCTTCAGTGCAGCGAGTGCGTTGCCCTTGTATCCGTAGGTGTTTTCAGACGCTGGCGGCGACGTTGTCGACATGTGATCGTAACTCCGCTAACGGTACGTTTCCGACGGCTTGGGATCGCAGTTGCCCCATGATCCACCGCGTGCGTGCGGTGGGATCGGGGGAGGTGTGAATGCGTTCGAATTCATCGTGCAACTGCGGGATGCGCGCGTGAATCTCTTCTGATGGCACCACCGACCATCCCATCAACTGAATCACCGCGTCGGGTGACAAGTGTGGATTGCGGTACAGCACCGGCAGGATCGTGTGAATCATATCCTCGCCGAAATTGTGTTTCTGCGCAAAGGCGAACAGTTCCCGCAACCGTTCCTCGGTCATCGATCCTTCAGGAAATCGTCCCTCGATATGTTTCAGCGTGTGACCGAGTAGCACACCGACAAACTTTGGCCGCGCTTTGTAGTCGGCGACTATTTGTCGAATCAGCGTCACCAGGTTATTGCGCAGCAGATACGGGTATGTGTCTTCGGGGACGCCCCATTGCCTGAGTTGCGCTGTCTGCTCGCTGACCGGCGGCGGCAGGTCGCGCGCGCAGTCGGCGATGAACTCCTCGGTGACCGGAATCGGCGGCGAATCGGTGTCGGGATACATGCGGTCGGGGCCGGGGAGAACGCGTTCGAATATGGTCGAGCCATCGGGGAAACCTTTGCGTGTTTCGTTCGGCACGCCCTCCATCGCCATCCGGCAGCGCTCGTCGATTGTCTCAACAGCCGTCGCGACATCGATGGGCGGTCCCCAGATAATGGCCTGCGCATCGTCAGGCGATGCACCCAATTCATCACGCACCTGATCGACCAGCTTCAACGCCAGCAAACGGTCCGCTTCATTCAAAGACTCGCTGTGAACCAGATTGGGACGTTCAAGACAGGCGATCACTTTAACCCGTCCCGACAGCTCATCGGCAAAACACTGATCGGGCTGGGTGAAGAATGACAGCAGTTCAGCAAAGTGCGGCAGATTGATCACCGTCACTCGGCTGTCCGGCTCCGACACATTGCGGATCGGCTCATGTCCGTTGGCAACTGTCGCGGGATCAATATCGGCGGTCTGAACACTCCATTTGTCCGGTGTACAATCACGCTGCTTCAACTCGTCACGGATCAGCAGCAGCGCCCACTGGCGAAATGCCTCCCGATGCACCAGCTCCGGAATCCAGCGAATCTTCGAGACGCCTTTGATCTCGACCCGCGTCCCGCCTTCGGCGGAGACATTGACATCCTGCCGCGCCGCCCCGGGGCCAACCCGCACCATCCCGGAACTGCGGGTGAGAAAACGAATGTACTGCGCGGCCTCGGCGACCTGGTCGGGCATCGCCATATCGGGGTAGGTGACTGTTTCGATCAGCGGCATCCCCAGACGGTCGGTCGTATAAGTACGCCAGTGGCCGATGTCCGACACCTCGCGGCAGGAGTCCTCCTCGATGCTGAGCTGCATGATGCGGACCGTCCCGAACGACAACGGAATATCGCCCTCGATGCCAATGATCCCGGTGCGCTGGAAGCCGGTCGGGATGCTCCCGTCGAGGTACTGCTTACGCGTGATGTGCAGCTCGCCGACGATGTTCAGCTTGAGCATCAGCGAAATGCGCACCGCAATCGCCAGCGCCTCCCGGTTGATCGGGAACGGCGGCGTATCGTCGATGTCGTAGGTGCAGGCGGTCTCGTCTTTGATGCGGTAGAGGATGTTCTTCCGCGTCTTCTTTTCCATCAGCGCGGTGCCGTCGTATTCGCCCATCTCCGAGAGCGTCGGCCGCATGTGCCGCACCACCTCGGCATCCCAGGTCTCGTGCTGGAACAGCCCCGCCGGGCAGCGGCAAAACAGCTTGCGGGAGGTCAAAAGCTGCTGGTGGACTTCAAGGCCCGACTTAAACCCAATGGCGCGATAGGTCTCGGGGGTGGCATCACGCCGGCTGAGATACCCCACCCGTTCGCGGGTGCGCTGGTGATTGTCGGCGGGTGTCGCGTCGGTCACAATCGTCAGGCCTCCAACCGCCCCGGCGTTGAACCCGAGGGCGATTCACGTCGATGGTACGTCTGTGGGGGCGGCTTTTCAAGTGGGGGATGGGATTGAGTGACAATCAGTTCGGGGGGGTATGTGGCTACTCCACCATGGGGAGAAGCGCCACACACTACCCCTTGACAACGCGCTCTGCTATGGTAAGCTGCTTTCGTAGAATACAATGGCGAGAACAGCGAACAGCGAACAGCGAACAGCGAACAGCGGACCGAGGGAAGAGGGTAATCGAGGCTGACTCGATCTGGATATTGAGACGCAATTCACGCGTTGGGCGGAGATTGTGCAAATTTCAACCGGGATCGAGAGGCATGTGAGCTGGAGATCCCTGTGTATGATACTCGAATGTGATGGGAATTTGATAGACTATGATCTTACATCATACGAGTTGAGTTGAGGGAACGGAGATTCGATGGCAACTCGAGGTTTTACCCCAAACAACAAACAACGTGTCATCATCGACTACTTGCGGCGAAAAGACCGGTACCTGGGTGACCTGTACATCGGCATTTGGGAGGCATTGTCAAGTCATCAGAATCCGGATCGGCTTTCCCAGGCAGCCCATTCCGCGCGCGAGTTCGTCATGACATTGCCGAGAGTTCTTAACGTTTCACCGAATTCCAAGAGAAATGACGTGTATAAATTGGTGGGTGAGCTTCTGGTTGAAGGCGATGCACTGGGTTCGGATGAGGCGCAGTTGAGAGACTCTGTCCAGAGGATTGTGGACGAGTACAAAAGCTCGCAGAAGCCACACCGAGAACGACTCGCAGAGCTAATTCGTTCCTTGGACCCAGCTCGTGTAAATCAGACTGATGTTACAAGTCAGGCCATAGGATATCTCTTCAAACTGTACAACTATTTTGTCGACGTAGCACACCATAGGACTCGTTGCACGCCCGAAGAGCTCGCGGAAGAGCTATTCGCCTTGGACGATGTGCTTGGCATCCTCAGCCAACCGTACTTCGTGAGTGAGGAAGAACTTGAACGGTTGATGTCGGTTGCGCATCCCAATGCCGACCACATACAGAGACTAAATCGGATGCTCCTAAAATCTAGTCTGGTCGTGTATCTCTTCGAAAATCTCAAAAATCCGGCTTGGTTTCCTCTGCTCAGAGCAGAAGGCTACTTTGACAGGGGGACAGCCAACATCGAGAGAGATGGCTGGGTAAGTTGTCCCGGCTGGCCGCAGACGGCATTCCTCAAACGCTGTGTCGGGGAGTACTCTGAGCAGGTAGCGGAAGTACTGAAGGGCGTGGAGTCTGACAATCCGAGAGTCTGCCAGGAAGTCGTGGAGGTTGCCTTGTTGCTTCCACCGTGTGTCGCGGACTGTGTAGCAGACCGCGTCGAGGAGTGGCTTTCCAGCCAAGCTCACATGATCACACTTCTTCCTGAGCGGCTCGCCGAATACACCGTGAAACTCACGAAGGATGGTCTGATAGAATCCGCATTCAAGTCTGCGTCTTCAATGCTGCACATTACCATTGATCCTCGGGTTGAGAATGAAACTGATGAATACCGATTTCTTGATGTGCAACCTGACGCAAAGTCGCTCGTTGACGATTGGCATTTTGAGAAGGTTGTGGATACTATCGTACCTGCGCTAGCCGAGGTAGATCCAGTGAAGACAATTGAGATGCTGTGTGACAAGCTCTCAATCGCAATCCGCCTTGAAAACCATGTACGTGAGATCTCCGAGGATGACTACGACCACTCATCAATCTGGCGCCCAACGATTGAGAATAGTGAACAAAATCGTGGAAGCCACGATGTTAAAGACATTCTGATCGACCAGATTCGAGATCTGTGTTCTCGCTATACATTAGAAGAATCTGAGTGCGCGAATACCGTTTTGAATATCCTCGGGCAACACACGTCCCCAGTCTTTCGGAGACTAGAGCTCCACTTGGTATGTGAGGTGATACACAACCGGGGCGACCTCGTAGACCAGGCAATTGCCAATGCAGACTATCACTTGCACAATCACACCCACCATGAATTCAGGCGTCTACTTAGATCGAAGTTTGGTTCGGCTTCCCAATCCGCAAGAGAGTCGTATCTAAAGTGGGCCACGGATGGCCCTGATCGTCATGCCTATCGTCGGATGTTTGAGGAGCATTTTGGCAAATCCCCAACACTCGAAGATGTGAAACTCTATTCGGATCGCTGGATTCGGGATCAGTTGGAACCCATCGCTGCGCACTTGCCAGGTCGGTACAGGATGACATACCAAAGGTTGGATTCAGCACTAGATCCTACTGAGAATCCGGATTTCACTAGCTGGAGCAAGAGTTGGCATGGTCCCACCTCACCCCGGTCAGTCGAAGACCTCTTGAAAATGTCTCCGGCTGAAGTACTCAAAATGCTCCATGATTGGAGGCCGTCTGATGAGCAATTCAGCAGTTCTCGTGAGGGACTTTCACGGGCGCTTGTCCAAGCTGTCTCCGCAAGTGGATTGGAGTACTCAGAGCACGTAGGCGCCGAGTTGGTTTCCACCCTCAGGCCAACTTACATCAATGCAATTTTGCAGGGCATTGAGCAATCATTGGGAAGAGCACCTTCGTTAGACTGGAATTCAATCTTGGCGCTGTGCGAGAGAGCCGCCTGCACGACCGAATCGCTCGTCGATACTGAGAGTAGCGAACTGCTTGAGTCAAACTGGAGATCAGTTCACAGGGCGATAGCAAGCTTGATAGAGGAGGGCATGTCCGAGAACGAAGGTTCAATTGCGTTCTCAAGACGGGAGATCGTTTGGAAGATTCTATCCGAATTACTTGAGCGTACGGACCCAACTCTAGCTTCTGAGTCAGAGAGCGACAGCCCGTCACATGATCCCGTCACCTTGAGTTTGAATACGATTTGTGGAAAAACCGCTCAGGCGATTTGCAAGTATATCTGGTGGGTAGACATGAACCTGAATAGCGGCGTAGATGCTCCTCATCAAACACATGCGATTGCGAATGAAGCAAAGAGCGTACTTGAGCGCTACCTTGGGGACAGAACTGGATCAGCACGAATTCTCAGAGCGGTACTAGGCATGCAGCTTCGACTACTTTGTTTTCTGGATTCGGATTGGATTCGGGAAAGGACATCAGTCGTACTGCCTGAAGAGCCTGAAGATCGAAAACTGAGAGACGCTGTACTTGAGGGGCAGTTCTCGTTTAGGAGTGACACCGCTCTCGTCTTCAGGACCTTACCTGAAATCTACGAGGTCGGGCTTGAATGGGTGATCGGTGACGAATCAGAGGATAGTCATCTGAATCCCAAACGTGGCTTTATAGAGTCTGTTCTTCAGTTGTTTCTGTGGGGATACATTGAAATCGACGATGAGACGTCGCTCATGAGCAGGCTCTTTGATCGCCTGAGTGCTAGCCAGAGGGGTTTTGCTGTCGAAATGGAAGGTAGGCGATCTGAAGCGGTCATTCCCACTATTCGAGAATATGAATCGGCAATTCAGAGACTCAAGGGATTCTGGGAATGGAGACTGGCCAAGATCGAATCCGCGAATGACAAGGGAAGCTATGCCCAGGAGCTTGAGGCATTTGGTTGGTGGGTTTCGCAGGGTCACTTTGAGAGCTCGTGGGTACTCGCGAATCTCGAGAGCGTTCTACACCTTAGTGGGGGGAAGATAGATTTCGTACACAGGGTACTTGAGCGACTTGAGAATCATGTTGCCGCAGACCCGGAGACTGCAATCAACTGCCTGAATCTCCTTGTCCGAAGCCCCGATGCGGATACTTCTGTCCTCTATTGGGAAGCTGAAATCCAGAACTGTCTCAAACAGGTGAAATCAAGCGGCAATTCCAAAGCATGGTCGAAAGCGACTGAAATGATCCATTTCTTGGGTGAACGAGGCTACCCCCACTATCGGGGTCTACTCTGATCTATTAGATCCGCACTTCCCTCCTGTTGGCGAAACAGCGCACCCAAAAGCATTTAACATCCAGCCGAATCCCAACGTATATCCCGAAATCAGGGAGCACAACCGATGAGCGACACCGGAACCGACAGCACCACAGAGATCTCCGAAGAGGCCCCCGAGCGAACGGATTTCATTCGGGAAATCATTAAGGAGCACAACACCTCGGGGCGGTTTGAGGGGCGGGTCCATACGCGGTTTCCACCGGAACCGAATGGGTATCTCCATATCGGTCACGCCAAGTCGATCTGTCTGAATTTCGGCATCGCGGCCGACTTCGGCGGCCAGACCAACCTGCGCTTCGATGACACCAACCCGCTCAAAGAGGAGCGCGAATACATTCAAGCGATCAAGCGCGACGTGGCCTGGCTCGGCTTCGACTGGGAGGACCGTCTCTATCACGCGTCGGAGTATTTCGACCAGTTCTATGACTTCGCGGTACAGTTGATCACAGACGGGAAGGCGTATGTCGACGATCTCTCCGCCGAGGAGATTCGTCAGTATCGTGGTACGCTGAAAGCGCCGGGTCAGGAGAGCCCGCATCGAAACCGTTCGGTCGAAGAGAACCTCGATCTGTTCGAACGCATGCGCAACGGTGAGTTCGGCGACGGAGAGAAGGTGTTGCGTGCGAAGATCGACATGGCCTCGGGCAATATCAATATGCGCGACCCGACCATCTACCGAATCAAACACGCGCCGCACCCGCATGTCGGCGACACGTGGTGCATCTACCCAATGTATGACTTCGCGCACTGCCTGTCGGATTCGCTCGAACGGATCACGCATTCGATCTGCACGCTCGAATTCGAGGACCACCGCCCGCTCTACGACTGGTATCTCGATCAGCTCGGCGTCTTTCACTCGCAGCAGATCGAATTCGCGCGGCTGGAGCTGAACTACACGATCATGAGCAAGCGCAAGCTGCTCATGCTGGTCAAGGAAGGATATGTCTCCGGCTGGGATGATCCCCGGATGCCGACGATCATCGGCTTGCGTCGGCGCGGCTTCACGCCCGAGTCAATTCGTGACTTCTGCGACCGGATTGGTGTGGCCAAACGGATGGACAGTGTGGTCGACATCGCGCTGCTCGAGCATTGTCTGCGCGAGGATCTCAACAAACGCGCACCGCGCGTCATGGCGGTCCTCAATCCAATCAAACTGGTCATCGACGATTACCCCGAGGGCAAAGTCGAGGAGTTTGATGCAGACAATAACCCGGAGGATGAATCAGCCGGCACACGCAAGGTGCCGTTCACGCGTGAAGTGTATATCGAGCGCGATGATTTCATGGAGGATCCGCCGAAGAAGTTCTTCCGTTTGGCGCCGGGCCGGGAAGTGCGTTTGAAACACGCGTACTATATCACCTGCACCGATGTCGTGAAGAACGACGCCGGCGAGATTGTCGAGTTGCATTGCACCTACGATCCCGAATCGCGCGGCGGCGGCACCCCCGACGGGCGGCGGGTCAAAGGCACGTTGCACTGGGTCTCGTTGCCGCATGCAGTCGACGCCGAGGTGCGTCTGTTCGACCGCCTGTTCAACAAGCCCGACCCGGAAGAGAAAGGCGAAGACTTCCGCGCCAATCTTAATCCCGATTCACTGGTAACCATGACACACTGCAAAGCCGAACCTTCGCTGGCCAATGCCGAGCCGGAATCACGCTACCAGTTCCTCCGTCACGGCTACTTCTGCGCCGACATCAAAGACACCAAGCCCGGCAAGCCGGTGTTCAACCGAACCGTATCGCTGCGGGATACCTGGGCGAAGATGCAGAGAAAGTAGGGTGGGTGCTTTGCACCGAGCACGCGTACGAGCCGTATCTGGTTCAGATGGTGAGAGCAAAGCACACACCCTGCATGTAGTCCGGCCGCCTCGGCCGGACCGACATGCGGGCGAGGCGCAGGCACTACAAAGGCTGCAGGTGCCGGTAATCACATTCTACCTACGTCTTCCGTGCCATCTCCGGTTCCAAATCCACGCCCAAGCCATCGGCGATCCGATTGATGTAATTGAAATAGGCCGCGACGGTACACACATCGTGGATCGCGGTGTCATCCAATCCGACATCGCGCAGTGCATCGACATCGGCCGCGGTCATCGCCGCGGGTGTGCGGGTGAGTTTGTCGACATATGTGCATATCGCTCGATCAATGTCACTCAAATCAGCTGTGCGCCAGTCGCGTTTCACGGCGCTGACCACATCGTCCGGTGCACCGGTCTGACGGAGATCCTCCCCGTGTGCTTCTGTTCAGTAGTGGCAGTGGTTGATGGACGAGACCACTGTGCCAATCATCTCCCGTTGTGGTCGTGACAGCGGGGACGGGCCAAACATAGCCGCTTGGTACATATTCAGTGCCGCCTGCAGCACCGGGGCATTGAGCGACTGCAGGTGCACGATTTGGTAGACCTTCCCGGCCCGTTTGACCGACGCATCGAATATCGTCTTGAGACGGCCCTCCGCCTCATCCACCGGTATCTTCTTAATCCACGCCATGTATTGCACTCCTGCGGTTCACGAGTCAAAGTTGCTCTATCGTAAGGAAATAGACGACACCAATCGATCGAGTACCAGCATTTCCGCCCGGTTGCCAACAGTGAATCCGAACAATGTGACACCGCTATTGTTCGCTAGTAATAATGGCGACGGTCGATCCTGCGAGCGACAGCCGTAACCGGCTCTCCGATCCCCACACATGGGTGGAACAGCATGGCGATGTGCTCTTTCGCTATGCGATATCCCGCGTTCGTGATGCGTCAATCGCCGAAGATGTGGTCCAGGATTCGCTTTTGGCCGCCCTGGAGGGCCGCAACCGGTTCTCTGGGCAGAGCGACGAGCGCACTTGGCTGATTTCGATTCTCAAGCATAAGATCATCGATCACTTCCGTCGCACCAGCCGGGAAGCGGTCAACGATATCGATCCCATCGAGTTGGCCGAGGACCCCGACTTCCGTCATTCGTCCCGCAGGCCTGGCACCTGGGAAGCCGGGGCCCGCCCCGACGACTGGTCGGTCACCCCTGATAATGCATTGGAGAACAAAGAGTTTCGTGAGTTTTTCCAGCGCTGCCTCGACAACCTCGCGCCTCATTTGGCGGTGATATTCGTGCTTCGCGAGATGGAAGAATTGTCCGCTGAGAAAATCTGTAATGTTCTGAATATAACGGCGACCAATCTGCGAGTGATGATCTACCGGGCCCGGAAGGGCCTCAGGAAGTGCTTGGAAGTGAGTTGGTTGGGAGAGTCGACGAGAAGAGAGTGATGTCATGATTCCGAAGCGAAGACTTAAAGAGCTGATGATTCGCGGAATGAATCGCGCAATGCCAACGTGCGAAGACATCAGCCACCTCGTGTCGGCTGGAATGGACGAGGAACTGGCTTTCGGTGATCGGATGAAGATCCGCGTTCATCTGGCGATGTGCCGGTGGTGCCGCCGGTTT
Organism: uncultured Ignavibacteria bacterium; assembly: GCA_964440935.1. GTDB lineage: Bacteria > Zixibacteria > MSB-5A5 > WJJR01 > WJJR01 > WJJR01. The sequence goes on along the minus strand of CAYTTY010000034.1, from coordinate 23,170 downwards.
GAAACACAACTCCGACTGCTTCGGCAGGTGGCGCATGATGTGGCTAACGACTCCGACAGGCCCACCGCTGTCGCGCTGTCTCCCGCCGCGAAATCCAGACTCCAATCGGCTATGGCAAAGCGAGGTCTTGACTGATCGAACGATAATGGTTGGTGCACCCAACGACAATTCGTTGCGCGACGAAACAAACGGTAATGGAAATCGACATGAGAGCGCGGGATCCCATTCCCGCACATCTCGAAAGGAGTGACCAATCATGAAGACACAGAACATTCTTGTAGGCGCGCTGGCCGGTATCGCCGGCGGAATCGTGTTTGGGATTATGATGGGTGTGATGGGCATGCTGCCGATGGTGGCGAAGCTGATTGGCAGCAGCTCGGCCGTTGTTGGATTCCTGGTTCATCTCGTTAACAGCGCCCTGATCGGCGGTGCCTTCGGCGCCGTGTGGGGTGGCAAGACAGACACGCTGGCTCGCGGCGCCGCCTGGGGTGCGGGGTACGGCATCATCTGGTGGGTGCTGGGAGCGCTGATCATCATGCCGATGTGGCTCGGCATGCCGCCGCGGCTGCATCTGGACGGTGCGATCAGTGCCCTGCCAAGTCTGATCGGGCATCTGATCTACGGTGTCATCACTGGAATCGTGTTTAACCGCATCGTCAGTCGCTCGACTCAGCATCAACTGGGAGCATTGTCACCGTCACGCTCGTGACGGTGCATGCTGACCAGGCTGTGTCGCAATGGATGGAAACACTCACAACAAGGAGGAATCTATGGTGAAGAAACTGACTCTCGCAGCCCTACTGATAGGGTTACTGCTCGCCCCCGCTAGTGTCACTTGTGCAGGCGATCCCGGCGCCGCCAACACCCTGGCAGTCTGTGGATGCGGTAATGTCTTCACGCCGGACGACAACACCAAACATGTCAGTGCCGACGGTAAGACGTATGCCTGCTGTTCGGAAAGTTGTTACAAGATGGCCTCAGAGAACCCCGAAAAAGTCGCCAAAATGGCCGACGCCAATTTGGCGAAGCTCACCGAAAAGACCCGTGTTGACATGTCAGTGGGGAATGTCCTGGCGGTCACTGATGAAGGAACCAAAGCGGTCTGCGGTTGCGGCAAGCACTTCACGGTCGGTGAATCGACTCCGTTCTTAAAGGTCGACGGTAAATCGTACGCCTGCTGCGGCGAGGGGTGCCACAAGATGGCGCAGAAGAATCCCGAAGCAGCCGTCCAGAAGATGAAAGAGCACTTAGCGGAGAAGTAACAATGATTCGACCCGTGACGGCTACGGCCTTTACCATCTGCTCCGAATGTGGCGCGCATCGGCTTCGTCCCGATGGGCGCCGTTTTCGTTGTATTCAGTTGTAGTCCGGCCGCCTCGGCCGGACGGTAACGGAATGTATCCCCGGACCTCGCATGCAGTTGCCAGACTTGGTGTATCGGTAAGAAGCATTGACACTCGTTATCGTCCCATCAATCAAAAAGGGCGAACCATCCGGCTCGCCCTCTTCTTTTCCCTGCAATTGACAACCAACTATCAATACCCCTTCTCGTGGAATTCGTTTTGCAGCTCCTTGAGTTCTTCGCGGAGGTCTTCGAGTTCCTCGCGCAATTCTTCACGCCATTCGTTCATCTCGTCGGAGTCGCGCCACTCCTCCATGGCCTTTTTCCACTCGTCGTCATCCCAGAAGAAGGTGCGTGGTCCGCGGGAGCGATCATGCGACCAACTCCGCCAACTCCGGTCACCCACGCCCGACCAGGTGTTGCGGGATTCGACTTCGACGTCGATCGTCAGCTCCTCATTGCTCAACGGACGAAGAACCCGAACGGCCACCTTGTCGCCATCATCTTTGTCGCCGATGATCTCACGAATCTCGCCGATGTCGTCGACCTTGCGGCCATCGACTTCGACAATGACATCGCCGGCCTTCAATCCGGCCTTCTCGGCGGGGGTGTCCTCAAGCACTTCATTGATCAGTGCTCCGCCATCCTTGGCGCCGTACTGCTCAGCCAATTGATCGGAGAGTTCATACAACGATACCCCGATGTGCGAGCCGGACAATTGTCCCAGGGAGAAGGTGTAGGCCTTGGGTGGAGAGGGAGGGGACGGCACGTGGGGCACACGAAGTCTGAAGTCACCATGATGCCGGCCGAAAAACTCTTCATCGTCGTCACCTTCGCCGATCTCGACGACCACCGGCATCTCCTTACCGTCGCGCAGGATCACCATGTCGATCTTTTCACCCGGACGGGCCCATTCGATCATACGGGTCAGACGACGCACCGAGCGGGCCTCGCGGTCGTCGAATTTAAGGATCACATCGCCCCGTTCCAGCCCGGCCTTCTCGGCAGGTGAATCGTCGATCACGCGGGTAATGATCACACCGTCATCCGACGGCAGATTCTCCGACAACCGTAAATCCTCATCGATATTCTGAATCATCACGCCCAGCCAGCCGTCGGCGTCCTGTCCGGCTTGAACATGGATGGCCGCTACCAGCACGAACACGGCCAGGGTAGCCAGTGCCACCGTGGCGAATCGTCGACCCTGAATCAGTTTCATCCCTCTGTCCTCCTCCACACGTTATTGGCTGATTACAACTAATTCTCTCGTTGCTGTTCATTTTACGGTCCATGAGGCCACCGGTTCCAGAATTCTTGTCGGGATTTGGTATCATCTTGTGCCCTTGAGAGCCGGTTATGCCCTTTACCTGTTGACTTCCACCCTTGTGACGGCAATTGATTGGGGTGAAGGGAGTTGGATGAAGACCAAGACAGATTATCTGATATTCAAGACCAAGAACCATCGCGAATACCACGATATCACCGATGACGTTGCTGCGGTCGTCGAGAGGTCGGGGATTCAGGAGGGGATGGTCTTGGTCTCCGCCATGCATATCACGGCGGGCGTGTGGGTTAATGATCACGAAGATGGGTTGCTCAAGGACATCGATGAGTGGCTCGAGGGGCTGGCGCCGTATCGCGACGACTACCATCACCATCAAACCGGTGAAACCAATGGCGATTCGCATCTCAAAAGCCTCACCGTCGGCCACCAGGTGATTGTCCCCGTAACCGAGGGCGCGTTGGATTTGGGACCCTGGCAGCGGGTGTACTACGCCGAGTTCGACGGTCGACGTAAGAAGCGGCTCGTGATCAAGGCCATGGGCGAGTAATTGCGGTCGCCAGCACACAACCTCCAGCCGAACCTGATGACACAACCACGCTACGAGTTGAAACGGATCGGCCTGTTCTCGGCGATCAAGACACTATTCCTGCTCGGCGGTCTGGGGGGATTCCTGCTCGGGCTCGTCCAGTGGGCCGCGTTGTGGGTTATGTACGGAGTCATCCGCGGCATGCCCGAGACCGCCGGCTTTCCGCAAGCGTTTCAACTGGAATTATTGCTCGGCAGTATTGGCGGTGCGGGCGGGATTCTCTTTCCGATTTCCGGTGGATTCATCGGCTCGATTGTCGGTGTCATAGCGGCCGTGTTACTCGGCGGATTGTATAACATCGCGGCCCGGATGTGGGGAGGCTTGGAATTCGAGTGGGAGGAAGTGAAGTCCTCCACTGCGGCCATGGCGCCGGTCCAGGCACCGGCCAAGCCCGGTGAGGCAACGCCACTGCCGTCATCGGCTCAATCCGGAGGCCAACCCGAGGCAACCGGCCAACCACAGCCGGACCCGGAGAGTGAGACACGACCAGACGACGATGACGATAATGGGGAATCATACCGGCGACCGTCTTCGCCACGGTACGAATAACACCCTCAGCATTCGAATTTTGAATTCACACACACGAATTGAGTTTTTCATATGACGTCTACCGTTCGCGTACGTATCGCACCATCACCAACGGGACACCTGCATGTCGGCACCGCGCGTGCCGCCCTGTACAATTGGCTGTTCGCCCGTCACCACAAGGGCACGTTTGTCCTGCGTATTGAGGACACCGACAAGACCCGTTCCGAACAACAGTATGTCGATTCGATCCAGGCATCCTTGAGGTGGCTCGGGCTGAACTGGGACGAGGGACCCCTATTTCAATCGCAACGCGGTGATGTGTATGCCGAATACGTAGAAAAACTTCGCCATTCCGACTCGGTGTACCCGTGCTACTGCACTCCCGACGAGTTGGCCGCCAAGCGCGAACAACAATTGGCTGACAAAGCGCCTGTGCGCTACGAGGGTCACTGCCGCGATTTGACGCCGGAGCAACGCCAGTCATACGAGAATGAAGGACGGCCCGCTGCGCTGCGCATCCGCATCCCCGAGGGCGAAACAAGCTATCAGGATCTTGTGTATGGTGAGATGAAACGTCCCAATGACGAACTCGATGATTTCATCTGTGTGCGTGCCGATGGGACGCCAACATACAATTTCGCGTGTGTGATCGACGATCATGATATGGACATGTCGCACGTGATCCGCGGCAACGATCACCAGGTGAATACCTTCAAGCAGATTCAAATCTACCGCGCCCTCGATTTCGAACCGCCGCAGTTCGCCCACCTGCCGTTGATCCTCGGACCCGACGGGAGCAAGATTTCCAAACGGCATGGCGCAACGTCAGTTACCGAGTTCGAATCGATGGGGTTTTTGCCGCATACGATGGTCAATTTCCTGGCATTGCTGGGTTGGTCACCGGGCGATGACCGTGAGGTGATGACGCTCGATGAGATCATTGAATCATTCTCATTGGAACGGGTCAACGCGGCCAATCCGGTGTTTGATCAGCAGAAACTGCAGTGGCTCAACGGCGAACACATCCGCCGTATGAATCCCAACGATCTGCTCAACGCGCTGCGGCCGTACCTCATCGACGCCGGATTGACCACGCCATTGGAAATTGAAACACGGTGGGCGTGGATGCTCGAAGTCGTCAAGGCAATGCAGGAGCGATTGCATCTGTTGACCGACATAGTCACACAGGGCACGTATTTCTTCACCGAAGACTTCCGTTACGACGAAAAGGGTGTGAAGAAACAATTTCGCCGCGAGGGCGCCCTCGATTCACTGAAGGGTCTAACGCAGGCATTTGAGGATATTCCCGATTCCGAGTTTACCAGGGAACGCGCCGAGACGGCACTACGCGCGTTGGCGGAATCGACTGACGAAAAGCCGGCACGTTACATTCATCCGTTGCGCCTGGCGTTGACCGGTATGACGGGCGGACCGGGGATCTTCGATGTGGTCGCCATTTTGGGACGTGCCCGATGTCTCGACCGCATCCAGAAGGCGATTCACTTCGTCGAAAACCTGCCGCCGGTCGAAGCGGAAAGCGGATCATAATGGGGATAGGGCAGTTCACGCGTGTTGTCTTGCTGGCGGGTGCCGCGGTTTGTTGTGTGTCTACCTATGGCAGTGGAACCGCTCACTGCGCCGAGCCATTGACGCCGTTGATGCAGACGCTCCACGAGGTGTTTCCGTCCGACCGGGGCTGGTTCCTCGAAGGACCATTGGGTGTTGCGCCGGGCACTCCCGAGAAGGCGGTGAAGTACTTTGAGCAGCCGCGTCTGGTATTGCCCAATGTCGATGCGGTGCAGCCGGCGCTGGGACGTTTGTATGCGGCGACAAGCCGTCTGCCGTTGCGCAAAGTCCACCGCTACGATGAAGATCCGGGAGTCGACGGTTTGCCGGGATTCCGCGCGATTTGGTGTGAAACCGAAGACGAAGACCAGGTCGGCTTTGCCATTCTCACACCGAATCAGAACCGCTTTTTGATCTGGGCGCGTGATGCGTTCTATCCGGCCTTTCAGGTCGATACCATCGAGCCCAAGGTGCGGGATTGGTATGCTCGTTCAGTCTCCGAGCACTTGGCGTCATTGGAGATGGGCGTGCCCGGCAGCTACCCGCCTAAAGCCGAAGAACGCATGCTGCCGCAGTGGTTTGATCTGTATCCGCCCGCGCCGAAACGTGTCATTGCCGACGATGAACGGTTTGTTGAGTTTCTAATGCTGCAATCGGAGTTTCGCATTTGGGAACTGACCGGGATTGTGGCGTTTGTCCCGACCGATGAGACACTCAATCGGTTCATCGATTCCGCACCCGATTCGGCATTTCCCAACGACGAACCGTTTTTGCTTCAAGAACAGTACCGAAATCGGCAAGCGGAGGGCGGACGAGCGGCCTCGGTGAACACACTCACTGCCACCGGGTTCGACACACTAGCGGCGGGGAAATACCTGTTTGCGGTCGATCGCTTTGGCCGCGTGCGCATTGCCCGCGGCGGCGAGCCGGTGCAGCCGGCGAAGTATGTCCAGACCCACGCGCTGCTGTTTCCCGGAGAACGCGTATTGACAGCCGGTTGGATCGCGATTCGTCAACGCGATTCAGTCAACTACATCCACTCGGTCGACGCATTTTCCAGGACGTACTTCTACTCGCCGTACGAACAGACGATTCGCACCGACATGACCGAACGTTCCAATGACTTCATTATGACACTGGGCCATCTGTTCGAAAGTCTGAAGACTCTGGGCCTTTCCGCCGAGGGTGTGTTGATTCGTAAGTTTTAGTGCTGCGCTAAAGAGCATGTTATAGCAGTTGTCAGATGTCCTGACCGATTGAGAAGAGGCGAGGCTTGGTCTATTTGCATATTCACGTTCGGGTGCCACGGGCCTAAAGGGGTGTGTTGCAAAACCCCCGAGAATCAGAGCCTTCGGGAGGGCGAGCCTCCCGGCGAGCCGCAACGGCATGTTCCACACGGCGGCTCGGCGGGAGCCTCGCCCTCCCCGGTCTGAGGTGATGATAGACAGCAGGTTTTTTAACACGCCCCCTAAGGCCCGTGCACGAGAGTTTGTGCAAACGCGGAATCACGGATCTGAAGGGTGTGTTGAATAAAGTATAGTAAGGTGATCATCTCGCACATCGAGGAAACCAACATCCGTAGGGGCGTACTGAGTACGCCCTGTCCCCGTACCGGTAACGCGCAGGGGGCGTATTCAATTCGCCCCTACGACAAAGTGCAGAACGCATTGACGCACTCTTTTCAACATGTTCCTGAAGGGCCATGGCACCCCACTACAAGCGGAAATTACTCATGACAATTTCGCGAACTTTATCCGCCCGCGAGGGACAGCCATGACCACCACCGAACCCCTGGCTTTTCGTATGCGTCCGCGGACGCTTGATGAGTTTGTCGGGCAGGAACATTTGCTGGCGCCGGGGAAACCGTTGCGCACGGCCATTGAAGCCGACCGCATCGGGTCGATGATTCTGTGGGGGCCGCCGGGAAGCGGCAAGACGACGTTGGCGCACGTCATCGCCAAGATGACCGGGTCGGACTTTGTGTTTTTCTCTGCTGTATTATCTGGCATCAAAGACGTGCGTGAAGCTGTCGAGCGCGCACACAAACGCAAAGCGTTCGACGGCGCTCGGACCATTCTCTTTGTCGATGAAATTCACCGCTTTAACAAGGCGCAGCAGGATGCCTTTCTGCCGCATGTTGAAAGCGGTGTGCTGACCTTGATCGGCGCGACGACGGAGAATCCATCGTTTGAAGTCAACAACGCGTTGCTCTCCCGCACGGCCGTGCATCAATTGCAGATGCTCACCGAGCAGGATTTGATCACGATCTTGCGGATGGCGCTGACCGATGCCGAACGTGGATTGGGCGAGTTGAACATTCGTGCCGACAATTCCGAATTGGGTTTGATCGCAGCGCTGTCCAACGGTGATGCCCGGCGCAGCTTGAGTATCTTGGAAGTGGCGGCCGAAGACATGGCACCACGGCCCGAAGACGAGCGCGTGCTGAGCGCCGACTTGATCCGCGCGATTGTACAGCGCAAAACAGAGTTCTACGATAAATCGGGTGAAGAGCACTTCAACCTGATATCGGCACTGCACAAGTCGCTGCGCGGTTCCGACCCCGATGCGGCATTGTACTGGCTGTACCGGATGATTGAAGGTGGCGAAGATCCACTGTACCTGGCGCGGCGTCTGGTGCGGTTTGCGGTGGAGGATATCGGCCTGGCCGATCCCCGTGCCCTGACCATCGCGCTGGCGGCCAAAGACGCCTACCACTTCCTCGGTTCACCGGAGGGCGACCTCGCACTGGCCGAAGCCGCGGTCTATATGGCGGCCGCCCCGAAATCAAATGCGATCTACAAAGCTGAGAAGTTGACCAAGAAAGTCATTCGGGAGAACCCGTCACTTCCGGTGCCGTTGTGGATCCGCAACGCCGTCACCCGATTGATGCAGCGTGTTGGCTACGGGCGCGGCTACCAATATCCGCACGATCACGAATCGGCGGTGGTCGATCAGGAGTATCTGCCTGAACCGCTCGTTGGACAACGGTGGTATCACCCGACTGATCGGGGACTGGAGGAGCGGATCGCCACACGACTCGCAGAATGGCGCCGAATCAAGCGGGATCTCCGAGCCCGGAATGAACCATCCGACTCCCAATCCGGCCCCGAAGGGCATTAATGGGATCAGCATCACGCGCCGATGGTACAATCGGGTGGTGTGCGGGCGGTGTGGCACACCTTATTTCGCTCAACCCGATTTTCGACTGGACCATTGTAAAGAGAGTTTTGTAGTATCGTCTTTGAGGCGTCATTGATGACCATACACTCATCGTCAAGCGACAGGCAGGACAAATCATGGCCGTATTCCAGAAGCGAGAGGATGAACCCGCCGACGCACAGACAGGGGGGGACCGCGTGAACACAATTATTGGTAAGGAAACCACCTTCAACGGAACCCTGGAAGTCTCTGGTACGCTCCGTGTCGACGGTGTGCTGAAAGGCGAAGTGAATGTCACCGATACGGTGGCCGTCGGTCCGACCGGCCAAGTCGACGCGAACGTGAAGACCAAGAATGCGGTCATCTCCGGTTCGGTGAAAGGGAACATCCACGCCACCGAGAAGGTCGAGTTGCAGGCCAAGGCCAATATCACCGGCGATTTGACGACCAAGGCTCTGGTGATCGAGCAGGGTGCTGTCTTTCACGGCAACTGCAACATGAAGACCGGGGCGTCGGCGCCGAGTCAACAGGGTTCCGGGCAGCCGGGCATGGGCAAACAGGGATCAGGCCAGAGCTCAGACGCCGATCGTCCGACGGGGCAGCCTAAAGCCCAACCCCAGACAACCGAAAAAGTACGATAAGGGGCCGTCTCTATCCCCGATTACGGCCTTCGGGTGTGCAGAACCTCCCGAAGTCTGTGGATAACGCCTTTGGCTGTTGCGGCGCAGTAGCTTAGGCCGCTTCGCCATGGCTGATATGAGCTGGTTTTCCACCATTTGTGCCTATCCGGGTTGTGGAAAACCTCACATGGGTTGGGCCCATGTTGTATGATGCCATACTTCCAATTCTGGCCACAACGTTTTTCCTGATCGGGATCGGGGCGCTTTTGCTCCTTTTGCTGAATATCTTCCGCAGCATTCGGGGTGACAGCCGCAATCGGCGGTCCGGATCGTTGTCGGGTTGGCGAGTTGATCTGCGGCGGGGGATCGCAATCATGGTCGCCATCGGTATGATCGGGATGGCCAACCTGACCTTCTGGATCAACGGGCAGATGCGTCTATACACTCCGGTGATGCCGGGATTGCCGCTGGGGACCATCACGGTGATTCAGAAGAGCGGTAGCCTGCCGCGCGTGGTCTACGCATCCATCGACCGCGAGGGGCGTGAGGCACTGGAAGTGTTCCCGGCACGGGACACGAGGTTCCGACTGGTCGGTGAACGGATTCGCTGGGCGCCTGCGCTGAGCTACTTCGGGCTGGGCGACCACTTTAAGCTCAGCCGAATCGATTTCTATCCCCAGGATGGCTCGGATACGGCCCGCTCGACCTTTGGCATTGAGGTGCGTCAGGGATCGACGAACCTGTTTCAACGCATTATTCAGTTTGACGATTGGCTTCCCATTGTCTCGGCCGATTCGATCACCACGCCTGTCTGGGACGCCGGGACCGAGTACTCGCGGAATATTTACCTGAATTCGGATCAGATTGTCTCCCGTTGAGTTGAAGTGCTGCGTCCGGGGGAACATTCCCCCGTCAGGGCTGTAGGATATTAGCCTACGGCAAATCGGTTGACTCCATCCGGACAAACCGCCGATAATAGCCGTTCGTGTCGTCGACGATTGACTGATGTGGGTCGTCTTCATCCCGGAAGGAGTTGTCTAACTTTATGTCTGAAAAAGACCTGCAATCTGTAGAGAACCTGCAATCCGCCTACCAAACGCTTCGCTCCGAGGTTGGCAAGGTCATCGTGGGTCAGAGTGAAGTGGTTGAGCAGCTCCTGATTGCCCTCTTGTCCAATGGCCACTGCCTTCTGGTTGGCGTTCCGGGACTAGCCAAGACGCTACTCATCTCGACACTCGCCCGCGCCCTGAATCTGAAGTTTTCACGCATTCAGTTTACGCCCGACCTGATGCCGTCGGATATCACCGGCACTGACATTCTCGAAGAAGACCACACCACCGGCAAGCGCACCTTCCGCTTCGTGAAGGGACCGGTCTTCGCCAATATCGTGTTGGCCGACGAAATCAATCGCACGCCGCCGAAGACTCAGGCGGCCTTGCTGCAGGCAATGCAGGAACACGAAGTCACCGCCGGCGGCGAGACATTCACGCTCGAAGAACCGTTCTTCGTCCTCGCCACTCAAAACCCGATCGAGCAGGAGGGCACTTATCCGCTCCCCGAAGCGCAGCTCGACCGGTTCATGTTCAATGTCTTTGTCGGGTATCCGTCGGAAGTCGAGGAAAACACCATCGTCAAGATGACCACCTCGGCGGCGATTTCGGATGTCTCCCGCATCATGGATTCCGACAGCATCCGGGCGTTGCAGCAACTTGTGCGTCGCGTGCCGGTGTCCGACCACGTGATTGCCTACGCTGTCAATCTGGTGCGCTCAACCCGTCCGGCCGAGAACTCACCATTGCCGTATGTGCGTGATTGGGTCTCATGGGGGGCAGGACCACGCGCCTCGCAATTCCTCGTGCTCGGCGCGAAGTGCCGTGCGATTCTCGAGGGACGGCCGACACCGTCGGTTGATGATGTGCGCGCCGTGGCGCGCCCGGTGCTGCGACACCGCATCGTGACCTCATTCAATGCCGAAGCCGATGGGGTCAACACGATGGACATCATCGAACGATTGCTCCAAGACATCAAAGCGAACGAAGACTAAGCGTTCCGGCAGAAGACACGATCAGATGACCAGACGACTGTAACCGATGCCCAACACCGACTACCGTCAATTCCTGAATCCGGAGACGATCTCCAAGCTCAAATCCATGGAGATGAAGGCGCGGCTGGTGGTGGAGGGTTTCATCACCGGGTTGCACAAGTCGCCCTATCACGGGTTCTCGGTCGAGTTCGCTGAGCACCGCCAGTATATGCCCGGTGATCCGATTCGCGACATCGACTGGAAGGTCTACGCGAAGTCCGATCGCTATTACGTGAAGCAGTTCGAAGAAGAAACCAATCTCAAGAGTTACATTCTGCTCGATACGTCGGCATCGATGTCCTACACGTCGAACAAGGTGTCGAAATTCGTTTACGCCGCCAATCTGGCTGCCGCATTGGCGTTTTTGATGTTGAAGCAACGTGATGCTGTCGGATTGGTGACATTCGACGAACGTGTCCGCCATTTCGTGCCGCCCAAGTCGGCGTCAATCCACCTGCACGCACTGCTCACGACACTCGCCGGGGTGGAACCGCAGGCGCGGACCGAAACCGGCATTGCGTTGCATGAAATGGCCGAACGGATAAAGCGACGCGGTTTGATTATCGTGTTGTCGGATTTGTGGGATGATCCATCAAAAATTCTGACCGGCCTGAAACACTTCCGTCATCGCAAGCACGAAGTGATTGTCTTCCACGTGCTCGATCCGACCGAACGGGAATTCAATTTCCCCGAGGAGGCGCTGTTTCGCGACATGGAGACCGGCGAGGAGATTTCGACTCTGCCGTGGCAGATTCGCTCCGAGTATCAACGGACACTCGGCGAACACGTCGACCGCTATCGCCGGGAATGCCGTCAGGCGTTTGTCGACTATGTTCCGATCGATACATCGATGCCGTATGACAACGCGCTGTTCACGTACCTCGGAAAACGGGCACGTTTGTACTAACCTTGCACTCTCGATCGACGAGGACCAATGGCCAAAACCGATACCGGACCGTTAATCGGCGCACACATGTCGATTGCCGGCGGTGTGTTCAATGCGATCCTGCATGCCGAGAAAGCCGGCTGCCGTTGTGTGCAATTGTTTGTGAAGTCGTCCAACCAGTGGCGCGCCAAACCGCTGACCGATGATGAGATCAAGCAGTTCAAGGAGGAACGCAAACGTACGAGGATCGGCCCCGCCGTTGCGCATTCGTCATACCTGATTAATATCGGGACACCCGACAAGGCGCTGTTTGAGAAGTCGCGCGAAGCGTTGAAGGTGGAGCTGGAGCGCTGTAACATTCTCGGTGTCGAGTATCTCGTCTTCCATCCGGGTGCGCATGTCGGCAGCGGTGTCGAAGCGGGGATCCAGCGCATTGCCGACGGCATGAACTGGGTGCTCGACTGCGTTGCGGAAACCGCATCGATGTTGTTGTTGGAAACGACCGCTGGGGCCGGGTCGCACATCGGATCACGATTCGAGGAATTGCGTGAGATTATTGATAAACTGGAGCAGCCCGAGCGTGTCGGTGTTTGTGTCGATACCTGTCACATCTTCTCGGCCGGGTACGATATCCGCACTCCAGCGGCCTACAAGAAGACGATGAAGCAATTCAACGATATCCTGGGGTATCCGTTACTCAAGGCGCTGCACTTCAACGATTCGAAATTCGATCTTGGCACCCATAAGGATCGTCACGAGCATATCGGCCAAGGATTCATTGGTAAAGATGGTTTCGGGTTTTTCATGCGTGACGCGAAACTGAAAAAGGTCCCCAAACTCCTCGAAACACCGAAGGATCCCGAGGGGAAGAACGACAAGATGAACCTGGCGCTGCTGCGCAAACTCACGAAGAGCAAGTAAGTCCATGGATCGTACCGCACCATTGGCGCATCGCATGCTGTCGGCTCTGCCGGTCCGCGCGATCGTTCGCAGCGGACTGTTGTTGCTGATTTGTGCCGGTGCCAGTGTTGCTGTTGCCGCCCCACAGGCGGCACATCTGGAGGTGTTGCTACGCGAGACGGTCCACGCCGAACCGGAAGAATCCGAGATTGTCGATAGCACCAGTGCGCTCGTCGCGTTCGATTTGGAAACAATGCTGCGTGTCGGCAATCAGGTGCTGTATGTGACAGTCACACCGGTGGACGATGGCCGCGTGAGACTGCACTACAGCCTGTTCGTGACCGGTCCCATCCCCGACCAGCGTAGCGACCGCAATACTGTCGATTACGGGACGCCGCTGATTCTCGATGATATCAAAGGCAAAGGGAAGTCGACGTATCGTCTGCTAATCACGCCGACACCGTCCGACACCGTGCCTGACGGGATCACCCTCCCCAGCGAGGGAGGCGAGTGGACAGTGACGCCGTCGGCGTATTATCAGTTCCGTATGTCACGCCGCTCACTGGCGCAATTTCATTTCGCCGAACTGCGCAATGCGCTGGAGTATGAGTACGAAGCGGTGAAAGACTCTCTGGATTTGGATGTGCCCGGCAAGGTTGACTACTTCTTCGTCGATGGCCCGTCACGCGATGTCCCGCTCGATCCGCGGTTCGATTATCAGGTTGATCCCTCACGCAATCGCATTGTGGCGCGTCATGATCCGCAGTACACCGGTGTCGAAGTGACGGCGACGTTGCTGCTGAAAGTCTATCGCTGGTGGGGGTATGCGCCCGAATTGCTTGCCGTCGGCGTGTCCGGTTATACGACCTTTGCTGACTATCACGTATTGCAGGATCGTGGTAACGGCCAGCGCATTTCTCTCTCGCAACTGACTCATTCGATCAATTTCAAGCGCCAGCCCTATCCAGCGTCGTTCCACCACGCCGCATCATTTGTGCAGTGGCTGATCCGTACGCACGGTGTCCCGGCGTTCCGCGAGTTGTATGGTAAGGCCACCGACTTGGCACTCGAACGGGCACTCTTTTCGGTGTATGGGCAGACGTTGGCGGAAATGGAAGACGAGTGGCTGGAGAATCTTGGGCGGCGGGAGTTTCGTCCCGGCGAGTATTACGACTACGCCAAGCGGGCCGCAGCCTACCACCGTTATGGGGACCACTACGATCTGCTGCAACTTGCCGAAGACGGACATCACGATCCGCCGATCTATATCTACCGATCCTTGACCTTGGCGGCGGCGCAGTTGGGCCAATGGGACTCGGCCGTGGATTATGCGTACCAATTGGCCGAGCGCCAACCGACCGAAACCGATGTACTCAGCTTGTTGGCCGAAATTCAATGGGCGGCGGGCGATCTCAGCGGCGCGCAGTACCACTTGCTCCGGATTACAGAAATGGCCCCCGGTGACGCCCGTCCTTATATCACACTGGGAGATATCCAGGAAGACCAGCGTCGCACCGACTCGGCGCGGGTGTTGTGGGAAACCGGGCTATCGAAGACCGAAGGCCGTGACCCCAGCGCGCTGGAATTGCTGCTGCGTCTTGGGCGGTGGCAGCGTGCACACCGAAACCCGGATTCGGCGCGAGTTCTCTTCAATCAGGCGTTGGCGTTGGCTCAAGGCCTTGTCCCGAAGACACCCAGCGGCGCCAGGCCCTTTACTCGTCTCGGCGAGGCCCTAATGGAAGTCGATAGTCTGAGCCAGGCCTTGGCCTATCTCGAGACGGCGGCTTTTGTTGCCGATGCGCCTCAGGAGATGGGCCGGGCGCTGATTAACCTCGGACGGTGCCATGATTTGGCCGGACGGCGGGAGTCGGCGATTACCGCCTACGAGGCGGTTTTTCAGATTCCGGCCACCTACTACCATCAGAAACTGGCGCACCACTACGTGAATGCCATCTACTCTCACTGATTCAAAGTCATCGAAATGGACTAAACAGACGTAAGACCTCACGTGAACTTTCTCAACTCCGCCATACTCGCCGGGCTCGTGGCTGCGATCGCGCCGCTGTTGATTCACCTGCTGAACCGGCGCCGCGTCAAGACGATCGAGTTCCCGTCGATCATGTTTCTGCGCGATTTGCGCAAGACCCGCATGCGCCGCCTGCAGTTGCGCCGCTGGCTGCTCCTGGCCATCCGGACGCTGATGGTGATTCTGATCGTGATGGCGTTTGCCCGCCCGGCGTTGAAGGGTGGCGTGTTTGCCGGATTGGGATCACGCGCACGGACAACAGCCGTGGTAGCGCTCGATCAATCGGCTTCGATGGCCCTTGAGACGGCCAATGGCTCGGCATTTGAGCGTGCGCAAAACCGCGTTGATTCAATCTTCCAATTGCTCGGTGAAGGCGATGATGCCATCGCGCTGCCGTTTACCGGTGAACCGCCGGTTGCATCGCAGGTGAGTTCGGATTTTGCCCGTCTCAATCGCCAGTTTGATGAGATGGAAGTGACTACCGGCAACACTGACGCCAGCCAGGCCCTCAATGTCGCGATGGCGACTCTGCGTGACGTCGCCAATCTCAATCGCGAGATCTATCTGCTTACCGATTTGAGACGGGGTGGTTTCACCGAGACCGTCGTTCCGGAAGCACCGCCCGATGACGCCGCGGTGACCGTGTACGTGCTCGATGTCAGCGAGGAGGGCGGATTCGATCTGGGTGTGGCCGACGTGGCGGTTGGAGATGAGTTGGTCCAGGTGGCAACGCCATTTGCGATTACCGCCGATGTCGTCAACTACACCGATCGTCCGGTCGACCGTTTGCTCGTGAGCCTGTTTGTCGATGGACGCCGGGTGGCTCAGGAGGAGACCGCTCTTGATGCGAATGGACAGTCGACGGTGTCGTTCCAGACAACGGTCGAATCGGCGGGTATCCACTCGGGATTCGTCGAAGTGTCGGCCGATGACAACGCACTCAACAATCGCCGCCATTTCGCGATCACCGTTCCCGACGAAGTCAAGGTTCTGCTGGCATCGGATTATCCGTCATCGCGGGCCGCATCCCGCCTCGCGCTGGCACCGATTCCGCAAACACAGGGACGGATTCGCATTACCGAAGCCGATACCGATGATTTGCTCGGCGAGAACCTGTTCGAGTACGACTGTGCGATCATTCCCGAATGGCGCACACCCGATGCGGCCGTGGTCGACAACCTGCTGCGTTATATCCGCGCCGGCGGTGGTGCGTTTATTGCACCATCAATCGATGCCGACACAACCGCCTGGAATTCTCTGATTGCGACGCCTTACTTTGGTTTGCGATTGGGCGAGAATCCGGCGATGCCCGATCCCGAACGGTATTTTCTTTGGGATGACATAGATTGGAATCATCCGATTTGGTCGGTCTATCGCGATGTTCGGCGTGAACGGTTTCCGGAAATCCGGTGGTTCTCGATTTATCGCACCGAAGGCGAGCCGACCTCGCAGTCGATCGTCAATTTCTCCGGTGGACGGCAATCGATTTCGGAAGTGCGTTTAGAGAAGGGCAAACTGCTGGCTTTGTGGTCGCCACTGAATGCACCGTATTCTGATCTGACCCTGCGGTCACCGTTTGTGCCGCTCATGCATCGCATGGTCGAGTATCTCTCGACCGATTTAAGCGAACGCCGCAGTGACTATCTTGTCGGTGAGACCATTGAACGGGAAGCGGTTGCCTCTCTGGTACCCGACGATGATGTCCAGTTGCTGACACCGACCGGACTGGTGGAGCGACCAACGGTCGAATTCACCGGACGCGGCGCGCGGATTCGCATTGGCTCCCGGACGGAAACAGGTGTCTATACACTGACCCGGAATGACGAACCGTTCGATGGGTTTTCCGTCAATGTCGATCCCGCCGAATTCGACATGGAGACCATCGATGCCGGCGAACTCGAGCGCCGCTGGGCCGGATACAACCTGATCATGGTCGACCGCGATGAGGAGCTGGAGTCGGTGGTTGGTCAAACCCGGTACGGCACCGAAGTTCGCAGCGCCTTCCTGTGGATGGTCATGGGGCTGTTTCTCCTGGAAATGCTGATCGCCGGTGCGCGCAAGCGGGAAATGCCGGTCGCCGAGTCGGAACCACAGCACCACGCGGTCCCCTCCTGATCTGCCACTGATTGACTCACACTCGCTGTCGCTCTAATTTCCGCCAGCGCCTGCCGACCTATTGAGCAGGCAGTGTGAATTTCTGTGAGCCGACGATGATCATTGCCTCGCTGCAAAAAGTGACCAAGTCGTACCCCTTGGGCGATGTCCTCCGTGGTGTCAACTGGGAAATCAAATCGGGCGAGAAGATTGCCCTGTTGGGCAAGAATGGATCCGGCAAGACGACGCTACTGAGCATTCTCAGTGGCCGTCTGTTGCCCGATGAGGGAGTGCGCACGACCGCGCGTGGCGCACGCATCGCCGAGATCTCACAAATTCCCTCACGTGAGGCGGGACGGAACCTGTACGATTACATGCTCGACTCGCGCAGTGATATTCGGCAACTCCACGCAACAGTGGCCGAACTCGCAGAAACCGTGGCGGCCAATCCCAACGACGTCGATCTGCAAATCCGTCTCGGCGAGGCGCAGCAGAAGCTCGAACATGCCGGGGGATATGAGTTCGAACATCAAGTCGAACTGGTTCTGACAGGACTGGGCTTTACGAAATCACAATGGTCACAGCAGTTGTCGACGTTTTCCGGCGGCGAGCGGACGCGTGTGGAATTGGCGCGGCTCTTGTTGACGCCAGCCGATCTCTGGCTGCTCGACGAGCCGACCAATCACCTTGACATTCCGGCGGTGGAATGGCTGGAAGGATATCTCGCCGATTCGCCGGTGGCGTGTGTGCTGGTCTCGCACGATCGCGCGTTGCTCGAACGATTTGCCGGACGCATTGTCGAAATGGTCGAAGGGACGCTCGAGTTCTACGATGGCAATTACCAGTACTACCGCACCGAACGGGAAGCACGCTACGAACGGCGGAAGAAGGCCTATGAAATGCAGCAGGCCGAAATCAAACGCATTGAGGAGTTCATCCAGAAGAACATCGCCGGTCAGAAAACCAAACAGGCGCAGTCGCGACGGCTCGCACTATCAAAGCTCGAACGTCTGAAAGCGCCGACCAAAGACCAGCGCTCGATGGCGTTGGGATTTGAAGCCCAGCGCAGCTCATATCGGGAAGTGCTCAACGTCTACGATCTCACGTTGCGTGTGGCTGGTCGCACCCTGCTTGAGAATGTCTCATTCGAATGCGAACGGGGCGACAAGATCGGTGTGATTGGGCCGAATGGCGCCGGCAAGTCGACGCTGCTCCTGGCGATCATCAAAGAGAACGGAGACTACGACGGCCGCATTCGGCTGGGCGAACGCGTCGAGATCGCCTATTTCGACCAGCACTTGGAGATACTGTCGGGGCATAGCACCGTCATTGAAGAAATCTGGGATGAGTATCCACACTTCGATGCAGGTGAGTTGCGTTCCTACCTGGCACGATTCTTGTTCACCGGCGAAGATGTGTTTAAGCCGGTGTCGGCTCTCTCCGGTGGTGAAAAGAGCCGGCTGGCGTTGGCCAAGCTGATGCTGACCAAAGCCAACCTCTTGATCATGGATGAACCGACCAATCATCTCGATATCGGCGCGCGCGAAGTTCTGGAGGAGGCGCTCGGCGCCTTCGAGGGGACAGCAATCGTCGTGAGCCACGATCGTAAGTTTCTCGATCATTTCACGACGAAGATACTCTATGTCGCCAGTGGGAATGCCTGGCTCAGCCTTGGCAATTACAGCGACTGGGCATACCGTCGTGCCCGAGCACAAGCCGAATCCGCAGAGACCGAGCAGAAAAAGGAAAAGACATCGCAGGCCGCGCAAGAGTGGCAGCAACGCAAGGCGTTGCGCAGTGAAGCGCGACGAATTGAACGGCGGCGCAAGGAACTGGAAGAGAACATCGCCGCGCTCGAGCAGGAGGTGCAGGACATCGAGGTGGCATTGGCGGATGAATCGCTGGCGCGCGAATGGGAAAAGCTGGCGGAGTTGACAGACCGTCGCACCGCGCTCTATGCTCAGCTGGCGGAGTTGTATGATGAACTGGACGCCGTTCCCGAGGCACCGACGGGGTGAATGATCAATGACTGGACATGAACCGTCACATGCTATTCCCGAATCGTGCGATCTGTGCGGCCAGGCGATGATCGAGTGGAACTGCGAGTTGATCTGCCAGAACTGCGGCTACCGCCGCGACTGCTCCGATCCGTAGTTCATTCTCTGGCCGATTCTGCATAGCGACGCAGCAGTGTCATTTTGCTGCACGCCGTGCTCTCATCGAATGACGCCACGCCCTCGCGAATCATCCGCGCATTGACGAATGTTCGATTCGACAAATAGAGATAGCCACGCTCCACGCCGTCGGAATCGACAGGCGATGCTTTGTCCGGCCGTGTGTAGACCTTCGCGCCGGAGACGAACTCCCTGAGCCAGTCGACGGCATTCGCTTGTGCCCCGCCATTGGCTGCGATTCCCGCCAGACGAAACTGTTGGCCATTGTCGAATTCAACCGTAGCCACATCGAGTACATTCGTCACGCGATGGTAGTCTTCGCGCTTTTGTGATGTCTTGTCCACGCGCGAACCGTAATGGTTGCGCCGCTTCTTGACGTCGGCCGATAGCTGCACCGGATCATGGTAGCGATACGGGAGACGTGCTAACAGATTCTCGGTTGTTGGATTTTCCAGCGGCAGTCGTCGCTCGACTGATACGTCGTGAACGCGCTTGCGAATTGTCTCCTCAAACTCCGGATTGATCTCATACCCAATCGATCGGCGACCCAGTTCCTGTGCGGCGACCCCTGTTGTACCGCTCCCCATAAACGGATCGAGTACCGTTTCACCGACAAACGTAAACATCCGAATCAACCGTCGCGGCAGTTCCACGGGAAATGCCGCAATGTGTTCGGATTGCCGTTCTCCCGGAAAATTCCAGTGCCCATTGAAGTAGGTGTTCCACTCCTCGGTGGTGAGACGCGACGCGTCGCGGACATCGCGTGAGACAGTGGGCTGCTTGCCCGGCTTTTTGAAGACGAGAATGAACTCGTAATCGAGCTTTATGATGCCGTTACGCGGATACGGGAACGATCCCATCACGGTCCCGCCACCGGTGGTGTTGCAGGTCGTGACCTTCTGCCAAATGATCGCGCCCATGTAATCGAACCCGATGGTCTCGCAGAAACGGATAATCTCAGTGCGAATCGGAATAACCTTATAGCGCCCGTAGTACGCGGCCCGCGCAAACTGGTCGCCAATGTTGATACACATCCGGCAGCCGTCGTGCAACACACGGTGGCACTCCAGCCAGACACAGTTCAGGTTGTTGATGTAGTCTTCGTACGAATCGTGGAAGCCGATCTGCGAGTCGTCTTCGTAATTTTTCAGCTGCCAGTAGGGGGGAGAGGTGACAATGAGCTGGACGCTGTGATCGGTCACTTCGTGCAGTGATCGCGCGTCGGCGATGTAGAGTTGGGATGTCGACAGCGCTTGGCCGGCAGGGATTTGCTCGCACATTAATGGAGTATTGCAAACCGACCGAGAGTCGGTCAAGCGATTGTCACATCCGTCGCAAGAGCCCCACTACCTTCCCGGCAATGAAGAACCCCGGCGCATTCTTATCGACAATGATCGGGCCGAATTCAGGGTTGGCTGGCTCGAGACGGACCCGTCCGCGATCGGGATAGAACTTCTTCACGGTGGCCTCTTCGCCGATCACAGCGACGACAATATCGCCTTTGTAAGCCGAGTCCTGCTTCTTGACCAGCACCAGATCGCCGTCCTTGATGCCCTCGTCGCGCATGCTCTCACCCGTGACACGCAGCGAGAAGACCTCGCCGGAGGGGAGAAACGACTGATCGACCGCCACATGCCCATCAATGTTTTCGACCGCCAACAGTGGCAAACCGGCGGCGACGCGGCCAACCACCGGAATCGGCATCACGTTAGTCGGAACCTCCTCAACCAGCTCGATGCCGCGCGAGAGATAGGGCTCCCGCTTGATGTAGCCCTTGCGCTCCAAAACGGCCAGCGACTCCCGCACACCATTGGTCGATTTAATGCCAAATCGTTCACCGATCTCTCTCATCGTGGGCGGACGGCCATCGGTGTGGATGATATCACGGATATACTCGTAAATCTCCTGCTGACGCTTCGTAAGTTCTAACTTGTTTTCTGTCATCATGATATCTGTCATCCTCCGGCTGAGGAGGTTGTTGGAATCCTCCCTGTCTCACTCTACTACGGCTTCAATACTGAACATTTGTATCACTTGCAATAAAAAAGTGACGTCAACCAAGGAATTTCTGGGGGGCATGAAGGAGACGGTTAACAGGTCCGGTGCGTATAACGTCATTGGGGTCGTAAGCGGGCCACCAGCACCCGTTGGCATCTGGCCCTTGTTCAGGAGAACACGATGACGAGCAACCAAATCTCCCTGAATCATCTCTGGTTGATCGCGGCAATTGCTTTATTCACAATAACTTCGTTGGTCGATATCGGCCAGAGCGAGCCGGTCGGCCCGCGTGTGAAAACGCCTCATGAGTTGTTCGATTTTGGCGTTGTGCCGCAACGGTGCGAGGTCTCTCATGTCTTCTGGCTGCACAGCACCGGTGATCAGGAGCTTGTGATCGAAGAATTGATCCCGAACTGCGGGTGCAGCGAAGCACCACTAGAAAAAAACCATATTCACCCTGGTGACAGCGCCCGTGCCGAAGTCATCTTCGGAACCGGTGTCTTCAACGGCGTGGTGAAGAAGTTCACACAAATCAAATCGAATTCAACCGGGCGCGCCCCGGCATTGACCTTCCGGGCGCGTGTCTTTGCAGACTCGCTGCTACCGGGCCCGATTGTCTTGACGCCGGCAGCGGTGCGTCTCGACGATTTGCGCCCTCCCCAAGCTGGTGACGGGTATGAGCAGACTGTCACTCTGACCAATTCTGGCGCCGAACCAGTGTCGATTGAGATGATCGATGTGCCGTACCGCGATGTTCGTGTGGGGCCGTTTGAGCCGATCTCTCTCGGACCGGGCGAATCTCACGAATTGACGCTGACCTTTGAACCCGGCCTGCCGCAGCAGACCTTCTCACGGTCGATCACCTTTGAGGTCTCCGATACCACGCAAGAACGGATCACGCTGCCGATATTCAAGAAATCAGTGTGGGTCGAGACAGGTAGCACCGACGGTTAATGGGCCAGCGACTTGATGAGGAACAGCGAAATCACTATAATCAAGACTCGATTGGACCACTTCAAACCACAAAGGACCGCTATGATCCGAAGCAGTAAGCACATTCTGATGATGACACTGGCAGCGGCTGTGCTCTTGAGCGCCGGGTCAGTGTACGCCCAGCAGGGAGAACAGATCGAAGGGGCGAATCTGCCGCAGTTGGCTGTTTCCATGGAACGGTTCGACTTCGGGCGCGTGACCCAAGGGTCGAGCATTTCCCATGCTTTCTGGCTCAAAAACGTCGGTGGTGATACACTGAAAATCACCGACGTCAAGCCTGGGTGAGGATGCACGAAGGCTCCGCTGGACAAAAAGGAGCTTGCTGTCGGTGACAGCACCCGGGTTAAGTTAATTTTCTCGACTGGTCATTATTCTTCGCGTGTCACGAAGAGCGCGCGCATCATGTGTAATGCGGCCGGTCGGTTGCCGCGACTGACGATTTCGGCCGACGTGCAAAGGCACATGGATTCGCTCGATATTTACACCGTCGATCCGTATTCGCTCGATTTGGACGCCGAAATGGGCATGAGCGGCGCCATGGATTACACGTTCACGTTGAAAAACCTCCACGACACGGATTTGGAGTTTACGGTCGTGTCGATGCCGTATGATTTGGTTAAAGTCGACTTGCCGGATAACGTCCGTCTTGACGCCGGCGAGGAACGCGAATTCAAGATCCGTTTCGAAGACAACGTTGCCGGTGAGCTCTTCACCGAGTCGATTACGTTCGAGGCCGACGATCCCGCGAAGACGCGCATGACGATACCGATCGTCAAATCGCGCCGCTGGGGCCCCGCCCCGACCTCGTCGCTGCACTAAGCGACCGTCACACACAGTCGCAATAACAAAGCCCCCGTCATCAGATGGGGGCTTTGTTCCTGTGCGCCCGGCATGGGCACTGACTTGGAGGTGTAAGTCCTCCGGGGAGCA
>CAYTTY010000033.1:0-45586 GCA_964440935.1 uncultured Ignavibacteria bacterium | reverse complement strand
TCACGGACGCGCAGTGCTCCTGCCCTACGACATATCGCGCGTGACATAACACTAGAATGCTTTACGTCCGCCTTTGGCGGACCTTGCAGACTCGATGTTTGGAGATGGACTTACAGTAACCAGAATAACGATTCAGATGCGAGCCTGATAAACGGCTCGGGAAACACGCCGAGGATCAGTGTAATCGCTGAGGCCAAGCCGAGAGCGGGGATAAACGCTCCGGAACGGTCAGTCGGAGCATTCAGACTCTCGTCGGTTGGCTCCCACATCCAGAGTGCAACGACCACACGCAGGTAGTAATAAACCGATACCGCCGAGAACAGTACCGCCCAGATCACCAAACCGAGATACCCGGCTTTCAGCGCCTCGGTGAATAATACGAACTTACCGGCGAAGCCCACTGTTGGCGGTATTCCGACCAACGCAAACATGAACAGTGACAGCGCGGCGGCAACAACTGGCCGACGCCGTCCCAAGCCGGAGATCGTATCAAGTGTGGTGGATGTACGACCCGATTCGATTGCACAGATAACTGCGAACGCCCCGATGCTCATGCCGGCATATCCGAGGAGATAGTATCCCACTGCTCCGACGGAACCGGCACTCTTGGCAATTAGCCCAACCAGCAAATACCCGGCGTGAGCAATGCTCGAATACGCTAACAGACGTTTGAGTTCGCGTTGACGAAGTGCGTAGAAGTTGCCAACCAGCATTGACAGCCACGCCGCCGCCCAGACAATGGTCTCCAAGGGAAGATCGACCAGCGCGGTCAGCAGCAGACGCAACAGCAATCCGAACGCGGCGGCTTTCGGTGCTGCGGCAAAGAAAGCCACTGTCGGTGTCGGTGCACCGGTGTAAACGTCGGGCACCCACGTATGGAACGGCACGGCGCCGACTTTGAACAGAAAACCGATCAGGATCATCCCCGCGCCGATCCAGGTCAATGGCGTGACACTGGCGCCGGTCGAAAGGGCTTCACCGATCGTCTCGAAACTGAATGACCCCGTGACACCGTAAATCAGCGCGATGCCAAACAACGCAAATCCCGATGCGAACGCACCGGTCAGAAAGTACTTCGCGCCGGATTCAATCGATCGTTCCGATGAGGTCCGTCCGGCCGCCATGGCATACAGCGGCAGGGACAAAATCTCCAGCGCCAGGAAGACAATAATCAGATTCGATGCCGCGACGAGAAATGTCATCCCGACCATGGATATTAACAATAACGGATAGAATTCCGGGCCGAAGACGCCTTCGGCACGCCGACCCCACGATGCCGCAGCGGTCAGTGTCGCCAACAGTCCCGCGATGAGGATGATAATGCGGAAGAACTGCGCAAATCGGTCGGAAAGTATCATCCCCGAGAAACCGACTTCGATATGACCAAAATTCGCGATCACCGGATAGGCTGCGGCGAGAATAACAATGACCGTCAGCCATCCCAGATTACGTTTGCCGCCCGTGCCCAGTTCGACAAACATGAGCACCAACGCCCCGATCGTCAGGATGATTTCGGGAGTGATCGCGGCGGCGTTCATCGCGTTCCCTCCCTCACCGTTGTGAGCAGAACAAACGGTGTGCCCTCGACCGACTGCGCAAACACATCGTGGCAATCGAGCGGCTCGATCTGCTGGATCATTTGCGCGGGACGCGCCTGCTGGAGCCACGTTTCGATATCCGGTCCAATACGATCGAGGAACGGCGATGGATAGATACCGATCCAGAAGATCAACGCCAACAACGGCAACACAGTCGCCACTTCGCGTATGCTCAAGTCTTTGATCGTCTCGTTGACCGCATTGGTCACCGGACCGAAGAACACACGCATCACCAACCACAACATATAGCCGGCCGCGAGGACAATTCCCGCTCCACCGATGATAGCCAGCAACGGCCACGTATCAAATGCACCCAACAAAATCAGAAATTCACCGACAAATCCATTAGTACCGGGCAGGCCAATCGACGATAGCCCCACAATCAGAAACATGATTGTAAACACCGGCGCGATGGCAAACAAACCGCCGTAGTCGGCGATGATGCGCGTGTGACGGCGCTCGTAGAGAATCCCCACCAACAAGAATAGTGCGCCGGTCGAGATCCCGTGGTTGATCTGCTGCAACAACGATCCGGTGACACCAATCAGATTCATCGCCGCCAGGCCGAGCATCACAAATCCCAAATGCGATACCGATGAGTACGCCACCAGGCTCTTCATATCGGTCTGGATCAATGTCATCTTGGCGCCGTACACGATACCAATAACCGCCAAAATCCAGATCACCGGCGAGAAGTAATCATACCCCGCCGGGAAGAGCGCGGTGGCGAAACGGATGAATCCATACGTGCCAAGCTTCAGCAAAACCCCGGCCAGCATGATCGACCCGGCGGCCGGCGCCTGCACATGAGCATCAGGCAACCAGGTGTGGAATGGAAACATTGGCACCTTGATGGCAAATGCGAGGGCGAACGCCGCAAACAGCCAAATCTGCGCCTCGGGCGGGATGTTGAGACCATACCAGTCGAACAAGTTGAACGTACCACCCGCCTCAACACCGCCGGAATACATGTACATCCAGATGACCGCGACCAGCATCAACAACGAACCGGCCATGGTGTACAGGACGAACTTAACCGTGGCGTACACACGACGCTCACCGCCCCAAACACCGATGAGGAAATACATCGGGACAAGCATCGCTTCCCAGAAAATATAGAACAGGAACACATCGGTGGCGACAAAGGCGCCGATGACACCCGTCTCCAGGAAAAGCAGAGACGCGTAGTAGCCCTTTTTCCCCTTTTCGATGAACGTGTACGACGATGCGACAGCGATGACGGTCAGCAACGTTGTCAACAAGACCAGCAGCAGCGAGATGCCATCGACACCAACTTGATAGCTGATACCGAACCTGGGAATCCACTCGTTTACTTCTACGAATTGGAACCCGCCACCGGGGACAAAACCGAACCACAGCCAGAGCGAGACGATGAACTCGACAATCGAACCGATCGTCGCAACAATCGCGCATTGCGAGCCGCGCCCGTTGGGCCACAGCAACAGTGCGAGCCCGATCAGGGCTGGCCAGAATATGAGGAAGCTAATCAGTCCCATTGGTCAACACGCGTCTGCTAAATAAACTCCATCAATACCCACGCCAGCACCACGACGGTACCGAGCGCAAAGGTGGCCGCCCCCATGCGGAATCGTCCCGAGGCGCCACGCACACCGGCTTGAGCAACCGCCTGTGCCGTCGTCGCCAAACCGTTAGCGGCTCCGTCGATGACACCCAAATCAAATCGCCGATACACCCAGCGTGAGATGTTCAGCAACGGCTGCACGATGGCTGCATCATAGATTTCATCGACCCAGTACTTGTTGTAGACCAGATTGTAGACGCCGGAGAAACGTGCACGCACGCGCTCGGCCGCTGCCGGATTCTTGAGATACCAGTTGTAGGCCCACGCAATACCACTCAACGCAAGCACGACACTCAATCCCATCAATCCGTATTCGACGGCGTGAGAATGATGTCCCTCGTGCAAATGCAAATGGTGGTCGGCGAATCCAAAAACGGGGCTCAGGAAGTGCTCAAACCACGCACCGCCACCCAGGACCTTCGGCCAGCCGATCCACCCGCCAATGATCGACAGCACACCCAACGCCATCAAGGGAATCGTCATCGATGGTGGCGATTCGTGTGGGTGAACGTCGGGATCGACACGCGACTCACCGTAAAACGTGAGGAACACGAGGCGGAACATGTAGAACGCGGTCAACAGTGCGGTGATCGCACCGATCACCCACAACGCCCAGTGGCCGATCGGTGAAGAAAACGAATACCAGAGGATCTCATCCTTGGATACAAATCCCGCCAACGGCGGGATACCCGCGATCGCCAGTGCTGCGACAAGAAATGTCCAATGGGTGGTCGGCATCGACTTGCGCAGGCCGCCCATCTTGCGAATGTCCAACTCATTGTTGAGCGCATGCATCACACTGCCCGCGCCCATGAAGAGCAGCGCCTTAAAGAAGGCGTGTGTCATCAGGTGGAAAATGCCCGCGGCAAATGCCCCGACACCGAGTGCGAGAAACATGTAGCCGAGCTGGCTGATGGTCGAATACGCAAGCACCTTCTTGATGTCATTTTGCACCAGCGCCATCGTCGCCGCAAACAGCGCCGTCGCCGCACCGACAATGGCCACGATCATCAGCGTGACCGGCGCCAGCGCGAACAGGGTCGAACAGCGCGCGATCATGTAAACACCCGCCGTAACCATCGTCGCGGCATGGATGAGTGCGGAGACCGGAGTCGGACCCTCCATCGCATCCGGTAACCACACATACAACGGAATCTGCGCTGACTTACCTGTCGCGCCGACAAACAGCAACAATCCAATCGCCGTCAGTGTGCCACCCATCGCAGCGGCCATGGCGGGTGCGCGTTCGAACACTTCGAGGAAACTGACGGTGCCGAAATTCCAGAAGATCAGAAAGATCGCAATCGCAAACCCGAGGTCGCCGATACGGTTGACCACAAACGCCTTCATTCCCGCATTGGCGGCGGACGGTTTGCGGAACCAAAAGCCGATCAGTAAATACGAACAGAGCCCGACCCCCTCCCAGCCGATGTAGAGCACGAGGAAGTTGTCCGCGAGCACCAGCATCAGCATGAAGAAGACGAACAGGTTCAAGAACGAAAAGTAGCGCGGCTGATCGGGATCGTGACTCATGTACCCGACGGAATAGACGTGGATCAGAAAACTGACACCCGACACCACCAGTACCATCACCGCCGAGAGCGGGTCGAACAGGAAGCTGAATGATGTCTGGAAGTCACCAATGTGAATCCAACGGAGGAAGTCGACCAGAATCACCCGATCCTCGAGCGACAGCAACTCGGCGTAGGCCCCGACAGCGACGATGAACGATGCCAGGACTGTCAGACTCGCCAGTGTGCCGCTGACCTTACCTCCCCACTTGCGACCGAAGAAGCCGTTGAGGATGAACCCGGCCAACGGGAAAAGCGGTATGATCCAGACGAGTTGCAGCATGGGGATGATCTCAGGTCAGACTAAATGGACTATCCCTTGAGAATGTTGAGTTTGTCGACGTCGACCGAACCTTTGCGTCGGTAGACAGCGACCAGAATCGATAAACCGACCGCCGCTTCAGCGGCAGCGACAACCAGCACAAAGAA
This sequence comes from uncultured Ignavibacteria bacterium, assembly GCA_964440935.1. Classification (GTDB taxonomy): domain Bacteria; phylum Zixibacteria; class MSB-5A5; order WJJR01; family WJJR01; genus WJJR01. Next base: position 40,385 of record CAYTTY010000033.1, on the reverse strand, counting down.
TACCATCAACTGCCCGCCCATGTCGGCATGGAGACGGCTGAACGCGATCAACAACAGGTTGCCGGCATTGAGCATCAACTCGACACTCATCAAAATGACAATGACATTGCGCGCGGTAATGACCCCGAGCACGCCGATCGTAAACAGTGCGCCGGCCAGCACGAGGTAGTTCTCAATCGGAACCGGAAGACTCACTGGGTGACCTCCCCGGTGTCCGAGACATCGGCTTGTTTCGAGCGCTTACGCGTCTTTCCGACCACCACCGCGGCAATGACCGCTGCGAGCAGCAGAATCGAAGTCAGTTCAAACGGCAGCAGGTAATCGCCGAACAGTTCTCGCCCGACTGCCTGAATGCCGCCAAATCCCTGGGGGATGACCGATGCGCGCGCACCCCCACTCCCGCCGGTAAACATGATCACAAACTGGATGAGCATCGCGGCAAAGGCCAATCCGCCCAAAAAGCGAACGCCGGGGAGCTTATCCTCGCCGAACTCATCGCGGCGCAGATTGAGCATCATCACGATGAACAAAAAGAGCACCATGATCGCGCCGGCGTAGATGATGATCTGGAGAGCGGCGATGAATTCGGCGGAGAGCTGGAGGAAGATCACCGCCAGGGCGGCGAGCGTGACGATCAGATGCAACACCGACACGATCGGGTTCCGCAACAGGACCACGCGCAGGGCGGCGACCACTGCGACAATTGCGGATACCCAGAAGATGATCTGTTCCATAGTCCCCTAAAGAATCTTTTCACATTGCCGGGCGAAAAAAACAAACGCCCCCGACGGGCGTCAAGCGGGACAGTATGAAGCGCCCCGGACATACAGTCAACCCGAAAACTGCCCCGACTGACAAATCCCGCCGTCACAACATGAAGATTAACAGGGGCTTAGGAGACGGCACCCGACGAGGTCTACTTTAGGTGAATAATCCCGACGGTGGAAGTCGCGTTTTGCACGGTCAGGCGGACAAAGTAGATGCCGGAGGGGACGGGGCTGCCACGCTGGTCGTAGCCGTTCCACTGGATTTGGGTCTGGGCATCGCTGGGTATCAAGGATGCAACTGGAGACATCGAAGCATGAATTTAACGGTGGTGCCTCTTCCATCAGAATGCCGGTATTGTCGGTGAGAACCACGCTGCCTTACATTTTCAAATCCCAAAGCAAGGAGCAGCGTTTCCACCTCCCGAGGTTTAAGAATCGGGAGTGATCCCATCCTCAAGCAACCTTGATTGTCTTGAGGCCAACAAACTCAGATTCGAGCTTTGGCTCTCCATCCTCGAGCAGCATTTCGATTACCTCACGAAGATTGGCCTCAAGCTCGTCCACCGATTCCGCTTGGCTATGTGCGCCCGGCCACCCTGGAACATGCCCCACTAAGATGCCAGTGTCTGGATCTCGTTGGATCACTACACTAAACTCACGCATACTGGACTGGTCTCCCTCTGTCAGATAATACCATCATAGCGGATCGCGCGTTGGTTCAAGTTCGTGGGCGAGGCCGATTTCAATCAACACTCCCCTCATCCTCGACCACCTCAACCGTCTCCTCGACCTCGGTCACCGGCTGATTCGCCGCAATCGCTGCAAACCGCAGCAGCTCGACCGCTCCCCGTTTGCCATGGGGGCCGATTTCCATTTCGGGACCGACACAGGAGGGGCACCCCGCACGGCAGGAGCATTGTTCGATCAGCACCGCGGTTTCGGTGAACAGTTCGCCGGACATGTCGAAGATCTTCTGGGAAAACCCGACACCGCCGGGGATGTTATCGTAGAGGAAAATCGTGGGCAGACCGGTATGCGGGGCGCGGACTTGGGATATCGAGGCGATATCGCGCTTGTCGGCCATTACCCAGAGGGGCGCCATCCGTCCCAGGGCATTCGCCGCTGCACGCAGAATCTCCCCGGTCACGCCAATCGACAGGCCGATCCGTTCGGCAACAACGGCATCGAAATCGACCCAAAATGATGTCGTGTGCATCTCCTGCTCGGGCAGATGCACCTTCCCGAAACCGACATTCTCGTGCGTGTAGAACTTGATCTTTTTGTAGAGGACCGTCACCCGCGTCAACGCCACTTCCCCACAGGCCAACCGTGCGTCGATACTCTGGCGACGTTTGTCGACGGTGAGAATCTTCAGGTCGGTCTTCGTTTCGGCGTCGGTGAAGTAATCGACGTCGACCTCCTTAACATACGCGCGCCGCCCCTCCCAATCGAGTTCCTCGACCTGATACTGATTGGCGCCGTGGAGATAGATCGCCTCAGGATGCAGAAACTCGGGCGCCGAAGAGTAATCGACTTCGCCGATCACTCTGCTCTCATCGGAACGATTGAGAATGACGAAATTCTCCGGCGACGCCGACCGCAGCGAAACCTCTCCCGCCGGGTAGATTTCAGACGCCCAGAAATACCGTCCATTGGATTGGGTGAGTACGTGGTGCTTTTCCAGATAGTCGAGCAGTGGCTGCGTGGTATCGACACCGAATTGATCGTCGGCATCAAATGGCAATTCAAATGCCGCGCACTTGAGATGCGACATCAAGACCACCAAGTTGCTCGGATCGACAATGCCCGATTCGACATGTCGGTCAAGCAGGTACTCGGGGTGTTTGATCAGGAATTGGTCGATCGGCGAGGAACTGCCGACCAGAATCGCGGCCGACATCCCGCTGCGCCGTCCGGCGCGCCCCATCTGCTGCCACATCGACGCGATCGTCCCGGGATAGCCGGTGAGAATGGACACATCGAGCGAACCAATATCGATCCCCAGTTCCAGCGCATTGGTCGAAACCACTCCCCGAATCGACCCATCGCGCAGTCCGCGTTCAATCGCCCGGCGTTGATTCGGCAGATAGCCGCCCCGGTATCCCTCCACCAGCTTCGGATTCACCTTCTGCTGTTTCATATGATTGCGCAGATAGGTGAGGATGATTTCGACCGCGCGGCGGTATCCCGCAAAGATGATGGTTGAAACATTGTTGGCGATAAACCGTGTCGCCAGCGAATTGGCGACACTGAGTGACGATCGCCGCAACCCCAGTGCCTCGTTCACCACCGGCGGATTGTAGAGAATGATGTGCTTCTCGGCCGTCGGCGCGCCATTCTTATCAACCACCACAAACGGCCGCCCGACGATCCGCTCGGCCAAATCCCCCGGATTCTGAATCGTCGCCGAACAGGTGATGAACTGCGGATTGCTGTTGTAGAATTGCGCGATCCGTTGCAACCGTCGAATCACATTGCCCAGATGCGAGCCGAACACGCCCCGGTAGTGGTGCAGCTCATCGATGACCACATAACGCAAATTCTCGAACAGCTTGACCCACTTCGTATGGTGCGGCAGAATGCCGGTGTGCAACATGTCGGGATTGGTGATGACAATGTGTCCGGCCGACCGCACCGCACGGCGCGCGGTCTGCGGTGTGTCGCCGTCGAACGTGTGCGTGCGGATATCGGCCCCGACCGCCTCGGTCAGCTCCATCAACTCCGATTTCTGGTCATACGACAGTGCTTTGGTCGGGAACAGATACAGCGCCCGCTGGCTGGGGTCCTGCATGACCGTATTGAGAACCGGCAGATTGTAGCAGAGAGTCTTTCCCGAAGCCGTTGGAGTAACAACAACAATGTCCTTCCCTGCGCTGACGGCGTCGAGCGCTTCAGCCTGATGGCGGTAGAGCTTGTGCACGCCCCGCTTACGGATGGCGTCGATCAGGCGCGGATCGAGATTTGCGGGAAAATCGACATAGTCGGCCGCACGAGCCGGGATGGTGTGCCAGTGTTCGACACAGTTGTCGGTACGCAGTTGGTCGAGGATTTGTTCGAGCGTCATGGGCGTCTATCCTGATAATAGGTTCAGGTGTTCGTTAGGACGTGCGGGATGGTTTGTCCATCATTTTCTTGAGCGGGTTGGCCCGGTTCTGGGCTGTCTCCCCTGTCCGCCGCGGCGGAGGAATCCAGCCGTGCATCTCGTATACGCTTGAGAAAATGGATTCCCTCTTTTCGCGGGAATGACAGCATAGATCAACGGACCACAACTGTGATTACCGCGTCACGCCCTGCCGCACTAACCGCCGGCGGCAGATGTCGCAGAATTTCTCGTTCTTGGAGTCAGTGTCGAGCATCGAGCGGGAGCGGTACATGACGCAACGGGGATTGTTGCAGGTGGACAGCCGGAACAGGTGGCCGACCTGGTGAATCGCCTCTTTGAGGACACGCTGGTAGACCTGGCGCTCATCCTCGGGGAGGCCGAAGAACTCCTGACGCATGCGGAAGAACGAGACAATGGCACAGCCCGACTCGGAATCGGATTCGCCGTACACGTACGGCAAAGTCGGGATATAGAGGTCCTCTTCGGTGACCCCGAGCAGCTTTTCGGTCTGATTCTGGCGCATCAACTCGAGCTTGGTTAAAACCACGGTCGAGTAGTACTGGTTCCGCTCCTGGTTTTCGGCTTCGTCGGGGAGATCCATGCCCTGAAGGATATCGACACCGGCCGAGAACGCGACCGAGAGGTTGGCAGCGAGCTTGTTGACTTGATAGAAGTCGAGATCGCCCAAGGGGACAACGATGATTTTACCACGTGATTTCATCGCCTCACATCAACGATCAATCAGGACGCCTCAAAGAACCGGCTGTCGGACCCGTCGGGCCGAATTTCAATCGTCATCTTGCCCGCACATTTCGGGCAGTACGCCACATACGCGGTTCGCTCCCGATTGAGATACGCGTGCACATACACCTTGCAGCACTTAAAATGCACACCCACATACTCGCGTGGCGGGCGTCTCTCAGATGGATTGTATTGTTGAGGTGTCATTGAATCAATCCGATTCGGGCGACATCGTCTCCGCGCTCAGCGCGGCGGCGCCGATGAAACCAGCGTCGTTGCCAAGTACGGCGCGCCCTACCTGCAAGTTCTTCCCCGCCTCGGAGAACGCGTGCCGATGCAGATAGGCCGTGATCGTGTTCAACCATAAGCTGCCGGCGGCAAAATCGGCATCAGCAACCCCTCCACCTATGATAACGGCTTCCGGATCGACAATGTTCACTGCGGTCAAAATCCCGATGGCCAGTTTATGGGCGGCGGCGTCGAGGATCATCTGCGCCGGTGGATCGCCGCCCTTTGCGGCCCGGAGCAGTCCCCGCACAGTGATCTTCCCGGTGTCTGCATCACGCCTCTGTCCCAGCAGTCCCTGTGGATCGAGCCGCGCGGCCTCGTCGGCCGCGCTTAGAAGAGCCGTGGCCGAGGTGTAGTTTTCGAGACATCCTCTGTTGCCGCATGGGCACTGCGGACCGTCCCAGTCGATACTCACATGCCCCAGTTCCCCGGCCGAACCCGTTGGACCACGGAGAATCTGTCCATTGACGATGAATCCACTACCGAGACCGGAGCCGACTGTGAGACAAATCAGGTTGTCAATGCCGCGTCCGGCACCATACCGATATTCCGCCCAAGCGGCACAGTTGGCATCGTTGTCGATCATCACCGGCAGCCCGGTCGCTTGTTTCAACAGATCGACAAAGTTCTCACCGACGATCTCAGTGATGTTCGGCGACGGCGGCTGGACACGATTGGTCAGAGGATTGATCGTACCGGGCGATCCGACCCCCAGTGAGACCGGCTGATGACCGGCCGCGGCCGCCCAGGTGAGTAATTCGTGAGCGCAATCCACCACCGTCTCAACCGCCCTAACCGTTCCGTCATCGCCCTTGATCAGCTTGCGGGCCGAATACTCGATGTGCCCGTCGGGATCGATCACCCCGAATTTGATGTACGTCGCGCCGATGTCGATGCCGAAATGTACGTCCATATCCCCTCACGATTAATCGTCCATCCACGGCAATGTCGATGGTGTACATGCGCGTGTCAATGATGCTCGTATCATGGGCAATCGGAGCACCGGGCGTGAGGTGATCCGTTGTGTCGCGCCTATGGCGCTGTGCTGTGCTCATTCGGTCCCTCACAGCTCTGCTGTGAGATCGTAACGATTGCGGTCAGACACCCAGGCTCCCACACCTCAAGGTTCTCACAGCAGAGCTGTGAGGCACCTCTTCTCTTAGCTGCGGCGCGTTCAATACCCCTACACCTGACAGGATAATCCCGTAATCCGTCACGCACACGCAGGCAAATCCGGCAATCCGCTGAACCTTCAGTATATGCGCGCATACATTGAGTATGGGGAGTGTGAGCAAACACATCACCCTACAACAGGAACACACGACCACGCACAGGAGGAAGCGTATGCAAGTTCCCCTCGAATTGACTTTTCGCGATGTCACGAAAACGGAAGATATTGAGCATCTCGTGCACAACAAAGTCGACGCCTTACACCGGGTATGCGATCACATGACCAGTTGCCGGGTGGCGATCGAAAAACCGCAGCGTGACCAGCGCACCGGCAGTCCCTTTCGTGTACGCATCGACATCCACGTCCCCCCCGGACATGAAATCATCGCTAAACGCGAACCGGGCGAAAGCGATACGCATGCGCCGCTCGACAGCGTCATCCGCGATACGTTCGATGCGGCTCAGCGACAATTGAAACGACTGACCGAGCGGCAGCAGGGCGAAGAGAAATCCCACCCGGGTCAGGAAGCAGTTGCTTTGGTGGCTCGCCTGTTCCCGGAAGACGATTATGGCTTTCTACAAACAATCGACGGACGGGATATCTACTTCCATCGCAACGCGGTCACCAACAATGACTACGACCGCCTGGAATTGGGGACCGGTGTCCACTTCGTCGAAGTGCAGGGCGAGGAGGGTCCCCAGGCGAGCACCGTGCGCATTGTCGATAAGCCGGGCGCGCGTGCATCCGAACAGTGAATAGACCAATCGAGAGCCGCTCAATTGCACAGTGGAGTCACAATTCGGCCGCCCGGCTGGCACACTTGCCGACCGGGCGGTCGGATTCAGGTTAGCGACTTCCTCGCGGATTACGTGTTCATCCGGCCCGTGCTCCCGGCGTCAAGCAGCGGCTTGTAATCCTCCGGCAATTGAGCGCGAATATCCTCAAACTCACCGCCGCTGACCGCATCGCTCAGCACGTGGATCACACACCGTGAGTGGAAGACCGCATCGGGACGATCGACCTGTTCGCGACGCTCGACGCGTCCAAAAAACTCGTTCACATCGAAACGGTCCGCTTCCTCGTCCTCGGGCTTCAGGAAGATGGCGATCTCCTGCGGCAGTTGTGCTGCGACGTCGGAAGCTTCACCGCCGCCCAAGCGCTCACCAAGAGTCGACAACGTGGCGCGTGTGGCGCGCACGGCTTCCTCTTCCGAACTGAGTCTTGCACGATGTTGAACCTGTCCGATAAAATCATGATACTTCATTTACGCACCTCCTTCGGCCAATGAACTCCGTTGGCCTCTTCACTCTAGTACACAAGATCGTCCACGGATGGGAGTACAAACCCAACGTAATCGGGTTTTAGCGAAGTCACAGCGACGTCAAGTCAGAACTCTCCTGACAGCGGAATGCCGAATTGCGCGGTAGGTTTATTGTCAAACGAAGACAATGAGTGTCTTGTGAAGGATGTGATACGCATGTTCGGAAAAGGTTTGAAGCTGTTTACTCTGTTCGGTTACGAAGTGCGCATCGACCCAAGCTGGTTGTTGCTGGCGGTATTGGTGACATGGTCACTCGCTCACGGTTTGTTTCCATTTTATTTTGAGGACTTTTCCACCGCCACATACTGGTGGATGGGCGTCGCCGGGGCAATCGGTCTGTTCGTATCGATTGTCTTCCACGAGTTTTCTCACTCGCTGATCGCGCGCCGGCACGGCATCCCTGTCAAAGGGATCACCCTGTTCATTTTCGGCGGCATTGCGCAGATGGATGAGGAGCCGCAAACGGCAAAGGGCGAACTACTGATGGCCGTTGCCGGACCGATCGCCAGTGTGGTGCTGGGCGCCGCGTTCTTCATCCTGCACCTGTTCGCCGCAGGAATTCCCTGGCCGAAACCCGTCGACGGTGTCCTCGTGTACCTGGCGTCCATCAATGTCATTCTGGCGCTGTTCAACATGATTCCGGCATTTCCACTGGATGGCGGACGCGTGTTGCGTTCGATCTTGTGGAAATGGAAGAACGATCTGCGCTGGGCGACCCGAATATCGTCACGCATCGGCGCAGGCTTCGGGATTGTCCTGATCGTGCTGGGCGCCATCGATTTCATCGCCGGCAATTTCATCGGCGGTGTCTGGCTCGCCCTGATCGGTTTCTTCCTGCGTGGCATCTCGCAGAGCTCGTACCAGCAGGTGCTGGTTCGCAACGCCCTCAAGGGTGAACCGGTGCGACGGTTCATGCGCGAGAATCCGGTGACACTGAAACCGTCGACGACCGTGCGGGATCTGGTCGAAGAGTACTTCTACAAGTACCATCACAAGTTCTACCCCGTGAGAGATGACTCGCAAGAACTGGCCTGTATCAGCCTCGATAAGATCAAGGCCGTCCCGAAGGAGAATTGGAATCGTCAGACCGTCGGCGATCTGGCGGAATCGTGCTCAGACGAAAACATGGTCCGTGCTGACACCGATGCGATCGATGCGTTGAAGACAATGCGCAAGACCGGGAAGAGCCGTTTGATGGTCGTCGACAACGGCAGTCTGGTCGGCGTGATCGCCTTGAAGGATATGCTGGAATTCTTGTCGTTGAAAGCGGAGTTGGAGGAAGAGTCGACCTGATCTCCTGGGCCCACCGGCCCCCAGCCTAGCTGCTGGGCGTCCTGCGAGGAACTCACAGCAGAGCTGTGAGGCACCTCTTGGCATTGCGGGCTCGGTGATGTCGTCAAGGGAGGTATTGAACACGTCCCCATCACGTTACAGTGACGGAGATAGGGCGTACTCAGCACGCCCCTACAAAATACAGCGAATGTTGTAAGACCTTTTCGCTACAAGCCATCGCCGCGGTCGGGTGCACTACCGCCTGCACTGAGTGAAGCCGAGGTGTGCCCCCTACGCCCCACGTACACAAACGGCGGGACAAGCCCGCCGTTCTCATTCCATTCAGAAGAAAGATCTATGACTGGGTCGCCGGCTCGACATGCAACCGCTCGGCCAACTCCTCACCGACTTTCTCGAGAAGCCACTGCGGCGTTGACGCCGAACCGGAGATACCGACCGATTCGGCATTCTCAAACCAGTCGAGATCGACGTCATCGATGCTTTCAATCCAGTACGAGCGCGGATTGACCGATAGGCAAACCTGATGCATGACATTCGTATTCGATGAATTGCGGCCGCCGACAAACAAAATCACGTCGTGTTCGTCGGCGAAAATGCGAAGTTCGTCTTCACGGTCGGATACGAATGCGCAAATCGTGTTCCGGTGCACCACATGGTTCACCCGTTTGCGGATCGCCTCCAGCATGGTGTTGAACATGTCTTCGGAGATCGTCGTTTGTGCGAGCACATAGGTCGGCTTGTCGGGATCGAGTTGGTCGGCATCGGCTTCGTCGTGGACGACCTTCGCCTTATGATTGCAGTGCCCGACAATACCGATGACTTCGGCATGGTGCGGCTTTCCGACAACCACCACCTGATACCCACGGTCGTAGTACTTGCGCGCAAACTTCTGTGAGCGGATCACGACGGGGCAGGTGCCATCGACCACTTCCAATCCGAGTTTCTCGGCCCGTTCAAAGACTTCCGGCGCCTCACCGTGAGCGCGGATCACCACGCGGCGTTTCTCGCCGCCACCTTCAACACGGTCAAATTCGGAATAATCGACCGCCTCCAGACCCAACGTCTCCAAACGGTTGATCTCGTTACTATTGTGCACCACTGGCCCAAGCGATGCGGTCTGATGCCCCTGCGCGATGTTCTTCTCGGAAAGGTGGATCACGCGCTTAACACCACCGCATGGCCCGGCATCTTCGTCGATAATGATTCGTTTGACACTCATAATCCCATCCTGATACGCAAGCAATTCAATCCTTGAAATGCGACCGAAATCGTCGCGATTTAAGCCAAAAAAACACGGTCACTTGGCGCCATAGACAATTGAGGTCGAGGCCGCGCCATCGGACGCCGCGCGCGCCGTCCCCGCACCGGTCTTCGACCCGGCAGCGGTGACCAGTTCGGTAACTTGATGGAACGCTTGACGAACCCGTTCGGTCAGCTGATCGACAGACAATCCGGCATACTCGAGCAGATTCTTGCGTGGACCATGAGGAATCAACTCATCCTTGATGGCAATCACGCGCACCGGCACCGTCGCGTTCAGCTTGTCGCGCACGTTGTGCGCAATCGTCTGGCCGAATCCGCCGCGTTCGATCGCCTCTTCCATCGTCACGATTAACTTGTGCTGCGCGACAACCTGTTCGAGCAGCGTGTCATCCAGCGGCTTCACAAAGCGGGCATTGACGATCTGAAGATTGATCCCATCCGCAGCGAGGGCCTCGGCCACTTCCATCGCCGACTTCACCATCGATCCGACAGCGAGGATGCAGGCATCACTGCCCGGACGCACGATCTCCCACTTTCCGATCGGAATCGGCGAGAAGCGCCCGCTCGCATCGTACTGCCACGACGAATCCTTCGGGTAGCGGATCGCGAACGGCCCCTTGCCGTATGCTATCGCGGTGTACATCAGATTGCGCAGCTCGTTGCCATCCTTCGGTGCTGCCACCACCATTTCCGGAATGCACGACAGATACGCCAAATCCAGATTGCCGTGATGTGTGGGACCGTCTTCCCCGGCCAATCCTGCACGATCCAGGCAAAACACGACCGGGAGATGTTGTAAGGCCACGTCATGGACGATGTGGTCGAAGGCGCGCTGCAAGAACGTCGAGTAGATGGCGCAGACCGGACGGTATCCCTCTGTTGCCAATCCGCCGGCAAAGGTCACCGCGTGCCCTTCGGCAATACCGACATCGTAGAACCGATCGGGAAGCTTCTCCGAAAACGGTACCAGACCAGTTCCAGTACACATCGCTGCGGTAATCGCCACAATGCGTTCATCACGCTCCGCCAATTGTACCAGCGTTTCGCCAAATACGTCCTGGTAATTCGGCACCTTTTTGGGGGCAATACCGTTGGCCGTCTTTGGCGACGGTTTCGGCTTGGCCTTGACACCATGCCACTTAATCGGGTCCGCCTCGGCCGACTCGTGACCACAGCCTTTGCGCGTGATCACATGCAGCAGCACCGGTTCGTTGAAGCTTTTCGCACGTCCCAGAATCTTGACAACGTCTTCAATATTGTGACCGTCGATTGGCCCGATGTATTTGAAACCCAGATCCTCGAAGAATGCACCGGGCACAACCAGATTGCGGAGCGATTCCTCCATGCGATGCGCGAAACTGCGCAACTGATCCGTGTACGGCGCACGCTCCATCGCATCCCAGATTTCACCCTTCAATTTATTGTATAACGGATCGGTGATCACACGGGCGAGATAGCTCGACAGGGCGCCAACATTCTTTGAAATCGACATGCGATTGTCGTTGAGGACAACCGTGAAATCGGTCTTCATCGCACCGGCATTGTTGAGACCCTCGAAGGCGAGGCCACCGGTCATGCCGCCGTCGCCGACCACGGCGACGACTTTGAAGTCGTCCTCTTTGCGGTCGCGCGCGGCCGCCACACCCAACGCCGCCGAAATGGCGGTCGAGGCATGCCCGGCCCCGAAGACATCGTATTCCGATTCGGCGCGCTTCAGAAATCCCGAAATGCCATCGTAATGGCGAATGGTATCGAGTTGATCGCGACGGCCGGTCAGAATCTTGTGCACATACCCCTGGTGGCCAACGTCCCAGACGATCTTGTCGCGTGGCGTGTCGTAGAGATGATGCAACGCCACGGTCAATTCGACCGCGCCCAGCGACGATGCGAAGTGGCCGCCCACGTCACCAATCACAGTGATCAGATACTCACGGATTTCACGGCACAACTGCTGCAGTTGCTCCATCGACAGATTTTTCATGTCTGCCGGGGAGTTGATAGAAGCCAGCAATGCGGGCGACGTGTAGTGGCTCATCCTGGAGCTTTGATCTCCTGATCGAGGTGATACGAGCGCCTACAGACACTCGTGGATCGTGTGTCCCTTATACCTGCGGCGGCATCCCGTGGTTCTTCAGGATGTCATGCACCTTGCGGCTGATCATCAACGAATCATCCCATTTGCGCTGCCACATGTTGCGGCCAAAGATCAGCCCGGTCGCGCCGGCCTGCATGCAAATGTCAACCTTGTGGAGCAGGTCGTCATCGCTGCGCTTTGAGCCACCTGAGAACAGCACCATGCACTTACCGGCCGAACGGACCACCTTCTTGGCCATCTCGAGTTCATCGAGCTTCATATCGGGATACGGTTTCGGTGATTCGCTCGATGTGCCCTTCGGCAGATTAATCTTGACCACATCAGCGCCAAACTCTTCAGCGACACGGGCGGCATAGTCGACCGCGTACAACGAATCGCGTCCACCCTTGCCTTCGATCGCCTCACCGCGCGGATACGCCCACACGATCAGCGGCATGCCGGTGCGCTCGCACTGGTAACGCACTTCGTTGAGTGTCGCAATATCCTGATCTTGGGCCGGTGAACCGACATACAGCGTGTATCCGACTGCATCGGCACCGAGTCGAACGGCATCATCGACCGAACCGGTCAACGGGGACAGGGCTTCGGCGTCCGACGGGATCGTGGTCTTTCCATTGATCTTCAAAATCAGAGGAATGCGACCGGCATACTTGGGATAGTACTTCTCAGCCAACCCGACATGGATGGCCACGCCGGAATAGTTCCCCTCAATCCCGAGACGGAAAATGTAGTCGGTATCGAGCGAATCGGGATTGTCGAGAAAATCGACCGGACCGTGCTCGAGGCCCTGGTCGAGCGGCAGAAACAGAAAGGTGCCGTTGCCGGGACCAAACTGATAAAGCATGCGATAGAGACGGGCCTTCTTGCCCGCCGATATGTCGAGGTCCCACAAGCTGGGACGTCTCACCGGCATTGAAGTCGCCTTTTCTGGTGCGGTCGTTGTCGTCATCATCTATTCCCCTCAGACTTCGATGGTTGATTTCTACAGAACATCAATTCGCATTGCCACTCTACTTGTCGGCAAGCCTGCCAACTTCTGGCTTTGGCGGCGTGCCGTCAAGGGGATTCGACCCTAACTGTCCAAACCCTCAATGGGGATATCCGCCGACGTCTCAATTGGTTCCCAGGTAATCGATTTCAGGGCGGATTCGAGCGGATCGCCACGTTGTGACAGAATATTGCGTGCCAATCCGTCACGGCCGGCCCGTTTGATCGGCGATCCTCGGAATTCCTCCCTGAATTCCTCCTCCGACAGCCTCGCCCAGCGCTCGTGTGGCGGGCAGAGCACTTCATGCGTCGGTACAAATGCATCATCGCCGTTCGGCGGGCTGAATTTATTCCACGGGCAAACATCCTGGCAGACATCACAGCCGAAGATCCAGCCGTCAAACTGATCCGCGAGCCCGTCGGGGAAATCCCCCCGATGTTCAATCGTCCAATATGAGATGCATTTGTTGGAATCGAGCACATACGGTTCCGGAAAGGCATCGGTCGGACACGCATCGAGGCAACGGGTGCAACTCCCGCAGTAATCGAGGTGATCCTCATCGGGTTGTAATGCCAGCGTGGTGATGATCTCACCCAGAAACACCCATGAACCGGAATCGCGTGTGATCAGATTGGTATTCTTGCCAATCCAGCCCACCCCCGCACGTTGCGCCCATGCTTTCTCCATGACTGGACCGGTGTCGACATACCGGCGGCTCTTTTCATCTGGTGCAAGTTCGTGCAGGAGATTCTCCAACGCCTCCAGCTTGTGCCCGAGCACCTCGTGATAATCTTCTCCCCACGCGTAGCGGGAGACCTTCACGGCCCCACAGTCATCACATGGGGCATGGCCGGTGTTGTAGTTAACGGCGATGGAGATCACGGTCTGGGCGCCGGGCAAAACCCGCTGCACATCGGCTCGGCGTTCGGGATCGCGGTTCATCCACTTCATCGACGCCTGGTAGCCGCGTGACAGCCACTCCAACAACCGCTGACGATCCTCGGTGGTCGGGTCAACCGACGCGAAGCCGATGGCACTGATCCCCTGCTCATGGGCCGCCGCGATCAGACGGGCGCGAATCTCTTCCGGGGTGTGTGTTTGTTTATCCATAGCAACTTATCGTGATACGAGCAAATCGGTCTGGCATTGAGGGATTGGTTGTAAGGGTATCTTGGTAGCCCGTCTGCAGCCGTTGCGGCTCGCCGGGAGGCTCGCCCAAAGGCTCTGACTCTCGGGGGTTTTTCAACACGCCCTTTGGGCTCCATGGCACCCCGACTACTTTAGCATGGCCGGGACGGCCATGCCATAAAGGAAAGCGCCCGGCCGATACTTCAACCGGGCGCATTTATGATTAAGCGGGGCAACGGATTACAAGCTTGGCTCACCATCGCCCGCGTCGTCGTCACAGTAGGCCATCCAAGTGCCGGAGAAGAATCCGGGGGTGGCATTGGGGTTACCGAATACCGGATGCTCACGTGGGTTGCGTCCACGGTTGTTCCCTGGTCTGACCGGCGGTGCTTCATCGTCGATTGGCTCAGGAACGACACTGCTCCAGCGGCCCGAAAGTTCGCCGACCGGCAGTCCGGGACGTCCCGCCCACTTGCCTTCAAACCAGCCTTCGTAGACTTCGGTGCCGTCATCGAGAATCACCGGCGACTCATCCACCCCCCAGGTACCGCGCAGGAACCCTCTAAAGCTGCCATCGAGACCAATGTACTTACCAAAGAAGATTTGTTCCCCGTCAGCGGTCGTACCGAAGTGCCCGCGCAAATGGCCGAACAGCAGACCGTTGTCGCTCATCCATCGTCCGAAGAAATGCCCCCGCCTGGCCGAATCTCTGACCACCCACTTGCCGTCGAGCGTGCCGCCGCCACACGGTACCAGTTCCAGACTGCGCGCATTGAACGCCACTTGGTTGCCGAGGTTGTCGACGTCGACAATCTCATCGAGTTCGATCAGTTCGCTGATGGCGAATTCGCGCGTGTAGGGAGGCGTATCAAATGTCAGGGTATTGTCGGACCAGTCTTCACCTTCTGGTGCCGGCGGGATGATAATCGACACGAGAATGCCGTCGTAGTGGGTGGTCGTCTGCGACACCCACTCGACTGTCTGACGGTCCGGGCGTGGCCGAACGATATCATCCTGCCCCCGCTCGAACAGAATGGGCCGCAGAATGCGAATGGTACCATACTTCAATTGCAGTACACCGCTCCAATCGGTCGGCGTGGTGCTGGCCGAATCGAATTCGAGTTGTCCCCAACGAATGGCCATCATATAGATCTCGCGGGCCGCCTCTTCCAGCGAATCAGCCGCCTCGGACGACAACAGCGGATCGTCGTATTCCGGATCGCTCTTCGCGAGTTCGGCCACCATCTCATCGCCGAATGCGGGCTCCTCGTCGTTGTCATCATAGCCACCAAACGCCGCGGTCAGATTGAGATCGTCCGGCGTATCGGAGATGGTCGATGACTCGTTCGAGCATCCGATCAAGAGTGAGATCATTAGAAAAACGACGGTCAGTGAGCTGATTAAGACTGTTCGTTTCATCTGTCATACTCCCTTCGTCCTGTGGTAATCATCATTGTCTGCTGCGTTCTCAACTCGTCTTGCTGCCGGTCAACTTGGCAAGCAGCTTGCCTAAAGACAGAAATTGGAGCAGTGGAGCGGTGGAGCAGTTGAAAGACGTTGTTAGACATGGAGTTCAGTTTTCTAGAGGTCTGCGGATGGGGATAATGAGAATAGAATTGTGCACTGAACGATTGAACCATTTGGTACACTCGTGCGTTGTTCCGATCATTACAGGTACAGGGGAGTTCAGATCAACGACCCGAAATGATGAATTCGATGGACGCGTCTAATGTGGAATGAACGTCGCCTGCTGCTGGTCGCTGTCGGGATTCTGGCCTTGCTGCTGTTGCTCGGGGTCAATCTGGGATACCGCGTGGCCTTCGGCGAACTGCAACGCTCGCTCGATGAACAACTGGGTGATCAATTGGCCGGGATGGCCGAGGCGCTCGCCGATGGCATCGCTCCCGATGTTCGGCGGGGGATCGTCGGCGGGGACTTCGATGTCAGCGCCTATTTACGTGTCCACGATCTGCTCGAAACATTCGCCGAAGGCAACCGGCTCGTCTCGGTCAATCTGCTCGATACCCTCTGGCAGGATCCGTTTGCCGACGGTACCGACTCGTTGACCCGCATCGTCAACTCGCTGTTGGACGAAGCCGGTCAGTGGGCCGTGCTGTCGGGACTGACCTGGGTGTCACCGACCTTTCAGTGGGGTGACACTTATTATCGCAGTGCAGCCGCGCCGATCACCGCTGCAGACGGAGACAAAACTATCGCCATTGTCCGTCTTGAAGTCGACGCCGGCTATTTCAGCACCATTCGCACTCTCGACAACCTGGCGTGGTGGATTCACGGATCATCGGCGGTGTTCGCCCTGCTGCTCGTTATCCTCTTCGCGTGGTATGCGAAACGATCACGCGAGTGGGAAACGCGTCTGTTGCACAACGAGAAGCTAATTGGACTGGGGCGTTTGGCCGCTACCATCGCCCATGAAATCAAAAATCCCTTGGGCATCATCAAGGCGACCGCGCAGCGTTTGGAGAAAGTCGACGATCCGGAAAAACGTGCCAAGCTCCTGTCGTTTATCCCGGAAGAGACCGAACGTCTCAATCGGATCCTGACCGGATATCTGCGCATTGCATCGACCGATGAGCACAAGCCGGAGCCGGTTGCCATCCACCAGGAACTGTCTGACTGGATGGAAAAGGCCTATCGGAAAGATGAACAAAATCGTGATCGGTGGTCATTGGATGTCGCGTCCACACCGCCGATCCTCGCCAATCCCGATGCGCCACGACAGGTCTTGCTCAATCTGGTGAATAACGCATTTGATGTAACGCCCGCTGACGGATCAGTGAAGGTAGAATGGGGGGCTGTTGATAATGCCCGTGGACAACTGGTAGTTGAGGATGCCGGCCCAGGGATACCGCGCAAGTTGCGTAAGCAGGTCTTTGAACCGTTCTATACAACCAAAGCCAAAGGCAGTGGCCTCGGACTGTACGCCGTCCAAGTCATGGTTGAACGCGACGGGGGGACCATACGCATTGACGATGGCGCCGATGGCGGTGCGCGGTTTATCGTTGAGTGGCCGTTTGCACAGAACACACATACAGGCAGCGGAGCATAGGATATGGCCAGAATTCTCATTGTCGATGATGAAGAACGGATCGGATTTCTCCTGTCGGAGACGCTGATCGATCTCGGACATCGTGCATCACACGAAACCGACGGACAACGGGCCCTCGATCTGATTCGCGCAAACGCCTACGATCTGGTGATTACCGATTTACGGATGGAGCCAGTCGACGGAATGCAGATTGTGCGCGAGATTGCTTCGATCGATGGTACCGATGTTGTGGTGTTGACAGCGCACGGCTCGACAGCGTCGGCGGTGCAGGCGATGCGGGCGGGTGCAATCGATTACTTGCAAAAGCCGCTCGATTTGGACGAAATGTCGCTGTGGGTTCAGCGGTGGATGGAGGGGCGCAAGCTCGAAGCCCACGCCGAGCGATTGACCGAAGATCTTGCTGCCGTCACCGATGATGAATTCATCGGCCAATCGCAAGCCGTGAAAGATCTGCGTCTGTTGATCGCACGCGTGGCAATCACCGATGCAACGGTTCTCATCACCGGTGAATCAGGAACGGGCAAAGAGTTGGTGGCACGAGCGATTCACAAGGAATCGAACCGGTCGCGCAATCCCTTTGTCGCCACCAATTGCGCCGCCCTCACCGAAACCTTGCTCGAAAGCGAGTTATTCGGGCACGAGAAGGGCGCATTCACTGGAGCATACAAACAACGGATCGGCCGATTTGAACTGGCCGAGGATGGCACGCTATTCCTCGACGAAATCGGTGAAATCTCCGGTGGCTTCCAGGCCAAATTGCTGCGCGCACTGGAGCAAAGCGAAATCGTGCGTGTCGGTTCCGCGGAACCGGTCACCATTGATGCACGGGTCATCGCCGCCACCAACAAGCATTTAGAGAATGAAGTGAACAACGGACGATTCCGTGAAGATCTCTTCTTCCGTTTGAATGTCTTCCCTATCACTGTTCCGCCGCTGCGTGACCGCGCGGACGATATCCCGCTGTTGGCGGAACACTTCCTCCACAAACTTCGCTATGACAATGTTAAGCTATCCAACGACGTAGTGACGGCCTTGTGCAATTACCACTGGCCGGGTAACATTCGCGAGCTGCGAAATATCCTGGAGCGCGCAACGATTCTCGCCGGCGGGGATCCGATCACCACCGAACATCTGGGCTTTATGCCGGGACTGATTGCACGGAAGTCCGAGACCGCTCCTGCGTCTCCCGCCTCTCCGGACGGATTGGAACAGATGGAGCGTCAGATGATCCAAGACGCCCTGCGCGCCAGCAACGGCAACAAGAGTGTGGCCGCGCGTCAGTTGAAGATCACGCGACGAGTATTGTACACCAAGTTGAAAAAGTACGGGATTGAGGACTGAGCAGAAATGGGCGCATTCGATGGGTCCCTACAATCATCCCTTGCCAGTCCTGTATCCTCATATTCGCCGTTCGACCAATCTTCACAATGCCCGGTCAACCGCTAATGCGGTTGACAGAGATACTGTCCGATGGAACGACCGACGTAGCACGGGCGTCTCGCCCGTGTCGGATGGCCGAGACGACCATGCGACGTTATCGAGGCGCGGAACGGAACTCTGACAATCGTTCTAACGCTGGGAAAATCATTGCAACGGTCAAGCTCGTGCTTTAACTTAGCCTGAGTTCTTACTCGGATCGCTCGACTCAGGGGACGATTGCACCGGTACGCAAACCTCGAGCGCTCACTTGGGAGGTGGCGATTGAGCACAATGATCAACTGCAAACGGTGTGGCGCGGAACTCGATACGCGGTTCATGCAGCCGGGTGATGAGGTGCTGTGCGTCCAATGTGGGACACGAACACCGGTACCGGAGTCAGCTCAAATCAATCCTGCAACATCGTCACCCGAAGTGACAGCCCAGAGCGACGCCGCCAACGACAACACTGATCACACGGAGACGGAGCCACAGCCACAAATCGATGACGCCGGTCTGCGGATGTATATCGAAGGACTGCGCCAGGAACAGAACCTCAGCATGGGCATTCTGGGCGGTGCGGTCGGCGCGCTGGTGGGCGCTATCGCTTGGGCAGGCATTGTCGCGATCACGAATTACCAAATTGGCTTAGTGGCAATCGCTATCGGATTTCTTGCCGGCTACGGAGTACGACTCCTGGGCAAGGGGTTCGACAAGTCATTTGGCATCGCCGGCGCGGTGTTGGCCCTGCTTGGAGTGGCATTCGGAAATCTCCTCTCCGTCGTGATTCTCATCGCGGACGCCCAATCGATACCGTATTTCGACGTCTTGGGACAACTCGATGGGGCCATGATCGCCGATATCATGACGAGCACATTCAGTGTGATGGACCTCCTGTTCTATGGGATAGCGATTTACGAGGGCTACCGGTTCTCCTTCCGTCAGTTAAGTGAAGACGAAATTCAGCGATTCGTCCGCTGACGCACATTTGCCGTAGCGACGTTGTCGCGTACGGTTGTGGGGACGTATTCCACACGCCCCCAAGACCCTGTTCAGCGCATCATCCACGCTTCTGGCCCCTCGACCGGTTGTACTTTCAAGGCTCACAAAGTGACCGTTAAATATCGCCCCGAAAGTATTTTGCAAACAGTTCTCCGTGTCCGATCTTAATTATAGAGGGAAGAAGATCTCTCACCGCGGGTAAGGAGGGGTGATATGACGACCAAACTCCAACAATTGAAGCGTCGTGCCGGCGGGCATTTGATTCTGTCCACGCTGTTGATTGCGATATTTTTGATATCGGCCGCGGCCACCGCCGACGCCCAGTCCGTCACAATCAAACGGACATTCTTTACCGGTTGGAAATACTCCACCGACGGCGAGACGTACCACAAGGTTGGTGCGGGCGCCGACGACCTGATGACGGTGATGGAGGACCATCGCGTCTGTGTGGCGGCCTTGAGGTCGTATCGGGCCCATTCGATCGCGGCAAAAATGACCGGCCTGACCAGCGCCGCGCTGATCACCTTCCCGCTAATATCCGGCGCGATCACCGGCGAGTGGAGCGAAGGATTGACACCGATGATGATTGTGGGACTGGGATTTGGGGCTCTGTCGCTGGCCCTGGACGCATCGGGTTCGGGGAGCCTCAAACAGGCGGTCCGGATTTACAACCGCTATGGGGGACGCTACCAGGCCCACCTCCGGCCGGATCTGTTCACACAGCCGCCACGCACTATGACAATGTCGCTGAAAATGAACTTTTAGTCAGCCGCACCGCAGATATACCAACGCCCCGGGTGCTCTGCCGTGGAATGTTGTTGCGTCAAACAAAGCACCGACTATAGCGGTTGTCAGAAGTGCTTTCCGAATCAAGAGACCGTAGCATGGCCGTCCCGCTTGCCGTGAGCGTGGTCGAACGGGCCATGCCGTACGGGCGAGACGCCTGTGCGACATCGTTGTTCAATCAAACAATACTTCTAGAGCGGTTGTCAGAATAGATTTCCGATTGCCAAGTAACCTTCGCTGTCATTCCCGCGAAAGCGGGAATCCATTGTCTTCGTACACAAGCAATTACGACACTGTCTCGGTCCGCCACGGCCGACGGGGATGACAGAGTATAGAAATCCAAACGGAAAATACTTCTGACAATCACTCTAACAATCGCTCTAATATCGTGTCCCGGAAGTGGGTTAATGAAATTGTTCACGACCACAGTGCGGTTACGCGCCCTCGCGTGACCGCTATCTCCTTTCCGGACAAGGCGTCACCGAGGGCGGGTGACGCCATGCTCGGGACCAGCCGCGTTGACTTACTTAACGGACTTCCGGGACACAACACTAACCGTCATGGACAATTTGTCGGATACGGGTCACACGCGCACGGATTGCATGGCGGCGGTCCGTTGAAGAAAAGCGTCACGATGTATTCATTGATATCGATCGCATCGGAGATCCCGTCGCAATTGACATCGGCACGATTCACATGCGGGCAGCCGGTGTCCGGTGTGGCTTCTGCATTGAAGAACACCACGTCGATCATGACATTCAAGTCTTCTGAGGTATACAGTCCATCGTTCGATGCCAGGTCTCCATGATGCGGACAGCCTTCCTGGCCGGGATTGGCATAGGACGGACAGTTGTCACAAACGTCGCCGATGCCGTCGCCATCACCATCGTCCTGCGTAGGATTGTCGACCGTCGGGCAGTTGTCGCACGCATTGCCCAGCGAATCGGCATCATCATTGAGCTGGTCGTCATTGGTAATTGTGGGGCAGTTGTCACAGGCATTGCCGAGTGAGTCAGTGTCATCATTGAGTTGATCATCGTTCGCAACCGTCGGGCAGTTGTCGCACGCATTGCCCAGCGAATCGGCATCATCATTGAGCTGGTCGTCATTGGTAATTGTGGGGCAGTTGTCACAGGCATTGCCGAGTGAGTCAGTGTCATCATTGAGTTGATCATCGTTCGCAACCGTCGGGCAGTTGTCGCATGCATCCCCAAGTGAATCGGCGTCGGCATTCTCCTGCCCCGGATTGGGCGTATCGGGACAGTTGTCCTCAACGTCGCACACCTCATCACCATCGGAGTCCGGGCAACCTGAGCAATCGGGATACGTACTCAGATCGCTTTCCACGAAGTCACCCGGAATTCCACCCCCATCCGCAATACCAACCACCCCATCGGCGGCGGCGACGGCCAGATGCGTTAAGACAATCGACCCATCGAAGTACAACTCGGCTTGGAAGGTATTCTGATTCGACGTGCTGTACTCCGGGACGTTCTGCCACGTGACGGCGATCCGGTCGGACAGTTGTTTCCACGAAACAGTGCCGCCGGCAACAGGATTGAGATCATCGAACAGCACCGAAAGACGTGGCTGCGGCCCGAAGTGATCGCTTAGTGATTCGGTGTAATCAGCATCACCAGAACCGAATGTGATATAGCCGTTACTGCCGACATAGAAACGGTCGTAACCGACATCGTACAGATAAACCAGTTGTCCCCCGGTGATCGTGACCAGTTCGTAGTCATCATCGCCCAGGGACAGTGTCGAACCACCGGTTGGATCGACCGGCAGCGCAATGGCCTCCGATCGGCACAATGCGTAGTGGTTGGATGAGCCATTCGGAGTAAACGTCAATGTCCCGAAGTCGAGATCGTTGTCCAAATCGGCTGGGGCGAATTCCTCTGTGAAGTAGTCTCCGACATCGGCCGTGGTGAATGTGTAACACGAGCCGCCATTGTCGTCGATGGCACTGTTGCCGGCAGGATCGATCGCTTCCACTTCGAAGTCATAGTCGGTATTCGGCACCAATCCTGCGAGGACAACCTGCTGAAACTGTGGCACGGCCAACCCCGAGGCCGATTGATTCAACGAACCGCAGGCCAACCCATAACGAACCACCGGTGTGGCGGACTCATTGGTCTCGAACGTCACCGTGGCCTCGGCTCCTCCGATGTTCGTGACCTGAACATTCGCGATCACCGGAGGAACGCAATCGACCGCCGCCGTGTCGACAACTGCGGCCGGCGCCCCCGTGCCATCGTCCGCATCGTCGTAAGTCACTGTTATCATCTCACCATCGATGACCTGCAATTCCCCGTCGTCGGTCGCGATGGCATCGCCGGTCACTGTCATCGATCCGGAGAACATGCCGGAACTCGCCGGTGATTCATTCAATGTGACGGTCTCACTGTCCCCATTCGATGTTTCGACAGTGACATCGACGGTTGCTGCATCGATTAAGTCGGCATCGGCAACTTCAATGGAGAGAACATCCGAACACGCATACGTACTGCGGTCAAGTTCGCAAGTCCCCTCGGAGCTGATCAATTCGGGAATGAACCCGGCGAAGGTGATCGTCTTACTCACTTCTTCGAATTGCAGCCCGCCGCCGGTATTGCCCGAATTGGAAACTTGGTTCGAACGAATGCAATCGCCATCGACGTCAAAGTCAGGCGCCCCGCGGACGAGAATGCCTTCGACCGTGAAGTCGGTCAGATTCGCCACCAGCGATCCGGAATTGCCTCCGTAGGTGTCGAGGTTCGCCTGAAACCACTCGGTCGAACCGTTGGCATTCTGCACAATTGCCCCATCGGCCGCCTTCATCGGCAGGCCTACCGGATGACCGACTACGATCAAAGAATCGCCATCCGACACCGATCCGGACCGACGGATTGGCAGCGGATCGCGACCGACCACCGGGCGATCCAACTGCAAGACGCAGTGATCGAAATCTCCGGACAACACCTGATCGATGATACCGCTGCAGAAATACACGTCATTTTCGGAGATGGTCAGCGAGGGGCCAGTGAGTGAATCGACTTGCTGAAAACCAAAAACGAATGCCGACGAACCACAGGAGCTGGCGCTGACGCAATGGCCGGCGGTCACAATGATGTCGTCGCCCACCAGATACGCACTGCAAAAACCGGCGTTCAACTGCCCGCGGAACCGTTCATCGGTACAGAGCGGCCAACCACTCTGCGACGTCCAGGAAACGGCGTCGAGTGTGTAGGTACCATCACCGTTATCCGACAATTCACTCGTCGAGACCACCAGGCAGGCGGCCTGCGCCAGTTTGAGAACGTTTGGATTGGTGACCACATAGATATCAAGGCGGTTGTCGTCACCGTAGATGACGCGCTCCAATGGCGTCAATTCGGCCGGGGCGCGATACTCGCGGGAGTAGATCTCGACGTGACGGCGACGGGCAATCAGCGAATTGGGATCGTACTCTTTATCCGACAATTCATCGATGTGCAGATCGGAATCGACGTCATTTGCGGTCAGACCGCCAGGATCAATTGCAATTGCGGAATGTAAGAGTACCCAAGCAATGATCAGTGCAAGAATCCATGGGCGCGAGAAGCTTGGCATTGTGTTGTCCTTTGTTCTGTAATCGGATCAATCGCACTTGCTGGACACCGTCCGTGGTAAGCCAGACAGGACAATATAAGTTAATGAAAAGCGGCAAATTAGCAACACTCGTGGACGTGTACCGATTGGACCAACTCGTGTGCAGTCCGGACCGCCTTTGAATGCCGGAATCCGAAGCCAGACGGCATCAACCTTAGTAGCTATGGCGCAAACTCTTGTAGCACCATTACTTGTCCTCTGGACCCTCGTCGGAGATGATTGGCACGGAAATTGTCGATCATTGTGGGTGAAAGAGGTGATGCCATGATGACGCGCAAACGATACTTCCGCAAACGCCCAAACCGCCGCCGGCCGGTCGGCGTGATCGGGCTGCTGATCTTAGGATTTGTTCTACTTTACTCCGGCACTGCACTCGGACAGGGCCGCCCTGAAGTCCAGGCACAGTTGGAACGGACTGACGAATTGCTCGAAAACGCCCGCGAGCTGATTTCTGAAGCCGGATCGGTCAGCGGACGTACCGTCCTCGAGCAGGCTGTCCGCCACCAGAAGAACGCCTGGCAGGCATTCAACCGCGGACGCTGGGGCCAGGCCCTGAAACTAACGGAACGGGCCCGCGATGAACTGTACCGTGCACTCGGGAACATTCGCCCGTCGGTCAACAACGAGGGCGAGGTCGAACGGCAACTGGAACGCACCGACATCGTGTTGGAGGAAGCACGTGATCGCATCGGATCGCGCCAGGCGCCGCTTGCGCGTCGCGCACTGGACATGGCCACAACGACGCAGCGCCGCGCCTGGGATTTGTACCGCGAACGCAATCTCCGCCCCGCGTTGCGCCTGACGCTCGAAGCTCGTCAGATGATCTTCCGGCTCGCCGGCGACGCGTCGAACGCACTCGGTCATCGTCAACTGGATGACGTAACGTTCAGAACCCGTTACGAACAACTGCAGCAGGCACTGGAACGAGTCGAAGGACGGCTCGGCGCTGACGGCAATCCCCAAGCGCAACAGCACATTGAAACAGCCCGTCGTCTGCTCGACAACTCGCGTGAATCGTTTGCCAACGGCGAGAGGGATCGCACCGATCGATGGCTCAACGACGCGCGCCGGGAGCTGGAACGCGCCATGCGGCTAGTGGTGGCGGATGTGCGCGCCGACGAGATCACGGTCCTGATCGAAACCGCCGAGGAACGTCTGGACCTGCTGAGATCTCCGGTGCTGGAGTCCGGTGATACGCAACTGTTGACATGGTTTGACCAGGCATCTGAAAGTCTGGCACTCGCGCGGGAAGCCCTTAACGAGGGACGGAACCAGCGCGCACTCTTCCACACGCGCAACGCGGCGGATCTGCTAAACCGTATCGCCGACGAGGTTCAGCTGTAGCGCCATGAATCAGACCAGACAGGAGCGGGGATGCGTTGTCCCTCACACCGGATGGTCACTCTGAAACGTCGCGCGTATCGGGACGCCGGAGCACGCGTTGGCTGTGTGATGGCGCTGATTGTGCTGGGGAACATGACGGTCCACGCCCAGGGGCTCGACGTCACCCTCACGCCGGGCCTCGGTCACGACCAATTCACCGAGACATTCTACATTGATGATACGACGTCGGTGTCGAGCGACTCACTGGCGCGGATTCGCCGTACCGAGGATGCGCTGCGGGAATCATTCGGCTCGATGGGTGTGGATCTATCGCTTAATCGCTGGGAATTGACCAGCACGACCTACACAACAAACACCGCCTGGCGAAACATTTCCGCCATGCGCGGGCGTTTCCAGATTGGTCGTCTGGCGACACGAGTCTCCAGCCGTCTCGAGTGGAAGGGAATCGATCGCGACGATTCGCTCGCATCGGCGTACACCTTCTTTCAAACCACCCTGAAACCGGAATACCGACTCGACCAACATTGGCGGGTTCACTTGCGCGGCGTGTGGGAGGACGCCGATTACCGCCGTGAATCACCGTATACGGTCGATTACACGCGTTTCCGCACCGAGACGGGATTACAGTTTTTTGGCGATTTGCTGGAAAGCATTGATCTGAGAATCGGCTTTGCGAACAGAGAGGTGCCCGACTCGACACAGTTGAACTACTTGGAATACTATCTGCGCTCGGATGCCTTCGGCTGGTACATCGGCAACTGGCGGGTGGCAGGGAGTATGTCGTTCGCTGACCGTCGCTACGTCAATGATCCCGAAGGCAACGATCACCGACGCTACAGCCTCGAACTCCGCACTGATTACGATTGGTCGGCCTTTTGGCGACTCTATGCCACCGCCGATTGGCAACGCTGGGACTACACGAACGCCTCGACACTTCTCTACGATGTTGACGACTGGCGCGCCGTCGCATCGGCGCGGGCCGTGCTCGCGGAGACGTGGGAGCTGGGTGGCACGATGGAATTCCGACTGGAAAACCCGCTGGGTGGGAAAGGCAACGAAAACGGTTACGTTCAGTGGGGCGCCGGGCCGGTGATCGAATGGCGACCGAGTTCGTCCTTTTGGGCCGAGTTGCTCAATCAGCTCGGTTACCGCGACTACGAATCCGGATCGTTGATCTACGATGACTATTCGTTTTGGGAATTGGCGATCCGAATGGACTTTTACCTGGCGTCCGGCCCCAATGCGCAGGTTGCCGTGAGCTACTTGCGCGAATCGCACGATGATCCGCTGCGAGACCATGAGCAACTGTATCTCTCTGCCGGAGTGCGATTTCCAATGGCATTTTAAGCACTCCGCGTTGACTCGGTTCGCTGACAGACTCGCGATTTTACCGCCAAAAAGTTGCCACAGAACTCTTGCCGAATTCTGAATGCGTATTAGATTCAGGCTACAACGAAAGAGGTCGGCACCGAAGTGAACAAGGAGTGCGCCCAACAGAACCGAATGATGGATTGATCGTCTAATATCGCTTCCTAAACCCCATTCGGGGTTATGCCCTCATACATCTCTGCACAACACCTGGGAAGACGGGCCCGAAGGACCTTCGGGCCTTTTCTTTTTGGGAACACCCACACAGCAGAGGTCTCCGTCCGACCCACTGGAATGAGATCTGCTCATACAGCGATGCTCAGCCCGTAGGCAGGAGCACGGCGCGTCACCGCCGCTCGCAATGGCGCATGCCCGTTACTGCGCCGGGCTCCTGACATTCCGAGGCAAAATACGACTTCTCACACTGGGGTTGTCAGGAGCCCTGCGCTGCGAAAGGAGCATTTCATCCGCTTCTCGTGTGACACGCAGTGCTTCTGACCTACTGGGTTGCATAACGGCTATCCGACAAGGCGTCACCCGAGGGCGGGTGACGCCACACGATATTTCTGAGAATCGCTCTAACCGACTGCCGGGACACGCCCCCGCATCTTTCGTGTGAGTGAGGCTCAACTCGACTTGCGAAAACGCGTGACAGTGGACTTGTCATGGTTGCCCAATAGATCGTGCACCACGATCGTCAGCAGGTAATCACCGGGTGGCACTTCATCGATGTTCAAGGTGCCAAAGCGACGGGCGATGCGTTTGCTGCCACTGAAATGGCCGGGTTCATTGAAGTTGTAGGTTTGATCGCCGTCGATCCTGCTGATCTCGTAATCGACCTTATAGCGCGTTTCACCCGACTCGTCAGTGAGCAGATTGTACACCTCGTAGTAGAACGCGAGCTCCTGTCCCGGGAGGTAGATGCGCGACGGCAGCGGCATGACCATGCGATCGGCCTTTACGAATGGTGAGCCGGGTTCGTAAATGCTCCACACGAATGACGCCAACTCGATGTCGGAGATCTCGTGCACCTCGGCGACAACGTACTTCGGCAGGTGAATCTCGCGCGTGTAAGTCCCCATTTTACCGCTGAAGTAGTCCTCGATTGTGACCGCGAGCGTGTAGGTGCCGGAGCGCAAATCGCAGACCTGCTGCTCGACCATGAGACGATGTTCATTGCTGTCGCTATCGATGATGCGGTGAATCACACCGACTTCCCCGTACACCTCGCGCTGATCCTCATCGCGAATGACGATTTTCCGCCGCAATGACACCGACATCGAATCGGGACCACGCCCGAGTTCGGAGATCGGATAACCAAGATTGACATCGACACGCCACGTGTCCCGACCGGCGTGGAAGCGCACCACGTCGAGGGCGTAATCGACCAGATTCTCGCCATACTCGTGGTAGTAGATGGCCGGTTGGAGATCGGAGATGCTCAACCGTGACTGGAAGAAGTCCGCGACGTCCTGACGCGGTACCGACGGATCACTTACCGGCACAAGCTCGAAAAATCCCCACTGGTCGTTATCTTCGAACTGAAACGTCTCCCCGAATTTGTAATACGTCCACACTTCCGTCGGCGCCCGTCCATCGGACAAGACATCGTCGGCGATGTCCCGACCGAATCCCGTCTGCCGTTCTCGATCCCGCTCAAGCCGATCGTATGGATTGTCATCCATGCCGAAATTGAAAATGCGGCGCTCGTCGGGTTCCCCGTAGCGGATGTACACCTCTCCCCGTTCATCCCACGGCGAACCGCCGCGCGATCCTTGTCCGAAGAAATGGATCGCATGCCGCACCCGACGTGTGTGCTCATCTTTAAATTCATTCTCATCGGTGGTCGGAGTGGGATCGTGCTCAACCCAGAACTTCCGCAGCCACTCATTCGCCTCGGTGGTATCGGTGATGAGGACGTATTCGAGGTATCGCTCTTCCCCGAGCAGCGCCTTCATGGCCGCATCACGCTGGCGGTCGGTCAGGGGACCATCGGCATAATACCTCCCCGTGCCGGCACAGCCGACGAGCAGCAGCAGGAGGACAAGACTGGTGAGACGATGTTTCATAATGAACCAAGGCACCCGGTGGAGCCTTCACTTAGAATACGCATGTGCCCACCGGTTGATTCCCCGAAATGCACAACAAGACTCCTCATTGAACTGTTCGGCACGTAAAGCAGCATTGTGGGGATATGTTTCGATTTCGATATCGACTTTCTGAAAACGTTGGCCTCGGCGGGACGTTTTTCGTAAGAATCATAGGTGAATGATATACAGCCGCTTACGGCATTGGCCAGGCGGCGGGACAACGGGATATAGCTGAGGAAGCGAGGGAGTACATGCCCACCTCCATCGAAGCGCTGGTTGATCGACAATTAAATAAGCTGTCGTTGCGGCAGCGAACCGAATCGCCCCTACCCGAGGTACCCACCGGCGACCAACCGGGATTTCGGGTGATCACGGTTTCGCGGCAGGCGGGCTCGGGCGGACGAGAACTCGCCAATCGTCTGGCCACCAGCATGGGATTCGAGTCTGTAGACCGGCAGATCCTCGACTACATCGTTCAGAACACGCATGCCCGTGAACGGCTGATCGATTCACTGGATGAAAAGACCCGGTCCGGTGTTGACCTGTGGGTCGAGGGCCTTCTCGGTGGGCGGTACGTCGACAAATCCGAATACACCCAGTGGCTGATCAAGTCGGTCTCAATGATGGCCGAACATGGTGATGCGGTCATTCTCGGCCGAGCCGCTAACATCATCCTTGGCGATCGTGGTGGACTGCACGTCCGTGTGGTTGCACCACAGGAGGTTCGAATCGAGAATCTCACGAAACACCGGGGCATGTCAACGGATGAAGCGCGCCGCCATATCGAAGACTTGGACAAACAACGCCGAAACTTCTACCGAGAGGATTTTGAGGCCGATATCGACAACCCCAAAGACTACGATCTCATCATCAACACCGGACGGGTCTCTCTGGCCAACGCTGAGGCCATCATCCTTGATCTATGGCGGCGGAAGACCGAGAGCAGAGACTAAGGCTGATGGTGTGCAGGGCGAGGATCAAAACAGGCCCAATCCCGGTGGCTGGGATTGGGCCTAAGCTTATGGTGCCGAAGGCGGGAGTCGAACCCGCACGCCCATAAGGGCACTGCGCCCTGAACACAGCGTGTCTGCCAGTTCCACCACTTCGGCGCCCATGGGATAATGTCGGCTGGCACGTCCGTTTTCAATGACTTTTTAGCGCAGCGGCCACTGACCAAGGGGCGTGTTGAAAAACCCCCGAGAATCAGAGCCTTCGGGAGGGCGATCCACCGCGGCGGACCAGCGAGCCGCAACGGCATGTTCCACACGGCGGCTCGGCAGGAGCCTCGCCCTCCCCCGTCTGAGGTAATGATAGTCAGCAGGTTTTTCAACACGCCCCTTGGTCAGTGGCACCCCGAGTTTCAACAGGCAACAATCCAACCGACTAACGACGTATACGGCACTACGTGCGGATTGAGGATCAAAAACCATGACTGAGGCACCTCGAATCACCTTGGTGACCTCAGCTCGAACCGATTAATTCCAGCCATGAGCGCGAACACCGACGATATCAAGCTCATCTCGACGAACCGGCAGGCATACCACCGGTATCACATACTTGAGAAGTATGAGGCGGGGCTGGTTCTGACCGGAACCGAAGTCAAGTCCCTGCGGGCGGGCAAATGCAACCTCAAGGAGGGATACGCGCGCATTGAGAACGATGAAGCCTGGCTGGTCGGAATCCATATTCCCGAGTACGCACAGGCCAATCGCTTCAATCATGAGCCCACGCGCCGTCGCAAGTTGCTGCTGAACAAACGGCAAATCCGCCGGCTGATCGGCCAGACCCAACAAAAGGGGCTGACGCTGGTGCCGGTGCGGATCTACTTCCGGGGCAAGGTGGCCAAGGTGGAGATCGGTTTGGGCCAGGGCAAAAAGCAGTTCGACAAACGGCAGGCGATTGCCAAACGCGAAAGCGACCGCCAGATCGAACGGGAAACTTTCCGTCGCCGCTAATCATGATGACACGAAACCGGCATCTGTTGACCATAACCATCGTTGCGCTCGTCACGACCGCTGTGGCAGCGTCAGCTCTGGCCCATACTATCGACGTCGTTTTCGAACATGGTACGATTCGGGTTGAAGGTGACCGGTATAATGGTGTCGAGTATGTCAACCTCCGTGACCTCCTCGATGCCTTTGATGCACGTATCGAATGGGATCCAACCGCGCAGCGGCTACGTGCCGACCTCGATGGACGGATTTGGGTCTTCTGGGCTAATTCGGCGCTTGTGTCCATCGATGGCGACGTCGGCGGGCTGGGGGACCCGGTGATTGTCGATGACGAACGGTTGAAGGCGCCGCTGCACACACTCGCTGCCCTGCTGTCACAATTCTCCGGCATGTCGGCACGTGTCATTGACGGCGAGTTATCTATAGAGCGTCGCGAATTCACCCTCTATAGATACGAGATTGAACAACGATCGAACGGAACGTTGATCGATCTGGAATTGTCTGGCCAGCCACCCTACGAGGTATTTGTCAGCGAAGGCAATTATATCAACCTGACATTGCATCGGACCATCGTCGATTCAGACGATCTGAGCGCACACCGACCGCATCGGCTCGTGCACGAGGTGAGAGCGGTGCAATTCGACAGTTCGGCGCAGATATCGTTCCGGATGCGTGAACCATTCGAGAAATACGTCGTCTCGCGCGGTGAAGTGCCGGGACGGTTGACCATTCTTGTGGGAGGCGATGACATACCACACTGGGCCGCCACGCCACCGTCACCGGTCTTTGACAATCGGATTGGACGGCTCGACCGCATTGTACTCGATGCCGGACACGGCGGGAGCGACCGTGGTGCCGAGTCGCTCGACGGCGTGATCAGCGAGAAGGATGTCACATTGACAATCGCCGAACGGTTGAAGGACCGACTCGACGATGATCGACGATTCGATGTGATCATGACACGGGATGGCGACTACCACGTTCCGGATGATGAACGAATTCGTCTGGCTAATGTCTCCGACGCCGACCTGTTCATTTCGATTCATACCACCGCATTTGAATCCGAAGCGGGACGCGGATGCCAGACGTTCTTCTATGGCCGGCCATTGAACGATCGTGCTCGCATTATTATGTTGGCCGTGAATGCATCGGCGCCGGATCATGCGGATTCAATGGCATCACTCTCATTCGGGAACGTCCACCAAAACGCATCCGCCGAATTGGCGCGTTTGATTCAATTGAATTTCGAACGGCAGTTACCGATCCCCAGCCGTGGTGTCGGCCAGGGAGAGTTTCACATGTTTGACCGGGTCAACGTTCCAGCAGTGATCGTCTGTGTCGCCTCAATAGCCAATATCGATGATGAGGATTACCTGAGACGGCGCTCGTTCCAGAAGGACATTGCCGAAGCCATTCATGATGCGATCATCGTGTATCGTAACAAGGTCATCACCGGACCGGTGACACTGGGGGAGTAACTTCACTTTGAAGGATCGACCGATTGGTGTGTTTGATTCGGGTGTCGGCGGACTGACCGTTGTCCACGCGCTGCGCGCGGCCTGTCCACACGAGTCAATCGTCTATTTCGGCGATACCGGACGCTACCCGTATGGCGTGCGATCGAAGCGCGTGATTGTGGAGTTCAGCCGCCAGTTGGCACTGTTCCTCGAACGGGAGCAGTGCAAGTTTTTGATCATCGCCTGCAATACCGCATCGGCACTTGCTATTGAGGAAACTCGTCAGGCGGTCGATGTTGACGTAATCGGTGTGATTGAGCCCGGTGCCCTCGGCGCGGTACAGGCGACACGCAACCATCACATTGGCGTGATCGGCACTGAAGCGACGATCAATTCGTCGTCTTACGTGTCGGCCATTCATGCCCTCAATCCC
Source organism: uncultured Ignavibacteria bacterium (assembly GCA_964440935.1). GTDB lineage: Bacteria > Zixibacteria > MSB-5A5 > WJJR01 > WJJR01 > WJJR01. Next base: position 7,679 of record CAYTTY010000033.1, on the reverse strand, counting down.
AAGGCGCAAGTGACCGCTCTCGCCTGTCCCCTGTTTGTCGCTCTGGCGGAGGAGGGGTATTCCGGAAGGGAGGCCACACGCCTCGTTGCTGAAGAGTATCTGGCGCCTCTGCGCGACGCCGGTGTCGACACGCTTGTACTCGGCTGCACACACTACCCCCTACTCAAATCCGATATCGCCCAGGTCATGGGGCCGAATGTTACGTTGATCGACTCGGCGACCGAAGTGGCCCGAGTAGTCGGCGAACGGCTGCGTTCGCGGAATCATCACAGTGAAACATGCGAGTTGACCTCGTCTCGTTACTTCGTATCCGACACACCGGAGAAGTTTGCACGTGTCGGTAAGCGATTCCTGGGGCACGACGTCGCACCGGTCACGCTTATCGATCTGGAAAACCTTCACCATTTACACGATTCCACCTTCAGCCAATAGTACACTGACGACACATGATACATCCCACACGCATCATCCTGGCGACCAACAATCCGCACAAAGTCGCGGAAATCCGCGCCATTCTCCGCGATGCCCCTTTCGAGGTGCTCGATGCGTCCGCGATCGACTCTCCTCCCAAGCCGGACGAAACCGGATCGACACTGGAGGAAAATGCCATCATCAAGGCACGGGCATTCCACGAGGCTTCGGGAGTTTGGGCTCTGGCCGACGATTCTGGATTGGAGATCGACGCTTTGGGCGGCGATCCTGGTGTCCATTCAGCCCGCTATGCCGGCCCGGGCTGCACCTTCGCGGACAACAATAAGAAAGTGCTCAAGCTGATGGAGGGTGTCCCGGAGCATCGGCGCAGCGCCCGTTTTCGCTGTGTGGCCGCGTTGGTCACCGGGCCCGACGACACTCGGGTATTCGAGGGCTCGGTGGAGGGAACCATCACCGAGGAAACACGCGGTAGCGAAGGTTTCGGGTATGACCCGATCTTCTACTCAACCGAGCTGGGACACACTTTCGCTGAGGTGTCAGCCGAAAAGAAGAACCACATCTCCCACCGTGGGCGTGCCTTCCGGGCCGCGGGTGATTACTTACGAAGACTGAAGCCGGCATGACAGAATCGGACCTGCCTGGGGTGTGCCACCTCAAGTTTCATCACAGTCTGCGTCCATGAAAATCCTTCCATTATCACGGCCGATAATCGTATCGTAGGGCGGTCTCGGGGTGTGGCGCAGCCTGGTAGCGCACTTGGTTTGGGACCAAGATGTCGGAGGTTCAAATCCTCTCACCCCGATTTTGGCCCTGGTGTTGAATCTTTCAATCTTCTCGGTACAAAGGAGGGGCGATGCAGAAACCGCAAGGAACAATGTTGTTTGCCTGGCTCGCCATGCTGGCGCTGCTGGCGCTGGTTGGCTGTGAGGGTGAGGCGGGGCCGGCGGGGCCGGAAGGTCCGCAAGGACCGCAGGGGCCACAGGGACCGCCGGGCGAGGTGACTCGTACCGTGATGAGCGGGACCGTCCCGGATGAGGCGTTCGACCACTTCGTTTCGATTCCGGAGTTGGATATCGAAGATCCGCCGCTCGTCAGTGTGTTCGTCCAATTGACAAATGTCGAGTACGATGAGTTGCCGATCTACTGGGAGGACTTTTCCACTCAACCTCTGTGGGCGTCGATTCAGGATGGCGGCGTCACGTTGTACAATTGCCAGGCCTTGCCGTATATCATAGTGATCTTGGAGTAACTCACGGTATGTGCGGTGTGCCGCCCCCGTAGCTCATTTGGATAGAGCAGCGGCCTTCTAAGCCGCTGGTAGCAGGTTCGAATCCTGCCGGGGGTGCTTTCAATCTGCGGAATGCCATGGACATCGGCGTTCAATTCGTATAGACTATTTCCCGGTCCGCTCGATGGACCGGCATGACGGTGGGTGTAGCTCAGTTGGTTAGAGCACCAGGTTGTGGCCCTGGGGGTCGGGGGTTCAAGTCCCCTCTCCCACCCCAAATATGAAGTTGAATTTGTGGCGTCACCCGTCCTCGGGTGGCGCCTTTCTTATGTGACCACTGTGAGTTTCACTTCGCCCTGATGGACCAAAGGCGTCCATCAGGGCCACGGCCACATCCGGCTGCCTCGGCCTGTCTTACTGAGTGAACTTGTGCAGGCGAGGCGCCTGCACTACAACCTTCCGTGCTGCGCCGTGATGGACACAAAGCGTCCATCAGGGCCACGCCATGTCGTCTCCAAATTGTCAAAGAATTCCCTCGGGCCCCCAACATTTGAGCGGTTTTGACAATGACACCCGAACTGGTTCGGTATTCTGCGCCAATGATGGCATATTCTCAGGAGAGTCAAAACAAGATAAGTATTCGTGAATATCGTTCACCCTTAAATCGAAAGGTCAAACCATGAAGTTTGACACACCCGTGGGCATTGTCGGATGGGGTGTCGACGTTCCCAAACTCCGCATCAGGATCGCGGATATCGCAAAGATTTGGGGCGCGGATGCTCCCACCTACGAGCGCGGTCTGGGGTTGGTCGAGAAGTCGGTGGCGCCATGGGATCAGGATTCGATCACCTTGGCGGTGCAGGCGACCTGCCGTGCCCTGACCCGCGCACCGTTTGTCAATCCGGCCGATATCGGGAAGGCATCGGTCGGTTCGGAATCGCCGCCGTATGCGGTGAAACCGTCGGCGACGATCGTGGCCGAAGTCATCGGCGCCACGCCGAACATCTGGCTATCGGGCGTCGAATTCGCCTGCAAGGCCGGGACCCAGACGATGATCGACGCGATTATGTTCGTATTGGGCCAGGGCGTCAGCAACTGCATGCCGTGGGCGCTCGGAATCGGTTCGGACACATCGCAGGGCGCTCCCAGCGACGCGCTCGAGTTTTCGGCGGCGTCGGGTGCCGCAGCGTTTATCATGGGACGGACCAACATCGCCGCGCGTCTGTTGTGGGCAAGTTCGTATGACACCGACACGCCCGACTTCTGGCGTCGCGAGCACCGTCACTATCCGGAGCACGCGGGCGCCTTTACCGGTGAACCGGCGTATTTCAAGCACACACTGGGCGCGTCGAAGGCGATGATGGAAGAAGCCGGCATGAAACCGTCGGACTTCGACTTTGCCGTCTTCCATCAGCCCAACGCCAAGTTCCCCAAGCGCGCCGGCAAGATGCTCGGCTTCACTCCGGAGCAATTGGAGACCGGCCTGAAGGTGTCGAAGATCGGCAACACCTATTCAGGCGCATCGCCGATCGGGCTGGCCGGTGTCCTCGACATCGCCAAGCCGGGACAGAAGATCTTCATGTGCTCGTACGGTTCCGGCGCGGGCAGCGATGCGTTCATCTGGGAAACCACCGATGAACTGACGAAGGCGCAATCGTACGACGTGTCGACAACTGATGAAATCATTGACGAGAACATTCAATACGTGACTTATGGCGAATATCTCCGGCATCGGGGCATGATCGTCATGGGTAGCTAAGGGAGGTGATCACTCTATGAGCCAGGCACCATGTGTCATCGGGTTTGGAATGAGCCCCTGGGGAAGCGAGTGGAAGCTCTCCGCCCGTGATCTCATTGCCAAAGCCGCCCGTGAGACGATCAAGAGCGCCGGGATCGGCATGAAAGAGATCGAAGCGATCCACATCGGCGCGATGACGACCGGCATGTTCACCGGCCAGGAGAATATCGGCGCCTACGCGGCCGATGCAATGGGCATTCCCGGTGTTCCCGCCAGCCGTCATGAAGGCGCCTGTGCGAGCGCGTCGGTCGCGTTCAATGCCGCCTGCGATGATATTGCCAGCGGGCGTCACAAGATGGTGTGGTCTGGTGGTGTCGAGAAGATGACCGATGTCAGCGGTGACGGCGCCACGGCCGCCTTGGCCGCCGCATCGGAACGCGAATTCGAAGCCGACCAGGGTGCGACCTTTCCCCTGATGTATGCGTTGATGGCGAAGTCGCACATGGCGGCACTGGGCACCACGCGTGAAATGCTGACCGCGGTCGCGGTGAAGAACCATCGCAACGCGAGTAAGAATCCGCACGCGCAGTTCCAGATGGAAATCACACCGAAGATCGTTGAGAGTTCGATCATGGTCGCCGATCCGTTGCGGCTGTTCGACTGCTCGCCGATCACCGACGGATGCGCCGGATTGATTGTTGTCAGCGAGGACGTTGCCAAGTCGCTGGGCAAACCGTATGTCCGCGTTATCGGACGCGCGTTGGTGTCGGATCAGATGTTCCTGCACCGTCGCAAGGTCCTTCACGAAATGCCGGGCGCCGTTAAAGCAACGAAGCACGCACTCGACGAAGCCGGCAAAAAGATAACCGACATGCAGGCGATCGAATTGCACGACTGTTTCACGATTGCCGAGTTGATGCTGCTTGAGGCGATGGGTCTGTATGAACCGGGCAAGGCCGGACCCGCTACGGTCGACGGTAAAACCGCGATTGAAGGCGAGTACCCGGTCAATGCCTCCGGTGGGTTGAAAGGCAAAGGCCATCCGGTGGGTGCAACCGGCGCCGCGCAAATCGGCGAACTGTTTTTGCAATTGACCGGCACAGCGCCGACCGAGCGGCAGATTCCGAAGGACCCGACAGTCGGCATGGCGATGAACGTTGGCGGTATCGGCACAATGTGCGGCGCCACAGTCTTGGAGGGGGTGCGTAAATGAGTGAGACCATTTTTCCTCCGCGGATCAAGCGCCGTTCTGAGGTGCTCTACCATTTGAAGGCGGCGAAGTTCGCCAGCGGACATGTCGTCTATCCGCCGTGTGAGATCGACCCGGAAACCGGTGAAACCGATCCCGAATACATCCAACTGCCAAAAACCGGCACCGTGATTGTCGATACGGTGCAGCGGATTGTACCGAGCTGGATGGTTCTAAACGGTCCGTACCACGTGGTCGTTGTCGAGTGCGATGATGACAATCACACGCGTCTGATGGGGCAATTGACCGGTGCCGATCCGGACACCGACTACACCGGCTGGCGCGTGCAGGCACGGTTCCGTCGCCTGAACGCCAACGAATCGGAAGGGACGATTGTCTACGGCTTCAAGTGGGAGCCAATGGTCGGCCCGGCGTTTTTGCACACGTAAACAATAGGCATAGCGGTATGCACCCGGCATTCGGTGATTAACCACCACCGTTGCCGGGTGTTTCTATTGGTTGCGGCTTGACAAGGAACGTGATCACAGCCGTGTTGATTGCAGTGCGCGGATAAGGAACGAGGGAGGCTGTATGAAGATGCAAAGTGACAGGTGGCCCTGACGGCGGCCTTATGCCGTCAGGGCGAAGCATAACTCACCTGTCGTTCGCCGCGCCGGCTCTGCACCACCACTGTGATGGGGAAGCATAACTCCCGCTCAACCATCGTGAGTTTCGCTTCGCCCTGATGGACAAAAGACGTCCATCAGGGCCACGGCTTCTTCGCGGACGTACACCGTGACGAGGGCTTCACGGGCACCCGGCGTCAGTTCGTCCCCCAGGACGACGACCAAACACTGCTTTTGGTGCGCGCCCGCTAAGCGCAAAAAACGCAACAGTTTTCATCTTGTCTAATGGCAATCAGGGGTTATCTTTCGTCATGGAGTGCCGGAGGCCACCATTCCACATCAACTCGGGCCAACGCAATCGCATGAGTCGATCTCAGACTATAAATCGCATCTGTCTCATTGCAGCCACTGGAATTGTGCTGCTGGCGCCAGCACTGACGGCGGCGGCCGACCTGCTTCCGGATATCATCGTGCGCGAAAGCGATCTCTACGATCACGACATCGTGACACATATCGAGCCGGGGCGTGTGCACCTGCGGCTGTCGAACGGGACGCCGAATGTCGGCGATGGCAAGTTGTATCTGTACGGCATCCTGCCACCGATCGATGATTCAACGCAGCAGGTCATGCAGCGTGTCTACAATGACGAAGAAACCTACACCGATCGGCTCGCCGGTTTATTCATCTATCACGAGACCCACAGTCACATCCATTTCGAAGGCTGGTCGCAGTATCGTTTACGTGAATTGCTCCCCGGCGACAGTGTTGGAGACATCGTCGCCGAAGGAGAGAAAACCAGTTTTTGCGTCGCGGATTTCGCAATCTACGATGATACTCTTCCCAATTTCAATCCCGACGGGCAGTTCTTCAATTGCTCAGGAACGGTACAGGGATTATCGGTTGGGTGGCTTGATGTGTACAGCAAGACTCTCCCCGATCAATGGATCGATATCACCGGCGTCCCCGATGGGACGTACTGGCTCGAATCGGAAGCCGATCCCGATGATAAGATTCTCGAGAAGGATGAGACAAACAACATCACTCGCGTGAAAGTTGTCGTGGGGCAACCCGACCCCATCAATCCCGACGCCTTTGAACCGAATGATTCGCTGTCTCAGGTCATGAGCCGTCCGGTTGGCGTATCGAACAGCCCCCATCTCGGCCCATGCAACCCATACCGTATTATTGACTCACTGACGCTCCACGAATCCGGCAACGATGATCTATTTCGCTTCTACATGAACAACACCGGCCAAGCGGGTGATTTCATTGAGGTGAGCTTTATTCACAACCAGGGCGACATCGACATGCGTTTGCTCGATGAATTCGGCGGCGTTCTGAAAACGTCGCAGAGCATCACCAATTCCGAAACAATTTCGTTGGAAGGGTACGGTGAAGGCTGGTACTACGCGCGTGTGTATGGCTACAACGGGGCCTTGTCACCCGAGTACACATTCACCGTAGATCCACCCGCGAACACACCGCCCGTGATCGACGTGGTTTATCCCCCTTCCGGGGATACGACGATTATCCACGGTGTCGAAACGTACACGACCACATGGACACACAGCGATGCCGAGAATGACGATATGTGGGTAACGGTCTATCTGAATAACTCGCCAGTCCTGGATGGAAACGAGATCATTCTTCCATCGACGTTGCACACTGATGCGTCGACGGGCTTTGCGATCATCAATACGGCGTACGCCGATACCGGTACGTACTATGTGTACTGCGCCATCACCGACGGTGGCACAACAACCGGCGACTGGTCCGAAGGAACAATCACGCTGGCCGATCCCCAAGACTCCGACGGCGACGGTATTGCCGATGAGACTGACAATTGTCCCCACTACCCGAATCCGTCCCAAGATACATGTGGTATGGCGGGGGAGCTATCGGGTGATGGTCTGATTGATGTGGTCGATTTGAACATGTTGATTTCATACATCTTCTTCAATGGCCCGGAGCCCACGGTCGATCCCGGATGCCCTCGCGTAAATCGCGGCGAGCTGAATTGCGACGGAACCGTCGATACAATCGATTTGAATTACTTGATTACCCTGATCTACTTCAACGGTGACCCGGCGTGTGATCCGTGTGCATGCACGGAGTATCCGACCAATTGTCCCGAATAGACCAGAGGATGAAACGGGTTAAGGGCTGATGAATCTGAACCCACCCTGACGATTCATCGAGTTCGTCGACTCACCGTTATAGCGATTGTCAGAAGTCTAGCTAGTGTCGTGTCCCAGAAATAGCTTAAAGAAGTTGCTTCCATGCCGCGTGCCGTCATGCGCCCTCGCGTGACGGCTATCTGCTTTCCGGACAAGGCGTCACCCGAGGTCGGGTGACGCCACAGGGTAGAATTCCTATAGAAACTGATGAAACGTATTTCTGGGACACGACACTAGAGTGACTTGCATAATTTCTGTCCGATTCCGCGATCTGGCCAGTGCAATTTAC